>JBLIRN010000061.1:0-16252 GCA_049472315.1 bacterium
AGCAGGCCGGTGTCGATCCGCACCCCTGTCCGCTCCATGGCCGCGAGGATGGGCACCAGGGGGATCTCCAGTTTGTAGAAGAGCTCGGCGAGCCCCTCGTGCTCGATCAGCGGTTTCAGCCGGTTGGTCAAAAGAAATGCCAGGTCCGCATCCTCGCTGCTATACTCACCCGCCTGATCAACGTGAACCTCGTCGAATCGCTTTGCCTGCTTCCCCTTGCCCGCCACTTCCTCGTAGGAGATTGGCTTGTGCCCCAGGTACTCCAGGGAGATCTGGGTGAGGTTGTGGTTGTGCTTGGTCGGGTTGAGCACGTATGAGGCCACCATGGTATCGAATCCCAGGCCCTGCAGGTGAATCCCGGCCTGTTCCAGGCAGATGATGTCATACTTGATGTTCTGGCCGTACTTTGCGATTGCAGGGTCCTCGAGGATCGGTTTCAGCGCGCCGAGCACGTAGTCGGGCTCCAACTGGTCCGGGCAGCCTATGTAGCGGTGGCGGATGGGGATGTAAAACGCGCGGTGTTCCTCGAAGGAAAGGGAGATGCCCACGATCTGCGCCCACATGGGGCGCTGGTCGGTGGTCTCCAGATCAACGGCGAACGCGGGTACGGCGCGAAGACGGCCGCACAGGGCGTCGAATTCCCCCTTGTCCAGGATCACCGTATAGGTCTTTTCGGAGAGCGTGCCTGCAGGGGCGAACTGCTTCATAAGGCCGGAGAACTCCATCTCCTTGAAGATCTCCATCAGGGTGGCGTCATCCGGCTCCCCCACCTTGAGGCTCGCCCAGTCCACCTCTATCGGGCTGTCGGTCTGGATGGTGGCGAGCATCTTGCTGAGGACGGCCTGTTCCCGGTGTTCCTTCAGGGCGCGCTGGAGCGCCGGGGAGGTGACGGTGTCCACCTTGTCCAGCAGGTTCTCCAGGGTGCCGTACTCCTTGATGAGCGCCGTCGCCCGCTTTTCCCCGATGCCGGGGACCCCGGGGATGTTGTCGATCTTGTCCCCCATGAGGGCCATGAGGTCGGGTATCTGCGAGGGCTCCACCCCGTATCGCTCCATCACCTTGTCTGCGTCATAGATGGTCCGATCCTTGATTTCGCGCAGCACGGACACGGAATCGGAGATGAGCTGGAAGGCGTCCTTGTCACCGGTGATGATGAACACCCTGAATTCCTTCTCCCCGCGTCTGCTCAGGGTGCCCAGGACATCGTCCGCCTCGTATCCCTGCAGCTCCAGGGTGGGGATGCCGAAGGCCTGGATGATCTTCTTGATATAGGGGATCTGCACCAGCAGGTCCGGAGGGGTCTTGGGCCGGTGGATCTTGTACTCCTTGAATGCCTCCTCCCTGAAGGTGGGGCCCTTCACATCGAACACCACGCCGAAGAAGTCGGGCTGGTCCTCACGCAGCACCTTGATGAGCATGTTGGTGAATCCCAGGACGGCGTTGGTGGGCAGTCCCGCGGAATTCGACAGGTGGGGGAGGGCGTAGTAGGCCCGGTAGAGATATGAATTACCGTCTATGAGAAAGAGGGTCGGTTTTTCGGGCATGGCGGCACCCCGCTGCAACGCTCACCACAAGGGGGATGAGACGCGCTATTGAGATTTTCCGTTGAACGATTGCATGTGCTCATTACGTCTTGGAGAGCACGGTGACGCTCTCCACATGGTATGTCTGGGGAAACATATCGATCGGCTGGACGGAGTCGACCTGGTAGCCCTGCTCCTTCACCAGTACGGACACATCGCGGGCCAGGGTGGAGGGATTGCAGGACACGTAGATGATACGCCGGGGTCCCAGGCTGGGGATGGAGTCGAGGATCTCCTTGCATCCCGACCGGGGGGGGTCCATCACCATCACCGAAAAATCGATCCCGGAATTGATGAGCTGTCGTATCCCCCGTACATCGCTTTTCTTAAGGAAGTGGCAATTCGGTCTGCGGTTGTTGTGGGCGTTGATCAGGGCGTAGCGGTAGGGTTCGGGATTGCTTTCGATGCCGAAAAGCGACTGGGTGTGCCGGGAGATGGGTATGCTGAAGTTTCCCATGCCGCAATGAAGCTCAAGGACCTTTTCGGTTTCCGGGGGCATGGCAGCCACCACATGGGCAATGAGGATCTCGTTTCCCTTCAGATTGACCTGGATGAAGGTCTCAGGCCCTATTGTATAGACCACGTTATCGTACACAAGCTCGATGTTCTGCTCACCCACTGCGCCGGCTGCAGGTTTCTTGTAGGTCTCGATCCGGATGAGCCCTCCCTTGATCTGGGGGCAGATACGCTGGAGTGCCAGGAAATCCCTTTGCTTCTCCTCCAGGGAGCCCTTGATGTAGCGAAGCACCACCAGGGCCGTTTCTCCGGCCACGTCAACCGTGACATCCAGTCCGTGCAGGTGCTTGTCGTCGGTCTCGTTCACCCATTCCCATGCCTTGTCAAGGATCGTATTGATCGCGTGGTGGGCGATGACGCATTCCCGGATATCCACCAGGTTGTGGGTCTTTCTCATGTAGAGGCCGATGTGCGGCGTCCTCTCCTTATGATTGATGTTGAACTGCATCCGGTGCCGGTAATGGAACTGGGAGGGGGAGGGGATGCAGGGTTTGACGCTGCCCGCGTCCAGATGGCCGATCCTGGTGAACGCATCCTGCAGGAGCAATTCCTTCTGCCTGAGCTGGCCTTCGTAATCGAGGTGCTGCCAATGACACCCCCCGCATACACCGAAGTGGGGACAGGGAGGCTCGATGCGAAGGGGGGAGGGTTCGATGATCTCCTCCAGGGTTCCCACCAGATAATCCGTCTCCTGGGCGACGATCCTGGTCCTCACCCTGTCGCCGGGCGCGGTGTGGGAGACGAAGACCACCTGTCCGTTGACCCGGCCGAGCCCCATCCCCCCGAAGGAGAGGCTCTCGATGGTTATGTCGCATTCCTTGTTTATATTCGCAGACATCCTGTTCCCTTGGTGACCCTGAAAAAGAGAGAAGTATGATATACCATTGCCGGCCACAAATCAATAAAGCTATGGGGCTATGCTTCGGGGCCTGATTCGATAAGTTTATGATTTTAAGAGAGGATGAAGGAATGGGCGAGGGTGTGCGCCTCACCAGTTATGGCAGATCCAGATTCAGAAACTCCTCAATCTCCTTTTCACTCAAATCCGCGAGCTCGATCTTGAGCCGCCTCTTTATCTCGTCGATATTCAAACCCTTGTTCTCGACCGGCGCGTCTTCAGTCTTTGCCTGGCCCTTTCCCGTCGGAGGGATGGGTTGCCCGTCCAGTTGTTCCAGGTGAATCAGCGGGTCGTCCTTCTGTCCGAAGCAGGTGTAGCGAAAGATACTGATGGGCACCTTTGAGATATCCTGCGCCAGTCGTGATGCCTCGGGGATGACCTGTTCGGCGATCAGAACGAGCTTGACGGGGAGATCGAAATTGATCTCCTGCCGGGAGAACACCCTCCTGAGGATGGTCAGGTTTTCCTTGAACCAGCGATACCCGGTGAGGCATCGAATCAGCCCCTCCTCGATGTTGATGTACCCGATGGTGACGAGGTAGGGACGCTGCTCCGTGTCTGCCGCCAGGATGTCGATGGTTCCCCGCTGGGGGCTTCCCAACTCCTGGTCGAGGACATTCCAGTCCTCCCATTCATCAAGACACTGTGAGAAGGTCTTGATCAGGAACCGGTGATCCGTGATAGTGATCGGTTTCAAAAGCCTTGGCATGGGCTCAATCGGGATTCTCTATGGTTTTAATAAAATTAGAGGTAATTCGGATGATGCTGTCCCGTGCCACCGAGTGTTGCTCCGAGAGCACCAGCGGGTAATGGGTGGCCAGGGAAATGCCGAGGGCCTGGTCATGGATGATCGATCCCAGGAATTTGAGCGGAAGGCATGTGGGCGACAGATTGCGCATGGCGGCTTGATTCAAACAGGTAAACGCCTTGACCGCTACGTCACGGTCCTTGACCTCATCCATGATCATCCACACCTGGGCCTGAGGATTTTTTGCAGCAATGGTTTTTATATAGGCATACGCCACCAGCAGCGAATCCCTTCGGGGTCTGGATACCAAGAGGATGATGGGGGGAAGGGATTCCATCATCGAGAGCATTTCGAGGCTGTCCGGGTGATGAGGCAGTATGATCGATTCCAGCAGGTTGCTGCCGGCCAGTTGCGTAAAAAGGTCATCAGTGATGTTCGGCACAGGGGTATGGGAAAGGGACTCTTCGGATCGCGAAAAAAGATGTATGCCGGGCAATCCATAGAGTTTCAGCACCCGGTGGAAGGGGGAGGGTTCCTCGCTGTCATCTCCCTTTGAAAAGCTCTGAAACAGGCTGTCCATGATCACCCGAACGGGTGAATCGTGCGGCTCGTAATCCAGTATGCAGGAGCCGTATCCTTGTTTTGCCAGCTCGAGGGCGAAGTTGGTGAGAAGAAGCCCTTTGACCTTCAGGGACTCAGGGTAAAGGATAGAAATGGTCTTGGCGGTAAAACCATGGCCTGCGCCCGGGGCATTGCGGAGAAGGGACTCCCCTGCGGAATCCGACTCATGGGAAATAGGAGTAGACGTAAGCCAGAAATCGGCGACCTCTTCCAAACTTCTTCCCAACTTCCTTTTTTTCTCCATAATCTCGATTCGATATGCGAATGCTTAAGGCTCTACCTCGCAAATGGAGTTTTCGCCAAAGGGCCCGTTGAGCTGTCTGGGATTCACCGGGTCCTTGATCCATTTGCCATCTACTACAAATTTATACTGATATCGTCCGGGTCTCAAATTCACGATGCGCTGCCATATCCCGTTTCCTTCGATATCAAAGAGGGGCTCCCGTTCCGGTTTCCACTCGTTAAAATCAGCAGCCAGGTACACACTGGACGCCTCTGGTGAGTATACGCTAAAAAGGATACCGGAATCAAGTCTCTTGGGAGGTCTGGCATCCGGCTTCATGGCTGCGTGCTCCGCGCGCGTTGCCTCCATGTCCAGGATCTCCTTGCTGAGCTCCATGTAGTCAGCGAATCCGGTGCACTTCTGGCAGTATTCGGTGATCGCCTGGCCGTAGCTTGCCGCCTCCTTCAGCTTTACGTTTACCCGTATGAAGGTCTTGAAGTGATGGTCCTGGAAACACCGTTTGATCTCCGTGATCACCTCTTCGGATATACGGGTGCGACGGTCAAAGATGGTGGGGAGGGCGTTTACCTCTATACGGTGCCCGCATTTGCGGTTGATGATGTTGATGGTTTCCATGAGCTTTCCCAGCCCGTGAAGGGAGAAGAAACTGGATTCTATGGGGATGATGGCCTCCTTGCATGCCAGAAGGGCATTGAAGGTAAGAAGGCCCACACTGGGAGGACAGTCCAGGATGATGAAGTCATAGTCGTTGGCGATTGGTTCAATGGCGCGGGAAAGTCGGTATTCCCTCTCCTTGGCCTGGGAGAGGTTCTGTTCCGCGGCGCTCAGGATCACCTCCGAGGGAATCAAAAAAAGGTTCGGAGAGATGTTCAGGATACTCTCCTTTATCGCCTGAAGGTCACCGCTGAAACTGGTGAGGATGTCGTAGAGACTGTAATCGAAATCACCGGGCTTTATGCCTAAGCCGAGTGTTGCGTGGGCCTGCGGATCAACATCGATCAGCAAGACCTTCTTGCCGGTCTTGGCGATGCAGGCCGAAAGGTTTATTGCGGTTGTCGTCTTTCCGCAACCGCCCTTTTGGTTGGCAATGGCGATGATCCGCATCTCATTCCCCCCCTTAACTGGGTTGAGGTTTATATGATTAAGGGTACCCAAATTTTATTCAGGAATATAACACACCCCAAAAATCTTGTCAAGATATATAGTAGGAAAATTTAAAATTAAATACAAGATGTTGTGTTTGACCTAAAAGTCAAGCATGATAGGGAATTTCGAGAAAACCCGGCCGGTGAGACATCCATTTTGGGGTAGACCTGTACATTTGGACAGGTTTTTCAATGCCATTGACCGGCACTGAAACTTTATGGTAAGCTATAATCTCAGGCAACAATGGGAACCATGCCCTATCAAGGAGTCGCAGATGAAGCTGCTCGTATTGGTACTAAACAAGGAGGAATTTCTGGACGAGATCCTGGAGGCGTTCGTGGAGGTGGGAATTTCCGGCGCCACCATAATCGATAGCGTGGGTATGGGGCACAAGCTGGCATACGATATCCCCATTTTTGCCGGGCTTAGAAAGAGTCTCAAGACATCCGACTACAACAAAACCATCTTCTCCGTGGTGAAGGACGACGAAACCCTTGAGGAGGCAATCAGGATCATCGGCGAGATCATCGATCTGAATGAGGTCGGCACCTGTCTTCTCTTCGTTGTCCCCCTTCTCCTGGTCAAGGGGCTGAAAGAGAGGGACCTGACCTGGTGATTGCCGGGGCCGGCCGGGGTGCACCACTTGTCTTTCCTTTTCCGTAGCAGCCTTACATCCATTCATGATTATATTCTCTCTATCGGGAGGGCGGTGTTATGGTAAAGCAATTTGAGGTGAGGACCCGCTCGCGCGTCGATTTCATCGATATCACCCGTGAGGTGCGCACGGTGGTAAGGGAATCCGCTACAAAGGAGGGCACGTGCGTGGTGTACGTGCCTCACACCACCGCTGCGGTCACCATCAACGAGAATGCCGATCCTGATGTGGTTGCCGACATCAAAAAGGAACTGGAGAAGATCGTGCCGTTCGAGGACGACTACCGGCACGCGGAGGGGAACTCCGCAGCCCATATAAAGACGAGTATCCTGGGTGCCTCCGAAACGATCATTATCGACCGGGGTGAACTCGTGCTCGGCACGTGGCAGGGCATCTATCTGTGTGAATTCGACGGCCCCCGAACGAGAAGGGTGGTGGTAAGAATCGCCTGATTCATCGTCCTTTCCTCATGTCTTGACGAATCGCCGCACCGGACCGTCCGGAACGGGGCCCTCCATTCCCCCCTTTCATAGAGGCAATCATCCAAACCGCACCGGCAATTTAAATTGTAAGGGTGTCGTGGGCAGACATATTTACTTCGCTAGGTGGGCAGCCATATTTACTCCGCTAAACGGGAAGGCTTTTTTAATTTTCTAAGGCTCGCTACGCTACATTGCGCAAACTCGCTTCGCTCGGACATGCGCAATGTTATACGCTGCGCTTCGCCAAGAAAATTTAGAAAAAGCCTCCCTATATCGCTCCGTAAATATGCCTGCCCACCATAATTCTGATGCAATGTCACAATCGAATTGCCGGTGCCGCACACAGCATAATGCAAAAGGCGTTGCATTATGCTATGGTATCAGTTTAATGCACAGGCATAAGCGAGTAAGCGGGAAGCGATGAATGTACTAAGATACATAGCACGTCGGCGGACAATTATTATCGTCCTGCTGGTTATTCTCCTCTGCGTCCTTGCCCTTCGCTGGGGGAAGGATCTGCTCGAGCGATATGGAGAGCGCAGAATACGGGAATACCTGGCTGCATACGTTTATCTCGATGTCGTGTGGGACCGATGGTCGCTTGACCTTATTCCCCTCCGGCTGCGCATAGCCGGTCTGCGGGTGGAGTCCAAGGAAACCGGAGACCTTTCATTATGGGTGCTTGCCGAGCGCGCGGATATATCATTCAATCCCGCTTTGCTCCTCAGAAGGGTGGTTGCCATACGGCGCATTGCACTCAAGGGGCTCAGGGGAAGGGCCCTCCTTGCAGGGACCGGTGATTATTCAGTTCTCATGCCCATGCTGAAACAGGGCCAACAGGGAAGGGGAGGGGGGTGGAGCGTAACCGTGGGCGGGATCGATGTGGAGGGGCAGGAGCTTGCCGTGGATCTCCTCGATAAGAGGGGGAGCGTGACCCTTCGACACCTTTCCCTTTCAGCGAATAAACTGGACACAAAGGGTCCCTTTCCGCTCCGGATGGCGTTCGATGAGGGGGAATGCACCTGGAAGGGCCAATATCGCCACCTGCAATCAGGAAGCCTCGATGGCTCCTTCACCGGCGAGGGGATCACCGTAGATTCGCTGCAGATCCTCTTCCCCGAGGAGGGTTACCTGCGGTGGAAGGGGGCGGTTTCCAAGGGACATCCGGGCATCCTGTTCGATGGGGCATACGATGGGGTGCTCCTGTGCGATACGCTGGCCATCTTTCTCAAGCCCTTCCGGCAGATGGAGGGGAAGGTGACCTCCACAGGGAAGATAGGGGGGAAGTGGCGGCAGATGAAGGTTGAGGGGGACCTCAGCGCACCCCGGTTTTCCTGGAGAGACTACCATTTCAGCAATGTACGGGGACGGTTCGGATACCACCTCGGGATCGTTACATTCGAGGATATGGAAGGGATCTGGAGGGAGGGTAACCTTGCCGTGTCATCGCTCATCGAGCTGAAAAAACATACGGCAACGGTGGACATCCACGTCACAGGCCTTCCGAGCACCTCCATCATGAAGAACTGGTACTCCCTGTTTCCGGGCACCGATCTTTCATGGACCGGAAGCATGGACTGGCGGATCACGTGGCCCCAAAGGCAGGTGGAGAGCGAGGGCACGCTCAGGGTGGAGGCCCCGTTTGCCCCGGCCCATGCCCTTGCCGGCCAAAAGGCGGGGATTGAGACCCGATTCACCTCTCAGAGGAATCTGCTTGCCCTGAAGGATTTTTCCATTGCAGTGGGGGAAAACCGAATCCAGGCGGAGGGGGAGTATGATCTGCGATCCAAGAAGGTACGGATCAGTTACACCGGCGAGATACGGGAAAGGAATCTCGCATCCAGGATCTGGGGATTTCCGGTCAAGGGACGGGGCACCTTCAGCGGGAACATGGACGAGCACCTTAACCAGCCACGGTTTGCCGGGGAATTTCAGGGTAAGGGGGTGACCTTCAGGCACCTCAGGGCGGATATGGTGGGCCTGAAATATGACTATTTCAATGGGAGGGTGCACCTCGATGATGTGCAGGGCTCCCTGGACGGGGGGAGGATCGCCGGGACCTGTGCGATAGACCTTGCCCATGCCCGGGTGCGGCCTGAGGTTCACTGCACCTGGTCGGCGCATGCGGTGCCCCTTGCCGAGATTGCCGGGGCGATCCCCTACCGGCCCGGGTTCCCCTTTCAGGGGACGGTGTCCGTAAAGGGTACATTGGACGTGCGCGGGTCGCGGGTTACCTCGGAGGGTTCATTCCGGGGGGAGGGGATCTCCCTTATGGGTCAACCGGTGGGCGAGGTGAAGGGTGAATTCACCACTCGTCCGGGCATCTTCAGCTTTCGGAATGTTCTTGCACGCAGGGAGGAAGGGGTCATAGAGGCAGATCTTTCCCTGGGAGGAGATGATGTGGTTGCCATGCGGGCCCATGTCTCCTCATGGCACGTCATGCCCCTCGAGTGGCGAGAGGGTCGCATCATTCCTCTGGAGGGTATCCTCTCCCTCACCGTTTCAGGCAAAGGGAAGGACATGGAGGGTGACTTTGATGTGGAGGGGCTTTCCTACATGGGAAAAGGGGACCTGGCAGTCACAGGCAGGATCGAGCGCAGGGGTGATGACCTGCAGGTGTCCCTCACCCATCCCTGGGGTGGTGCCCTGTGTTCGCTTGACCTCCGAGGGGCGATCCCGTTCACCCTCTCCTCTTCTTGGGAGGGATTTCCCATTGCGGACCCGAATACGGGGATATATCAAAATCCCCAATTTTCGGTGACCATGAGCGGCAGGTCTGAGATACAAGGGACGTTGAGGGAGGGGATTTCCTCCCTTGCGGGTATCTTCCAGGGCAGTGAACTCGTTGTTGCCGGGGCCGCCGGCCGTTTTGAGGGTGTGGGGGGATACGAGCTCGTTCTTCAGGGCAGGGAGATTTCCATACCCGGCCTGTCGATCAAGGGGGAGCGGGGTTCACTCGATGTGAAGGGGACCTGGCTGCTGCCTGACCGGTTTGACCTGAAGGTCGCTGGCATGGTGCCCCTGGAGGTCTTCCAGGACAAGGTGCCGGCGGCACGGGGCCTCAGCGGGAAGGCCGAGCTGGATATGCACGCGAGCGGGAGCACCTCCCGCCCATTGCTTGACGGAAGGATACTGCTCTCCGGGGGTGGCTTTTCGCTGCCCGAGTATAATTTCAGGGCCGACAGCATCAACGGTGACATCTGGTTTACGAAACAATCCGTGTATATCAAAGAGTTGACCGGATACACGAGGGGCGGCGGAGGTATCGTGATCAGCGGTGTCGTCGTTTACAGTGGCACAGAGGTTGATTCGTTCGACGTCACCACCCATATCGAAGACCTTTACCTTTACAAGAGGGACGCATACAAGGGCTTCATGGAGGGACAGCTCGAGTGGGTCGGCAAATCCGGCATAGGGATACTCAGCGGTGATATCCTGGTTAAGGAGGCCCGACACACCTCCTATCGCGATATACTGCAGTTTCTTCTTGCCCGGAAGAGGGATGTGGAGATCGCCGGGCTCCTGCAGAGGGGTCTGGGAAGGAAATGGGGCAAGTGGGTGAGCCGGACCAACCTCAACGTAGGATTGGACCTGGGTAAGGATTTCCGGGTACGAAGCCCGTTTTATGTGGCGAGTCTTACCGGCACCCCTTCCGTCAAGGGGACCCTCACCGAGCCCTGGCTGGACGGGGAGATCAAGGTCGAAGAGGGTGAAATCATCATCGGGAGCCAGCGGTTCGACATCACCTCGGGCCGCATAGCGCTGAACAACCCGGCGCTTGCCGAGCCGACGATCAACGCCGTGGCCATAAAGGATATCAACAGCCACCGCCTCAGAATCAATGTCTTCGGCCCGGTGAGCAAACCCAATCTCCAGTTCAGCTCAACCCCGTATCTCTCCCAGCCGGAGATATTGAACATGGTGTTTTTCGGTCTGACCACAGAGGAGACCGGAAGGGAACAGGAGCGCGACGTCCTTTCCCTCATGCTCAGCACCACGAGCAGTGTCCTGACGAACGTCATCGGTGAGGATATCGCCTACTATACGGGGCTGGATATGCTCAGGCTCAACATGTTTCCCCAGGATCTTTTCAGGCTGGATATCCTCAATCTGAGACTTCAGGAGGAGGGAGGGGGCGTGGAGCAGCTCACGGTCGGAAAGACCCTTTCCAAACGGTTGAAAATCAAATACTCCCACCTCAAGGGTGAGGAGCAGCGCGAGATTGCAGAGGCGGAATACAGCATCACGGACCATCTCACCCTCATAGGGGCACAGGACGATCAGGGGACCTATTCAATTGATATCAATATCGGTTTTTCATTCTGAGCGAAGGACGTTGCAGGGGATGCACACCGCTGCCGGGGGCCCCCGTTTTTTGGGGGTGGCTTTCCTCCTGTTCCTCGTGTTTCTGGTGGCATTTCCTTCACCCGGTTTTGCGGAGACGCTCATAAGCGGCATTACCATCAAGGGGAATTTTCCCATATTCGAGAGGGAGCTTATGAGGGTGATACCCATACGCCTCGGTGAGGAGTATCGGCCGGACCGGGTTGAGGAGGTGGTGAAGAGGATCGAAGGGGTCTACCAGGATGAAGGGTATGACAGGGTAAGGGTCGAGCACGCGTTGGAGGAGACCGAGGATAACCTCGGCGTCCTGGTCATCAATATCCACAAGGGACTGAGAACGCGCATCGCGGATGTCTCCTTTGTTGACGACCGGCCTGGTCAAGGGCCAAACATCGAGTTTCTCCTGGGATTGAAAAAGGGACAGGTATTTAAACGAAGGCGGTTCAAGGAGCGGCTCAAGATATTGGAGGAACGGCTTGTCAGGGCCGGATTCCTGAGGGCGGATATTCGATTCCAGGAGAGGATCGAGGACAACGGGGTATACCTTGACATCTTCATATATCGGGGGCCGAAGGTGGAGGTGCGGATCAGCGGAAACAGGCATTTTTCCCACGAGGAGATACTCGCGGTGGTGACGTTTTACGAGAACCGCTTCTTCGACCGTCTGGAGGCGGAAGAGAGCGCCGAAAGGGTCACGGAGCTTTATCGGGACAGCGGTTTTATCGATGTGGAGGTCGGCTTCGATATCGGCGATCCGGACGCGAAGGGTGACCGGGAGGTGGTGTTTTCCATTGACGAAGGCAAGAGACATTATCTCACGGATGTCGTGTTTGTGCATGCCAAGCGCCTCAAGACAAAGCGCCTGAGGAGGCAGTTTCTCTCCCTGCGCGGCTTCTGGCTGTTCCGGCGGCGCCCCTTCAAGGAGGTGACCTTCGAAAAGGACCTGGAGGCATTGGAGACACTCTATCGCTCCGAGGGATTTCCCAATGTCCGCATTACCGCCACGACCGAGGGAAAGGGGCGGCGCCTCAAAAAGCGGGTAATTGTGGAGGAGGGGGTCAGACTCGTGGCGGAGCATCTTTCCCTTGAGGGAAATGAGGCGTTTTCGGAGCGGACCCTGAGGGGGGTGCTCACGGTGGTGGAGGGGACCCCGCTTCGTCCTGGGGAATTTGAGGATGACCGCAGGAGGCTGGCCATTTTTTACGGCAATAACGGGTATCCCTATGCACGCATATCATCCGAGGTGAAAAGGGATGAGGAGACGGGAACGGTAGACATCCGCTACCGGATACGCGAAGGAAACCCTGCGCGGTTCGGAAGCCTAAGCATTGAGCGGAACTTCAAGACCCGGGATAAGGTCATTCGACTCGCCACCCCCATACGATCCGGCGATCCCTTTAGCTACCAGAGTATACTGGATGCGCAAGAGAGGCTCTCCCAGTTGGGGCTGTTCAACAGCCTGAGTGTGGAGCCGCAGGGGATCGATCAGGGTGCGGAGGTGGTGGATTGTGTAATCGAGGTGGAGGAGACCGAGACCGGAAGGGTCAACCTGGGGGTCGGTTTCAGTTCCCGGGTGGGGTACCGGGGATACATGGAGATCAGGGAGGACAACCTGTGGGGCAGGGCCATCAGCGGCAGCTTCAGGGCCGATCTTACCGGTCTCGGCGGGGCTACCCGCGTGGTGGAGGAGATTGGGCGTTCCTCCAAATACACAATTACCTTCAAGGACCCCCTCCTGATCCCCCGGCACAAGGTAGAGGGCGAAGGGAGCATCTATACCGCCACGGAGGACCGGCGGGAATACCATACCCGCAGCAGGGGACTCAGTCTCGGCCTGTGGAGGCCGTTCAAGAGGCGGATGCGTGTCGGCCTTACGTATCACATCGACCTGAACCGTCTGGAGGACATCACTATCGATCCCGCGGAGGTGCCTGAAAAATATCACGAGCACACCATCAGTGCCGTCGGTCCGACGCTGATCTATGATTCCCGCGACAACTTCCTCGATCCCAGTGAGGGGGTGTACGCCAATCTCACCACGGATTTCGCGGGAAGCTGGATCGGGGGGGACCAGGATTTCTACACAATCAAGGCGGAGTGCAGGGCCTTTTATCCTCTCACATCGAGACTGGTGGGTGCCCTGGCCATACGGGGGGGATATATCGGGGTCTATGGCCAGACCACCACGGTACCCATCCAGGAGCGCTTTTTTGCCGGTGGAGGGAACACGGTGAGGGGATTCAGGGAGGATTCGCTTGGCCCCCTCGACGATGAAACGGGCCTTCCCCTCGGCGGGAGGGTGTTGTGGGTGTATAACCTCGAACTGCGCTATCCCCTCTACCGCAGCATCAAGGGCGTTTTATTCTTTGATGCCGGCAATGTATGGAAGACGCGGGAGGAATTTGACGCAGACGACACCAGGAAGGGGGCGGGGGTGGGCCTTCGCCTGATCACCCCCCTTGGTCCCGTTCGGGTCGATTACGCCCGGGTCATTGACAAGGAGCCGGACGAGGCGGGCAGCCGGTTTTATCTGAGCATCGGTCATGCATTTTAGTTCGGTTAATGCACTGCACCACTATCCGTGTGCATTGGGAGTCAATCGGTCCTCCCTGAATTGAACGGAAGGCAGTGGTATGCCGAATAATTCAGGAGACCTTGCGACTTGAAAAGATCGCAAATCCCCTTTATATTTTCGTTGTGTTATTGCAGGGTACCGGCAGCGGGATTTGGTATCCCTTTTCGGATCTCATATGCTAAAAGGAGAGACAATGGAAGGAGATGCGCTCATCGGATGGATTCTTATCGGGTGTGCACTTGGATTTATCACCTATATCACCTTCTGGAGCAGGCGCACGATTGAGCGAATTTACCGAAAAAGTCCCCGCTCCGCCCGGGAGATCCTGAAGGATATCAACAATGGATGAGAAGATTCAGGTAACCTCGGAGCTCTCCCGCGAGCTTTCCCTCTTTCACATCACCATGATGGGGATGGGGATGATGATCGGGGCCGGAGTGTTTCTCGGCCTGGGCAATTCCATTTTCGTGTCCGGGCCCGGCGGGGCGATGCTCACCTTTACCCTCAATGGCGTCCTCGCCATATTCACGGCCCTGGCCTATGCGGAGCTGAGCTCCGCCATCCCCAGGGCGGGCGGCGCCTACAATTACGCACGCATCGGGTTCGGAAGGGGCACCAGCTTTGTTGCTGGCTGGTTCGAATGGTTCGCCTCGACCGTTGCAGGAAGCCTCTATGCGGTCACCTTCGCCATTTACATGGTGCGCTATCTGCAGGTGCTCGGATTCCTGGGGTGGGTTCCCTTCTCCATTCCGGTCACCGAGAAGATCGTTTGCGTGCTCATCGCCTTCTTTTTTCTTGCCATCAATTACCGGGGCGCGTCGGAGACCGGGAAGGTCGGCGCCTTCTTCACACTGGGACAGACCATTATTCTTCTCGTCATCGGCGCCGTGGGTATTCTGGTGGCCATACGGGATCCATCACGGTTGCAGAATTTCTCCCCCTTCCTTCCGCACGGATGGTCAAAGCTTCTCATCACCATGGGATTCACCTATGTGGCCTTCGAGGGGTACGAGGTGATCGCCCAGACCGGGGATGAGGCGATCGAACCTAAGAAGAACCTGCCGAAGGCAATGATCTATTCGGTGTTCGTGGTCACCCTGACCTATGCGGCAGTGTCCTTCGCAACAGTGGTGGCGGTGAAGGCGGGGTCCCCCGGGGTGGTCGGCGCCCCCTGGCAGTGGATCGGACAGTTCAGGGAAAGGGGATTCGGAGAGGCAGTAGCCCGATTGATGCCCATGGGAAACCTGCTTCTCACGCTTGCAGTCATATTCGCCTCCACTTCGGCATTGAATGCCACGATCTATTCCGCAACCCGGGCGTCGTTCGCCCTGGGGAGGGATTCCATGCTCCCCGGCTTTTTCGCCCGTATCTCGCGCAAGCGAAAGACCCCCTGGGTGGCCCTGGCCATCACCGGGGCCATATTGATCCTCGTGGCCACTGCGCTTCCCACCATCGATGTGGCATCGAGCGCGAGCATTATGTTTCTCCTGCTCTTTTTCATGGTGAATCTCTGCGTGGTAAAGATCAGGTTCAACATGAGCGATGAGCTTGAGTACGGGTTCGTGATGCCGTTCTTCCCCCTGTTTCCCGTGATCGCCATCATATGCCAGGTGATTCTCGCCGCATGGCTCGTGCACATGAGCCTGATTGCCTGGATCATTGCGCCTGCCTGGACGATTGCGGGCATTGCCATATACCATTTCTATGCAAAGGGCCATGCAAAGGCCACCGCCGAGGAGATCCAGGTGCTCGAGGAGGAGAAGGCGCCCGAGGGCGAAGGATACAAGGTGATGGTGGCGGTGGCCAACCCGCGGAATTCGCTCGAACTGGTGCGCACCACCTACAAGATCTGTAAGGCGAAGTATGCCCGGATCGAGTTGCTGCACATGGTGGAGGTGCCTGAACAGTTGCCCCTGTCCGATGCGAAGGAGTACATGCTCGAGGGCAAGGAGGCAATCGTCGAGGCCATGCTCTACCTGATATTCCTCTTTCCCATCAGCACCACCATCCGCTACTGCAGGAACATTGCCCGGGGCATTGTGAGCGCGATCAGGGAAAAGAAGACGGACATGCTCATCATGGGGTGGCACGGTCAGACCAGGACCTATGGATTCAAACTGGGGAGCACCGTGGACCCCATCATCGAGCGCTCGCCCTGCAACGTTGTGATCGTGAAGAATTGCTGCCAGCAGCGGTTCGAACGGATCCTCGTGCCGGTCATCGGAGGACCCAACAGTGCGTTCGCCCTGGAGATCGCCTCCATCCTCGCACGGGAGGACGACGGGAGGATCTGTGCATTCACCGTCCAGGACGGGAAGGACCGATTCGATCTGGATGGCTTTTTGGCGGCGAACAATGAGAGGATCCAGCTACCACCGGAACGGGTGGAGGCGCGGACCGTTAACCACCAAAGCCCGGTTGAGGCGATCCTCGAAGAGTC
>JBLIRN010000062.1:0-16044 GCA_049472315.1 bacterium
GCTTTCTCATGAGCAGGACCGAACTGCTCAACAAGATCGCCACCCTTCTCGGGGGCAGGGCAGCGGAGGAGATCGTGTTTGGGGACATCTCCACAGGGGCGCACAATGATCTGTCCAGGGCCACGGACATCGCCAAGAGCATGGTCAAGGAGTACGGCATGAGCAGCAGCCTGGGACAGGTGTATCTCGCCCATGACAAGCGGGCCCAGTTCCTTCCCGCCGGTCTTCCCGAGCGCGTGGATTACAGCGAGGCCACCGCCCGGGAGATCGACAACGAGGTGAAGGGGATCATCTCAACGGAATACGACAAGGCCCTCGCCATCCTGCGGGGAAAGAAGGATATCCTACAGAAGGGCGCCCGGCTGCTCCTGGAGCGGGAAAAGATCGATAGCGCCGAGTTGAAGGCCCTCATGAAAAAGGACGGCGATCAGGTGTAGGCGCCTGCCCAGAGTCCGGTAAAGAAGCGGCGGGCGTTGGCCCCCAGGGTTCGCGTGTTGTATCCACCCTCCTGGATTACCACCGTCGGGATATCCATCCAGCCGAGCATCCTGCCGTTATATTCATAGTCACCTCCCTGCAGGCTCCAGGTGCCGGTGGGATCACCCTTTGCCGTGTCCAGGCCCAGGGTCACCACCAGAAATTCCGGCTTGAACGAGCGAATGATCCTCAGTGCACGCTCCAGAACCTCCGTGTAACGCCTCCCATCGACATGCTCGGGAAGCGGGAAGTTGACATTGAACCCCCTGCCTTCCCCGTACCCCTTATCCGTTTCGAATCCGCTGAAGTAGGGATAGGCGAAGCGGGGGTGGCCGTGGATCGATATGGTCAGCACGTCGGAACGCTCGTAGAAGATATCCTCCTGCCCGTTTCCGTGGTGGTAATCGAGATCCAGCATGGCAACCCTTCCGTAGGCGCTCAGGTACTGGGCGGCAACGGCGCCCGAGTTGAAGTAGCAGAATCCCCCGAACACGCGCCGCTCCGCGTGGTGGCCCGGCGGCCTCACCAGTGCATAGGCCAATCGTCGCCCCCGTATGAGCAGGGATGCGGCGGTGAGTGCGCAATCCACCGATCCCTTCGCCGCCAGGAATGCATTCCCGTTGAGCGGGGTGAAGGTGTCGATGCAGTAGTACCCTGCGCGTATAGGCAGGTCCTGTGGGGGTCTGGCTGCATTGCGGATAGGGAACACGTAGGGATAGATGGATTCGGCGGGCTTGAGCAGGGAACATACCCTTTTCAGGTACTCCACGAACCCGCGGTCATGCACCGCCCGTATATACCGTTCTGCAAAGTGCTTGTGCGGAACGAGGAGAAAGAGGTTCGTCTTTTCGAGCTCCTTCATGATCGCGGTGATACGGACCGGGGATTCCACGTACCCCCGTTCCCGGATGTGGTGTATGTGATGCTTGTCGTTGATCACCAGGGCGATCCGCTTGTCAGGGGGGATGACCCTGGCAATGGTCACCGGGGCCTCTCGTTTACGATACTTCGGTGCCCTCAGGCGGACCGGGTCGTCCGTGAATGACTCGACCACCATATCAACGTACTCCTCAGGGCACATCTCCCCGTATTTTCCCTCCAGGATCGAGCGCACGATCCTGCGCGCGTGGTCACGCCTGAGGGGAATGCCTGATCCGAGGTCGTCGAACACCAGATAGGGGGGGTTGTCATCCCCGGGGGTAACCGGCGTCTCGTACGCGGTATTTGCAATGGGCCGTGCACCATACCGTTCGTAGAACTTGAGACGCTTGGCATTGGCCTTCAGGACCTCATTGTTTCGGCTCAATCGCGGATCATCGGGGAGGCATTCGAAAAAGATCCCGATCGACTTCAGGGCGAGGGCCTCCTGCCTGACCCTTTCGTAAAGGGCGCCGCCGATCCCCCTGCCGGTTATCTGTTTCTTGGTGGAGACGTAGTCGAGGAAGCAGAAGGCGAGATCGGGGTCGTGTGACAGGAGGGCGAATCCCTCCACGTCCCCCCGGTGGTTTTCCGCAACGAACAGGATCGACCGGAAGCGGTATTTCAGGGGATTCCGCAGCCGCTCAGGGATCTTCTGGATCTCCCTTTCCTTGAGCAGGGGAAACTGGTTCCGCAGTATGGCCTGCACGCGGGCGATGGCCAGCGTGTTGAGAGGCAGCACATCATCATATATCCGGCGGATTCGAAACATGCACCCGATCACCTTTTCTTAAACGCCGTGATCCTTACATCATAAAGGGATTAAAGTCTGTAAAAATAAATAATTAATTGAAGACGTTCATGTAAACATGCTACGTTTCAGTCAAATGATTCGCTTTAGTAATAGCTATTCACAACATGCAGCCCCGTCATTTTTTCTTGAAGATGGCCCTCCATCCGGTGGCCGGCTGGTACAGGGGCCTCATGACCCTGCTCACCTCCCTGGCGTGCTCGGTGATGTAAAAGGCGTTGGGATCCTCCTCCTTGACGACCTGGAGAAACTGTTTGAGCCTGCGGCGCCTGCAGACGATATAGAGCTCATACACGGTCCCATCCTTCCCCTGGCCGGTGAATATGGTTACCGGCTGACCCAATTTCCTGATGCGATCGGCAATTGCCTGCCCGCTGTCCCTGGTGATAACCTTTAAGGCGATGAGCCCGAAGGCAAGCTTGCGCTCCATTGCGATCCCGGCCACATTTCCCGTGGAAAATCCCAGGGAATAGAAGAGGGCCAGGATGGGCGACTCCTTGATGCTTGCCACAACGGCGCTCACCACCATTATCCAGATCATCACCTCCACAAAACCGAAGACAAACGCCAGGATCGATCGTCCCTGGACCGTCACGATGGTCCTGATCGTCCCCAGGGAGACGTCACAGATCCGGGCCAAAAATATCACTACCCCGATCATGAGCACATGGATATCGATCATCGTTTCGTAAATACCATGGGTTCGTGGTTCATCATGCGGCCCCCTTTTCCCGTATATGGAATACCATAGGCACAATTTTCATATTACCCCATAACGGGATTCACATCAACGCGGCAGGCCGGCTGGGAATAGTCGTTCTTGATTTGCCGGCAAGGAACGCTGCGGGACAAGATTATTTCTTGGCCTTTTTGCGCGTCCCCTTTTTGGCGGGTGATTTTTTCCTCTTTTTGGGTGCGGTCTTTTTCCTGGTTTTGGTTTTGGCGGGCCGGGCATGTGTCTTTTCCAGAGGCCATGACTTTTCCAGGGTGGCTATCCGTTCCAAGGCAACCGTGAGATCCATCGGCTTCAACTTCTCCACGGTCTCCGTTCTTTCAATCCTGCATATTCGCTCCAGGGCCTCCGACACATCCATGGTCTCCAACTCTTCTTCCGGAAAGGGTTCTGTTGTATATTCCGTCCCTTCTGTTTTCTCTTCCTCCAATGATAATTCGTCTGCCGGGATTCCTGATGGCTTCTCCGTCTGTTCCTCAGGGAGTGTCCGTGGAGTTGCCGGTTTTTGATCCAGGATCTTCATCCACTCCTGAACCAGCATCTTTCCCAGGTCCTCCACGTTCTCATCCGATGATTCCATGGGGGGCTCGGTGACATCCTCTCGGTCCGTCGCAGTTTCTTCAATGTATTCAGGCGTCTCGTCCGATGCCTTCATGGTGACTTCCGTTTGTTCCTCCGGTGCTTCCAGTGGAGCCTCCGTTTTGCGCTCAAGGTTTTTCATCCACTCCTGAACCAGGATCTTTCCCAGATCCTCCGTGTTTTCATCCAATGATTCCATGGGGGCTTCAGAGGCATCCTTTTGTTCTTCCCCTGTTTCTGCGGAGGATTGCGGCGTCTCCGCCTGGAGCTCGGTTAGGATTTCCGGCTGTTCCTCCGGGGATGCCAGCGGAAGGTCCACACCCTCCCCGATTTGTTCCGATGGCGGGTCCGGCTGTTCCTCCAGGGATTCCAGCGGAGCGTCCGGTTGATGTTCCAGGGTTTCCATCCAGGCACGAATAAGCATCTTCCCCGGGTCCTCTATGTTTTCATCCGGGGATTTCTTCAGGGATTCCGGGGCATCCTTTTGATCTTCCACCGCTTCGGTGGGTGATTGCGGTGTCTCCGCCGGGGTCTCCATTATCGGTCCCGATGGTTGCTCCAGGGATTCCAAAGCCAGGTCTGCGTGTTCCTCCAGGGGCTCCAATGGGAGGTCTGTCTGTTGCTCCATCGGCTCCGCCGGAGGGTTCTCTGGTTGTCCCACGTGCTCCAATGGAGGGCTTGCATGCTCCTGCGTCTCTTCCCGCGAAGGATCCGCTTGCTGCTCCGGGCCTTCAGCCGCCGGCCCCGGCCTCTTATCAAGGGCCTCCGTCCACGCTTGGAGCAATAGATCTCCCGGGTCCACCATCGTTTCATCCGGGAGCTCCGTATGGGATTCCGGGGCATCCTTGCGATCCTTCATCGCTTCTGCGGCAGGCGTAACCGCTTCCGCCGGTGTCTCCATCTCCAGTCCCGATGGTTGTTCCAGAGGATCGAGAGGCAGGTCTTCGATCTCCTCCAGCGGCTCCAATGGAAGGTCCGCTTGTTCCGATAGTGGTTCCGGGTGTTCCCTCGCTTGCTCCAATGGAGGTATTTGTGGCCCAGTCCTTTTATCAAGGGCATCCAAGCATGCCTGAAGCAATAGATCTTCCGGATCCGCCATTGTGCCATCCGGGGATCCCACCCGGACCTCCTGGTGATCCTTCTCATCTTTCCTCGTTTCCACGTTGAGAGGCTGGGTCTCCACCGGTGTCTCCATCTGCAGTCCCGATGGTTGTTCCAGCGGATCGAGAGGCAGGTCTGCGGATGCTTCAGTAGGTTCCAGCGGAGGGATTTCTTGCTGCCCTGCTTGCTCCAATGGCGGTCCTGCAGATTCTTTCTCTTTTGCCAATGGAGGGACTTGTTGTGCATCCGAAGGCCCCTGAGGTGGACCTGGTTGCTGCTCCATTAATTCCAATGGAGGGGATTGCTCTCCCCCCGAGGTTTCAAATGAATGTCCTGGTGCTGCCTCCGGCCCTTTAATGTCCCCATCCATGTCCTTGATGAGAGAATCGTGTTCGTTTATAACGGCATCGAAATGCTCCCTCAACTCCCTTACCTTCGGATCCAAACGTTTTGCCACCGATCGTCCGACCAGATTGATCAGGGTCTTTTTGGCAACCTCATCCTCTTGATTCCTGCCTGGTTCACGGGTGAGCTTTTCAAGCCTGCCTTCGATAAAGGCAAGGGTTGTCCTGTTGTTGTTTCTCAATGCAATTCTGTAAAGGTTGAGAAGGTCCGTGTAGTCCCCTTCGGTAATCTCCGTGAGAAGGGAATATTTTTGAGCCTCGCGAACCAACCCGAGAACGGCGACCGTTTGATCAATGAGTGTATAGGGCGAGGTTTTTGATTCCAGTGCAATAATCCTTTGATCGATTTCCGACTCCTTGTAGTAGGCGGCGTCAAGGCAGGCAGCAATCTTGTCTCCGATGGATTGTGCCCTTTTAGAGAATTCTACCGTGAGGTTACGGATACCCTCGGCGAACATGGATGCATACTCATGCATCTTGCCCGGGATCTCTTTCCCGGTCAGGGATCCATTGGTTTTGGCCTGGTTGCCCTTTTCGGTCTGCTGCCTGTGGAGGGATCCAAGTTGTTCATGTAATTTTTTCAGGTTTGCTATATCTGTTTTTAATTCGTATAGGCCTTTTTCATCCACTTGAGGACAGCTCCTTTTTTCTCCAGGGCAGATATGCGCAAGTTTAAAAATATGTGGCAAAAAACTTGTATTTCTTATCAAGGAATAAGACAGTATTTATTAGTTTTTCGGCATTCTTCGGCTTTTTGTCTTATAGAGAGGGGGTGGCCCGGTCCCCGCCATGGCGTGAGACCTTTGTCAGCTCAATACCCTTCAACGGAATCATTGCCGTCTGTTTGCTCAGACGGTGCCATCCGGCCGTCGCCTTTCGAGTGGCCATCCGGCCTGCTTTCTTTCCCGATGATCCCCGTCAATACGTGGATTGGCATAGCAGTAGAGACAACTGTGCGGGCATTGCTGCGCATAGTCGCCGATGTCCCTTGAATAGGTGCACTGACACTCCTTCCGTTGTGAGGGGTCCTTCTTGAAGATGGTCGGCCTGCCCACGATGCATGCCATGTATCGTCCGTCGATGCAGCAGGATTTTTCGATATTCGGCAGGGACGTGTCCTTGAATAGATAGTCATTGCAGCAAAACTCCAGCGTTATCCCATACCTGCCTGCGATCTCTCCCATGGTGGCGGCGATTTCGATTTTCTGCCCGACGGGCAGATCGATGAAGTCGACCCCTCTTCGTGCAAGTTTCCGGTACCGGGTATCCATAAAGGAGGTCTTCATTCGGGTGATCCCTGCGCCGGCCACCCTTTTAAGAATGGTCTGAAATGAGGCGCAGTTGTTCCGTATCCCGGTGCCTTCCTTCCAATACACGATGGGGTCGAATCTGATGAGGAGCCTCTCTTTGCCGAACCGCTTCAGAATAAGATCACATTGCTCAAATCGATCGCTCAGGGGAGGAACACGAGGCTCCAGGAAACGGGAATCATTGATGGTAAACATGAAAAAAAGCTCATACCCGGTGAGTGCATCGATTCTCTTTAACAACGGGGCGAAGTTTTTTGACCACAGGACGATCGAATGAACGCATTCGGCGGATAACGGCACCGAATTGACTGCGTGACTATACGGATTGGTGACCTCGGCAAAACCGCGATGGAGCTGCGTGATCAGCCAGTCGCTATAAAAGGCGGGGATATCCGTCCTCCTGGAGGCGGATATAATGATACGTTCATCCGTCATATGCACCCATCCCGCAGTAGATGACCATGGATCATTATACGTTCGCGTTCCCCGGACTGCAAAGCTCCGGCTGTGGTCATAGTAGTGTATCATTCAGTCCTCTAAGAGCTATCGTCTTCCATACCCCCTCGCTCCGTGACAAAGAGTGATCGGCATTACCTCCGCGCACCCAATCTCAAGGTTTCGATGTATCTCAACCCGAGGCCTGAAAAAACAATGAGGGTACCATAACAACAGTCTCCATTGTCTTCGCCACCAGGCAGTCCCTCGCCCGGGTCGCCGTTAGCCATCCCGACTGGATCAGGAGGAGTGATGGCATGAGGGGCCACAGGGATCATGGAGGCAAGGGCACTATTCACATGTGTCGCCAAAGTATCGGCACATCATGGATCATAGGTGCAGGAGGAACGTTGCCCGGTGTTGGCATAGGTGCGGGCATGACGGATGGCAAAGGCTCAGGGGACACATCAGCATGGGCTACCATTCCTGCTTGCTATTTAATACGATCTGTGTTATCGTATTCTATATTATAACAGAACACTGTTTTTGAGCTTTTGAAATCCAGGGCTATGAGATTGTTTCGCTAAGGCAATCGTATAAGACGCTGAAGCAGAACAAGAATAATCGCAATCATGGTGATTCGCTCAGACTGTGGTTGCGATTTTTTTATTTAGAGGCACATCATATCAGGATGTGTATGTTTCAATCCGGTATGTGCGGATTGGCGGACGGTTAAGAAAGGATTTTTATTCAATGGAAAACGGTACGGTAAAATGGTTTAACGGATCAAAAGGGTTTGGCTTCATTCAGAGGGCCAGTGGCGAGGATGTGTTTGTTCATTATTCAGGTATCACCGGTGACGGCTTCAAGGACCTGAACGAGGGCGACAAGGTTACCTTTGAGGTACAGAAGGGCCAAAAAGGGCTTCAGGCAGTAAAAGTCAGCAGGATCTAACCGCAGGAAAACAACGGAAATCCCAATCTGCTGAGCGACAGATTGGGATTTACCTTTCCCATCACTACCAGCATCCAATGACATACCCCCGGGGAAGAACCGCACGGAGCGAGGATTCATCAAAGGCTTATGTGTGTCTGACTACACTGCGAAAAGGCGAATAACCTCCACGTCAGCGGAATACATGTCTGATAAAGGCATAAATCCCCAAGTGGTAGAGCTATGTTCAGTTCACTTGGTAATGAGACGCTGAGTCAACACAACAGTAATCGAAATGATGGGATTTCATGCAGGCGGTGACAGCGATTCTTTTATTGTAGGCATTATTTACTTGTTTTATTTTTCTTTGCTGGTATGGCCCTCTGCTTATCCTTCATATAGTCCCCCACAGAAAGCCATTTTTCAATAAGACAGTACAAAACAATAAACAGATACCTGCTTCCCATTTCTTTGATTTTCAGCTTCGATTCGCCTGTTTTACGATTGGTCCATGAATTTGGCAGCACTGCATAGGAATATCCGCGGGTAATTGCCTTTAAAGGCAATTCAACGGTGAGATTAAAGTGATGGCTTAAGAATGGCTTGAGGCCCGCAATGGTCTCATGGCGATACATCTTAAAGGCATTTGTTACATCGTTATATCGTAAGACAAAAAGGATTCGAATGAAGAGATTGAACAGCCGGTTGAGGATCAGTTTGAATTGGGGATAGTCGTATGTCTTGCCTCCTTCCATAAAACGGGAACCAAAAACGCAGTCATACCCCTCCTCCAATTTTCTGAAAAATTTTACCACATCATGCGGGTCATCCGATCCATCTGCCATGACGATTGCTACGGCATCCCCTGTGAAATTTTCAAGGCCGGTCCTTACTGCAAAACCGAAGCCCTTGTGATAGGAATTATTCAGGTATCTAACCTCCGGGTGGATGGCGCTCCACCTCTCAAGAATTGATTCTGTCTGATCCACACTATTGTCATTAATAGCCAGGATTTCGAAATCAATGTATTCCGCTCTTAGAATCGTAACGAGATTGTCAATAGTCGTTTCAATACATGCGTCTTCATTATGGGCTGGTATCACGACGGAGAGTTTCATATCCTTTCGGTAATACCTTCAAAGATCTCTTGGAGTATGTCCTCCAAGCCGTAGCGAAATTCCCAATCAGGGTAGTGGCTCTTGAATTTCGAGACATCGCTGATCCACCAGATGTGATCACCGATACGATTTTTATCAATATATGACCATCCAAGTTTCTTGCCGGTAATCCTCTCGCAGATATCTATGGCCTCCAGCATTGAACAGCATGAATGTCGGCTTCCACCGGCATTATAGACCTCTCCTTGCCGGGGATCCTTATAGAAGTGCCATAACATGTTGACGAGATCATAACTGTGGATGTTGTCCCGCACCTGCTTCCCCTTGTATCCAAAAACCGTATAATGCTCACCTGTTATGGCGCACTTCATAAGGTAATTGAGGAATCCGTGTAATTGGGTGCCGCTGTGCCTGGGCCCTGTCAGGCACCCTCCCCGAAAGATCCCGGTTTTCATGCCGAAATACCTGCCGTATTCCTGCACCAAAACGTCGGCTGCCACCTTACTTGCTCCAAAGAGTGAATGCAGTGACTGGTCTATGCTCATATGCTCGTCAATACCCTTTTCATAGTAAGGGTGATCTTTTGCTATTTCCCACCTGGTTTCTAATTCCACGAGTGGCAATGAATTCGGTCTGTCACCATACACCTTGTTTGTCGAGGTAAAGATAAAAACCGCGCCAGGTGCATGCCTGCGGGTCATTTCCAGCATCATGAGCGTTCCGTTGGCATTCACCGTAAAATCCTTGAAGGGATTTTTTGCTGCCCAGTCATGACTGGGTTGTGCGGCGGTATGGATGATAAGCTTGAGATCGGAGGCGTACTCGGCAAAGATCTTCTCAACGCCCTTTTCATCCCGAATATCCACACCGTAGTGCGTGTAATTTTTTATCCCCTTTTCCAGCCGCTTCCTGTTCCATACAGTTGAGGCGTCAGGTCCGAAAAATTCCTCCCTCATGTTATTGTCTATGCCGATGATTACGTCGAATTTGTCCGAGAAGAATTCGACGGCTTCGCTTCCAATAAGTCCTGCAGAACCGGTAACCAACACAACCTTCATGTCAATATTCCCTCAAGTTGATGTGCGTTAGATGAAATCCACCCTGTAATCTCTTCGATAATTTTTTCGACCCGTATGGTTGGAACCCATCCTGTTGATGTGGTAACCCTTGTATTGTCGGTAAGATATATCCTCACATCCGCAGGCCTATTTTTGCGTATCTTTTTGATTGAGATGGTATTTCCCGTATATTGTGCACACAATTCAGTCAGTTCTCTCAAGGAGACGCTTATCTCCCTGCCGCCTCCTACATTAAATATCTCTCCATTCAACCTATCGATGTGCTTGATCTCATAATCAATCAGTCGAAACAGGTCCTTTATGTGTAAAATATCACGTACCTGCTTCCCTTCACCGCCGAATCCGATATAGCTCAATTCCTGCTTCCAAAAATGCCGTGCGACCCACAAGACAATGAATCCCTGATCTACCTTTCCAAATTGCCATGGACCGCAAATAACCCCGCAGCGGTTAATTACCGCCTTAATATCATACATATCAACATATTCCCGAATCAAAAGCTCCGATGCAAGCTTTGTGGAGCCATATAAAGACCGTGGCCCCTCCAGAGGGAAATCTTCGGAGAATCCTGCCTCACTGCATCCCTGAACAGCTTGGTTACTGCTCAATTCATATCTGGTATCCGTTTCACGAAAATTTAATGCATTGATAGTTCTAAAGGGATATACGCGGCTGGTGGAAAGGGCTATAAAATCGGCCTTGCATTTTCTGGCATATTCAAGACAATTATAGGTTCCTATGAGATTAGTATTGACAAGATAATCGGGAGAGGAGTCATATCCTGAAAGGACGGATGGTTCCGCAGCACACTCAATAATGGTACGTACCTTTCCGACGCCTTCCAGATCTTCTTTATTCCTTATATCGCCATGGAAAAAAGCAATCCCTTGATGTCTTAGGCGAGAAAGATTTAGCTCGCTGCCTCGTCTTTTGAGATTATCAAAGGCAATAATCCGTGAACCCGGATATTTCTCCTTCAGAAAAAGGGCAAGAGAGGCACCGACAAAACCAGCGCCTCCTGTAATAAGATATTCCATTTTCACCCAAGATGTTTTTAACGATTACATGTATAAACACGGCAGTACTATTTTACTATACTTCCAATCAATAGTAAAAGGCATTCATG
This sequence comes from bacterium, assembly GCA_049472315.1. Taxonomy (GTDB): domain Bacteria; phylum SZUA-182; class SZUA-182; order DTGQ01; family JAFGSM01; genus JBLIRM01. The sequence goes on from JBLIRN010000062.1 coordinate 11,025, forward strand.
AATAATCCTTGATCTCACCTTTGCGAATGGAAAGACTGCCAAGTAATTATCATACTAAGTCCTTTCCATGAAGCTCATGACATATGAACATAGTTCTGGAAATTCCATCTCAAATGGACTATATGAAAATTGGCTTTGAATATCCCTCTTGTCTTTTATAAATATACATCTTTCGCTTTAAAAAGCCAAAGAAACTTTCTTTGGAAAAGCTTCTATATAAAAGAAGACCTTCTTGACTTTTTTCTAATCCTGACTTTGATGTCACAAAAAAGGCGGCGAAGGGATGAAGATTGTGCCAATTAATTGGTCTTCCTGCATTGATATCTTTATATAATTCATCAATGTAAGTCAGACTATAAAAATTGTTGAATCCCAACCCTCCATGTATTACATTAGGGGAAATTCCCTCAGCAATCAAGGATTGCGCTGCTCCCCACTGAAGATCTAAATGAAGGTTGCGAGACATTGAAGGATAGATATATATAATAAAAAATAGTAGGTATATAAGTATGAAAGTCTTTCTCGATTCCTTCATGGTGGCCAAATACCTTATTACGATATAGATCGCTACAATTGAAAGAGGGTAAATGTATCGATCATATCTTAAATAGAGGAGTATTGTGAGTACGACGTAGATAATGCCCCAGAGATACAGGAACTTCTCACCGAAATCGATCCTTCCGTTTCCCTTTTCATCGCCCGCCTTTTTTTCTCTATGCCCCTGTTTTTTGTTCCTTTTCCTTTCTTTTTTGGTAGGGGGAGTGTTTTTTGAACGTGTTGGAAAGAAAAAGTCTATCACCCTCGTAAGGATTATAATCCCTCCCAATCCCGTAAAAAAAGTGAGAAGTATAGCTGCCAGGCTCTTACTTAATAGTGAGGCGTCGAATATACTTGTTAATGCACCAATTGAAAATATACTCGGCAAGTAAGGCATGAGTTGATTTTTTTTCGAATATAAAAAAACAGTTCCTAATAACAGGTATGCAATAGAAAAAGTAAGGATTCCCAATCTTGAGACAAGATCTTTTATCTTTTCAGGTGTCATAACTAATGATATATAGAATACAAAGAATAATGGGGCGACATATAGAGGAATATAATGAAGGGAAAAAAGAATCCCATAATATAGCTTTTTAATAAAATTAAAGGGGCTTGTGAATATTGAAACCAAAGTGTGCCTTGCCAAAGTATAAGAATAGGAACCCGTTGGCTGTCCTTTTCTACTAAAGGAGACGACAAGATAAAACAAGCCGATGGCAATGAAAGGAAGCAATGATGCAGCAATTGAATGTAATGCAATTTTCTTATTGAGCTTTTTATAGTAAAGAATAGATACATATAGCAGGGCAGCAGAAACAGAAATGGCATATTGCCTGGTCAATATACCCAATATGCAAAAAAGACTGCCTATATACAGACTGAGAATTTTTTCTTTTCGTAATCCCCTCATAAAGAACAAGAGGGAGAAGACGAGATAAAACATAAAAAATGGTTCCGTCATATACCAGTCAATAAATCGAAGAGAAATTGGACTTATGAGGAGGGTTAAGGCGCCAAAAAAGGCAAGGAAGGGATTCACCTTGGATTCCGACAACAGAAGGTACATCCCCAAAAGCATGAAAAAATTGGCGACATATACGGCAAAATGGATCATTTTGAGATTAAAGCCGGGGATGAGAAAGAATGGATAGGTAAATAGCAATTGGCCAATAAGGGCAGGTGCGGCCCCACTCGTATCTATCTTACCCTGTTCATAGAATATCTTGGCGCTTCGCCCGAATATCCCTGCGTCGGCGCTTAGATGTCTATAATCGGAGGAAATAATAAGAAATGAGAAGACAAGGAAAAACAGAATCCCTGCGATCGGCCATTTGTGTTTTATGATAACGGCTCCAAAGGAATCCGAACATCCGTTCTTCGCATCATTGCCTGGGCCCAAAATATCCTTCTCCTTTTCGATACTGATCCTATTAATGAATGGGTGAAACTCGAGGGTAAGCCTTTGCCATGTCTCCTTTTTCCCGGCCGTCTTATAAAAACATAAGAATGAGACATTTCAGGGAGGCCGTTTTGATTGTATCCTTCATGCTGTATCTTATTCCGGAGCGATCAATTATATGTACAGGGCTTTTGCAAGAATGTTACTTTTAACAGCAGATATGATTTTCAGTATAAAATTACCATTATATAAAGTCAATTCATTCTCCGACGCTTATTCTCCAAGAGTCCTGCGCTTGTCAAGCACCATATTTCAGACTCCATACACCAATGAGCCCCTTCTGGAAAATCGGTATTGCCAGGCGCTGTCTTTTCCTTCCAGAAAGACGCTTTCCCTGTTGCCCTATGACGGTAGCATGCCGGTTGGGCATGGCCCGGATAAGATCGGCGGCACGGGAAACGGTGGCTGCCCGGATGATCTTCTCATTGCAGATGCCTCCAAGGGCGTATCCTCCATAGGTGTTTCCGCATGTATGGAGGATATCGAAAAACAGGTGGGTCTCTCCCGATGAAGTGGATAAGTGTCCCGATGGTCAGGACATCCCTGGATATCATCCGGCTTCCGGAGACGAAGATGATTCCTCAGTACCGTATCCGACGGTATCCCGGTCCAATCAAAATACAGACCGGTATCGATACGTAGGTAAGCGTGTGCCATTTCGCTGTCTATGAACAATGCACAGGGTGCGCGACCAATCAATTGATTGTTCCGGCACCTTTCATATAATCTGCGGCGGAACGGTAATCTTCGGCGTACCGGAACGCACGCATTGTGCGAACTCATACATTCGCAGTGGAAATATGGCATATACATTGCTATTATTGTTAATAACAGGGTGGGATCCGGAACAGGATGCAATTGATTATCTGCCGCCACACAACGTGGCAAGAAAGTGGGAGCGGGCCATATGGATGCAGAGAATCTCAAGACCATCATCAAGGATTTCGGCATTGACCGGGTGCAGTCGGTAAATCCTCTTGAAAAGGGCCTCATAAACAAGACCTACCTCATCGAGACGGACCAGAACAAATATATACTGCAGAAGATCCACGGCATATTTCCGGATACGGTAACGGAGGATATTGACGTAGTAACATGCTTTCTGAGGGACAGCGGGATCACCACACCCCTGTTGCTCCGCAAGCAGGACGATAGCGTCCTGACAAAGCAGGGGACCGATTCGTGGCGCATGGCCACCTATATCGAAGGAAGGACCTTCGATACCATGCCCGGGATCGAGTTTGCCCGCTCAGCCGGCCATCTGGTGGGGCAATTTCACCGGGCCCTTTCCGGCCTGAATTATCAGTTCAGGCATCAATCCAGAATCTGGCATAAGACCGAATACTTCATGGAGCGCCTTTGCAGCAGCCTTGCCGATTGTGAAGACAAGGATATTTGTTCCATCAAGGATGATATTCTGACCGCGTATCACTCCATAACGCTCCACCCCCTGCCGGCCCGTCATATCGTCCATGGGGATTTGAAGAGCAATAACATCCTGTTCGAGACATCGGGCAGCAGGGCGGTGTGCCTTATAGATCTGGACACGCTGCGAAGGGGAAGCATATCCCTCGAGATGGGCGATGCCGTTCGCTCCTGGTGCAATCCCGGGGGTGAGGATTCAGGGAAGACATATTTCAATGTGGACCTTTTTCGCGCGGCAATGGAGGGGTACATCCCTGAGGTGCGCAGTATTGTCGAAGACCATGAGTTTCTGGCGATTCCCTCCTCAGCCGCCACCATAGCCCTGGAGCTTTCTGCACGGTTTCTGGAGGACGCCCATACACAATCCTATTTCCAACTGGACTCAAGGCATTATGCCTCGCTCTATGAACAGAATCTCAACAAGGCCATCAACTCGTTGAAGCTCTCCTATGACCTCAGGGCAAAGGAAGAGACCGCCGCTTCCATCATCAGAAACCTTCTCAGGACCTGATGCATGCAGGCCGTCATATTGGCAGCGGGAAAGGGCATACGATTACACCCGCTTACCTGCAACACACCAAAACCGATGCTGAAGGTGCTGGGTCGTCCGATCATGACACATCTCCTCGATTCCCTTCCCGGCCTTGTCGATGAAGCAATCATTGTGGTGGGGCATCTCGCCGATCGGATCAAGGATCATTTCGGCAGCGACTACCAGGGGCGAAGGATCCGGTATGCGCATCAACGGAAGCAGTTGGGGACCTTCGACGCCCTTCACGCGGCACGGGCGTTTCTCAAGGGTGATTCCTTTCTGTGCCTGGTGGGGGACGATTTTTACACCACAGAGGATTTGGATGAGCTTGCCCGCCATGATCTGGCGATGCTGGTCATGGAAAGGGATGATCCCGGCAGGTTCAATATCTGCATCGAAAGGGACGGCTTTCTACACGACATCGTCAAGAAGCCCGAACATGATTTCGGACCATATCTGATTTTTATCGGCGCATGCGTATTGACGGACGATATCTTCAGCGAAGGGATCGTCTATAACACCCAGCAGGAGCAGTCATTGCCCCATGCCATGCTGTCGTTGAGCAGGCGACATCCCATCCGGATGATCCGGGCCCGTTTCTGGCATTCGGTTACCTCCCCTGAGGACATATCCGAGGCGGAAAGGTTGCTGAAAAAGCGGGATTCACGGACCGGCCGTGCCTGCTGAGGCAGTGAACAGTAATCACCTTGAGAGGTCTCTTTCGGATGCCAGTTGTATTGCCATCAAGTTATAACATTGCCATAGATTTTTGTCGTATTTCCCCCCCTCACTGAAGCTGCTGGCCATATTAGTCTGTATTTATCGGTCATATGGGTCATGATAGCAGCGAGCCAAATAGCATCAAAAAGATCGATTGGTTGTTCATACCTGTTTTTTGCGAAACCAGGGTAGTCTTTAATTTCAAATGGTTCACCTTCTAAAAAAATGTCATTTGTCACATTTTTTCAAATAAATCCATTAAGGAGATCGATAAGAAAATCACTTTGGATTAATGGGAATCGAAATAAATCGATCCTTCGCAGTATGCATTGGGGATTCTGATA
>JBLIRN010000063.1:0-15950 GCA_049472315.1 bacterium
GCATCATGTGATTGTAACGGTTCAACACATCCCACCCTATCAACCGAGCATGATCCGGAGAGCACCATGAAAAATGAACCATTATAAAACAGAAAATTGGTGGAGAATTTTCGTCAAGGGCATTGGTAGTTATGAAAATCAAAAAGGCCTGCCCGTCGAGCGAAGTAAGCATGTATGCCACGTCGCGGACCAACGATACACAATGGGCATTGCCGTCGCCCTTGGTGCGGATTTACAGCATGGGACAGGTCTGGTATAGTAACCGGGTGTACGTGGTACATGTAAGGAGTGGAGCATGAAAGCGGGACTCTGTCGCAGGATCATGTCAATACGTGATCCGATCCCGGGTCGGTCACGGAATTCCCCTGTAACCAGGGGATCTCTTCGGGGATATTCCCTGGTGATATGGGCATTGTGCCTTGCGCTGTCCCTTTCGGCGTGTGCGCCGACAATGCATGTGCGGGATTCCGCGAGGGCCAGAAATCTTGTTCCCAATCCGGAATTTCGGGAGGACAGGGATGGTGACGGCTGCCCTGACGGCTGGAGCCATGGAATACCACTGGCTGGTGATTGGACCCCGAGTCGCTTCGGTAGCGGCGAGTTTCGGGGCTCCGGCGCAATGGCACTATGGGTCGAAGGGGGAAATGACCGGCGGGGTGAGTGGTATTGCACGATTTCGGGCATCGAGCCGGATACGGACTATCTGCTTACCTTCTGGGCATATCGGCAGGTTTTTTTAAACAAGATATACCCGGAAGTGGAGATCATGGGAAGGTCCTTTCGCCTGGATAACCACTGCACCGCCCGGGGCTGGCAGTACTTCCGGATTCCCCTCCGGTCGGGACGGGGAATGCACGCCACTACCCTTTCGTTCATCAATCCCTATCCCCTGCGGTTCTATTTTCATGACCCCTGCCTGATCGAGATCGACAGTACCGTTAAACCGCTCTCCCCTCTTCGGGCAATCCCGATCCCCATGGGGGATTTTTTCCCCATCGGGATCTACGGCGCACGCATTGAGGCATTACAGGAGATCCGGTCTGCAGGGTTCAACACGGTCCTTGTTTCACCCGGCGAGGAGATGGTCGCCGCCGCACAGGAGGTGGGATTAAAGGTGGTTCTCTCCCTATGTTCGGACGGGGACCCCTCGCGTGCGGTGCGGAAATTCCGAGACCACCCGGCCCTTCTTGCCTGGTATATCGCGGATGAGCCGGAGCTGAAATCCATCACCCCTGAAATGCTCAGGGCGCATGCAGATCACGTGATGGCCTGGGACAGCACCCATCCCACCTGCATGGCGGTTGTCCGGCCGCGGTTCGTGAAACAGTACAGGGATGCGTGTCATATCGTTATGCTCGATCAGTATCCGATACCGAGCCAGCCGCTTACCTGGCTGAGCGACAGCCTGGACGAGGCGTGCCGTGAGGTGGGCACAGAGCGGATATGGGCGGTGATCCAGGCATTCGGAGGGGATGAGTATGCCGCCCAGGGATGGCCGGTATTCCCCACATACGATGAAATGCGCTCACTGGCCTATCTGGCGATTGTCCATGATGCCCAGGGATTATTCTTCTATTCCTACCGGTCCGCGCGTGCGGAAGGGGAACGATGGGAAATCCTTGCACGCGTGGCCGATGAGCTGCGCCGGCTTTCCGGATGGCTTCTCCAGTCGCCGCAGCACAGTGGGCTTTCCCTCACCATACGATCACCCTTTACGGTGGATGCCATGGGGGACGCTGCGGTTCACTATCAATGGAAGGTCATGAAGGATGAAGGGCTTCTTGTCATGGTGAACACGATCGATAAGGAGGTGAAAATCAGCCTGGATGGGTTGCCCCCGCATATCACCGGGGCTGCAGTACTCTTCGAGGATCGGAAGGTTGCGCTCAAGGAGGGAAACCTGCGGGATGTGTTCGGCCCCCATCAGACCCACCTCTACCACATTGAGGGGATTGTATCCAGACATTCCGATGGGAATGGATAGGATAAAGGGGGGGCGCTCGCCCTATAATCCCCTGCAGAACACGCGGAAGTCCATGTCCTGAGAAAAGATGGTGTTGGCGTCCTCGAGGGTCTTGAGGAATGTTTCGTCTATTGTCCCTGCCTGTACCTGATGTAAGAGTTCCTTTGCCCAGGTTAGATGCCTGACCGTGCGCATCTCCGAATAGCGCACCGCCTGCCCAGTTTGAATCAGAAACCCCCAGTCGCTGCTCTGGGCAAGAAAGAATTCACGGGCGGCCTGGTTAAGTGCCCTCCTCTCAATCCCCTCTGCATTACGGTGCTCGGACGCGATATTGATGAGCCGGTCAAGTATTTTGAACACATGGCGGTAGATCCAGGTATTGGGCTGGTAGGCCCTGCCCTCCAGCCAGGTGGAAAAATAATCCTCGTTGCCCCATGAGGAGATCCCCGGCATCAATCGCTGATGATGACGATACTGGAAGAGGTATTCCGCAGGGGTTACCGGCCTGACCGTTGCCTGATCAAAGAGCATCTTGCGAAAGACCATCTCTATCCAGGATGGCCCCTCCTCCCACCAGTGTCCGAAGAGCTCCCCGTCGTATGCGGAGAAGATGATCGGGCAGCGGTTATACTTCTGGTGAAGGTTGAGGGCCTGAAGTCCCCTGAAATAGACAAATTGCCCCGCGTGCTCATTGACGGCCTCCGCGGCCCATTCGGGGTGGTAGTATTCCTTTTCATGCAGGGGGAGCTTTTTTCCGGTGACCCGGTGGTATTTCAGTCCCGTATTCCGTCTGACATTGGCGGCCTTGAAATAGTCGGGCAGGTAGTCCCAGTCCGCCTCATATCCAACATCCTTGTACCACTCCTTGTAGCGCCCGTCACCCGGATACCCGTGGTCCCTGGACCACACCTGGGATTTTGTCTCCTCGTCGATGCCGAAAACGGCCAAACCGTTCTGGGTAATCACCGGGGCGAAAACATCAAAGAAGGGCATAGTGTCCGCCTGGCGGATGCCGTGGGTGTTGACCACGGTCCATTTGATCCCCTGTTCGCTCATGTAGGCGTCAAGTCCCGGGCAAAAGGCATTCTCAGGGAGCCACATCCCCCGGGGCCAACAGCCGAACACCCGCTGGTATTGACGAATCGCAATCTGTATCTGTGCCCGTATGGCCTCCGGATAGTGCATATAGAAGGGAAGAATCGCATGGGTGGCAGGACAGGCACATATCTCGATCTTGCCCATGTTCTGAAAGTCACGGAATCCGCGGGTCAGGTCCCCTTCATAGGCATCGAACACCTCTTTTGCCTTGTGGAGCCTGGCCATGGTAATCTCGAGGGTATGACGAAAGGGTTTGCCTGCAGAGTTGTCATATTCCTTTTCTGCAAAACGGATGACCTCGGCGATATGACGGCGGTACCGGTCCTGGAGGAGGGGGTCTTGGAACATGCTGATCAGCGGCGGCGACAGGGAAAGGGTGAGACGAAAATCTATCCCTTCCCTTTCCAAATTCCAGAACATGGACAGTAATTGGCTATAAACTGCGGTGATGGCCTCGAAGAGCCACTGTTCCTCGAGTGAAACCTCATATTCGGGATGCCGAATGAAGGGGAGATGGTTGTGGAGCAATAGCACCCAGTATCCCTGCTCGGGAGGCTGGTTTAGTGCCCTGCCTTCACGCCACAATTTATACTGGTTGAAGCGCCACCGGTTCTCGCTGACGGGAATCTCAACGGGAAGGCATTCACAGTTTATTTCCGCCCACTCCGCATATTTTTCCTCCTGTTCCGGGAAATCCTTCGGCATGCGGAAACGATTGGACCGGGCCACCATTTCGAAAAAGTTCGTTCCCTTCGCCTTGTAGCCGAGCTCACAAATGTATTCGTGATCCGGAGAAAGCTCCACCCAGTAGTCATTTTTATCGGCGATGTAATCATCGATCTCGAACAGATGATTGTAGTTGAACCCGTTGAAATCGCCCTGCCCGTTTATTTGATACACCCGGAGCACCAGGTGGTTATTGGAGAGGAAGTCATCCCCGAATGTCTTTTTCAGGTGGTTTTTGGTTCCCTCACCTACCTCGAAAAGGGCATAGGCGAAACGCGGGTCCTTCGGGAGCGCCCAGATATAGGTCTCGTTGTAATAGTTATCCAGAAAAGGCTCTTCCTTGAGGATATCGAGATTGGTCATGGATGATGTTTCAGCCAGCGGTTACGATTTGTTTTTCAACGCACGGCCCGGCATTGATTGATAGATGGCCTCGATCTTGTGAGCAATCGCTTCCCATGTATAGTGTTCCTGGATTTCTTCCCAGCCCCTTTGGGCAACCTCACGACCCTTGCCCCAGTCAAACAGCACTCTCTCTATTCCCCAGACCACGGAATTGGGATTGTCGTAGATGAGGATCCCGTTCTCTTCATGCCGTATAAGTCCGCAGGACCCCGCGTGGGTGGCGACCACAGGCTTCTTGGCACCCCATGAGGCCAATACTTGAAAGGGATTGATGTTTGTCCTGCTGGGTACTATCACGATGTCAGCCGCCTGAAAGAGTTCCTCCAATTCGGTCCCCTCTTTATGCCCGACCATCCGGATTGCATGCTCATAGAGGAGATAGTGGGCCTTGATGCGTACGGTCCACTCGAGCTCACCGCTGCCCACCATGAGAAAACGGACCTGGGGGGTATTTTTCAACACTGCAGGAATGGCGTCGGCAAGGATATCCGGGCCGAACGTATAATCGAATCCACCTACGAAGAGGACAAGCGGGTCAAGCGGCCACAGATCGTATTTCTTTTTGATCTCTCCCGGGTCATTGATCCCTTGGAATCGCTGCCAATCGAACGGCTCATGGATGATGGGAAGCTTGTGGTCAGGGATGTCGAAACGGTTCATGATCTCTGACCGCAGCCCCTGATCGAAACAAACGATGCTGTCACTCATCGCAATCAGTTCCTGCTCGGCGACGCGCTGTTGTTCAGCGAACTCGTCATCAGACTCGAAGGGGATTTCCTGTTGTTGGAGGGTCAGCACAAATCTGCGGCTCAGACCGTTGTGAAGGTTTTTGACCGCCTTGACCGGTTGCCAATTATAGCAATGGATTACATCGAACGGCATCCCTTTCGCCTCGATCTTTTTGATACGTTCGAGGATTTTATTGGCAAATACCGTTGCGCCTCTTGCCGGCGACAGGGAATCATCGATTGAAATCCGATGGCAGTGGACGCCATCGATGATTTCATGAGTGCTATCACCCTTCCGCCCGCGGGCAAACACGTGGACTTCGTGGCCGGCCTTTGCCAGTTCGGTTGAAAGTATCGAGACAGAAGAAGATGTCAGCCCATCGGAGACCGCCAGGAGGTGATCCCAGGTTAAAAGCGCGATTCTTTGTTTCCTCTTTACGGCAGGCCTGGATTTTGTTCTCTCCACGCCCTTTTTGCGAATGGTCTTGAAAGTCCCCGGTAATGGTTCCTCCTTGGCGGGTGATTTTATGAGGGTGAGATGGCTGATATTCGGTCGGTAGCCCCCCTTTTTCTTGCTTATGGGGAGCCTGTTGTGGACCGGCTCATGAGCTGAGTTGAACCCCTCTCTCGATTCCTCCATACCCATGGCTTCCTCCGGATAATCTTTATAATTAATGAGTTATAACGAGCAACGCTGACGCGCCATTCGATTTTTGGATGGTATCCCGATAATAAAGATACATACGTAGAATAAAACAACAGAGTGAAAAAAGCAAATCAATCGTTCGCGATTCAGATCGATTCTTGACCATTGTGATGAAGGTGAGGCGGCTGAATGAGAGAGAGGGAATCGGCCTTTGAGCAGGCACAAGGGATACATGGAATCAGGGCAATGGCTCCGTGGCCAACGAGAAACAGTCATGGAGAAAATCCGAATAATGGCATTGGTTGCAGGCAGAGCAAGGTCTTTGGGGGGAGGAGAACAGGACGGCGCAGGTGAGAATATTCTGAAAAAAGATGCAGATTTACAAAGGAAGATGAATCTTTATGCAGTGCTTTGCAAGAAAGGGTAGGGCTTGTTAAGGTGGTTTTGGTAAAATATTACGCTTAATAATATAAAAATATAATTTAATATTAAATAGCAATAATATTTATTTTTGGCATCAATATTGCTTATTGTTCAATAATGAATTTATTTTAGTGTTGTTATTTTAAAGTTATTATTGGGGGGGATATGAAGTACAATCCTTACGGACATCCGGTCCGCACGGGGCGCCTGGGTTTCTATGTCGCCGGGCACCATTGGTCCAGGTGGAGGATTGTTCTGACCCTCCTGTGCATACTGACAATCCTTATCATAGTGGATGCAAAGGAGTATGCGCGGTGTAATCACATCTATCCTGACGAGATCCTGGATCTGCGATTCAGCATTCGTTCAGATGCCGAGATCTCCAAAAATCCCGAATTGCACAATGATTCGCCATCAGTCTTCTATGCTGAGGATTACCGTCAGTCCAGCCTTATTCATGTTCCCATGAGGGGATATGTCCCCGTCAAAAACTCCTACATTTTAACCGCCAAGGGGAGACTCTTCTCATTTCATCGCTATAATTCGTGAATCATCCGCGACTATTCTAAAAGGGAATACCTTACCTGCGTGTAACTGTATAGGTTGTTTACGTATGTCATGTCTGAAGAACAGGGGGAAAACGTGAGAGCAATACGAATCCTTAAGGAAAATCATACGCATCCGTGTATTCAAACAAAACATGTATGTGCATTGCTATGTATCATCCTGTGCCTATACGGGAGGGCCGCCTTTGGGCAACTGCCTCCTTATGCGCCCTATGTACAGAACCCGCTGCCGTTGTTGACAAACCTGACCATAAATCCTGCTGCCCAGTCGGGGGTATATGCACGGTCCTTCTCTCCTTTTGCATGGATTAATCCCGCCCTCAGCCTGTATAATCCGTGGACGTCCTTCGGGGGGTATGGGGTGGTTGATCGATCATTCTGGTATCCCCAGGCCAGCATCGCCGGCAGCCTTGCTCCCTTTGCGAGCACCCTTGCCAGCCCCTTTGCAAGTCCTTTTGTAAGCCCCTTTGCCAGTCCATATAGTGCAGCGGCACTCTACTACGCCGCGGCTGTCACTGCTGACGTATCCGGTGCCTGGACCGGGGTATGGACGAGCACCTATCTGGCCGGAGGTGTCACCACCGGTGATCTGAGCATTACCCTCGTCCAGTCGGGAACCACTGTCACCGGCACCGTTGCCTTTTTTCTGAACAAGATCCTGAAATTCGGGGCTGATGTGGCAGGAAGCGTGGACGTGAATACGCTGACCCTGACCAGCACGGTCATACCAAGTGCGGGAGGGACGAAGAGCTTTGATGTGACCATCACGGCGACCGTCACCGACACCAGCATGAAGGGGACCTACATCGCCATCAATAACGTTACAGGCAATATTGCCGAAGAGGGGACATTCACCGCAACGAGGCTCTGATGCCCCGGAGGCGTTTATCGATATACGGGGGCATACGCAATCACTATGCCCCCGTTCCCTCTCTTGTATACGTCATCTTCCGGAAGACCGGAAAGGGATTTGTTATCACCGCACATTTCTCGATCATGAGGTGGCCGGCGAATGCCGCAGCAATACGCACCTCAAGTCGATGAGCCATTTGCCAGCGTTTATGTGTTTGATTTTTCCCAGGTGTTGATCTATTATTGAGATGAATCGAGGCATGTAGTAAGCCTTTCATCGCAGGTCTCATATGTGCGCCCGTAGCTCAGGGGATAGAGCGCAGCGCTCCGGACGCTGAAGTCGAAGGTTCAAGTCCTTCCGGGCGTACCATTTCTTGTATCGTACGTCATACGCCACATCTTTTGTAACTCATCGACACCACCTGAACCCGGGTTCCCTGCCCTTTTTGTTGGGCTGTCCGGGGAGGTTTTTTTGCCCAGGTACTGAATGGGGCATCTGGTGTGCAATCGCGAAGGGGTGAGGTTCATTTTTGATCAATTGATCATTCCGTTGTGAAGATGGGATTAAGGACATCTTAAGGCGGTCTTCATGCAAAAGATTTGATTTTTGCCCTGATTAGTATTACCAAATTTAAATTCGTAACATTTCTGTCATGATATATGCATACGCTCGATTGAGAGCAACCGGGACCACATACGCGTTATTCCGGCGATTCCAGCTTGAGATCTGCCTGACGGAGTCAATTGCCGCCCGAAAGGTATTGGGAGGGGATGATCAGGAAATGCACAGGTGTGAGAAGGGCCTTGCTTGAGCTTACTGCGTGCTTTCGAAGGTTCAATGGAAGGGTATAGGAGGAAAATCAAGGAACCTGCGATGAGGAGGCCATTTCTTGTACCATCAATGAGAAGCTTTATCCCATACTGGCGGTGAAGGAATGAATATTCGAATAAGGGGATTTTAGAGGGTGATACCATGGATTATACACTGATCGACTGGAATGAGGTGTGGAAGAGACAGATGCTGAAGCACTTCAGTGTTATAGGGGGGAAGGATTGTGCAGTCTTTTGGAAAAGGGAGAGTGCTGCGGAATACTGGAAGATGGTCCAGGAAACGCAACAGGAGCGCATTAAAAAGACCATTCGGGGAATTATCCTCACACGGCGATCCCGGGTGTTGGATATCGGCTCCGGACCCGGGGTCCTGGCAATACCCCTGTCAAGGATCGTTTCCCATGTCACCTCAATCGATCCCTCGGCCGGGATGATTGGTGTCTTGAAGGAAAAGACGGCCGAACAGGGGATCACCAACGTCCATTGTGTACTGAAACGTTGGGAGGATGTCGACATCACAAGGGACCTGTACCCGCCCTATGATGTGGTGCTTGCCTCCCTGTCGCTCGGTATGTACGACATCAGGGAATCCATACACAAGATGCTCGATGCCACGTCACGGTTCGTCTATCTTTTCTGGTTTGCAGGGGAACCGTCATGGGATGTGCATGCGCGCGCCCTCATCCCCCTGCTTCACGGGACCGATTTCCAACCCATGCCCCGGTGTGACGTACTTTTTAACGTCTTGTATCAGATGGGGATTTATCCTCATGTAGAGGTTTATCCCTACCAGCATCTCAATGTATTCGCCTCCCGGGAAGAGGCGATAACGTATTTTGCCCACCGATTCGGTGCCTCTACAAAGAGACAAAGGGAGATCCTGGGAGAGTATTTGGCTGGGATCCTTCAGAACGAAAGGGGATTCCTTGTCCTTCGCTCCCCTGCTACCTGTTTGAAGATGTGGTGGGAGCGGTCCATGGTCGAGCGCCAAGCACTTCCTTCAAGGACGTGTGATACGAAACGTGGGGCATGTGCCGGTTCCGGGGCAGGGCATTTTCAATAAAGCACCTCCCACCGGCTGGTATCGGCCACAGGAGCCCTCCCACATGGTCGATGATCCCCTCATTCGGGTCCTGGTCCCCGAGTCCGGAGATGAATTCGCCCTGCGATGAAGATGGCCTCAAATCCTTGAGTTGAATGCTGACGGATTGTTCGTCGATATCCGGGACGAATTCCAATTCCCTCCACACAATCTCCTCCTCCTCGACGTCGTATTCCTGGGTGAGGTATTGTGCATTGAGGGGATTGATTTGCCCGGGGAAATAGACCTTCATAACGATTCTATGGATGTTGGGATCGAATTCCTGGGAGAGGGCAATTCTTGACTGCCAAAGCCCGTATGGAAAGTCTCCCCAGGGGGGGAACAGGGCCAGATCCGCCAATGCCAATGCATTACAATCCTCAAATGACGCATAGGTCTCGGGATTTTCGAGATAATCATCGGGATCCACGGTGTCCTTATCGTATACCAGGAGCTCAAGGGTCATAGATCCCTTGCCTGTTTTAGTGAGAAGTTCACGGGAAGTACTGGTATCCTGCGCACGGGCATGAGAAAGAAACAGGGGAATCATGATTGCCGTAAACGCGACAAGCATCCACCAGGGTACGGCCCATTTGTTTCTCACTAGTTTTCTCTCAAATCGGCGGTAATGTATAAACAAGGAACTCATTCCTCCCTTCATGGGGAACTATATATCCTCTCCATGTCTGAATCAATCACACTACCCCTCTATTAATCTATCGTCATAAACAATCCTCAACCTGGGGAAACGGCCGTGCATCCCGCGTGCAGACAGACCTGGAGACCTGTGGCGAAAAGGTCTCCGGGGTCTATCGCTCAGATGAGCGGAAGGAGTGCGGTAAGCCCGGTGAGGGTCGGAATGGCGGGTGCGGTGGTCGACAGCCGGGTCAATGTCTTTGTCTGGGTGGGTCCGGTCAATCCGGATAGGAGCGGGAGGAGTGCAAGCGCAGTAAGGCCAAGCGCCGGGGTTGCCACGGCGGGTGCGACGGCCGTCACCGGTGCCAGCGGCGTCACAGGGCTGAGGGGCAAAACCGTGACCTGAATCACGGAGAGCGTGGGATTAAAGAATATGGTTACCGTGGCTGCGGCCTGTCTGAGTGCGGGTCTAGGCATACGCACGGGAGAAAGCAGGGAAAGGGATGTCCTTGGAGCAAGGGGGGGCGAAATATAGGGACCCAGAACCGGCAGGCGGGGGAATATGCCCAGGTAGGGGAGAAAGGGATACGGGGAAAACAGGGGGGAAAAAAAGGGGATGGGTTCTCTGAACCAAAGTGGGACCTGCGCACGCCCTGGACTACTCACCGATAGAATCAGGGCGGCCAGGAGTAGTATGAGAAGATATCGTTTCATGGGATAACCTCCTTTACACATTGTTTTTTTATATCAAAACGACCAATTGATTTTTTGTTTCTATGAACCTTCATCGTTCACGTCAAATCGAACGATCAAGGGCGTTATGTATACATAAACGCCTAAATCGGTAGATTGAACGTGGTTACCAGGGTGTTGTAAAGCAGCGGATAATTCGTGGTCAGCACGGCGATACCGCTTGCCAGAAGAGAGGGATCGATCAGATTGAGAATCGAGGTCAACGGTACAGGCGTGGTGGACACAGGAGGAATGGACACGGTCACCGGTGTCCTGGCCATCCGTAAGCCCGGTTCGGCCTGGATCGCAAAAAGCTGGGGCAGCACTGCACATGACACTCCAAAAGGGATCTGAAAGGGTGATGGAAAAAATGACTGACCTCCCCATAGCGGAAATGGCGGCAATGTCCGGAATCCCCACCAGGGAACAACGCCGTAGTATTGTGCCTGCGATCCGCTGGGACACGCTATTCCCAGGGCGATCATTGCGATGATCACCAGCATGATGATCCTCATCAACCTCATTGTTGTTCTCCTTTCAGTCGCTGCGTCTCCTTGTCTCAGTTACAGGGGGCTGGACAGAGCCGTTTTGCCTCCTGCAACAAAACAAGGACCTCCTGATTAGACGGCTCGAGGCGCAAGGCCTCCCGCAGATGATCCACCGCCCCACTGTAATCCTGGAGTGAGAACAGGGCAAGCCCCAGGTTGAAGTGAACCTTCGGGTTTTCGTAATCAAGTTCCTCCGCCCTCCTCCATATACTGATTGCAGCATCATAATCCTTTTTTTCATACTTGGCGGTGCCAAGGTTTATGAGTGCCTCAACATGATCGGGGCGGGCGGCGAGCAATGTTTCCCAGACTGCAATGGCCTTCTCAATATTGTTTTGTCGTAGGTATGCAGTGCCGATATGGAGATACGGCTCTTCGAGGGTGGGGTCCAATGCCAGGGCGCTTTCCCACAGTGAAATGGCCTTTGCATAGTCGCCATCCTGAAATCGGGCCGTTGCCATATTCAGGAGGGGGACGGGATTTGCCGGATCGAGGGCATGTGCCCTTTCCCACGCTGCAACCGCCTCCTGGAGCAGACCCCTATCGAAGAGTACCTGTCCCAGCTTCAGATACGCCTCCTTATGCCGGGGATCCAGATCAACGGCGTGCTGCCACAAGGCGAGGGCCTCTTGCGGCCTGTTGAGCCCCGAGGATGCCTGGCCGAGATAGAAGTAGAGATCTGCCGACGCCGCGCCCTTGGTGAGAGCGGTTTCCAGCGCTCGCTGCGCTGCATTGTAATCGCGTTGCGCGAGAAAAAGTATTCCCAGATGCGTCCACGCACCCTGATGCCCGGGCATAATTTCAACGGCCTTCGTATAGGCATTGGCCGCGGCAGCATACTCATCGCGGTGGAGATGGACGGTACCCAGATTGATGATCGCCTCGATATAGTCGGGTCTTATTCGGACTGCTGCGGAAAACTCCTCCTCGGCCTGATCGTATAAACCCTTTTCCATGAAGATGCTTCCACGATTGTTATGTGCCTCTGCACTGTTCGGATCGATGGAGAGGGATTTCTCGAACTCCCGAATGGCATCATCCCTCCGCCCCAGTCGGTGGAAGAGCACCCCGAGGTTATTGTGGGCCTGGAGATGGTTAGGGTCCAGCTCGATGGCTTTTCGGAGAAAGCCGGCAGCCTCGTCATAGTCTCCCCGGTCAAGGGAAAGCTGTCCGAGTTGATTGAGGGCATCGACGTACCGGGGATCCAATGCAAGGGACCTCTGTGCCGACTGGATGGATTTGTCGAGTTCCCCCTTTTGCCGGTACACGACACTCAGATTGTAATACACCTCCGCATATTCGGCCTGTGCAAGCGCCAGCTCGAATTCCTCCAGGGCCTTGTCCAGGTCACCCTTTTTGTGATAGATCACACCAAGGTGGTTGTGGACATCCAAATAGTTGGGTGAGATGGCAAGGAGCCTCCTGAACACCCCCTCAGCCTCATCGAGATTGTCGCTCTTTTCCTCAATCGATGCGAGGTAGAACAGTGCCGAGGCATTGTCCGGGTTGACGGAGAGTATATTCTGAAACTCCTGGCGTGCCCGGCCATACAGTCCGAGATAGATATATGAAACCCCCCGATCGATTCCTTCCAGAAGTGCGATCATGTCCTTGGGATCAGGCCGCCCCTCTGTTTTCCCGGCCCCGGACCATACGTAGCCGAGGCTCTCAAGGCGTTTTCGCACCTGGTCGTCCAGATTCACCTGCGCTGAGCGGCCGGGCCCCAGTGCCGTTTTTAATGCCTCAAGCCTTTCCCTCCAGGGACCTGCATCCTGGGGGTAGAGGTTGGTGATCTCCTTCGGATCATGTGCGAGATTATAGACCTCGGGCCGCGGAGCACTGACGAATTTCCTCTCCGGCGTTCTAATCCCTTCGATCCTGCTCCATCCGAAATTTTCCTCCGGATAGAGGGACTCCAGCAGGAGCTCACGATGGAATGAATGCCCGTTCCCCGTCATCAGCGGGAGAAGGCTCTTCCCCGGGAGCGTCTTTATGGAGGGGCCCTTCAACGGGATGCCGAAAAGGTCCAGGACCGTGGGGAGGATATCGAGGGTGGAGACCATCTCATCGATCCTGCCAGCGGGGATAGTCCCCAACGGGTCATGGATGATGAGCGGGACATGCATGGTGGTGTCATAGATGAAAATGGCATGGGTGGGTTCACCGTGCTCACCGAGTCCCTCGCCATGGTCCGAGGTGAGAATGACGGCCGTTTTGTCCATGAGACCCAGACGCTCCATGCCCCGGAACAGATCACCGATGCAGTGGTCAGTGTAGGCAATCTCGCCATCGTACAGGTGCCCCTTATACTGCTCCCTGAACGGACTCGGGGGCAGGTACACGGCATGGGGATCGAAGTAATGCAGCCAGAGAAAAAAGGGCCCCTCCTGGTGGGCGGAAAGCCAGTCCAACCCGGCCCTGGTCACCTCTTCCCCCCGCCGTTCGTTCTCGAGAAGGATTGCGGCGGCTCCCTCTTTGGGAAGGGAGTCCTCGTAGAAATCGAATCCCTGATCAAGGCCAAAGAGTGAATCCAACACAAAGGCGCCGATGCAGGCCCCGGTGTGATGTCCGTGAGCCTTCATGACCTCAGCCATGGTAAGCACCTCGGGATCGAGGAGGTAGTTTCCGTTGTTTCGAACCCCGTGCTGGAGCGGATATAGTCCCGTCAGTATGGTGACATGCGAGGGAAGGGTAATGGGCACCGGGGTGAATGCCCGGGTAAAGAGGGCCCCCGTTGATGCGAGGCCGTCGATCGCAGGGGTGTTGGCGTCCCCATATCCATAGCAGCCTAGATGGTCCGCCCTGAGGGTGTCTATGGTGATGAGAAGAAGATTGCGCTGAGGCGTGCCCGCCCTGGTCCCCAGCGCATTTGCCGCACCTGGGGATGCAGTTATCACCATAACCAGAATGGGGATGAGAAAAAGGAACCGTTTCATTCCCAATACTTCCCTATGATAAGGATTCCTGCATACGTTGGGTCGCATGTTTCCAACCCTTGAGAACCGTGACATCCGTGTAATGTCATGCCATTCCTTCGGGAACTGATCGTCGGCAAGGCCTGTCACTGATCCTCACATATCCTGATAAGGACAAAAAGGCCTGTCCGCTGCGGTTATTGCGCACGCTTGACAGAGGACAGGCCTGTTCCGAGCCGTATTCAGTCTGTTATAAGACCGGCGGATTGAGGTTCAGGTTAAAGATCCCCTCATCCATCACCGGAGTGGCAGTTCCCAGCACCGTATAAAAACCGGTCATGGTGGTGGGTGATAGTAAAATACCGGTCAACACACAATCATATCCCGTCCCCAAAAAACCCTCCAGGGTAATGGTATCATTGATTATAACACCACTCACCTCAAAAGGAATACTGGCATAGCGGCTCCCCTGCATAACAGCGGTCCCGGCAAGAATCCCCAGCAAGGGGTCTTCCGCAAGATTGAGCAGCATGGGCCCCGAATTCCAGAGCACGGGAAAGGCAATATAGGTGCTCTGCCATGAACCGGTCCAGCTTCCCGCCTGGGCAGCGGTCCTGATGGGGGCAACAGCCGCCGCGAGGGGAGCGGTGGCTAACGTAGATGAGGCAAGGGCTATGGGAGGGATGACTCCCGAACGCAGGCCGCCGGTCAGTTGCGGGAATATCCCCAGGGTGCTCGGTAGACCGAGGCCTATGCCGCCAAAGCCAAAGAGGGGATTAGAGGTGAATGGCGCAAGGGAAAACGTGCCCAGGGTGTTTCCAAATCCGAACCCTCCCCATCCATACGGGCCAATGGCGGAGAGGGGAGTGTTTATGGCGCTCGAGCGTATCCCGAATCCGGGGAAAAACACGTACGGGTTGTACAATCCTCCGTAGCCGACTGCCGGATTGGGGGGACTGATGGTAAAGCCCGAGTATTGAGATGCCACCGGAGAGGACAGGATCAACGCCGTACATAAAAGGAAAACAAGACCTTTAAAAATAGACAATTTCCTTGTCATGACGGTATACCCTTTCTCCTTATATCTTTTTCGATATTCCTTGATAAAAATGCATCGTGCATGAACAACCCCTTATTACAGAAAAAGATTCTGGAGCAGGGCAAAGAGGAGCGGGTTTGCGGTGCTGAGCGCTCCCTCATACAATGCGCTTGTATAGATCGTTGCCAGCAGCGACAATAGGGGCGGAGGAGAAGCAGGTGCAGTAGCCACCGTTGGGGCTGCCACCGTCGGGTTGATGACGCTGACGGTCCCCGCTGTAGGATTGGTGACGATGATGGTCGCCGCGCCAATCCGGGGGAAGGCGGAGATACTCGGTGGGCTGTAATAAGGGAGTGCAGGATAACTTGGAGGGAATAACCCGGAAACGGGTGCAACAGGGGGAAATGCCCCAAAGGGATATCCGAAGGTGCTGAATCCCCAAAATGGATAGAGATAGGGAACCTGGGCAATACCTTCCGTTGCAAGCCCACAGAACATGAAAACCATTGCGATGCAGATCAGAGCGACGACGAAAGCATTGACTGTTTTCATAAATACAACCTCCATTATTCAAGCCTGTCAAGTTATATGCCGGTTATGCCTTTTGGGGCAGCCTATTTTTCAATAAATGAGGCCCCCAGGCAGCACGGAAACAGTTATTTACATTAAAAAGGCTCGCATGAATATATACTTCCTTCCTCCCAAAAAGGTACCGCATGTCAACTCGACCGCTCACCATGACAATGAAACTCCGTCATCCC
>JBLIRN010000064.1:0-15725 GCA_049472315.1 bacterium
CATACGTCTGGCGGTTCGCGGACACCTGTTGAATACAGGGATGAAATACTGGGTTTCCGTGCTGCAACCCGTGTTAACAGCTCAATGCAGTTCGGAGACGAGGGAAGGAGGGGTGCACCTGTGTGCCTGCGGACGAGCACTACTGCCTGTCGGCGAAGCTTCGGATTAGCATGGGGCTAGAGACGGGCGGCCGGAAAGGCCATGACATCCTCGATGCCCCGGGCACCCAGAAGTGCCATGGCGAGCCGATCAAGGCCGAGGGCGATGCCGCAGCAGGGAGGCAGCAGCCCCTGTTCGAGGAGAAGAAGGAATTTTTGGTCGATCGGATAGACCTCCTTTCCCATTTCCTTCCTCCTCTCCTGGGCCGCTTCGAAACGCTCACGTTGCTCAACTGGATCGGTCAACTCGGAAAAGGCATTGGCAATCTCCAGGCCGTTCATGTAGAGCTCAAACCTCTCGCACAGATGCGGTTCATCGGGTTTGCATCGTGCAAGGCTGGCAAGTGGTGCCGGAAAGTCTTGGATGATGACCGCCGGCTCCGCGCACAGCCGGGGCTCCACCTTCTCGACAAGATCCAGAAAGAACCGATCCTCGTCCCATTGCGAGGAGGGCGTCCATCCCGCATACTGCTCGAAGAGCCGGTCAACGGTAAAGCGGGGAAAGGGGGGAGGATTGAGGGTGATGCCCCTTATACCCTGCTCATCGAGTTTATCGACCAGATGCCTCACCAGGTCCTCCACCTCCGACATCAAATAGATATAATCTTTTCCCGCATGATACCATTCGAGCATGCTGAACTCAGGGTTGTGGAGCCCGCCCTGCTCTCCCCTTCTGAAGGCCCTGGTGATCTGGAAGATCCTTGGCATTCCCATGCCCACGAGCCTTTTCATGTGGAGTTCCGGGGAGGTTGCAAGGTACAGGTCCCCCTCCGCTGAGATGGCATCGATGTGGGGGTCTATGCCGGGACAGGGAACCAGGAGGGGCGTTTCGACCTCCGCGTAGGCACGGTCATGGAAAAAATGCCGGATCCCCTGATAGATCCGGTCTCTCGAAAGGAGGGTGGCGAGGAGGGTGGCGTGGTCAGGGTCTGGATTGTGTGCGCGTTGGGCACTGTTTTCAAGGGTCACTTCTTGACCCGTTCGACATAGGCACCTGTCCGGGTATCCACCAGGAGCCAGTCCCCTTCGTTGATAAAGAAGGGAACCTGGATCTTTGCGCCGGTATTCATGATGGCGGGTTTGCTCCCTCCGGAGGCGGTGTCGCCCTTAACCCCCGGTTCCGTCTCCGTAACCTGCAGCTCGACGAAGTTGGGCAGATTCATGCCGATTGCCTGTCCCTTGAAGAAGAGGACCTCAACCTCGAGGTTTTCAACCAGATAATCCTTTGCATCACCCACCTGGGCCTCGTCAAGCTCGATCTGTTCATAGGTTTCCGTGTTCATGAAATGGTATCTGTTATCCATGCTGTAAAGGAATTGGACGGAATGGGCCTCCAGCGAGGCAGGCTCGAACTTTTCCCCCGATCGGAAGGTCTTGTCCAGGACGTTGCCGGTAATCATGTTCTTGAGCCTGGTGCGGGTAAAGGCAACCCCCTTTCCCGGCTTGACAAATTGAAAATCGATCACGATATAGGGGTCCCCATCCAGTTGTATCTTCAGATTCTTCCTGATGTCCGACGTTTCATACATACGTGGTCTCCGTTTTTACGATGGTTCGAACAGGTGTCATCACGCCTTCGCCCTTGCCGACGACTGCATACAATACAAAAGATAACAAGTTATTTTAATTTTTCCAATTGCTCCTTGGCCATGCCGGCCTGCTCCGATTGGGGGTAGTGCCGAATCAGGTCCTTGAGAAGGATCGTCGCCTCCTCCTTTCGGTTCAATTTCAAAAAGGAGAGGGCCTGTTTCAGCAGGGCTGCCGGGACCTTATCCCCTGAAGGGAAGTCCTTTTTAACCTTTTCATACTCCAGGATCGCCTCCTCGAACCGGTTCCTCCGATAAAGGCTCTCTCCGATCCAGAAACGGGCATTATCGGAAAATTTTCCCCGGGGATACTTTGCAAGGAAGGCGTTGAAGAGAGCCTGCGCCGCATCGAACTCCCCCCGCATAAATGCCTCGTACGCCCGGTTGTAAAAGGACTCCTCATCAAGGCTCTCCAAGTCGGCCCCAAGATGAGGGATCGTACCGGCGTGCGATTCCTGAACGGCCTTCACCTCCTGCGATAGTTTCTCCACCATCCCTGAAAGCTGGTCGAGCTTTATCGACGCCTCCTCGACCTTACGTTCAGTGTCCTGGGAGGATCGATCCGAAAGCTGCTTGTACTCCTCGATCCGTGCCTCCACCATCAATACCTGCTCGTGCTCATGACGCACCTGATTGCTGAGATCGGCAAGCCTTTTCCTGATCTCCTGGAGCGCCTCATCATGCTGTGCATCCCTCTCCCGAAGCTCCTTCACCCCCTTCTCTGCATTCTCCAGCCGGTCTCGATGGGTGAAGATTCGTTCATTGGCAAGCATAATGTCCTGCGTTGTTGCGCACCCGCATACAAAAAGGACCACGGCCGCACACATCAACACCAAGACCCTTACGGGATGCAATGCAGAAATAATCATACCGGTATCGTCCCTCATGGTATCCGCCCTGAATCATACGGGATCACAATGCCGCCGTAATGACGACGCCGCTCACCGATGTTTCCGAACATGCCCTTACCGGGAGAGAATGACGAAATGCGACCGCCTGTTCTTTGCCCATGCCTCCTCGTTGCTGCGCGGATCTACGGGCATCTCTTCGCCGTAGCTGATGGTGGAGATATTTTTTTCAGGGATACCCAGGGAGAGCAGGTAATTCTTGACGCTCTGCGCCCTTCTTTCTCCGAGGGCAAGGTTGTATTCCTTTGTACCCCGTTCGTCGCAATGCCCTTCCACCTGGAACCTTGCATTGGGAATGCCCTTCATGATAAGCGCGTTTTCCGCAACGGTCCTTCGCGCCTCCGGCGTGAGATCGTAGCGATCGAATTCAAAATGGCAGTCCTTGAGCATGGGCGTTTCATAGACTTCACCCTCAATGCCGGGATAGGTCTTCTTGGCTATCGTCGAATCGAGCCGTTCCACATCGATCTTGGAGGGAGGGGCCGCCTTTTCCTCCGGCCGTTTCACCATCTCCCCCTCGACTGCCTCAACCGGGGGCAATGGGCGTGCAGCCCTCTGTTGAACGGGACGGGCGCATCCCCCCAGCATCATGAAACCAATGCAGACTACAACGATACCCCAGGGTACATTTCTTTTGTTACACATCATCGCAAACCCTCCTCTCTCCTCTCGGGTCGAACCCGATTCACGGTTGAACGATGCATGGAGCGGGATCCGGCCCTATTCCCGTGTTCACAAGAAATAGGGAGACCATGCAGGTGCGGTTTCCTCATATCCTGATTGTGTGAGCTGCCGTATATTCGCCCCATTGGCATTCATGCAATATATGTGGACGGTCCCCGTCCGGTCGGAGCTGAAGGCGATGAAACGCCCGTCCGGGGACCATGTCGGGTCTTCATTGTTGCCTGCATCCCGGGTCAATCGTTTGATATCCTTGCCGTCGGGCTTGCAGGTATAGATGTCGAACCGCCCGTTCATCATACCACAAAAGGCAATCCGGTCACCCAGAGGGGACCATGCGGGCGATGCATTATAGACACCTTCAAAGGTGATTCGGGTGAGCTCCCTTCCATTGGCATGGATCGTATAGATCTGGGGAGATCCCGAACGATCCGAAACAAAGGCGAGCATCTGCCCGTCCGGCGACCACGTGGGGGATGACTCGTTTCCTCCCCTGGTGGTCAGGAATACGGGATTATCACCTCTTGTCGTATCGATCACGGCAATACCGGTCCTGTCATCCCTCCGCATCATGAGGGCGATCTGTCTACCGTCCGGGGACCACGCCGGCGCACCGTTTACCCCCGGCCTGGACGAAAGGATTTTGAATCCCTTTGTTACCCGGTTATGGATATACAGATCCGGATTTCTTCGCCGAAAACAGGTGTATGCAATCTGTTTGCCGTCAGTGGACCACGCCGGGGAAAGGCATATGGATTCATGCCTGGTCAGCATGGTCAATCCCTTGCCGTCAAAGTCGATGGTGTAAATCTCTTTGATTTTGTTTCGGTTGGTTACAAAGGCGATCTTGGTATGGGCGACCCCGACCTGCCCGGTGAGATGGAAGGTGATCTCATCGGCGATGCGGTGTGCGATGTCCCTCATCTCTTCCTGGGGGGCTGCGTATTTGAGCCCCGTTACAAAGGATTGCTCGACCAGATCGAAGAGCCTGAAAAAGGCCTCGAGTTTATCGCCGGTCACGGTCACCCCTCCGGTGACCAGTGCCTCGCTCACGTGCATCTGCCACGGCGAAAGGTCAATCTGGTCCGGGTTCTTCAGGGATTCCATCGCCCCCGGGGGGAATGAATCAGGTCCGCTCACGTCAAAAAAACCGGAGATCTCCAGATCGTTGACCATGATGGAACGAATCTGGTCTGCCAGAAACTGGGATGCCCCATCCGTATATGTAAAGGGCGCCACGGCAATGGGAAACGGGACCAGTTCGGGGCCGTAGATATCGATCCTGATGCGGGCCTGCGCATTCGAAGACAGGCACACCAGGAGCATGATAACGGATATGAAAAAAATTTTCCCTGTATAAAAGATTCTTTTCATCATCTCATCTTAGCAATTCAGATAAACCGCCGGCATGATACCTACCCGAAGGCGCCGGTCTATCCAATGTGGTCGGAATAAAACCTGATCTCGAATTCAAGCTCTTGCTCCTCCACCCCCACCGGCGGAGGCGGAAACGGAGCGGCCTTCTTGATCGCCCGCAGTGTGGATTCATCGAACGGATGAAACCCGGAGCGTTTTTCAAGCCGTACATCGGACAATTCGCCATTCGGTTTCAATCGTATCACCACGATCGCATCAAGATCGCCCATGTCATTGGAAAAAGTCTTCGGAATTGACCAGTGCTCCTTTATCCTGCGATCGATATCCGCGGCGTATAACTGAAGCTGCCGTTCGATAAACCTGGGCGACACCTCGGCAACCTGCGGCTCCTGTCTGGCGGCCAGAGACTTCTTTATCTCCTCGATCGCATCGCTTACCTTTTTTTCGTTCTCCTTCTGATCGGGCCTTTCCGCCTCGACCGGCTTCTTTTGAGGGGCCGGCGCCTTCTCTTCCTTTTTCTCCGCCTTCTTTAAAGGTATCCCCTTTTTCGGCTCCGGGGGTTTCTTGGGCTCCGGCTTCTTGACGACCGGCTCGGGCGGCTTCGGAGGCGGGGGCTTCGGTTTCTCTTTTTGCACGGGCGGAGACACCACGGGTCTCGGGGAGGATTCAGCCATTTCCACCAGGCGTATGGGATAGAAGACCTTTTTTTCCTTGAGCCTGGCTCTTTTTAAGACAATACCACCCCCCGCAAGACCGACCAGATGGATAGCCAACGATATCAGCAAGGCTTTCTTTATAGGCGTCATAATGGCCGGGATAAGGCTCGTTCACCGCACACCCGCCCGTGAGTGTGCATGTAATATCCATTCATTGATCGTACAACAATAGCACCATTGCAATCGGTATACCAGCAGCGGCCAGCTAGTATACCGGCATAAAGGTATCCATTATAAACTACCCCATCGCCGCAGACAAGCCGCGTTCACTCCACAGAAAATATCGGCCCTTTCGTTGCAAGGGGCCGCCGTGATTCATGCTTCGACCCGATGATGCTACTCATCGAGGGTGGTCAAATCCCCGGGATCGATGCCCAGGGCCCGCGCCTTCAATACGCGCCGCATGATCTTCCCGCTCCGTGTCTTGGGAAGCGAATCAACGAATTCAATCGTCTCTGGGCGGGCAATGGGGCCCATTTCATGGGCAACATGAACCTTCAATGTTTCAACCAGTTCCTTGCTGCCGGATACCCCGGCCCTGAGGATGACAAAGGCATGAATCGCATTTCCCTTCAGCTCGTGAGGCAGCGCTATCGCCGCCGCCTCCGATACATCCGGATGGCTGACCAGCGCGCTTTCCACCTCGGCGGTGCCCAGACGGTATCCGCTCACCTTGATCACCTCATCGACACGGGCGATGACCCACAGATATCCATCCTTGTCGATCCGGGCCGAATCCCCTGTCTTGTACCAGCCGTATTTCTCGAAGGTCTTCCAGTACAGCTCGACAAAACGATCGGGGTCCTTATGTATCGTGCGGGCCATACCGGGCCACGGGGACTTTATCACCAGATATCCCTCCTCCCCGGCTCCCACCTCCTCTCCTTTTTCATTGACCACCCCCACCTCGTTTCCGAAAAAGGGCTTGAATACCGAACCGGGCTTCAGCGGGGAAACGGGCAACGGGGTGATGACGAATCCCCCTGTCTCAGTCTGCCACCAGGTATCCATAATGGGACAGGATTTATTCCCGATGACCGTGTGATACCAGCGCCATGCCTCAGGATTGATGGGCTCTCCGACCGAGCCGAGCAGGCGCAGGCTGGATAGATCATGCCGCTTGGCCCACTGGTCTCCGAACCTCATCAGCCCGCGAATTGCAGTCGGAGAGGTATAGAGAATCGTTACGCCGTGCCGCTCGATCATGTTCCACCAGCGATTCGGGTAGGGGTGGTTGGGGGCGCCCTCATACAAGATGATGGTGGCGCCGTTGATCAGCGGGGCGTACACGATGTAGCTGTGCCCGGTTATCCAGCCGGGATCGGCTGCGCACCACCACCGATCATCATCCCTGATGTCGAATACGTAGCGATGGGTGGTGGCGGTGTACACGGAATAGCCGCCGTGGGTGTGCACCACCCCCTTGGGCCGCCCTGTAGTGCCCGATGTATACAAGACAAACAGCATATCCTCGGCATCCATGACCTCGGTCTCGCATGACGGGCTGGCAATGGGCAATCCCATGAGGTCATGGTACCAGAAATCGCGGTCGTTCTCCATGTACACCTCATGCCCGGTGCGTCTGACCGTGATGCACACCTCAATGGTTGGGGAGCGGGTGATCGCCTCATTCACCACCCCCTTCAGGTCCTTGATCTTTCCCCGGCGCCATCCGCCGTCCGCTGTCACCAGCACGCGGCTATGGGCGTCTTCGATGCGCTCCGCAAGGGCCTCGACACTGAAGCCGCCGTATACCACGCTGTGGACCGCCCCTATCTTCGCACAGGCGAGCATGGCGATGACAAGCTCCGGAATCTGCGGCATATAGATGGTGACGATGTCCCCCTTTTTCACCCCCATGCTCTTCAGTACATTCGCGAATTTCGAAACCTGCCGGTTGAGTTCATAGTAGGAATAGGCGCGGATTTCCCCGGGCTCCCCCTCCCAGATCAGTGCAAGCTTGTTTTT
The DNA here is from genome assembly GCA_049472315.1 of bacterium. Classification (GTDB taxonomy): domain Bacteria; phylum SZUA-182; class SZUA-182; order DTGQ01; family JAFGSM01; genus JBLIRM01. Next base: position 7,395 of record JBLIRN010000064.1, read on the forward strand.
CCGCCACGTTTTCAGATGCCGGTCAATCGCGTTGTCAATGATATTGATCTTCCCTCCGGAAAACCACTTATAGAAGGGCTTGTTGCTGTCATCAAGAACCGTTTCCCATCTCTTGAACCAGGAGAGCTGCTCCGCCTCCCTTTCCCAAAATCCTGCTCGGTCCTCTATCGACTTCTTGTAGAGGGAATCATACTCCTTGAGATGCGCCTCGTCGATAACCCGTTGTGAAGGATAGTAGATTTCCGCGTCCTTTCCTTGAACCTTTTCCTCCGGCTTCCCGATCATGAATTCCTCCAACCAAACTTTGTTAGGGCGTAGCGAAGCGAAGCCACTATGCTGCTCTTCCGTCAACCCAAAAGACCCCGAACCCAGCCTTCATCCAAACTTTGTTAGGGCGTAGCGTAGCGAAGCCACTATGAACCCCACCCGTCCACCATAAAGCCCCCGAACCCAACCTTCATCCAAACTTTGTTAGGGCGTAGCGAAGCGAAGCCACTATGCTGCCCCTCAGTCAACCATAAAGTCCCCGAACTCAGCCTTCATCCAAACTTTGTTAGGAAAATTTTTGAACCCTAAACATAGTAACAATTATCGCATAACGCATAAAAGAGTGTACCTTAGATGGCAAATGGATTCAAGGATCGTTGCTGCAGGGGTCATTACCGCAGGAGTCGTTGCTGCAAGGGTCATTCGTGCAAGGATCGTTCTGCAGGAGTGCTGAATCCTGTAGGATGCGGGAACGTCCCACAGCGTCAGGCATGCAATTGACAAATGGCTTGCTTCTATGATAGTTTCTGCTGTACATGACTGGTCTACAGCGGTTCAGCGGCTGAGAGATACAATACCAACGATGTTCAAAGCCAAGGGAGGAATCAATGCTATCAATAAAAAAGATACTCCTGCCAACTGACGGGTCGAGCCATTCCTTTGAAGCGCTTCGGTATGCAAGCTCCTTTGCCAGGGAATTCAATATCACCATATACCTGTTAACGGTCATCGAGATCCACCACAGCATCTACGACGCGTATGCGGATGAAATCACCATCGATATGCAGGAATCCCGCATTGCGGCGTTGGTCAATCAACGGCTGGATGAAACGGAAAAGAAGGCCCGGGAGATGGGTATTAAAAATATCCAAAAAATCTCACGGTTCGGCAGTCCCTATCATGAGATCGTTAAATTTGCCGAGGAGACCGGAATCGATCTGATCGTTATCGCAACGCACGGCCGTTCCGGTATATCCCATTTTCTCATCGGAAGCGTTACCGAAAAGATCATTCGCACCGCGCCGTGCCCGGTGCTGGTGGTCCGGCCCAATGTTCAGGGACTGATCAGCGAGAATAAGGGCTCTTAGGGTATCGCGTTCACAAAATCCCCTGTGGTTCGTTTTCCCTCCTTCATAACGGAACCAGACCGAGGTTCCATGCATGTCAGCCCCACCGTCCCACTCCCCCTCCCCCCTCTATCAGGTTAAAAACACGATAATTGCCGAAAAAAAAGTAGCGGCAATATATGTCTTGAATGACTCAGTCTTTGCTCGATCATTGAGAGGCTCTCATTTCGCTCATAACGTATGGGAAAGGAGTCGTCCATGGATGATAAGATTTACTATGAACTGGATAGCGCCATAACCAATCTAAAGAAGATGCAGGAACAACTCAATGTCTTGCATCGCCAAAGGACGGAAAAGATACAGCAGGCCAATGCCGACGAGAGCTTGAATGAGGCCGAGCGCCAGGGAAAGCTCCACGAATTCAATTCCCTGTACGATCATGCTGTTCGCACCATCATGGAAGAATTCCCGAAAAAATCCGCTGCCATCGAGGATAAGATCGCCGCCCAATTCAACTCGGCATACTTCAATGAGGTTGACATTGATCAAAAAATTATCGCCCTTGAATCAAAGAATTCACCCTATACCATCCATGATCAGACAGCGGCCATTCTCGGGCTTTCCAGGGAGATTCGCAAAAACAACCTGGCCAAGGAGATAGCGGAAGGAGATTATACGGATCTTCTCAATCTCTACAGGATCGCGTTAAGGACCAATAACAGGACCGATCTTGCCTATATCGAGAGCAGGATCGAAAAATTGACCAGGAAGGCAGGGAAGAATAGCAAGGACAATTCATCAAAAACAACGCTGCTCGAGTTGGTCAAAAACTCGGTGATGAAGCGGGTTGATCCGAAGATCTGCGAGCTGAAGGATCGCTTTGATACGATCACCAAGGAACACGATCAGATCATCACCGAGATCGATGAGGATAATCAGGGGGACGACCTTGCCCAAAAGGTCGCGCAAGAGGAGAAACCGGAAGAAAAGACGCTGGCACCGGGGGACAACGTATCGCCGGTCAATTGAAGGGCAGTTTAAATCACTTCTTGAGAACCTTGATGACAAGGTAGCAGGCTGGAACGCCTTTATCCCTGATCCTGAGCCGTACCCCATCCTTGATACCTCCGGGCACCTTAACCCTGTATCGACGTGTTCCTTCGGGGGTTTCCAAAATTACTGACTTCGTCGTTCCCTGTCTTGCCTCCACAGGTGTTATCTCAATATATACCGACGGAAGCCGCTTGTCCTCAATTGCCGGGCCCCCTCCTATCGAATCCCAGCATCCCTTTACATAGCGTACTGTCTTTGATACACCGGCCTTCAACCGTTCTATGATCATGGCGAACATGTGGGAGAGGGCCATGGGTGCATTCCCCAGGTGGATCATCCCGTCCGGTGCCTGAGCGGTATGAGGGGAAAAACCCCAAAACCCTATAAATATTCCACCAAACAGGAAGCCTCCCGAGAATATCTGTTTCATGAAGCGTTCGTTCATGCGTATGCCTCCACCCTTGGCCATCTGCTCAAATACCTCCCTGGCTTCCGGATTTCTGAACATGTCTCTCAGCAGTTCCTCATACCGGTAGCCTGAAAAACCCGCACCTGTCCTTTTAATCTTCTCTGCATGGTAGAGAAAGTGGTCGTACTCCTCCCTTTTTGCCGGGTCGATGAGAATCCCATACGCCTCGGTGATGCTCTTGAACCGTTCGAGGGCATACCTGTCCCCAGGATTTCTGTCAGGGTGATACCGAAGGGCCAATTTACGGTATGCGGATTTTATCTGCCGAACGTCCGCCTTCCTCTCTATACCGAGGATATCGTAATGGGTCTCCGCAGCATCGGAATGAAAGGTATTCATGAGCAGAACCTTTGCAGAATTGTACGTACGTAACACCATGGGGAAGGGGAAAAACCCTCTCCATAACCCGCTGAGTGGAGGCATACAACCGCTGTGCGGTAACATGATTACCCTATTTATTGTAGCATTGTGCACGGGGGAGGGCAATTGATCTATTACATTCCTCTGTGATACAATGATTTTGTTCATACCTTGTGGCGATACGATGTGTGCCCCACAAGCACATGGCCACGACATGCCCGTTCCCGGCCGTATTTACCCTAATTGGAGGAACTCACCATGAATGTGAGAAAGCCGGCTGTATCCGGCCAATTCTACCCTGGTAACCCGAACAGGCTTTCAGAGGAAATCGACCGACTGACTGAGAGTAATGCCTCGAAACAGAAGGCCCTGGGCGTCATCTCACCCCATGCCGGATATATGTATTCGGGCCATATTGCCGGATTGGTCTTCTCTTCCGTGGAGGTCCCGGAAACGGTTGTTATTCTTGGGCCGAATCATACCGGATGTGGTCCCCAGGCCTCTATCATGAACGAGGGCACGTGGCAGATGCCTATGGGTGACGTCACAATCGACCAGGAGTTGGCCAAAGCAATACTCGATCATTCGGATAATATTCAGTCCGATATATCGGCACAAATGCTCGAACACTCGATTGAGGTGCAAATTCCCTTTCTTCAGCATTTTCGTCCGCAGGTAAAAATCGTGCCTATTGTACTTGCAGGGTACAACTTCTCTCTGTGCAATGAGGTAGCCGACGCCCTTGTACAGGGTATACAGGGCAGCGGGAAGGATACGCTGATTGTGGCAAGCACGGATCTCACCCATTATCGCCCGCAAGACGAGGCGTACCTCAGCGATCAGAAGGTCATCGACCGGGTGCTCCAACTCGATGCCAAGGGACTCCTCGAAATGGTTATCCAGGAGGGAATCAGCATGTGCGGGGTCATACCGGTAACCACAATGATTCTTGCGGTCAAGGAAATGGGGGCGACCCGCGCGAGCCTTATAAAGTATATGACCTCAGGGGATGTCTCTGGTGACCTGAGCCATGTGGTGGGATATGCAGGGATGATTATCCTGTAGCCGATGAGGGAATCCTTTTCCATAACTCGCCGGGATGCCGAAATAACCGTCTTGGGGCGGAGAACACTGTCCGCGGTCATTGCGCTCCTCATTCTATGTCTCTGCTCGTGCGCCCAGTCAAGGCAAGCCGCAACCTCCACTCTTCTGTCCACATGCAAGGATCCCCTTGAACGGCGCATTGAGGATGTCGTTGCCCGGATGAGCGTAGAGGAAAAGATCGGGCAACTCTTCATGGTATACTTCAAGGGCCCCTCCCTCTCCGCGGACCTCTTCGAGATGATCGATACCTACCATGTGGGCGGAATAATCCTCTTTAACAGCGCCGGCAATATCGAGGACCCCGCTCAGGTGGCGGGCCTCATCAATTCCGCTCAACATGAGGCATTGACCCACGGGGCGAGGCTCCCGCTCCTTGTCGCCGTCGACCAGGAAGGGGGCCGTGTCGTTCGATTGACCAAAGGAGTAACGGTCTTCCCAGGCAACATGGCAATCGGGGCTTCCGGCTCCCTGAACCATGCGCGCCTCATGGCAGCGACCATTGCCAAGGAACTCAAGGCAATCGGCATCAACATGAATCTTGCCCCGGTCCTGGACGTGAACAGCAATCCGGATAATCCCATCATTGGCATCCGTTCCTTCGGTTCTTCGCCATTGCAGGTGGCGGATTTCGGCGCCGCCATGATCGATGCCTACAGGATTTACGGAATTATAGCGACTGCAAAGCATTTTCCCGGTCATGGCGATACCGCAGTGGACTCCCATGTCGGACTTCCCGTGGTGCCCCACGGGAAGGATCATCTGGAATCCGTTGAGCTCCTCCCCTTCAGGAGGGCCATCGAGGCCGGTGTTCCTGCCATAATGAGCGCCCATGTCGTTGTTCCCTCGCTCGAACAGGAAGGAAATCTGCCCGCCACCCTCTCCAAGGCCGTTCTCAGCGGTCTGCTGCGAGAACGTATGGGCTTTACCGGCCTCATCGTTACCGATTCGCTCGGTATGGGCGCGATCCGCACCGGATACGGTATGTGCGAGGCGGCACGGATGGCCTTCCAAGCAGGCGCGGACATATTGCTCTTCGGGGCGGATGGCCATTGCGAGCCCCAGGATCAGATCGCATCATTCAAGCATTTATGTTTCTGTGTAAATACGGGGAGTATCTCCATGGAGCGTCTCGATGAATCGGTGCGTCGTATACTCAGGGTCAAGATGGAATACGGACTCTTTCGGGCCTTGCCGGCAAGCACCGGGGATATCCCAGACAAGGCAGGGACGGTGAAACACCGGATAATCGCCGAATTGATCGCACGTGACAGCATCACCCTGGTCAGGGATGAAAAGGGGTTCCTTCCCCTCAATAGACGACACCCGGTGATGATTGTCTGGACATACCCCGCTGAAGGCCATGGCACTCCCCCTTGCGGCCATACCTCCTTGCCTGTCACGCACCCCTTGTCCCTCGATCCCTCTGACGAGAAGATCGATGCGGTGGTTCACGCCGCCGATTCCTATCCATGCGTGGTGGTGGGGACCTATGACGCCCGCCATCACCCTAAGCAGCAGGATCTCCTCAGGGCGCTTTCAGCCGCAGATACGGATCTGATCGTGGTGGGCATTCAAGGTCCCTATGATCTTATATGCTGCCCGGACGTACCCTGTTACATGGCAATCTACGGGGCGCAGCAGGTGTCATTGGGGGCATTGGCCAGGGTCATCTTCGGTGCGGAGAGGCCCCGGGGCAAGCTTCCCGTAGATCTCCCCGGGCTCTACCCCAGGGGGCACGGACTCCTCGAATTCAATACCATGAGGGAGATTTCCCCAAATGTACGTGATCTTTAGCCTCCCGGAGATTTGTGCCTTCAATGCCCGGCAAATCATCTCCTTTCCATTCCGGCCCTTCCGTACCATCCCGTCCGTACAGGGGCCGTAGGCATCCAGAAGGATCGGCAGGTAGTACACAGGTGATATTCCCTTCATGACAAAAGGCTACCCAGTGAAACATATTATTGAGGCACGTTCTATCCTGAAGCGGTTCGGAAGCCTTGCGGCGGTCGATGGCGTATCGTTCGATGTAAAACATGGTGAATGCTTCGGAATACTCGGGCCGAACGGCGCGGGAAAGACATCCACCATTCGGATGATATATGGTTTTTCGCCGTTGACCGGCGGGGAACTACGGGTGTTCGGCCGTGATATCACCACGGATGCCCGCGCCGTCAAGGCCCGCATCGGCGTGTGCCAGCAGGAGAACAGCCTCGATCCGGACCTCACGGTTAAGGAGAACCTGGAGGTCTTTGCCGGCTATTTCAACATGCCCCGCAAGGTAGCCCGAAAGCGGGCGGAGTACCTCTTGTCATTCAATGCCCTCGAGCACCGCGCCCATGCCAAGGTCTCCGAGCTCTCCGGCGGATTGATGCGCCGCCTCGTCCTTGCGCGGGCGCTGGTCAGCGAACCCGATCTCCTTATCCTTGATGAGCCGACCACCGGTCTGGACCCTCAAACCAGGCATCAGATCTGGGAGCGGCTGGAAAAACTCAAGGCCGAGGGACTCACCATACTGCTCACCACCCATTACATGGACGAGGCCTCCCGGTTGTGCGACCGTCTGATCATTATGGACCAGGGAGGCATCCTCGTGGAGGGGAAGCCGATACACCTGATTCGCAGGTATGTGGGCAGCAATGTCATCGAGATCGCGGAGCCAGGCAGTGATGTGATGGAATTCGTGGGTACATCCGGCCTGCAGTACGAAAACATCGGGCATCGGATTCTCATCTACGGTCAGGAAAACGACAGTCTCTTTCGCACCATCAGCGAGACCTTCTGCACCGAGGGATGCATCCTGCGGACGGCGACCTTGGAGGATGTGTTCCTGAAGCTGACAGGGAGGGACCTTAGGGAATGACACACAGGATATCCTTGCGATTCATCAGGGTGTGGCAGCGTGACCTGAAGGTCTACCGGAAGACATGGCGAATCAATTTTCTCCCGCCCCTCCTGGAGCCACTCCTTTACGTGGTCGCCTTCGGACTCGGACTGGGTGCCATGGTGGGTTCGGTGACCTATCAAACCAACGAAATTTCCTATGTGTCCTTCATTGCCCCGGCCCTGATCGCAATAACCATCATGAATAATGCATTCTTTGAAAATACGTATGCCTCGTTCGTACGAATGTACTACCAGCGAACCTTTGATTCCATGATGGCAACCCCCCTCTCCCTGGATGAGATCATCGCCGGGGAGATCTTCTGGGGTGCGACGAAATCGGTCATCGCCGCGATCATCATGGCGGGTATTCTGAGTATATTCAATCTTATCAGGTATCCGTGGGGATTGCTCCTTATCCCCCTTGCCTTCCTGGGAGGCATCGGCTTCGGATCGATCGGGATGTTTTTTACGGGCATCATACCCAATATAGAGACCTTCAACATACCTGTATTTCTTTTTATCACCCCCATGTTCCTGTTCAGCGAAACCTTTTTCCCCCTCACCACCCTTCCGGAATGGGCGCAGCAATTCTCCCGTATTCTTCCCCTCACCCATCTTGTGCAGGCCAGCCGAGCATTGTGTTTCGGCAGGATTACCCTCGATCTTCTCCTGAATATTGCCTATCTCATGCTTTTTGCAGCCATATTCCTCCCCCTTGCCCTTATGAGGATGCGACGACGATTGATCAAATAAGGACATTGTTGATCACCACTCCCCAAATCACACGATAAGAGCCCCATTTCCATCCCCCTCACTGCTTTATCGTTGCGGCGTCAAGGAGGTTTGCAGGCGAATTGAATTACTCGGGGTAAAGGGAGTTTTTGGGCACCCTACAGGAATGGGAAATCATACCCATGAGCCAGGCGATTGCGCCCTGCCGGGCGCACGCAAAAAAAGAGGGCAGCGGATATCCGCTGCCCTCTGGGTGTTTCCCGGTTAAGGGTATTAGTAGCTCCACCACGGCTTCACGTCGAGGAAGAACTCCATGATTGCATAGCCGCCCCTGATGTCGTAGAAGATGACCTCTACCATATAGGAGCCGGGGAAATTGCTCTGGAACTTCCAGAT
>JBLIRN010000065.1:0-15269 GCA_049472315.1 bacterium
GTGCCGAAGGCAAGGCCGATGAGCTTTGCGTCCTCCGCAGCGGCAAACATCGCTGCTTCGGTACCAAACCCCGAAAGGTCGATGACCTGCCAGAAGAGGTTGCTGTCCTGGCCCGTGTACGCCCTATCCCAGTCAAGTGTGGTGCCATTGGAGAACCATGCCCGCCAGTAAGGTCTCGGGAAGGCGGTACCGGTTCCATTACAATCATTGAAGGTAACGGGAAATGCCTTGGCGGTATCGACCGCACTGATTGTTTGATTCTCAGTGGAATCCGTGGTTGCCGCGCTGTCGCTTCCCCGTTGTACATCCAAACTGCCATGGCTCACAACGAAATAGCGAATGGTGCAGGTTCCGGCGGTTGTATCCTGCCGGGAAAAGCGCAGCGTGGTTGAGTTGGACAACTCAACCTTTGCAGAGGTCTGGTCCAACCCATTGGTGTCAGCCTGCCAGTTCATGAAGACAAAGGTGTCCGCCATGGTTACGGCACCGATTGCCTGGGATTGCGGCGCGGCGTGCGTACCGCTTGTCAATGAAAAATCCCCCTGTTGCACGGACCAGCCGCTCCCCTTGAACTCCACCACGAACCAGTCCACGGTCGCAATGCTGTTTCCCGCGGTTCTCCTGAGCGCCAGATTGGTATTGGAGGTCATATACCCGCGGACATGTGCCTCGTTGTAGTAATCGGTAGCAGCACTGTCGCTCGATACGGTGAGAAAAACCACCGTCTTGGTGTAATCCGTAATCCCCGCGCCGACGTTGATGTCGAGGTCTGCATCCGTATTGCCGGTAAAGGCACTGGATCCGGACTTCACATAGATCTCATCCCCGGTCAAATCCTCAACCACAAAGAAGGAATAGAAGCTATCGTTCGTGTTTGTTCCGCGGGTAAGGGTCACCTGATCGGCGGCGGTAAACCGCGCCCTTACCAGCACCTCGTTCGCATTCTGGTTGGCATTGAGGGAACCGCGCCCGGCCGACATCTTCCCTGCAGGGGCGAGAATAAAGGCACGATCAAGACTGGATACGGCCGTGATGGGAACCGCCACCGAAGACTGCGCCCCCATGTTCCCCTGGTAGCTCTGAATGATGAAACCAGTGGCCTGTTCCCCTCCATCATCATTGCGCCACCGGGCGTGGATCTGGGTGAGGGTGGGGGCGCCGGCAAGGTGGGTGGCGTTTGCAGGTGCAACGCCGCCGGCGATGTCCGTGACCAGGGTCACGTTTGCCGTTGCGAGACTGATGGTGACCGTGTCACCGGTCACCAGGTTTGCCACGTCACCCAGGAGTATGTAGTTCACCGTGGCGAGGGCCGCGATGTCGAAGTTCTCGCTGAAGGTGATGGTGGTGCACCCTGCATCCACCACCCCCGTTCCTCCCACCGAGGTGTCCTCGCCCGCCTCTAGGGTGCCGTCGTTGTCGGTGTCCACGTAGATCTCGAGGTTGCTGAAATCCCCCTGCACGATCCCGCTCACGGCACTCAAGGAGAACACGATCTGGTCGACCTCGACCGTGACGCCCCTGCGGTTGATCAGATGGAAGGCGAAAAGCTCCGCATCGGTGACCGAGGCCGCATCGGTGAATGCGTCCGGCTCCTGGCCCGCGGCATGGTCGCCCAACTCCACGGCCACGCCTATCTCGGGCCCTACGATGAAGGAGTTGGGATCCGATTGGTTGAGGTACTCGGTCTCGATCCAGCAGATACTGCGTGCAATCCTGGATATGCGGACCTCATCTATATCTCCCTGCCAGTATCGCTGGTCATAGTTGTAGTACTGCCTTCCTATGCAGGCGATGTTGCCGCTATCCACCAATGGAGTTGCATCCGTATCGAGCTGCAGGTCACCATCAACGTAGATATAGTTGGTCCCGTTATCGACGACCCCGACCACATAATGCCAGTCGGTGTCGGTATAGGTGGTGTCACTGTCGGCACTTGTCATTGTTCCATTGCCCACCCAAAATCTAAACCTGTTGTCGGAATGTCTGACCAGTGCATACCCGTTATCGAGCGTATCATCCAATTTCCCGGCGATCCCCATGTATTCGCCGCTCGATCCTGCTATCTTCACCCATGCGGAAAGGGTGAGGTACCCGGTAATCTGCAGGGTCGGATCATTCCCCAAATCAATGTATGCCCCGCCGGCAACATCGCCGCTCGGAAAGTTAAACGCAGTGGATATCTGACCTGTAACACCAGGGGCAGGGCCCAGATACCCGCCTCCGTCCCCGGGCTTTCCCTCGCCATGATTACCATACGAGGTCGAATCAACGACCTCGTCGGTAGAACCGTTCAGGCTTCCCTCCTCCAGGTGCTGAACCGCCACATAGTCCGTATCCCACACCTCCTCCGGCTTCTCCGTGGGGGAGAAGATGCCCCTGTTGCCGTAATACATCCAGATGATGGTGTCGCTGTCATAGCTGAGGGTGGGGATCCTCACCCAGGCCACCAGGTCGCCGTTGACGCCGTCATACAGCTCGACCTCGTGGTCAAGCACGACAACGTCATTGGCATCCGTGAAGATGATGTCCCAGCCGTTGGGGTCCTCCACATGCCCCCCGTTCGCCCTGCTCTTGAGGCCCGCATCGTTGTATATCTGGATGAGGAACGGGAAGTCGGTCAGGTCCGAGGCGCAGCTCGGCCCGATCACGGACTGGTCGATGGTGATCTGTTTTTTGTACCCGAAACCGGATATGCACACATGGGTGGCGGCCGTTACGCCGCCGGACGCGGTGCCTCCCCCCAGGATGGCGACGCTGTCCGTTCCAAGATCGATGGTGATCGTATCGTTGGGAAGCAGGCTGCTCACGTCCCCTGTGAGGATATAGTTCACCGTGACCCCCTTGGCGATGACGAAATCGGTGCTGAAGGTGATGGAGGTCACCCCTGCATCAACGACGCCGGCCCCACCCACCGTGGTGGACTCGCCCGCCTCGATCACACCGTCGTTGTCCGTATCCACATAGATCAGGAGGTTTGCGAAGTCCCCCTGCTCAATCCCCGAGACCGAGGAGAGCTGGAATACGACCTGGTCCACGGTGACCGGGCTCGCCTCGTTGTTAGTGAACTGGAAGGCGAACAGCTCCGCCCCGGTGACACTTTCGTTCTCGCCGAACTTGTCGGTCTCCTGCCCGGCTGCATGGTCGGCAAGGACTACATCCACGACCCCCAGCCTGGGGCCGATTTCATAGAAATCCGGATCGGCATGGTTGTTGTATTCGGTCTCGATCCAGCAGTCGGATCGTGTGATTCTGGAGATGCGCACCTCGTCGATGGAGCCGTCGAATCCCCTGGTCAGGTCGGTTGTGTTACCGATAAGCAGGTCATAGGGGGCATCGTCCAGGAACGCACCGCTTCCGATGACCCGGGTCTGGTATGTCGGCTCCGAACCGTTGATGAAGAGCTTCCCGATGGCGTTGGCGTTGTCGTACACCGCCACCACGTGCTGCCACTGCTGGAGTGCGATTGAGCCGTTCAGCGCGTGCAGGTCGCCGTCGGTGGTTGCACGCCAGCGCATGAACCGGAGGGTGAGGTCGGCGTCCTGGTTTCGCACATAGAATCCCAACCGGTATTCACCGGTATCACCCCCCAGGGCCTTGTCGATGATGCGGCCGCGCAGAGACCCCCCCCATGTATCCGGGTAGATCCATGCCTCCAGGGTGATACCGTCCATGTTGTCGAAATCGCTGTTGCTCCCCATGTCCACGTAGTCATTCACCCCGTCGTAGCTCTGTGCGTTCGCGATGTATCCGGCGGCATCGGTCGAGCCGTTGTTCGTGCCGTCGTGGCTGTTCGCGGTGGAATCCAGGAAGTCGTCGTGGAAGTGCCACACCGCCAGATAATCGTCGTCCCACACCCCCTCGGGGTTCTCCGTGGGGGAGGTGATGCCGTTGTTGCCGTAGTAGATATAGATGGATGTATTGGTGGTGTACGAAAGGACGGGTATCCTCACCCAGGCCACCAGCCTGCCGGCGGCACTGTCGTACAGCTCCACCTCGTGGTCGAGCTGGACCGCGCCCGACTCATCCTTGAAGATGATGTCGTAGCCGTTTACGTTCTCGATGCACCCGCCGCTTGCCGTGTTCTTCAGGTCGTTGTCCGTCATCTCGAAAAGGAAGGGGAAGCTGGCGAGGTTGGAGGCACAGCTTGCACCCACCGCGGTGTGGTCGATGGTGATAAGCCTGCGGTAGGCATAGACGTATTCCTTCTCGTGGGTGACACTTGTAGTGCCTGAGCCGCCCGTGCTCCCTATGGCGAGGGTCACGTCGCCTGTGCCCAGGCCGATGGTGAGTTTATCACCCTCCGCCAGGGAGGTCACGTTCCCTCTCAGGATATAGTTGACCGTAGCGCCCGCACCAATGGTAAAATCGGTCAAGAAGGTGATGGTGCCGGTCGCGCCCGTGACGTTCGCGGCTCCTTCACCGCCGACTGTGGTATTCTCACCCGTCTCGATGGCACCGTCGGCATCGTTATCCACGTAGATCTTCAGATTGCCGAAGTCGCCCGTGACGATACCGGTGATCGATGAGAGCTGGAACACCACCGAGTCCACGGTTGCAGCCGAAGTGCCGTTATTTGAAAGCTTGAAGGAGAAGAGCTCTGCGCCGTTGACCGAGTTCCCCACGCCGAACTTGTCCCCCTCCTGGCCCGCATCGTGATTTCCAAGGCTCACCCCCTGTGACGGGTTGAGGCTCACCGCCACGATGACCTGGCGATAATGGTTGGTGCCAAAATGATATGCACTCGCCGTATCCGTGCCGGTTGCCGTGATCATGTGCTCTGCCGTACTCATCGCCGCCTGTACGGTATCCTGATTCGAACACGTGTCCCAGCCGTTTCCCCAGGTATAGGGATCGTCGTCCCCGGCCACGGCGCCTGCAATGGCTATCCCTCCTTCAACCACATTACCGGTCACCTCGATAGGGTTGGTAATCGGGTCAACCGAGTCCTCATTTTGAGCGGTATCTTCAAAGGGGTCTGCCTGATCAACGTTGGCATAGGTCGCAGCCGCATGAAAGGGATCATTGGGGACTACGTATTCGCCATACAATAATATATTTAAATTTCTACTTCCAAAACTACATGGATATACCGTTCCAATACCCGGAACATTCGGTAATCCTCCAGGATTTTGATAATAATATTGTATGGCTCCTTCATCGCCTCTTTCAAGACGTACTGTATTACACCAGAATCCCAAATAATCCCCACTGTTTACTTGTAAATTAACTGAATGGGTTTGTTCACCCGTGGCAGTAACTGTTAAATTAGCAAAATCCCTGACAGTGAAATCATTGCCACTTTTACTGCAAGTAAAAACACGGAAGTCACCATCTCCAACTTCATATACATTAAATGTAATTTTATTCAAATAACCGTTTGCATTAGCTGGATTCACATAATTTATATAAATATTGGTAGTCTGCGTTGGATCAGCTATGCTGGAATCTAACATTCCAACATCAATAGCAGAATAAGAATAACTTACAGCAAAATCATGGCTGCCGCCCGGAATGCCGGCATCGAGAAGATACCAGATCTCACATCGGGCCTTAACGCCGCTGGCTGAAGTGATGCAACCCACAGCCTCGGACATGGGGACGCCGCCATAGGTGACATTCGTAATATCCGAATCGCCTACAGGGCCATGTTCATAACCGGAGACAAAGACAAGGAGACGGTTCGTGCCGGAGGGTGCGGTGTAGCCCGTGAGGCCGGTGTGCCAGCCCCCCAGCCGGGAGACATCGCTCTCCTCGTCCGTGATGATGGTCAGCTCCCATCCGCCGGCAATGGAGCCGCCATCCCAGTCGGCGTCGTCCCTGACATACAGGCTCCAGACACCCTGGGGGTTCAGGCCGTTGAACATGGAGAGCTGTGTGCCCGTATAGGGGGGCGCGGGTGCCGGCGAGGGGAGGGTGTCGCCCTGTGCGGTCTCGCAGGGCTTGTATATCCCTGAAACAACATCGGCGGCAGGGACGTCCTCTGTTGCACTGTCATCAAAGGTAAGGGTTACATCGTCGATGTCATACCCCTGGTCGGACATGAGCATGATCGACTGTCCACCCGGGCCCACCAGGAGGATATCGAGCTCGTTCCCTGCCCAGTCGTGGCTCACATCGATGAGCTTCACCATCACCTTGGTGACGGTGCCGGTGGTGGCCGGAACGGTAATGGTCGAGGGATAGGGCGTTGCTGCGCCGGAGCCGGGGATACTGATGTAGGTGGAGTTTGAATACACGGCAGCCTGCGCCGCGAAATGCGGCAGCAGACCGAGCATGATGCTTAAGACCACGGCAATGATTGCCGGGTGCCGGCAAATGCGTTGTATGATGTTCATGTAACCTCCCCCCGCGAGGGATCATCTATCAGCAAAACCGGTCGCCCGGGCAGACGATCCTATTTCAGGATGGTGGGAGGTTCAGTTTAAAACCCGCCGGAATCAGCGTCTCACGATCGCCGCCGGCCGCCCCATGCAATACAGATCATTTTTTTATGTCCCTCTTCCATAACCTTGGTCCCTCTCGCATACACACCTTTCCTGTTATACGTATATCGTCATTCCCTGCCCCAACCATCGGCGTAATGTATTAACATACTGTAAAATATATCAAAATATCCTTTTTACGCCACCGTGTAGGGATACCCTCTACGGCCGGATTGTTTTATAGCATATACCATGCCTGCAGTGAAAATATTATATCTATTTGTTATTATTATATTTTTATAGAATGGTCCACATGATTTGGCACGATGGTCATGACAGTTTACGTCAGCCGATCAACAATTTTTGTCAAATAGTACTATTTTATTAAAACAAACTACATAATGGAAAGAGGAGAGGCGGGAGGTGTAGAGGATGCGCCTGTGTGTATGGGGACGAATATCCTCTGAGAGGTGCTTGCATAGCCGGATCGTTTCAGGAATACTGACGATTCATGTCACGGGCTGACAATTCACGGCAGCAAGGCATGTAAACACGCCTCGTTCTTCACCATACAACCATGTCGATACCCTACGGAATCCATTTGCTTCAAGAAATGCGTGCGGATGGAATTGATGGTAATCCAAAGCGGAAGCGGGTGTTACAAGGGGACATACAAGGGAACCGTTGAGGAGGAAATAGGCTTTAAGTCGTGCAGATAGGGTTATTAACGGCGGTTGATGGATTCCATATATCTCTGAATATATGACATAAACTCCACGAAATCTCCAAGCCGGTTTTTCAGAACATCATATATCTTGCCCACATCCACCCTGATGTAATCATGGATTAAAATATTTCGAAGACCGGCCATGCCCTGAATCCTTTCTGCAAAATCCCCAGGAAGGATTCCATGGTGGCCAAGCTTGCGGATGATTTCTCTGTAATCATCCCAATCGTTTCTGATCTCCGAGGCAAGGATATGGGCGCCGATGTCCAGGAGATTTTGAATCAGGATCTCCAATCCCTTCTCTGCAATCCAGATAAGGCTCAGGTCATTTTCAAAATTCCCCAATGAAACATCCCGGTATCGTTCGAGATTTGCCAGTGCCTCTTCCATAGTGAGCAGGTGCTGCTCGATAACCTGTCGATCAAGCATACGAAGTCTTACCTTTCTTGATTCGTTGCCTCATGTAATGCCTTTTAATCTTCCGAAGATGCGCCGTATCCGCATACCTTTTTAACGATGCAACCTCGAAGCGAATACGATCCGCTTCAGAGCGGCAAAACACGAGTATTCCCTCGCCAATGATCCGCCTCAAAAGGAGGGGCGGGGCATGGTTCAGGATGGTCAGATCCACCCGGTTGAATTTCAGGAGGTGGGCCAACTCCGCATTCAGATAGGCGGAGTATCCATATGGCGATGACCGGTCGAGTTCTTCCAAACGTTCAGGGACGACAAGGACGGCAATGTCTATGTCATTGAATGAGCCTGTCTTTCGCGTAATGTATGATCCGAAGAGATACGCCAGGATCACCTCTGGATGATTCTCAAAAAAGGCGTGAAGCGATTCCTTAACTGCATCGGGAGGGGGAAGCGTATCCTTTTTTCTTCCTGCGGTCATTCAATAGTCCCTTTTTCCCCTTAGCGATAACAGCATTCTTAAACTGGCAACTGGCTTTGACACAAGGATCATTTTGTCCTCTGAGAGTCCACGGTATCTTTACTGGGGACTAAGCATCAAGATAAGGCGATCTTTCTATAACAGTACCCAGTACGCAGCCAAATTGCAAGTGAAAACGCTTTCGGTTTTGCATCTTCACACCTGAGTTGTTGGTACCCATAGGGAGGTGGTCATCCCTTTGACACTCCTTCCATGAACACTTGACAAACAAAATACCATGAGTAAGACTTGAAGCAAGACTTATGGAGGTGGCGAATATGTCCAAGGTAACGCAAAAAGGTCAGGTGACCATTCCACGTGAGATAAGGAAAAAGTTGAGGATCGAAGCCGGTGATGAGGTTCTTTTCAAAGAAGATTCGGGAAAGGTTGTCCTTATTAAAAAAAATAGGGCCTCAATAAAAAACCTGAAAAACTACATGGGATACCTCTCAGATTTGAAGGGGAAGGATTCGGATGAGATTATCGATGAGCTCCGCGGAAAGGCGTCATGATCCTGATTTTTTGATTGCCGCCCATGCCAAGGTTCTGGCGGAAAGGCTTATAACAAGGGATAGAGGTTTTTATCGGACATATTTCAGTGACATCTCCATTATAGATCCAATGAGCCGATAATCACTCGTGATTTGCCAGCGTCTCTTCCATTGTCAGCAGGTGCTGTCTGATAATCTATTAGTCAAGCACGCAGATCCATATCCCCATGTACCCTTTTCTACGTTTAAACAGCCATGATCTTTCGATACAACGAAGGATAATAGTCTTTAAAAACAGATAATTATTTGATGACTTTCATATAAGCGGGAAGATACAAAAAGGGAAGGACTGTTGTGTGAGGTGTGGATGGTTATCGAGGAGGATTGGTTATCGAGAATGGATCAGGAAAGGAGTTGCCTGAGGCGGCTGACGAGGCTGCGGGCGATCCGGGGGAGACTGGATCGGCTGCGGGACACATCGATGCTGCGGCCGTTGCGCTCCACCGAGCGCACCATGCCCAGCACCTCCCCGGCATCCACCACCTCTTCGGGCGCACACTGGGAGTCTCCCCGAAGGGTGAACCGGGGGGATTCCCCATCCCGGTATTCGATGCGCACGACCCGGTGGGCGATGACCCTGCCCTTATACCGGCACAGAAGGATGTGCCCTCTCCTGATCATGGATGCATCAACCGGGTGAACGGTGATAACGTCTCCGTCGAGGATGGTGGGGTACATGCTCCTTCCCGGCGCGCTGAAGCGCACGGCATACCCCTCGATCAGGAGGGAGAAGCATACCTCGCAAAAAAGATCATGCCCCCAGGAAAGGGAGGACGGGGTGAGGGCCGGGCGCGTGTGCATGGATCAGTAGCACCCCTTTTTGAGCGACTCCGCTGTGCGCATCATTGTTTCGTACCCCTTCCCTCCCGGGCAATACTCGCAGTCACCGTGAGCAGGAACAGGGATGCCCAGGCTGTATGCACGAAGGTGCGCCACCTGGCAGAGGAAGTCCACCGGGGACTCGGGGTCGGTGCACTCCAGCTCACCGTTTGCCGGACACATCCCGCACATGGCCCTGAGACCGCACCCCAGGCACTTGGTGGATCGGGATGCCCGTGTATTCCTGAGATCGAGAAGAAACCGCTCCCACCCCTCCCGAAGGCTTCCCTTCCGGAGGTCATACCCGGCAGCGGAGGAGAGGACACACAGGTGCAGCATGCCGTAGGGATTGATGGCGCAAGAGTTGACGCCGCCGCCGCACAGGTAGAGTTCGTGTCCGGTGGAAGGCGTCCCGACGGGGTTACTGCACCGTCCTGCAAACTCCTGCCACTCCGTGGCCCGTTGCGGGTCCCGGAGGTCGAGCGCCACGACCTCGGCGGGTGAAAGGCGCACCGCGAGCGGCGCCCTGGAGCAATCGATCCTGGGGTTGATCATGGGATCGTACTTGAATTCCACCCCCAGATCCTCCTGTGCAAAGCGCTTCATGTCCCCGATCTCATGCCGGTTGATGGTGAGGGCCACCGTCTTGAGCTGGAGGGGAAGGCCTCGCTCCATGAGGAGCATAATGCCGCGCATGCACCGATCGTAAGAGCCGGGCACGCGGGTCACCTGCTCGTGGACCTCCCTGGTGCGGCCGTAGAGGGTGATCTCGATGGAGAAAGGGAGCCACGCAGCCAGGTGATCGGCGATCCGCTCGCTGATCAGGATGCCGTTGGTGAAGAGGGTGATGAGCATGCCCTTGCCCTTCGCATATCTATAGATATCGGGAAAATCCTCCCGGGCAAAGGGCTCCCCGCCCGTGTACAGAAGCCACAGGCACCCCGCCTCCGCCAACTGGTCGAGGATGCGGCAATGCTCCTCGCAATTCATCTCATCACGGGCAGCCTTCCGGTCCCCCAGAGGGAGGTTGTTGTAACAGTGGCGGCAGGAGAGTGGGCAGCGCCTGGTCACCTCCACCGAGCAGCTCAAGGGGACCCGGCTGGGGGCCATGCGCTCGTGGATTCCCCGGCTCCATTTCCCGTATGGATGGGTTTCCACTGCTCAATTCCTCCCCACTCTTGAAAGGCTGCGGTATATGGCATCCAGGTCCTCCGCCACCCGCTTCCAGGTGTAGCGTTCCTCCACCAGCCTGCGGCCTGCCCTGCCGATGGTGCTGTGCAACCGGGGGTCCTTAAGGAGTTGAACGACCTTCTGTGCAAACACCCGTGGGTCGTCGCCGATCAGCAGATGCCATCCGTCCCGTGCCTCGATCCCGTCGGCTGCTATGGATGTCGCCACCACCGGGACCCCCATGGCCATAGCGGTGAGAATCCGTATCTTGGTGCCTGACCCTCCCCGCAAGGGGAGAACGAATGCCCTGGCCCTGCCCAGGACCGGGCGGATATCGTCGAGGTAGCCATGAAAGTGTATGCCATTGGCCTTGTATATTTTTTTAAAGGATTGGGGAAGACCCTTGCCGATGATCTCCAGCCTGATGTCAGGGACCTCCTGTTGTATGAGCGGAAGGATATCCTGCAGCAGGTAGGTCAGACCATCGATGTTCGCGGGCTCCAGGTGAAAGGCCCCCATGTATGCCAGGGTAGGCGGGCCGGGCTCCGTGTTCGGGGGGGCATGCTCCTGCAGCGGGGAAAAATAGGTTGCATCCACGCCGTTCGGGCTCACCCTGATCATGGTGTGCACACCCCACCACCGCAGGAGCGCCTCGTGGGCGGTGCTGGTGACAAGGCACAGGTCGAACCGGTCGAGGACCCCCTGCTCGTAGGCGCGTATCTTCCGCAGCTCCCACGTATAGTATAATTTCCTGAGGCTCCATCTCCACAGGCCCACCAGCCTCTTTCGCGCCTCCAGCGCTATGTAGTGCTCAACCACCACCCGTCTTGCGGACCTCGGCAGGACGTCCGCATAGTGGGCAAAGGGGAGGAACTCGAACTGGATGATATCCCATGACTCCCGGCAGACCTCCGCAAGCAGGTCCCTGAACCGGCGGTCGACATATACCAGGGAATAGGGAAGCCGTGAGAAGAGGTGCCATGCATGCATGGGCCATGATCGTGCCATCCGGGGAAAGGGGAGCGCAACGATGCGGCAATACGGCTCCAGCTCACCGAGGAGGGGGTATTGGTCGTCCTTGATGTAGCTCAGGAGGGTGATCTCATGGAACCGGGAGAGATGCCGGACCAGGTTGTAGATACGGATTGCACCACCGCTGTCAAGCGGAAGGGGGAAAAACGGCGCCACGATCAGGACCTTCATGAGGGACACGCCACCTTCCGCGCCTCCATGACGAGTATGTACCCCTTCCCCTTGAGACGCAATCCAAGGAGCTGTTCGAAGAGAAAGGACAAGGGGAAGAGGAGGATGAAGAGGAGGGGATCCATGAAGTCGATGCCCGACCACCGGAAGAAGGTCCCCAGCCTATAACCCAGGGCGGCGAGGGGCGACGAGATCACGCACCGCTCGTTGAGGATGCTGAACCCTGCCCGCTCGAGCTTTCCCCTGAGCATGCCGTTCGTATAGAATTGGCACACCGCATGTTTCTGCCTGCACCGCTCCCGGTAGGATGCGCTGATGCCCGGGTAGCTGAAGCTGTCCACGCTCAGGACAAACGTGCCGTGCCGCTTCAGGACCCGGTTTGCCTCCCGTATCGCCCTGTCATCATCGCTGAAGTGTTCGAAGGAGCAGACGCTCATCACCCTCTCGAACCGTTCGCTTGCGAAGGGAAGGGACATGGCATTCGCGCGGATGAACCCGCACCCGTCGGGTTTGTTGTATTGGTGGGCGATCTCGATACCGTTTTCATGCAGGTCGATGCCCAGGATCCTGAGGCCGGGCATCCACAGCCTTCGGACGAAATGGCCGTGGCCGCAGCCGATGTCCAGGATGAGGTCCCCGGGGGCGGGCTTGAGCCACCTGCGGATGATCGACCACTCGAACGCCCTCACCAGGTGGGCGTATTCAAAGTACCGGTAGAACAGGGGCCGCAGTCTTCGTTTGATATGACCTATCACGCGATTCCCTTTGCTGCTGAAATATTTCCTCTCTTATTAAATGCATGATTTGGGGTCAGGTCTTGAATTATCAGTTTTTGTTCCGAAAATATCCCGTATTCACTTGAAAATATAACATTTTTATAATTCGTGGCGTCACGAAGCGGCATGAGGGTTTGCTCAGAAAATATCACATATCCTATTGAAAATTATATTTTCATCCTTCGTGGCGCCGCAAAGCGGCATGAGCGTTTGTTCAGAAAACAAAACCTATGCTCTTAATATCAGCAACATATTTCATACTTCGCGGCGGGTACGGGGGATGTTCCAAAAAACTGACATTTCAAGACCTGACCCCATTTTGTTTCTGACCCCATTTTGTTTCATTTTGTTCCTTGGAGTGGATTGCGGAGAGCCGCGAGAATATCGTGTGATCGTCCACCAGCATCCCCTCCTGCTCGCGCCTTCGTGCAGCGAGCACCTCCTGTAACTGGCGTAAAGCCATGAGGAAGGCCGTTAGATAGGCCCGATCGGCGGTAAGGAGTGCCCGGGCGAGGGAGAGGCCGCTCCATGCCAGGTGCCTTCGCATGAGATGCCTGTCGAGGAGGTTTTTCCAGGTGAAGAGCAGGATGTTCTTCATCCGGTAGATCCGGAAATCGATCGGCCTGAGTATGCTCTTTTTGGTGGTGACGTGTTTCAGATGATAGGTGACCGCACGCGGCTCGTAGATCGTGCGCCATCCCCTGCGCCACGCCCGCTGGCATATATCCAGGTCCTCGTAGTAGAAGGGGCGGTAGAGGATATCCAGGCCACCCATCTCCAGAAACCTGGCCCGGTGGTACCCTGCCCCGCTCCCCGGCGCATACCAGACCTCGGTCGCCTCCTCGGGAAGTACAGCCCTCTGTTCCATCCCGGGCACCATCCCCACCAGGCGCCCCCTCCTAAACAGGGGATAGTTGACGCTCTCCACCGTGTTGCCATGTCCGGGATTCACGATCCGGGGGCACACCGCAAACACGGTATCATCCTGAAAATGTCTGAGCATCGGGGTGATGAAGTCACTGTCCACGAGCACGTCGCTGTCAAGGCAGATCACGATATCACCCGATGCTGCCTCCACCCCCGCGTTTACGGGCAGGATGCTGTTGCCGCTGTTCGGGGAAAGCCGCACCAGGCGGACATCGGGGAAGCGCTGCTCGACGAATCCTGGGCTCCCGTCCGTGCTCCCGTCATCCACCACCAGGACCTCGTCCCCCTCCCCTCTTTTTGAAACCACGTGGGTCAATCCGGGCAGGAGGTTTGCGAGAAGCTCCCGTCCGTTGTAGTTC
The DNA here is from genome assembly GCA_049472315.1 of bacterium. Taxonomy (GTDB): domain Bacteria; phylum SZUA-182; class SZUA-182; order DTGQ01; family JAFGSM01; genus JBLIRM01. The sequence goes on from JBLIRN010000065.1 coordinate 13,889, forward strand.
CGGATGAGGATGGCTGCCTTCATGGATGTGCGCTCATGGCACAGGGACGGTCGGCGTGAACAGGGTGCTTGTTTCTGAGCTTCTCGTAGTATCCGATGATCTCGGTGCAGTTCGCGGGGATTGTCTTGGGGGCGATCGCATGCCCGGAGAGTTCCTCGATTTTTTCCGGATGATCGAGGATGCCTTGGATGCATTCCGCTAATCCTGTCGCGTCCCCAACAGGAAAACGAAGGCCGTTTCTTCCGTGGGTCACGTAGTCCCTCATGCCTCCCGTATCCGAGGCAATGATGGGAATGCCCGCCGCCTGGGCCTCCAGACCGATCATCCCGAGGGTTTCCTGCCACAGGGAGGGGATGATAAGCACATCGAAACGGTCGAAGACCCGGTCGAGCGTCCGGTAGTCATATCGCCCCTCATAGGTGCAAAAGGGCATTCCTTCGGTGTCCCTTTTGAAATCGTGGAGGGACTCCTGGTCGGCGCCCCCGAAGAAGAGGAACCGGGCGTATCCGGGCCGGATGCCTTGTGCCGCTTGGATGATGAGGTGCGCCCCCTTGGAGGGTCCCAGGTGGCCCATGAAACCGAAACGCACGGGATAGAACGTGAAGCAGCGGCGTCTCCTGGTCACCCACTCGGCGGATTTCACCCCGAGCTGGTTTACGACCAGTTTGTTTGTGTCGATGAGGTGCCCCTCAAACACCCCCTTCACGCAGGAGGACACCGCGAGGATCAGGTCCGACCTGGCAAGGGAGCCGAGAGTGAGATCCCTCCGTCTGGCGAACGCCCGGGCCTGGCTCATGTTCACGGTCCCGGCACGACGCCGTTCCGATCCGGTGCGTGATGTGGCCTGGCCGAGCCGTTCCCCTGATATCCTTTTATATATATTTCGCATCCGCTTGACCACCCTGAGAACCGGACCGTCGGGGAGAAGCATGGTCATTTTCCGGTACTGCCTGGTGAGGAAGCCGTGGGCGAGGCAGCGGGACACGCAGTGTGTCCCGTCGCCCGGGCCCTCGCATATATGCTCGTCCAGGGTGAAGAGCTGGCACCGGGGGCATACGAACCAGTAATCGTGGAGGGTTACCAGGGTGGGGATACGTTGGTCCGCGCTTATGTCGATGCACCGGGAGGGGGTGCGCTCGAACTCGTGGAAATGCACGATGTCCGGTTGTATCCGATCGAGGAGTCGTTTGAATATTGCCTCGGTTCCCTTCTCGCTCCAGCTCTTCAAGGGATGGGCCATGGCCTCTGAAAACGAGGTGGGGGAATTCCGGAGTCCGTGGTAGCGGATGCCGTCCCGCACGGTGCTGACCAGCCTGGGCCTCCTCAGGAACCCGGAGCGTATATGGTGAAAGATGTGTACCTCGTGCCCCCTGTTTGCCAT
>JBLIRN010000066.1:0-15054 GCA_049472315.1 bacterium
TCTTCCCATGATCCACATGCCCTATGGTCCCTACATTGACATGCGGCTTCTTCCTCTCAAATTTCTCCTTAGCCATCGGTCTTCCTCCTGTTTTGTCTATCTTCGATATATTCTGGCCAATAATCCTTCGGAGATCTGTTGAGGCACCTCATCGTATGTTTTGAATTGCATCGAATATGTTCCCCGCCCCTGGGTCATGGATCGCAAATCGGTTGCATATCCGAACATTTCGGAAAGAGGAACCTTTGCCTTGATCACCTGAGCGCCGCTGCGTATTTCCATTCCCTCGATCTTTCCCCTCTTTGCATTGAGGTGGGCGATCACATCTCCCATATATTCCTCAGGGATGACCGCCTCTACCTCCATGATGGGTTCAAGGAGCAGCGGATTCGCCGCCATTGCCGCCTTTTTTGTCGCAATGGCCCCCGCCACCTTGAAGGAGAGATCGGACGAATCGACCTCATGCGCTGAGCCGTCAAGCAGCGAGGCCTTGACATCGATCATGGGATATCCCGCCAGGATTCCGGTCTCCAGGGTCTCCCTGATCCCCTGCTCGATTGAAGGAATGTATTCCTTCGGGATTTTTTCTGCAGGCGCCAGGTTCTGAAAAAAAAACCCCTTGCCCCTGGGCTGGGGTTCGAGCATCACCACCACGTGAGCGTACTGCCCCCGCTGCCCCATCTGCCGGACGAACTTTTCCTCGGCGGTTCCCTGGCAGGCAACGGTCTCCTTATATGCCACCTGCGGTTTTCCGATCTTGGCGTTTACCTTGTACTCACGGAGCATACGTTCGGTAAGTATCTCCAGGTGCAATTCCCCCATTCCTGAGATGATCGTCTGCCCGGTTTCATCATCCACCTTGAATCGGAAGGTGGGGTCCTCCTGGCCGAGCTTCATCAGGACCTCGGCGAGCATGTCTTGATCATTCTTGGTCCTCGGCTCGATGGCGACCGACACCACGGGTTCAGGGAACATCATGGACTCCAGAATAATGGGATGCCCTTGTGCACAGATGGTATCCCCGGTGGAGATCCGTTTAAAACCGGCTGCAGCAGCTATTTCCCCGGCATGCACATCCTTGATGTCCTGCCGCTTGTTTGCGTGGATCTTTAACAGCCGGCTGACACGCTCCTTGCAGTCCTTGGTGGCGTTATACACCATGGTTCCGGTATGGATGGTTCCGGAATAGGCCCTGAAGTAAGCGAGGTTTCCCACATACGCATCATTCATGATCTTGAATACGAGCGCTGCAAACGGCTCGTCGATGTCTGATTTCCGTTGTTCCACCTTGCCGGTTTTGGGATTCGGACCGGTGATGGGAGGGACGTCGAGGGGGGAGGGAAGGAAATTGACCACCGCGTCCATGAGCGGCTGTACCCCTTTGTTCTTAAAGGCGGCACCACAGAGGACCGGCACAAATTTCAGTTTCAGCGTTCCCATGCGTATCCCCTTGATAATCTCCTCGGTGTTCAACCCCCCTGTCTCCAGGTACTGCTCCATGAGCTCGTCATCCTGCTCCGCAGCGGCCTCTATAAGCCTTGACCGGTATTCGCGGGCGGTCTGGACAAGCTCTTCGGGTACCGGTTCCGTATGAAAGGTGGCGCCAAGGGCCTCTTCATCCCAGATGATTGATTCGAAGGTTATGAGGTCCACCACGCCACGGAAGCCGCCTTCACTCCCCACCGGGATCTGAAGGGGGAGCGGCTGCGCACCCAGGCGCGTGCGTATCATCTCAACCGCCCTGAAATAGTCGGCCCCGATGCGATCCATTTTGTTGATAAAGGATATCCGGGGGATCTTATATCGATCCGCCTGTCTCCATACGGTCTCCGACTGGGGTTCCACCCCATTGACCCCGCAGAAAATGGCAATGGACCCGTCCAGGACCCTGAGGGACCGCTCCACCTCCGCGGTGAAATCCACATGCCCCGGGGTATCGATGATATTGATTCGATACCCTTTCCAGAAGCAGGTCGTTGCGGCAGAGGTAATGGTAATACCCCGTTCCCGTTCCTGATCCATCCAGTCCATCTCCGTCGAACCCTCATCCACTTCACCGATTTTGTACGTGATCCCGCTGTAGAAAAGGATCCGCTCGGTGGTGGTGGTTTTCCCAGCGTCGATATGGGCCATAATGCCGATATTTCTGATCTTTTCCATCGGGAATTGGCCTGACACGACAGTCTCCTCGGCGTTACCACTTGTAATGGGCGAATGCCTTATTGGCCTCGGCCATCTTGTGGGTATCCTCTTTTTTCTTTATTGTGGCCCCTCGGTTGTTCGCTGCATCGAGCAGTTCGTTTGCGAGGGCATCAACCATACTCTTGCCCTTTTGCTGACGGGCAAAGTTGATTATCCATCGTATGGCGAGGGCAACGCGCCGGCGCGGACGAATCTCGACCGGTACCTGATAGGTCGATCCTCCCACCCTCCTGGATTTCACCTCCAGGACCGGCTTTGCGTTGGTGAGCGCCTGTTTGAAAAGCTGGAGGGGATCCTCCTTGGTCTTGGATTGAATGGCATCCAATGACGAATAGAAGATCTTCTCCGCCGTGCTCTTTTTCCCGTCACTCATGAGATGGTTGATGAATTTTGCGACCAATGCGTCATCGAACCGTGCATCGGTTTCGACATCCTTACGCGTAATAACCCTTCTCCTGGGCATTGACGATGGCTCCTTATGTTCCTAACGGTTCGTCGTTGTCCGTATCCGTTCCGAGGGTGCTATTTGGGCCTCTTTGCCCCGTACTTGGAACGTGACTGCTTGCGATTCTGTACACCGGCTGTATCAAGATGCCCGCGAATGATATGGTAGCGGACACCAGGCAGGTCCTTGACCCTGCCCCCGCGAATGAGCACAATGGAATGTTCCTGAAGATTGTGTCCGATTCCCGGAATGTAGGTGGTCACCTCCTTGCCGTTGGTCAATCTGACGCGGGCCACCTTCCTGAGGGCGGAATTGGGTTTTTTGGGGGTCGTTGTATAGACCCTCACGCATACCCCCCTCTTTTGTGGGCAGGAGGCAAGGGCCGGTGTCCCCTTCTTTTTTATGACCTTTTCACGCCCCTGTTTCACCAGTTGATTGATGGTCGGCATGTATTCCCTTCCTTTTTGGGTACAATCGTTAACGATACAGATACCGCCATGCGCATATCGCTATGCCGTATAATCATTGTACCGTAGGTTGTATATTTGGTTGTATATTGCGAGATAACGAGAGAATTGTGAAGGCCTCATTCCCTGCAACAGGCCAGAATCACCTTCTCACTGCGCTATACAGTGCCAAGTATTTCCCGATAAAAGAACCCTTATTGTAAGATGTTAATAATAGTTTGTCAAGTGAGGAACGAGGGTGGGGGTCCATCCCCCTCGACCTCTTTGACATCGATATCCCGGTATCGCCGAAGCCCGGTTCCCGCAGGAATGAGACGGCCCACGATGACGTTTTCCTTCAACCCGCGCAATTCGTCCCTCTTCCCGCACACACTCGCCTCGGTGAGTACGCGGGTCATCTCCTGGAACGATGCAGCGGAAATGAAGCTGTCCGTGCTCAGGGACGCCTTCGTGATGCCGAGCAGGATCGGCTTTGCGCTCGCCGGCTGGCCTCCCTGCGAGGACACCCGCTCGTTTTCCTCCTGGAACTGGAATCGATCCACCTGCTCGCCGACGATAAACTTGGTGTCACCCACCGATTCGATCCGTACCCATCGAAGCATCTGCCGGACGATCACCTCGATGTGCTTGTCGTCGATGTTGACGCCCTGGAGCCGGTAGACCTCCTGCACCTCATCCACCAGGTATTTCTGGAGCGCCTTCTCTCCCATGACCCTGAGGATGTCGTGGGGGTTCGGGGCCCCATCCATGAGAGGCTCGCCTGCCTTGACCCGATCGCCATCGTGCACGTTGATGTGTTTCCCTCTGGGGATAAGGTATTCCTGTTCCATACCCGCCTCGTTGCGTATGACCACCCTCCGCATTCCCTTGAGGGTGCCCCCCAGTTTGACCTCCCCGTCGATCTCGGCGATGATGGCGTATTCCTTCGGTTTCCGGGCCTCGAACAATTCGGCGACCCGGGGGAGACCTCCGGTGATGTCCTTGGTCTTTGTGGTTTCCCGCGGGATCTTGGCGATAACGTCGCCCGGGGCGACATCGGTCCCCTCCGAGACAATCAGGTGGGCACCGGCGGGCAGGAGGTAACTGGTGGGCTGCTTATGGTCCCCCTTGATCTGAAACCGCGGCTGCAGCTTTTCATCCGCATGGTCCATGATCACCTTCTGGGAAAGCCCGGTGACCTCGTCCACCTCTTCCTTCATGGTGGTGCCGTCGATCACGTCCTTGTATGAGAGCCTTCCGGCGATCTCGGTGAGAATGGGGATGGTAAAGGGGTCCCACTCCACCAGGGTCTGCCCGACACTCACCATCTGGCCGTTGGGCACCTTTATGGTCGCACCGTACACCACCGGATAGATCTCGCGCTCGTGTCCCGTGTCATCCTCGATGCCGATGCTTCCATTGCGGTTGAGTACGATGAAGGTCCCGTCCCTTTTCTCCACGGTGTTGAGATTATGAAAGTTCAATTTGCCGTTGTTCTTCGCGGCAACGGTCGATTCCATCTCGGTCAGACGGGCGGTCCCGCCGATGTGGAACGTTCTCATGGTCAACTGGGTCCCCGGCTCGCCGATGGATTGGGCGGCGAGTACGCCGACCGCCTCCCCGAGCTCGACCATCTTGCCGGAGGCCAGGTTGGTGCCGTAGCAGCGGGCGCACACCCCCCTGCGCGCCTCGCAGGTGAGGACCGATCTGATCTTGATGCTTATGATACCCGCATCCATGATCCGCTGGGCCAGGTCTTCATCGATCTCCTGATTGGGGCTTACCAGTACCTCGCCGGTTACGGGGTCCTTGATTTCCTCCAGGGCCACCCGCCCGATCGCCCTGTCCTTGATGGATGCGATGATCTCGCCACCTTCCACGATGGGCGTGAACTCGATGCCGTCCAGCGTACCGCAGTCATCATAGGTCACAATAACGTCCTGGGCCACATCCACCAGTCGTCGTGTCAGGTAGCCCGAGTCCGCCGTCTTGAGCGCCGTATCCGCCAGTCCCTTGCGGGCCCCGTGGGTGGAGATGAAGTACTGCAACACCGACAATCCCTCTTTAAAATTGGCGGTAATGGGCGTTTCGATGATTTCTCCGGAAGGCTTGGCCATCAGCCCTCGCATACCTGCAAGCTGCCTGATCTGCTGTTTGCTTCCCCTGGCCCCTGAGTCAGCCATCATGTAGATGGGATTGAACTCCCCGGTATGCATCGAACGGCCCCGGCCGGCCACCTTGTCCGTGTTCTTGAGCTCGATGAACATCTCGTCCGAGATCTGTTCGGTGACCCTGGACCATATATCCACTACCTTGTTGTACCGCTCGCCGTCGGTGATGATCCCGTCGAGGTGCTGCTGCTCCACCTCGATGACCTCCTGTTCGGCCCTGGTGATCAACTCGTCCTTTCTGGAGGGGACCTGGATGTCATCGATGGAGATGGAGATACCGGATGAGGTGGCATACCGGAAACCGATCTCCTTCAGATCATCGAGAAGGGCCAATGTCTGGCTTTGACGGCACTTTCTCACGCACTGGGCAACGATCCGGATGATGTCCTTCTTCTTCAGCTCCTGGTTCACAAAGTCGAATCCGGGAGGAAGGATGTTGTTGAAGATGATCCGGCCCGGGGTGGTCGCCATCAACTCGCCGTTGATGCGGACCTTTATCTTGGCCTGAAGGCTGACCTCGCCGCAGTTGTGGGCCAGAAGTGCCTCGTCCGGATCGGAAAAGGACTTTCCTTCACCCCTTTCCCCGATCTTCGCCTTGGTGAGAAAGTAGCAGCCGAGCACGATGTCCTGGCTGGGGACGGCCAGCGGTTCGCCGTTTGCCGGGGAGAGGATGTTGTTGGTGGACATCATCAGGACGCGGGCCTCGATTTGCGCCTCGAAGGAGAGGGGGATGTGAACGGCCATCTGATCGCCGTCAAAGTCGGCATTGAATGCCGCGCATACCAAGGGATGTATCCTGATCGCCTTTCCCTCCACCAGGACCGGTTCGAACGCCTGTATCCCGAGGCGGTGCAGGGTGGGGGCCCTGTTCAGGAGCACCGGGTGCTCGGTGATGACCTCCTCCAGGATTTCCCATATCTCGGGCCTCTGTTTTTCCACCATCTTCTTTGCGCTCTTGATGGTAGTGACATATCCCATTTCCTCTAACTTACTGTAAATAAAGGGCTTGAAAAGTTCGAGGGCCATTTGTTTCGGAAGACCGCACTGGTGAAGTTTCAGCTCGGGCTCCACCACGATGACCGAGCGGCCGGAATAATCCACCCGTTTTCCCAGGAGGTTCTGCCTGAAGCGCCCCTGTTTCCCCTTGAGCATGTCGCTCAATGACTTGAGGGGACGATTGTTGGCGCCCCTCAGGACCCTTCCCCGTCGCCCGTTGTCAAAGAGGGCGTCCACCGCCTCCTGGAGCATGCGCTTCTCGTTGCGTATGATCACGTCGGGGGCGTTGAGCTCGATGAGTCTCTTGAGGCGGTTGTTGCGGTTGATGACCCGCCGGTAGAGGTCGTTCAGGTCGGAGGTGGCAAACCGTCCTCCATCCAGAGGGACCAGCGGCCGAAGATCGGGCGGAATGACCGGTATCACCTCCAGGATCATCCATTCGGGCTTGTTTCCGGAATACAGGAACGCCTCCACCACCTTGAGCCGTTTGGCGAGCTTCTTTTCCTGCTGGGCCGAGGAGGTCTGTCGCATGTCCTCGCGGAGGTCCTGGGCGAGCTTGGGGATATCCAGCCGGGAGAGCATGGTGTGGATCGCCTCCGCACCCATCCCTGCCTCGAAACGGTCCCCGAATTGCTCGCGAGCCTTGCGGAATTTATCCTCGGTCAGAATCTCTTGCGGCTGAAGATCCGTATCCCCCGGCTCGATGACCACGTATGCCTCAAAATAGAGGATCTTTTCAAGATCCCTGAGGGTCATGTCAAGCAGATGCCCGATGCGGCTGGGAAGCCCCTTGAAAAACCAGACATGGGAGACCGGGCAGGCCAGTTCGATATGCCCGAGCCGTTCCCTTCGCACCTTCGACTGAATGACCTCCACACCGCATTTGTCGCAGACCACACCGCGGTGTTTCATTCGCTTGTACTTGCCGCAGTTACACTCCCAGTCCTTCGTAGGTCCGAAGATCTTCGCGCAGAACAGGCCGTCTTTTTCCGGCTTGAAGGTTCGGTAGTTGATGGTCTCGGGCTTTTTCACCTCTCCGTGGGACCAGGATCTGATCTTTTCGGGAGAGGCCAACCCTATGCGGATAGAGTCGAATTCGATCCGCTCTCTCGATTTATTCATAAAGCCACGATAGGATCGCAATGTAGTACTCCTCCTTATTTCTGCTCTTCTTTCAAGAGCTCAACGTCCAGGCACAGGCTCTGGAGCTCCTTGACCAGGACATTGAATGATTCGGGAACACCCGGATCCTTCAGGTCTTCACCCTTGACAATGGCCTCATAGGCGTCCGTCCTTCCTGCCACGTCATCCGATTTTACGGTCAGAATCTCCTGGAGGGTGTAAGCGGCGCCATATGCCTCGAGCGCCCATACCTCCATCTCCCCGAACCGTTGGCCTCCGAACTGTGCCTTTCCGCCGAGGGGCTGCTGGGTGACCAGCGAGTAGGGGCCTATGGATCTGGCATGGATCTTGTCGTCAACGAGGTGGGCCAGCTTGAGGATATAGATATATCCTACGGTCACATCCTGCAGAAAGGGTTCCCCGCTTCGGCCGTCGTAGAGAACGGTCCGTCCGGATTCCGGAAGCCCGGACTCCTGGAGGGCCGCCTTGATCTGACTGACACTCGCCCCGTCAAACACCGGGGTGGCCATGTGGAGCCCGAGGGCGCTGGCTGCCCATCCAAGGTGGGTCTCCAGGATCTGCCCCACGTTCATTCGGGAGGGAACCCCCAGGGGATTCAGCACGATTTCCACGGGCGTGCCGTCAGGAAGGAAGGGCATATCCTCCTGGGGAAGGATCTTTGAAACCACCCCCTTGTTTCCATGCCTTCCCGCCATCTTGTCGCCGACCGACAGTTTTCTCTTCATCGCAATGTAGACCTTGACCAGCTTGATAACCCCCGGCGGCAGTTCGCCTCCCTTTTCCAGACGGGAGAGCTTTTCATGAAAGATATTCTGGTAGTAATCGATCTGGGAATCCGCCCAGCTTTCGATCTCCTCCATCTGCGGCTTGATCATGGATTGGTCAATGGCCCCGAATTCTTCGATATCGGCGGGTGGGGGTGCGGGCTCATCATCGATGGTATGTTCCGACAGGATGCCCTGCATCAATTTTGACTTCTGATCCTCAACGATCTTGATCTCGTCCCGGAGACTTCGCTTGAGATTGGAGACCTCTTCATCCTCGATGTCCTTGGTCCGCTGGTCCTTTTCCACCCCTTTCCGCGAGAAGACCTTGACATCCACTACCACCCCATCGATGCCGGGCGGCACCGACAGTGACGCGTCGCGCACATCGGCCGCCTTTTCACCGAAAATCGCCCTGAGGAGCTTCTCTTCCGGGGTCAACTGGGTCTCCCCCTTCGGGGTCACCTTTCCCACCAGGATGTCCCCGGGCTTCACCTCGGCGCCGATACGGATGATGCCGCTTTCATCGAGATTTTTAAGGGCCTCCTCACCGACATTGGGGATCTCCCGGGTGATCTCCTCCTTACCCAGTTTCGTATCGCGCACCTCGATGTCGAACTCCTCGATGTGGATGGAGGTATAGCGGTCATCCTTGACCAGGTTTTCACTGATCAGGATGGCGTCCTCGAAATTGTATCCGCCCCACGGCATGAACGCCACGAGCACATTCTGGCCCAGGGCAAGTTCGCCATGGTCGGTTGCAGCGCCGTCGGCAATCAAATCCCCTTCCTCCACCCGTTGTCCGACCTTCACCATCGGTCTCTGGTTCAGACAGGTGTTTTGATTGGAGCGCTGGAATTTCGTCAGTTCATAGATGTCCATGATCGGTTCGCCACCGCCCTCCGCCAGCGCTTCGGGCTCCTGGTCGGCGCGGATGATGATCCGGTTTGCCGATACGCTCTCCACCATACCTGCCCTTTTCGCCATCATAACGGCGCCGGAGTCCCGGGCAACGATCCCTTCCATGCCTGTTCCCACCAAGGGGGCGGAGGGCTTGAGCAGCGGGACCGCCTGGCGCTGCATGTTGGATCCCATGAGGGCGCGGTTGGCGTCGTCGTGTTCAAGGAAGGGGATGAGCGAGGTGGATACGCTCACCAGTTGCTTAGGGGACACATCCATGAAGTCGATCTGATCGGCGGGAAGCTTCTTGAATTCACCTCCCTGCCGGACGTTCACCCTGTCGGTGAGAAAGTATCCGCTCTCGTCGATGGGGGCATTGGCCTGGGCCACCGCATAGTTTTCCTCTTCACTGGCCGTAAGGAACACGATTTCGTCGGTCACCTGCCCGTTGACCACCCTTCGATACGGGGTCTCTATAAAACCGAACTCATTGACCCGGGCAAAGGTGGACAGCGAGGAAATGAGCCCGATATTCGGGCCTTCGGGGGTCTCTATGGGACAGATGCGGCCGTAGTGCGTCGGATGGACGTCGCGCACCTCAAAACCGGCACGCTCCCTGCTGAGGCTTCCGGGGCCCAGGGCGCTCAGACGTCTCTTGTGGGTGAGCTCGGAGAGCGGGTTGGTCTGATCCAGAAACTGGGAGAGCTGGCTGCTTCCGAAAAATTCCTTGATGACCGCTGCAACCGGCTTCGAATTGACGATGTCATGGGGCATGACCGTTTCCATGTCCTGGATGCTCATGCGCTCCCGAATCGCCCGTTCCATCCTCACCAGACCGATTCTGAACTGGTTTTCGAGCAGTTCCCCGACCGATCTCACCCGGCGGTTCCCCAGGTGATCGATATCGTCAACGTACCCGTAGCCGTTCTGCAATTGCAGGAGGTACCGGATGGTTTCCATGAAGTCCGATTCGGTGAGGAGCCTCTCGTCGATAGGATTATCGAGTTCAAGCCGCCGGTTCATGATCAGGCGGCCCACCCGTGAAAGGTCGTAGCGCTTGTGATCAAAGAACATGTGATTGAACAGGGTCTGGGCGCTTTCCGGCGTGGGGGGGTCCCCAGGTCGCATTCGTTTGTATATATCGATCAGCGCATCGGTTTTGGTTTTGATGGGATCCTTGGCCACCGTGTCCCTTAGTGATTGACCGATTTTGCTTCCTTCGACGATGAGTAACTCGATCTCGTGTATCCCCTTTTCCTTGCAGGTAAAGAGGGTGTCCACCGTCATCGGGGAGTTGACCTCGAACAGGATCTCGCCCGTCTCCATGTCGATGATATCCGATGCCAGATAGTGGCCGATCAAGTGCTCCTCTTCGACGGGGATCCGATCGATGCCGCATTCCATCATGCGTTTTAGATTGGCCTTGCCTATCTTGGTGTTTGCCTTGACAATCACCTTTCCCGTCTGAGGATCCAGGACATCCGTGCCGACCCTTTCTCCTATGTGGGCTTCGGGATCAAGCACCTTGGTCCAGACATTATCCTCCCCCAGAAGCACCTTCTCGGTTGGATAGAACCGCTTCAGGATATCCTCATCGGACTCTATCCCCATCGCCCTCAGCAGGACGGTGGCGATGATCTTTCTCCTGCGGTCGATTCTCAGGTACAGGATATCCTTGCTGCAGATCTCGAATTCAACCCATGACCCGCGATAGGGAATGATACGGGCGGTATACACGATTTTCTGGCCGGAATAGGTCTTCCCCTTGTCATGGCCGAAGAAGACCCCGGGAGATCGATGCATCTGACTTACGATCGCCCGTTCGGTGCCGTTGATGATAAACGTCCCATTCTCGGTCATCAGGGGGATTTCGCCCAGATATATCTCCTGCTCCTTGATATCCCTGATGGATCGGGTTGCGGGCTGCTGCTCCTTGTTTTTGACCCATACGATAAGGCGTACCACCACCTTGATGGCGGCTGCATAGGTCATACCCCGCTGATGGCATTCCTTGACGCTGTACTTCGGCTCTCCGAAACTGTAGGAAACGAATTCCAGCGAACAGGTGTCGCTAAAATCGGTTATAGGGAAGACGCTTTTGAATACCCCCTGCAAGCCTTCGTCGATCCGGGCTTCCTGGGGTGCTTCCCTCTGGAGAAATTTCTCGTAGGAACTCTTCTGGATCTCAATGAGGTTGGGGACCTCCATAATCTCCGGTATCTTTGCGAAATTCCTCCGTCCCCGCTTGACACTCCTAAAATTGGTTACCATATAAAACCTCTTTTGACCAAAAATATTTTTGATCAGAATGAAACCCATACCTGCAGGTATGGGTCCGGCATCTCACCTGTGACGGGCCATCGTGCAGGGCTTCGGCTACTTGATCTCCACCGATCCACCCACCTTCTCGATGGCTGCCTTCATCTTTTCCGCTTCTTCCTTGGAGACATGCTCTTTGAGGGGTTTGGGTGCGTTATCCACCAGTTCCTTCGCCTCCTTCAATCCCAGTCCGGTGAGGGCCCGGACCTCCTTGATGACCTGGATCTTCTGATCACCGATACCGGTGAGGTGGACGGTAAACTCCGTCTGTTCTTCCTCTTTCTTCTCGGCCTCCGCCGGGCCGGCCCCTGCAAACATCATGGGCATCGGGGCCGCAGCGGACACGCCGAATTTCTCTTCCAACTCCTTGACCATTTCGGACAATTCCATGACGGTCATGTTGGAGATGAAGTTGATAACATCCTCTTTCGTAAGTCCAGCCATACCTTCCTCCTTGTCGTCTGCGCTGTCATCGTGTTGCGCCCTGTTGTACCGTCCTGCTCCCAGAAAAACCCTGCTCCCCGGGCGAAGGGAAACAGCGCCGTTACCCCTGGGACTTCTTCTGTTCTAATGCCTTGAGGCAGTTGAGCAGCCCTCTGAGGGTGGAGCTCAACGTATTGACCAGGCCTGTCAAAGGGGCCTGCATCTGCATCAATAACTGACTCAGCAGTATCTCTCGGGGCGGAAGGTCAGCGATGGCACCGATTGCGTTTTCCGCAATCAGCTTTCCCTCGATGACCCCGCCCTTAAGGACCAGTTGCGGGTTTTCCTTGGCAAAATCCTTCAGCACCTTGATGGGAACCACAGGGTCATCCACGCCGAAGGCCACGGCCGTGGGGCCGATAAACAGGGTCTCCCCGCCGCTCAGGTTGAGTACCTGAAAGGCCCTCTCCGCAAGGGTGTTCTTTAAAACGTGGAATTCCACATGGGCCTGTCTGGAGCGATTCCTCAGGTCTTCCATGCTTTGGACGCTGAGTCCCTTGAATTCTGCAAACACCGCTGAGGAGGATTTGGAAAATTTGTCCTCAAGTTCCTTGACCGTTCGTTCCTTTTCATCCCTTTTCACTGTAGTACCTCTACGTCAAGAAAATGGTATCGTTCGGTTGCTCTCATCGGAACATGTTTCTGATCTGCACCACATCCAGTTTCACTCCCGGCCCCATCGTGCTGGCAATGGCAAGGTTCTTTATGTACTGTCCCTTGCTGGTGGAAGGCTTCAGCTTGATCACCGCATCGATAAAGGCGGATGCATTATCCATGAGCTGCTGGGCGTTCAAGGAAATCTTGCCTATAGACACATGGAGGATACCGTTTTTCTCCACCTTGAAATCGACCTTCCCCTTTTTGATCTCCTGGATGACACGTGCAACATCGAAGGTGACGGTGCCGGTTTTCGGGTTGGGCATCAGCCCCCGGGGGCCCAGTATCTTTCCCAGCTTACCCACGCTGCTCATCATATCGGGGGTTGCAACGGTCCGGTCGAATTCGAGCCACCCTCCGCGGATCTTCTCCACCAGTTCGTCGCCACCGACGTAATCCGCACCGGCCTCCTGCGCCTCCTTCTCCTTTTCTCCCTTTGCGAAAACGAGTATTCGTAATGTCTTTCCCGTTCCGTGGGGGAGCACCACCGTACCCCTGACCATCTGATCCGCCTTTCGAGGATTGACCCCCAAAACAACGGCAATATCGACGGATTCATCGAATTTTGTCTGCGGCATGCCCTTGATCAGGGAGATGGCATCATTCAACTCATACCTCTTCCCCGGCTCGATCAACGCCTTCGCCGTGGTATACCTCTTACCTCTCTTTTTCATAATCCTTTTCCTTCGGTTACCTTAATCCTTGATCTCAATACCCATACTCCGGGCGGTACCCCTAATGATCGCTATCGCACCTGCGAGGTCCACTGCATTCAAATCAGGCATCTTGGTCTTGGCAATCTCTTCGACGTCCTTAGAGGTTACGGAGCCGACCTTGTTTCGGTTCGGTTCGCCGGATGCCTTTGCGATCCCCGCCGCCTTCTTGAGGAGAATCGCCGCAGGGGGTGTCTTGGTGATGAAACTGAATGTTCGATCCGCATATACCGAGATGACCACCGGGATAATCATCCCCTCCTGCGTCTTTGTCCTTTCATTGAAATTTTTGCAGAATTCCATGATATTGACCCCATGCTGTCCGAGGGCGGGCCCCACGGGTGGCGAGGGGGTGGCCTTACCGGCCGGAACCTGCAGTTTGATTTGAGCAATAACCTTTTTCGCCATACTCCGTTCTCCTCAACCCGTCTATATCTTTTCAACCTGGTAAAAGTCCAATTCCACCGGCGTGGAGCGCCCGAATATACTCACCAGTACATTGAGCTTTTCCCTGTCCACATTTATCTCGTCCACCTGGCCGGTAAAACTTGCAAAGGGGCCATCGATGATCTTCACCCGTTCCCCTTTCTCAAACAATACCTTGGGCCTGGGTTTACTCTTTCCCGTTTCCATTTGATCGAGAATGGTATCGATCTCGTCCCTGGTCATGGCGGTGGGTCTATTGCCGGCGCCCAGAAAGCCGGTGACCTTCGGCGTGTTCTTGATGGCATACCAGACATCGTCGCTCATCTCCATCTCGATCATGACATATCCGGGAAAGATCTTGCGCGTGGCGAGCTGCTTTTGTCCCTTTCTCAACTCGAATATGTCCTCCGTGGGGATGAGGACCTGTTTTACGAAGTGGTCCAATCCAAGATGCTTAAGCCTCTGTTCGATGTTTTTCTTCACCTTATTCTCAAAACCGGAATAGGTGTGAATCACGTACCAAGCGGTGTTCAATTCTTCTTTCACGTTACGAATACCTCTGTCTTCGCTGAGATCAGACTACTTAATAACCATTCCGACAAGCTTACTCAAGCCCACGTCGACCAGGTAGAGAAAAAGGGTGATAACGGCGGTGGCGATCAGCACCACAATGGTGGAATTGATAACCTCTCTCCTCCCGGGCCACGACACCTTTTTTAACTCGTTTTTGACCTCTTTGAAAAACTGGATCATCTTTTTAAACATGTCTTCAATAACCCCTGTATGGTAAGCACTCTGTTGCCTGGGTTGAGATCATTTTGTAACGTCATTGCATAGTATGAAACCGTCCGTTTTACAACGCCCCCAATGTCCGCTTCGGCGTTATACGGTGCCTGCTGCCATGGTGCCCTTCCGTGCACCGCTACGGTCCCTTTCCGCCCGCTAATCCAGCCACCTTGCGGCGGCAGTCAACTTGTATACGGTGAAATAAAAATTTGTTACACAGGCCAGGAGGGATTCGAACCCCCAACACCCGGATTTGGAGTCCGGTGCTCTGACCGTTAGAGCTACTGGCCTATTTTGTTTCCTTGTGTACCGTATGGGTCCGACAAAAACGGCAAAACTTTTTTAACTGCAACTTGTCAGGATGTTTCCTTTTGTCCTTTGTTTTGGAATAGTTTTTCTGCTTGCACTCGGAACAGGACAAGGTAATGATCTCTCTCATGCGTCTGTTTCATCCTTTCCTGCATGGCGTCGAGGAACCTGCAATGCCTCCTCCATGCCGGCAGTAAACGATCTCTTTTATGCCTTCTACTCGATAATCTCGCTGACCACGCCGGCGCCGACAGTGCGGCCGCCCTCGCGGATGGCGAAACGCAGCTCCTTTTC
>JBLIRN010000067.1:0-14634 GCA_049472315.1 bacterium
ATGAGTATTTCACCTGAAAATCGTCGTAAATTTTCATGCCCCTTTGTGCCGACACAGTCGGCATGCGGGTTTCACCTGAAAATCCCCTTTGGGCATTTTCATCCCCCTTTGTGAATCGGAGATTCATGAGTCCATCATTTATACCCTTCGGTAAAACCCTTTTCCGTGGCTTCTTTTATCTTTTGCTCCGTAAGGATCTTTTTCTTTTTATACTTGTTGAAGATTCCCTGAAGTTTTTCTATGCCCAGATCCTCCTTAATGGGAATGATTTTTATTCCGTCCTTTTCTTCGATTACATCCACCTTTTCACCAATCTTAATTCCATATTTTTTTCTTAGATTTACGGGTATAACGACTTGACCCTTATTAAATACCTTTGCGTGCATGTGTCGGTCTCCTTTGTTATACTTACTAGTATAACAAAAATCATAACCCTGTCAAGAACGTGTCCTTTTTTGTCTCTATCTCCTATTTTTGACCCCTCAGGCAAGGTTAGATGTACTTATCCCGATACCCCGGAGTCCAGGGAAACCGAATCGCATTCGCGTCTATTACTATGTAAAGGGAACATGTTTTCGGATCACCGTGTGAAGGATCTACATGCATGTATTTTCCGTTGTTTCTTTAGCAACGGAGCAACATCACGACAATGGCCATCAACGTTTAGGCAGGTATTGATCATATCCGACATGATATGTTCACACGTCCGATTCCGGCAATACCGGGGGGAGGGAATCATGGCAATTTTGAGATTATAAGTTCAGTGCTGAAGGCACATCGTATGAGGTTTAATGAATTGTATCTAAAAGGAGGGAGCACCATGAAAAGGGAACATATTTTCGAGAATAATTTTAACAGATTCATTGTCTATTCTGTATGCATAATTGTGACGTTCATATCCTTTTTGGCATTATCCTCGAATATTTCTGCACAGGATTACAATTTGTCTTACCTGCAGCATGAATGGGGACTGTTGCCGGTGATGTCGTATCAATATTCCCCTACCGATGTAGTTTTTGATTATGATCAGTACATTTCCCGGGTGGAACCTTTGAATCCAGGGATGGCAACGGCGCTATATACATATTCCCACTTGTCCGGCGCAGGTCTGCAAAACACATATCTATACAATGTGTATACGAATCCTGGTGTCTCAGCAACTCCGGCTCGGTTACGCAACACGGTTTTTGAATTCTGGATGAACACAAGCGGGCAATCAGGCAATCCCGGTTCCGGAACGAACATCTGGTTTCCTCAATCACCTAGTCGCAGCAAACCGTCTCCCTCACCCCGAATGCCGTTTCCGATTCCTGATTATTGGGGTTTCTCGGGGTCTCCGATCGGGCCGAGTATATATATGGATACCACATGGACTTCAATAGGAGGAGGCCTTTCCTCTCCTTCTGTTGGTCTGTGGTCTCCACAAGGCGGCTACGGTCTGGGGTCTATGAGCGGCATGTCCTTTTAATCTCTATCAGCGCAGGCAGGATGGCAGGGCTTGGCGCGTTTGGAATGATATCGGATGTTGATTAAGAATTTAAAACAAGTGGGTCCGGACGGGTATACAGCGGGGTGTATGCAATTGCGCATCGTGATAATGAGGTAAAATCCCGATGGCCTTATTGACCGGCAGCCTCCTGGTAAGATTTTTGAGGGCGGCGGATGTTTCGCCGCCCTCTCTTTGTTTTTATTTGCGTCGTTTCTCCTCACTCCATGATACCTCCTTTTTTTCGGAAGGTATCCATCGATAATCTTTCCGGACCGGACACCATACATTGAAAAATAAGGAATCGATCGGCTCAAGGGTTCCTGTCAAGGGCTCCCTGTCGTGCCATGGCAATAGAACAATCCATAGATAACGGACGATACTATATGTATCTATTATGGAAGGTTATAGGGCGTATGCCCGCAATGCTTCACCTTTCCATGGGAAGGAATCATGATCCTTGATGGCGGCCCATTTATTGTTGGAATTTCAATTGATAATCCGCGTGATCTATTGAACAGGAGTATGTCATGAATGAGCAGGAAAACCCTACACCCGGTATCCTCGGAATATGGAGCAACATGAAGCTCATACATAAGCTCGCGTTTTGCAATATCGGCTTTATGGTCGTCATTACATTGGCTATTATATTTACCATTAATAAAACTATACATGACAATATGGCAGGTGCCAAGAAGGCGACGGTGGAGCATGCCCTCGCCGGTGTGGAGCATGAAATTCATGAGCGCAAGGACATATTGGAGAAATTTGCCCGATACGTCTCCGCGAGCGGAGGGATTGTGAATGCCATACCCCCCTCCTTCCGCGCCGAGGAATCCAACCGGGTACAACGGGAGATCCTGGAGCTTCAGAAGGGGATCGATGTGGAACGGATTACCCTTTGCCGACCTCACGGAGGAGACGGACTCACGGTTGTTGCCTGTACCACAGGTGAGAAAAGATTGGGGGGCCTGATCCCCATGCACCCGCTGTGCAGGGAGGCGGAGAAAAATGCCGTTGCCTCGGGATTCCTTCTCGAAGGCCGGCAATTCATCCTCAAGGTATGCAGCGTCATTCAAAAAGGCGGAGACACGATCGCCTACCTGGTTATCGATGACATTCTCGATGCCGATCTGGCACAGGAGATCGAGACCTCCACGGGCGCCCGGATCGCCCTTTTGATGCATACCGAACCCAATGCGGCACAGGTGGTAACCTCTGCATACAGTGAGCTGATAGGGCGGCAGATAGGGGGCGAAGGCCTGGACGAGGTGCGTTCAACCGAACAGACGGCCTATCAGCCGGATTTCGAGGTTGGGGGCGATGTTCATATGGCTGCGTATAGGCCTTTGCGCGGCGTCCATGACGAGGTGATCGGAACCCTGATGGTGCTCATGCCCATGGGCGATGTTATCGGATTGAAGGGTAACACCATGAAGGCCATGGCTACGATCGGTGTGCTTGCCCTGATCATAGGCATGGTCATCAATGTCATGCTGGTTGTGCATATCGCCGCTCCGCTCAAGAGTCTTCTTTCGACTGCCCAGGCAATCGGAAAGGGGAATCTGACCCAGAGGGCCACAATGAATCATGGCAACGACGAGATCGGTCAGTTATCAAATGCCTTCAGCCGGATGCAGGCGAATCTCGTCAGCATGGTCACACAGATCGGGAACAGCATTGAATTATTGGAATCCTCGTCGGTTGAGCTTTCTGCGTCCAGCAGACAGCAGGCGGATGGATCGATGCAGCAGGCGGCGGCCTTGACTGAAACCTCAACAACGGTGGAGGAACTGGCGGCAACGTCAAACCAGATCGCCGTGAGTGCCGAGGTTGTGGCTGAGCTGGCCAAGCAGAGCCTGGCAGGCATGGAGAAGATCAGGGATAACACGGAGCAGGAGGCCAGTCGGATACTTACCCTGGGGGAGAAGTCTCAGGCCATTGGGGATGTGGTCGCCTTGATCGACGATATTGCAAAACAGACCAATATCCTTGCATTGAATGCCACGATTGAGGCGGAGAGGGCAGGGGAGGCAGGGAAGGGTTTTGGGGTCGTGGCCATAGAGATCAGGGAACTGGCAAAGAATGTGGCAAAATCAACCAAGCAGATCAGGGAGATTATCAAGGAGATCCAGGATGCGACCAATGTCTCGGTACTGGCCACTGAAAATGTCGGCAGGGCGGTTGTGGAAGGGATCGATCTCTCGAAGCAGACAGCACAATCCGCCAAACAGATCAGCCTGGTAACCCAGCAGCAGGGAAACGCCTCCGAACAGGTCGTTTCCGCCATTAAACAGATGAGCGACGTGGTGGGCCAGGCAGCGGCCGGTTCACAACAGGTCGCCGATACCGCGCACAAGCTGGTGGAGGTAACCTCCGAGCAGAAAAGGCTCATCGGTCAGTTTCGAATCCGCTAAGGCAGCGATATCTCTTGTTTGGACATAATGAACCTAGCTCCGCACAAGGCATTGCCACGGGATATGCCTGTGGCGGATTTTTCTTCCTTTTATCCGACAATTCCTTTCATGCATCTTCACCCTCCTGTACGAGTCGTAGGTCCGGGATCGTTTCATCTCACAGTTACGGCAACGGTCTTTCATAGAAACCCTGATGACGTATAAGGGCGCAAGACATGCAAACCGCCGGGTATCCCGCATCGGATAAGCCATTGTGCCGATTGCGTACCTGAAACGGATTGACAGCCGCCCGGATGCCTGAATGATGCAACCGCTTAGCGGATATGGAGGCATGCATCTTGCCAAAGGAGTAAGAAAATCAGCGAGATGAGCCTTCAGACTTTTGGATGTTTTGAAAGGAGGTTCGTACGTGTTGACTTATTCGGGTCAATAAACTATCCTATTTCTTATGGATTTCAAGGAGATTGTCAATGATGTCACGGACCAAGGGGGAAATGGAGGCCCAGATCGGCGAGGCCCTCGTACGATTCGAAAAGGAATATATGGGCCGAGGGCCCAGGGAGACAAGGACGTATATCATTGACGACATCGTCCTCGTGCGGCTGGAGGGGGTGCTTACGCCAGCAGAGGAGCAATTGGCGAAATCCGCTGAGGGGGCTGATTTAATCAAGAGGACACGGGTAAAATTGTTGGAGGGGGCACGGGTCCTTTTGGAAAGGATCATTTTTGATATTACTACCTTTCAAGTCAAGAGCCTGCATTCCGATATAAGCACCAAGACGGGTGAGAGGATTATTCTCTTTACATTGGAGGGGAATTTGGAGGAAAGGATCAGAGCAGGCGCTACGTAAGAAAAAATGACACCTTTGGAGTACAATCAATAAGCAGAAATAACCTGGCAGACTGGGACAAGGACCCATACAGGGGTAGTTGTAGGGTAAGCCAGCATCGAATTTCCCGGTTCCCATCCTTTCCATGGGGGCAGGAAAAGGTGTTGGCTTTTTTTGTTCAGAAAGGCATTTGACCGGGAAGGTCATGACTCCTTCGCGGGTGCCAGTGTGTATGCACGGGAGAAAGACCGGTGCGCGGGAAAAGGGCCATGGTGTGCGCGTTGAAACCATGGCTTCTTGGGAGATCTGGGCGCACACGGAAGGGGTTATGAATGCACCCAGATACGCATAGGCATGGATGTGCCGAGAGGGGCCTCGAAGGCCTGAAGAATGATCGAGATGAGGAGGTGGTTAACATGGAGGCAGATACCGTACGCCAGACCGATTTCCCGGACGTCAAATTGTTTAAGCGAGGCAAGGTGCGCGACGTGTATGATGTGCAGGATTCGCTGTTGATTGTCTCCACGGACCGGATATCCTGCTTCGACGTGGTATTGCCCACGTGCATACCGCACAAGGGAGGCGTATTGACGCAGCTTTCGCTGTTCTGGTTTGCATTCACGCGGGACATTGTGCCCAATCATTGCATCGCCTCCGATGTACGTGATTATCCGCAGGCACTATTGAAATATCGGGGCATTCTCGATGGCCGTTCCATGCTCGTCAAGAAGGCGAGATCCATTCCCGTGGAATGCGTGGTGCGGGGTTATCTTGCCGGTTCGGGTTGGAAGGAGTATCGGGAGAGCGGTTCGGTGTGCGGGATACCGTTGCCTGCAGGGCTCAAGGAGTCGGATAGACTACCCCAGGCCATCTTCACCCCCGCGACAAAGGAGGATGAGGGACACGATATCAATGTGTCCCAGGACCATGTGGAGAGGGAGTTGGGCAGGGAACTGACCAACACCCTGAAGGAGATAAGCCTTGCACTCTATGCACGGGCAAGCGCCTATGCGGAATCGAGGGGGATCATTATCGCCGACACCAAGTTCGAATACGGGGTATACGAAGGGCAGGTCATTCTCATCGACGAGATTCTCACCCCTGATTCATCCCGCTTCTGGCCGCGGCGGGGGTATGCCCCCGGAAAGGGTCAGGCGAGCTTCGACAAGCAGTTTGTCAGGGACTATCTTGAGGGTCTCACCTGGAACAAGACGCCTCCCGCGCCTGAGCTTCCCGCGGAGATCGTTGCAAAGACCGTTGAGAAATACCTGACCATATTCAGACTCCTTACCGGACACGGTATGCCCGGGGTGGACCGGCAGGACCATTAGACGGATAAAACAGGACCAGACGGGCGCTATCCGGAACCGGCAAACGGGGCGTGAGAAAGGTGGGCCATGGTCACATTGCATGGAGAACACATCGGTGTCCGGTCAGGAACGACACCGGCACAACTCCATTCGGGATGGTCATGCCAGCGGTCAGGTGGAAATAGTTGATGTGCCTGTGGTATCATGAGTGTATCAATGCGCCCGGTTTGGTTGTGCGCCCGGAAGATTGAGTAATTACCATCACCTGTTGTTCAGGAGAAAAAAATGGCTGGAGAACAAGGGATAAAAAAGGTTTTGATTCTCGACGACGATAAGGTGGTCTTGAATACCTGCAGGGATATCCTGGAGGGGACGGATGTGGAGGTGGTCACGACCACGTCGGTTGAGGAATGCTTCAATATCGCCGATGGCGGTGATATCGACCTCTTTGTGACGGACATCATGATGCCCGAACTGAACGGCGTGGAAGTGGTGAAGCGCTTGAGAGACAACAACCACCGGATGACGGTCATCGTGATCACGGGCTATCCCTCCATGGACACTGCACGGAAGTTCATGAAACTCGGGGCCTATGACTATATCCCCAAGCCCTTTACCCCGGAGGAGTTTCGCGATGCAGTCCTGCAGGCGATCGGCAAAACGGACCCCAAAAAGGCCATGCGGGAGACACTCGTGTTGCAGATATTGGACCGCACCGCAGACGACCCTGACTTTCTGGACCGGCTTTACGTGGAGGGTTCGGATGCCCTGAAGGATTATGATATCAGCTCTGAGGCGAAGGCGGCCATCGTTTCCGGCGATGTGAAATGGATCGAGAAGAATGTCGGCAAGCTCACGGAAAAGCAGATGCTCGTGCTCATCAAGAGGCTGGAGGCGGAAATCTGGTAGGCGCAGCACGATATTGAGCGATTACGAGACAGTTTACGGAGTCAGGCCCCCGTCGCACTGATCCCCATACATCTACTGGCGTGCGCAATTTTTTAATCAGAGGAATATACCAAACAGGTTGTAACCATGGCAAAGGTGATTCTCGGAGCATGGCAGGATACCGTCATCGACAACCGGAATACGCAGAAGCGGTCGATCGAGGACGCATTTCCCCAGGTTGAGCATTTTGACGACGAAAACCGGATCAAGGCGTTTGTCGGATGGGACGGGTTTTTTATCTTCGATCCGGATGTGCCGGTCGTGGACATGATGCGGGCATACGTGGAAAAGGTGCAGGAGGAGAGCTGCGGATACTGCACGCCGTGCCGCATCGGCACGAAGATCGTGGCGGACAGGCTTCGTGACATTGCAAACGGCCTGGGACGGGAGGAGGACCTCGCCACCATCCGCAGGCTGGCGGCCGTGACCAGGGATGCATCCATGTGTGAGCTGGGGCATACCTCCATGACCGCCCTTCTGAAGCTGATGGAGCTGATGCCCGAGGCATTCGAGCAACCGGTGAGGGAGCGGCGGCCGGTGAAACGGGGCGTCTATCATGCCATGGTCACCGCACCCTGCATCGAGGAGTGTCCGGCACACCTGGACATTCCCAGCTACATCGACGCCATCCGCAGCGGCAACTATTTCGAGAGCCTGGCCATCATCGCCCTCAGGAACCCGCTGCCGGGTATCTGCGGCCGGGTATGCGTGAGACCCTGTGAATTCGCCTGCCGGCGCGGGGAGCTGGATGAGCCCGTTTCCATTAAGTATCTGAAGCGGTTTGTCAAGGACCAGGTCTATTCCTATGCCACTGCCCGCTCCAAACCTGCGAAGGAGATACCGGTGACCAGCACCAAAAGGGTCGCCGTGATAGGCGCCGGACCATGCGGTCTGACTGCTTCCTTTTATCTGAGACAAAAGGGGTACGCGGTCGAGGTCCTGGAGGCATTGAATGAGCCCGGAGGCATGAGCGCCATCGGGATACCCGATTACCGGCTGCCTCGCGAGGTGATCGCCGGCGAGGTCCGGCGCATGGAGGAGATAGGGGTTCGATTCACCTATGGGGTGCGGATCGGGCGAGACAAGACCCTTGAGCAACTGCGTGATGAGTACGATGCCGTGCTTATCTCCATCGGCGCCCACGGCAGCAGGCGGATCGGCATGGCGGGGGAGGAGAAGGAGCCCGCCGGCTACATGCCCGGCATCGAATTCCTGAAAGACCTCAACACCCTGCACCCCACCGGGGAATTCACCCCCCCGGAGGGAAGTCACGTGGCGGTCATCGGGGGCGGGAACGTGGCCATGGATTGCGCGCGCAGCGCAAAGCGCCTGGGATATCCGAAGGTCAGTATCCTGTACCGGCGCACGGAGCAGGAGATGCCCGCGGATGAGGAGGAGATCCGCGATGCACGCCACGAGGGAATCGAATTCCATTTCCTGACCCATCCCAAACGGATCGAGACCAAGGAGGGGAAGGTGACCGGGTTGATCTGCGTACGCATGGAGCTCGGCGAGCCCGATGCGTCCGGCCGCAGGAAGCCCGTGCAGATCGAGGGCTCCGATTTCCTGCTTCCCTGCGATATCGTGATCCCTGCCATCGGCCAGGAGACCGATTTTTCCCTTTTTTCGAAGGATTCCCCGATCGAGAGGACCAAATGGGGGACGGTCGTGACGGATGAGGAGACCATGATGACGGCACAGGATGGCGTGTTCGCGGCCGGGGATTGCGTGAGCGGCCCCAAGGCCCTCATCGATGCCATGGCCCAGGGATTGTATGTGGCGCACTGCATCGCCCAGTACCTGAGGGGTGAACGGATGACCATGCCGGAGCATGAACGGATGTTCCGGCTGCTCAAGGCGATGAACCTGCCCAAGTCCCCGGTGAACCGGGTGGGCAGGAAACCGCGCTCCCAAATCGAGGCGCGTCCGGTCGAGGAGCGGATAGCGGATTTTGATGAGATCGAATGCGGATATTCACCGGAGGAGGCGATCCGCGAGGCGGAGCGCTGCCTGAGGTGTTACCGCGTGGCCCTTTTTGTGACGGAGAAATGAGCACGATGCAGACGGCAATCGACACGGAAAGGCAGGTGACCCTGACCATCGACGGCCAGGAGGTCACCGTTCCTGCCGGCTCGACCATCCTGGAGGCGGCCCGGAGGCTGGGTATACGGATACCCACGCTCTGCTATCATCCGGCCCTGCCCCCCATAGGTTCATGCCGGATCTGCATGGTGGAGGTGGAGGGGGTGGATCGGCCGGTCACCGCGTGCAACACGGAGGCACTTGACGGACTGAAGGTGACTACGAGGTCGGAGCGGCTGTTCAACCTGAGGCGCGAGGTGATCAAGATGATCCTTGCCCATCACCCGCTCAACTGCACGCCGTGTCCCAAGAACGGGGAGTGTGAGCTCCAGGACCTTGCCTATGAATACGACCTCGCCGCCATGGATTTCGAGGCATACAAGATACCGGTCGAGGAATTTCCCTGGAAGCCCTTTTCCACCCCCATACTGGACTACCATCCCCGGCGCTGCATCCTGTGCGGCAGGTGCGTGAAGGTGTGCACCGAGATCCGCGGCCTGGGGGCGATCACCATGGAGGGCACCGGTGCGGCATCGGTGATCCAGCCGGTCATGGCCGACGAGGGCGCATCGTCCCTGTGCATCTCCTGCGGGGAATGTATGCGGGTATGCCCGGTGAACGCCATCGAGGAGCGTATGGGGGGGAAGAGGGGCAAGCCCTGGGAGACGAAAAAGGTGCAGACCACCTGCGCCTATTGCGGCGTGGGTTGCCAGCTCGAGCTCAATGTGGTAAACAACCGGGTCGTGGGTGTCACCACCCGGGACGATGCAGGGGTGAATCGGGGCAGGCTCTGCTCCAAGGGCCGCTTCGGGTATACCTTCATTCACAGTGAAGACCGGTTGACCAGGCCGCTGGTGCGGAACGAGGAGGGAAAACTGGAGGAGACCACGTGGACGCATGCCCTCACCCATGTGGCCCGTGAATTCCGGCGGATCAAGAAGGCTCATGGCCCGGATTCCCTGGCCGGGCTCTCCAGCGCCCGGTGCACCAACGAGGAAAACTATCTGTTCCAGCGGCTCGTCCGCCAGGTGTTCGGGACCAATAACGTGGACCACTGTGCCCGCCTCTGACACTCCTCAACGGTGGCCGGTCTGGCCGCAGTGTTCGGGAGCGGGGCGATGACCAACTCCATCGAGGAGATCGAAAAGGCCGAGGTGATCCTGATCACCGGCACCAATACCACGGAGAACCATCCGATCATCGCCCAGGGGATCAAGCGCGCGGTGGAGCGGGGCAACTCGAGGCTGGTGGTGGTGGATCCGCGGCGCATCGACCTGGTGGGTCAGGCAAATTACTGGCTGCGCCAGCGGCCGGGAACGGACGTCGCCTGGATCAACGGCCTGATGCACTGGATCATACAACAGGGGCTCCATGATACAACGTTTATCGCCGAGCGGTGCGAGGGATTCGAGGAACTTGCCGCGGCAGTCGAGCGCTACACCCCCGAATATGTGGAGGGAATCACCGGGATTCCCGCGTCGGACCTCAAGGCGGTGGCGGAGCTCATCGGGAAGGCGGGGAGTACCACATTCCTGTATGCGATGGGCATCACCCAGCATACAACCGGCACGGACAATGTAAAATCCATTGCCAATCTTGCCATGATCACCGGAAATGTGGGAAGATATGCCACCGGGGTGAATCCGCTGCGCGGTCAGAACAACGTGCAGGGGGCCTGTGACTTGGGTGCCCTGCCCAATGTGTTTCCCGGGTATCATGCGGTGACCGACCCCGATGCCCGCAGGAAATTCATGCAGGTGTGGGGGGCCGAGTCCCTGCCGGACATACCGGGGATGGCCCTCACGCAGATGATCCCGGGTATCCTGGATGGCCGGATCAAGGGGATGTATATCATGGGGGAGAACCCGATCATCTCGGACCCCAGCTCGGGACATGCGGAGGAGGCCCTGGAAGAAATCGATTTTCTGGTGGTCCAGGACATCTTCCTCACCGAGACCGCCCTGCTCGCAGACGTGGTGTTGCCGGGTGCCTCCTGGGCGGAAAAGGAGGGGACCTTTACCAACACGGAGCGGCGGGTCCAACTGGTACGGGCAGCCATCGATCCGGTGGGGAACAGTTTCCCCGATTGGCGGATCATCCAGCGGATTTCCCAACTGATGGGAACCCCGATGGATTTCTCCAACCCGGAGCAGATATTCAATGAGATCCGCCGGGTGACCCCCGTGTACGCAGGGATAACCTATGCGAGGATCGAGAAAGAAGGGGGAATCCAGTGGCCGTGCCCGGATATCGACCATCCCGGCACCCCCTTCCTGCATAAGGATGGCTTCAAGAGAGGAAAGGGGCTGCTCACGGCCATCGATTACAAACCGCCGGCAGAGCTGCCGGATGAGGAGTATCCCTTTTTGCTGACCACGGGGCGCATCCAGTACCATTATCATACCGGGACGATGACCAGGCGATGCAAGAGCCTCACCACCCTGGCGCCCGGGCCGGTGCTGGACATTCATCCGGGTGACGCTGCCGCGCTCGGCATTGATGAAGGGGACCTGGTCAGGGTTACCTCCCGCAGGGGGAGTATCGACATCAAGGCCAGGATCACCGATACCGTGGCCATGGGGGAGGTCTTTACGACCTTCCATTTCGCCGAGGCGCCGATCAACCGGCTGACCAACGACGCATTGGACCCGATTGCCAATATCCCTGAATACAAGGTGTGTGCCGTTCGTGTGGAAAGGATTAAATAGACACTGGAACCAGTATAAAAGCCTGAAGCCGTATCACCGCAGCTTCGGGTTCACGCTTCTGGTCTTTATCGGGGTGGCATTGGTCATTGTGATGGTCATCGATACATGGTACAACATCCATATCCAGGAACAGCAACTCAACGGCACTATCCTCACCATCATGGATCACATCGCCCAGACCGTCACCAGTATCACCAGGATACCCATGCTCGAGAACAAAGGGGAGAATCTGCAGCAGACCATAAACGACATCGCGCGGAACATGGAAGGAGTCGAGCGGATCCGCATCTTCGATAATGAGGGAATGATCAAGAGTACAACCATACCCGGGGAGAGCAGGCGCATTTTTGAAAAGGGCGCGGAGCAATGCGTGATATGCCATTCGGACGGGGAGCCGGTGGTGGTCCCCCCTCGCGAGAAGTGCATACGGGTAACACCGTCGGACACGGGTGACTACCGGGTGGTAAGTCTCACCTATCCAGTCTATAACGAGGAGCGCTGTTACATTCAGTGTCATGAATACCATCCGAAGGACAGAAGGGTGCTCGGGATTTTCGAGGTTGCCATGTCACTGCGGGATGTGGATGAAAAGATCGCCGGCAACAGGCGCCATTTTATCCAGATCAGCGTCATATCCTTCCTGGTGATCATGGTGGGGTTGAGCATCATGCTTTTCTACTCCCTGGTGCGTCCAATGAATACGCTTTTGACAGGTATCCGGAGCATATCCCTGGGGAACTTTTCGTCCGAGATACCGGTATTCAGGAGGGATGAATTCGGACGGCTTGCCCAATCCCTCAATAACATGCTCCAGAAGCTCCGGAAGGAGATCGCCTACCGCAATCTCCTTCTCTACGATGCAGTCATCCCCGATCAGCAGGAGGATGCACCAACAGCCACCGACCAGGAGGATGCCACGCCGGCCCCGAAGAAGGAAGAGGCATCGGATATCTCCGGTTTGGCGGGGATAGGATCGACGTTCGAGGATATATACGAGCGGATACGGGATGAGACCCATATGAAACTCGTTCGTTCGGTAAAACTGGCATCACTGGGCCAACTTTCTGCAGGGATCGCCCATGAGATCAATAATCCGCTGACCGCCGTTCTGAGCTACAGCTCGCTGTTGCTCGACAAGGCGAAGAATCCCAAGGAAAGGCAATGGCTCAATATCATCGTGGATGAAACGAAGCGGTGCCGTAATATCGTGGCCGGACTCCTGGAGTTCGCACGGCAGTCCACGCCGGAAATGGTGACCACCCAAGTGAATGACGTTATTGAACGCGCCGTTTCACTGGTGGAGACAAAGGAATCATTCCACAACATAAAGATCATCAAGGACCTCGATCCAACATTGCCCAAGGCAAAGGTCGACCGGGGGCAGATCTACCAGGTGCTCACCAACCTCATCATCAACGCCGGTGATGCCATGGAGGGAAAAGGTACGCTGACCGTAGCATCCCGCATGCACGTCATCGAATCGAGGGTGGCCGAGGATCACCATTTTGTAGAGGTCTCGGTTTCCGATACCGGATGCGGGATTCCCGAACAGAACATGGAACGGCTCTTCGACCCCTTCTTCACCACCAAGGGTCCCACCGTGGGGACCGGACTCGGGCTTTCCATCTGCTTCGGCATCATCAAGCGTCATGGGGGGAACATCACGGTTCGAAGCAAGGTCAATGAAGGCTCCACCTTCATTATTCACCTTCCCGTCGAAATGGAGAATGAGCATGGATAGAATAAAATTGCTTATCGTTGATGACGAAATCGTCGTACAGCAGAGTTGCGTCGCGATTTTCAGTGAAAAGAGCCACTGCTATGACCTGGTGACCGTGTCCTCGGGTGAGGAGGCCCTTGCCATGCTGGAAAGGGATCACTTCGATATCATCCTGACCGACATCAAGATGCCGGGCCTGCCGGGGCTCCAACTCCTCTCAACGATCAGCACAAAATACCCGGATACGGCGATCATTGTCATCACGGGGTACGCAACGGTGAGAACGGCGGTGGAGGCGATGAAACTCGGCGCGGTGGATTTTATTCCCAAGCCCTTTACACCGGATGAAATCTATAACGCCGTCCAGAACGTCGCCCGGCGATTGCAGTCATCTCCGTAAACAATAAATGACCCATGCGGCGTGAATGAGGAAGGAATCGATCCCGCCCTGGGGAAAAATCATATCTTCTGGCAAAAAACAGAGCAAAAGGGAGGATACACATCGTGAGACATATAGGACTCGACATGTGGATTGAAGAGATGGCGGATATGTGCCAGCCCGAGCGGATCGTATGGATTACCGGCACCGAGGAAGAGAAAAAGGAGCTCACCGAAGAGGCCCTCAGCACGGGGGAGTTGATCCTCCCTGACCAGGAGAAGTGGCCCGGGTGCGTCTATCACCGGACTGCGCAGAACGATGTGGCACGCACCGAGAACCTGACCTTCATTTGCACCACCCTGAAGGAGGATGCCGGTCCGACCAACAACTGGATGTCCCCCGAGGAGGGATACCGGCGGGCAGGCGCCATCTTCAAAGGTTCCATGAAGGGCCGTACCATGTACGTGGTACCCTTCTGCATGGGTTCCATCGGGTCCCCGTTCAGCAAGATCGGGGTGGAGCTCACCGACAGCATCTATGTGGTGCTCAACCTGAGGATCATGACCCGGATCGGCACCGAGGTGCTGGAGCAGCTCGGTACTGCCGGGGAGTTCACCAAGTGCCTGCACGGCAAGGCGGAGCGGGACTTCAACACGCGGCTCCTCCTGCACTTCCCCGAGGACAATACGATCTGGAGCGTGGGGTCGGGATACGGCGGCAATGGGCTCCTCAACAAGAAGTGCCTTGCCCTGCG
>JBLIRN010000068.1:0-14416 GCA_049472315.1 bacterium
GGGGCACGCTCCCGTAGCGCCTGAGGTCCAGATACCATTTGAAGGCATCCATGGGAAGGCCGTGGTGTTCGATCCGTTCCTCCAGGATGCGCAGGTCCTCCTCACGCTGCCCGCCGCCGATTACCTCACCGTATCCCTCGGGTGCCAGCACGTCCACGCACAGGGCGAGCCCCGGCTGCTGCGGGTCCTCTTTCATGTAGAAGGCCTTGCATTGAGCGGGATAGCGGTGGATAAGGAGGGGTTTTTCGAACATCCCGGAGATGATGGTCTCGTCGTCGCCTCCCAGATCATTCCCCCATTCCGGGGAATGCCCGGATTCCTTGAGCAGTGCGATTGCCTCGGTATAGCTCAGCCGGGGAAAGGGAGGGGTGATTTTGGTCAACGGTTCGATGTCCCTCTCCAGGATCTCCAGGTCGCTTCGCCTGTTGGCGAGCACCTGATCCACGATCGTGCAGATGAACGCCTCTGCCAGGTTGCAGATCTCCTCCAGGTCCGCATAGGCTACCTCCGGCTCGATCATCCAGAATTCGGTGAGGTGCCTCCTGGTCTTCGACTTTTCCGCCCTGAAGGTGGGGCCGAAGCAGTATACCTTGCCGAAGGCCATGGCCCCCGCCTCCATGTAAAGCTGGCCGCTCTGGGTGAGGTATGCCGTATCCCCGAAGTAGTCCGTGGCAAAGAGGGTGGTCGTCCCTTCACACGCGGAGGGGGTGAAGATGGGTGCGTCGAGAAGGGTGAAATCGCGTTCGTCGAAGAATCTCCTGCACGCCTTGATGATCTCGTGACGTATGCGCATGATGGCATGCTGGCGGCTCGACCGCAGCCAGAGGTGACGATGCTCCATCAGGAATCCCACACCGTGCTCCTTGGGGGAAATGGGGAAATCCTCCACGAACTGGTGTACCTCCAGCCCGGTTACGCCCAATTCGAAACCGAGGGGGGAACGTTTGTCCCTTCTCACCTGGCCGGTCACGGTAAGGGAGGATTCCTGACCAGCCCTGTCGGCGAGCTCGAACACGCCTTCAGGCACCTCGGGCTTGAACACCACGCACTGGATGGTCCCTGTGCCGTCCCGTACCTGGAGAAAGATGAGCTTCCCGCTGCTGCGCTTATTGTAGAGCCATCCCCTGAGGGTTACGGATTTTCCTTCATAGCGTGCGATCTGCTGGATATATGTGCACGGCGGTGTGGGGCATGAAGAAGGTTCTTTCTTCTCGTTGCATGGTTTCCGTTCATCGTCCATGACAGGCTCCTCCGTTTAGGTAGCATGATTGCGGATACTCACATGAAACATGCGCTGGTCAGCTCCGCCTCCATTGTATCAACTCGTTCCGGCGCTATCAACTTTACGCGGGATTCCATGGACCCGTATCGGTCAGTGCCCTGAAGGCTTGCTATGACCTATCCGGATGGCGTATTCAAGGTTGACTTACCATCGCCATAGGTGTAAATTTATTCAATAGAATGCAGTTTTTTTTATATGACGGTGCATCATTGGTCGTGCTCTCCTTGAAGGGTATCCAACACAACACGATACTGCAGGGGACCGAATCGCTCTATGCCGCCGAGCTTGCCGTTATGTCCGCAGAGAGGGTCCTCATAACGCCCCCCGCAGGCATGTTTCCATTGAACAGCGTGTAACGCTTGATGCGGTCATAGGGCTTATGCGATCGATTGCCGCATGCGCTTCGGGTGTAAATCGGGTGTGGATGTGGTATTCGATATAAGGGGAGCGACAAGGGAGCCGGTAGTGGAGGAACAGTGCATGATGCCTCTGAAGACTGATCTCGAGAGAAAAAACAGGACAATCATGGTGGTGGACGACAACCGGGACATGCTCCACCTGTTTACCAAGATCCTGGCGTCACATGGATACAGCGTGATTGCCGCGGAGAGCGGCAACGAGGCACTCGGTATGGCCTACAAAAATCCCCCTGACCTCATCCTGCTTGACCTTGCCATGCCCAGAATGGATGGCTATGCCGTATGCAGGAAATTAAAGGAATCGAATAAGACCGGCATGATTCCCGTGATCATGGTGACATGCAGGAGCACCATGAAGGACAAGATCCAGGGTCTGGAGACCGGTGCGGACGACTATATTACCAAGCCGATACACTATGTCGAGCTGCTGGCCAGGGTCGAATCGCTCATGAAGATCAAGGAACTCCATGAAAGGCTCATCGAGACCCAGAAATTGGAGATGCTTGCCCAGATAGCGGTCAGCGTCAACCATGAGATCAATAACCCCCTGTGCGCGATCACCGCGAATGCGGAGATGCTCCGCATGACCCTGGAAGACCCCGATGAGGCGGTCGTCCAGAAGATCACCACCATCCTCAAGGAGGTGGAGCGCATCAAGCAGGTGGTCAATAAGCTCTCCCGTGCCACCAAGGTGATCAGCATGGACTACATTTCGGGCATCAAGATGCTCGACCTGGACAAGTCCGCCGAGGGCATCGCGAAATCCAAAAAGGAGAATGTATATTGACAAGGGGGGGAATTTTTACTATTATGTATAATTTGATTGTTAGGGCTAATTAATTCTTTTTTTAAATATATTGAATATTACGTCCCGAAATATATACTACCTAATAACTGCTTACCTCCCTGTGGGAAATAGGGTACCATCCTTCCCGCGTGATATTGAGCATTGCACTACCGGGAATACGGCAGGCGGATCGGGACGCGCCAAACAGTGCCTGCCGGAAATGAAGCGGCACACGAGCACAGGGACATAGGGAACACGCAACAGGGATGTTTGACGCACTCTCAGGCAGGCTCCAGGAGATCTTAAGGAAGCTCCGGGGACAGGGTAAGCTCACCGAGAGCAATATCGGCGACGCACTCAGGGAGGTCCGCCTCGCCCTCCTGGAGGCCGATGTGAACTATCGGGTGGTGAAGGCCCTCATCGAGAGGATCAGGGAGAAGGCGGTCGGCGAGCAGGTGCTCAAGAGCCTCACCCCGGGTCAGCAGGTGATCAAGATCGTCCATCAGGAGCTGACCGCGTTGATGGGTGGTCATCAAAGCAGCCTCACCATGCCCCCCAATCCGCCCATGGTCATCATGATGGTGGGTCTGAACGGATCGGGCAAGACGACCACTGCAGGGAAGCTTGCCCGGATGTTCAAGAAGGAGGGGCATACCCCCCTTCTGGTCGCCGCCGATGTGCAGAGGCCGGCTGCGCGGGAGCAACTGAAGTTCCTGTGTGACACCCTGTCCGTGGATTGTTTTGTGGACCAGGAGGCCACGAGCGCGGAGAAGGTGTGCAGGGAGGCGTACCGGCACTCCTCTGATAAAGGATTCACCCCGGTGATCATCGATACCGCGGGACGCCTTCATGTGGACGACGAGCTCATGGATGAGCTGGTGAGGATCAAGAAGACCGTGCTGCCCCATGAGGTCATCCTGGTGGCGGATGCCATGACCGGCCAGGATGCGGTGACCATGGCCCAGGAGTTCGACCAGAGGGTTGGGGTCGACAGCGTGATCCTCACCAAGATGGACGGCGATGCCCGGGGCGGTGCGGCCCTTTCCATACGCGAGGTCACCGGAAAACCCATCACCTTTATAGGAACCGGGGAAAAGCTGGATCTGTTGGAGCCCTTTTTCCCCGACCGGATGGCCTCCCGGATACTGGGTATGGGCGACGTACTCACCCTCATCGACAAGGCACAGGAGGCATACTCCCAGGAGGAGGCCCTGGCCCTGGAGGAGAAGCTCCAACGGGACGCATACTCGCTCGAGGATTTCCGGCAGCAGCTCAGGCAGATCAAGTCGATGGGGCCGTTGGATCAGCTCATCAAGATGATCCCGGGTGCAAAGAAGATGGGATTAGAGGGAATGGACATGGACGAATCCAAGTTTGTTCACTTGGAGGCGATCATCGACTCAATGACCCCGCACGAGAGGCGGAATTACCAGATTATCAATGCCAGCAGGAAGAGGAGAATAGCAATGGGGAGTGGAACCTCCGTTCAGGAGGTGAGCCGTCTCCTCAACCAGTTCCATCTGATGAGGAAGAACATCAAGAGGATGAAGAGGATGGGACTCGGATGGGGAGGAGGAGTTATGGGTAAAGGTATGCACATGTTTAAAAGGAGGTGAGAACTGTTTGCCTGTCAGAATGAGATTGACCCGTTTGGGTACCAACAAGAGACCGTTTTATCGGATTATTGTGGTTAAGTCCGAAGGGAAGAGGGACGGTAAGTACATTGAACAGGTTGGCTATTATGACCCGCTCAAGGATCCTGCCGAGATAAAGGTGGACCTGGAAAAGGCGAAATCGTGGCTTGACAAGGGAGTCATCCCATCGGAAACGGTGAGGAATCTTCTTCAAAAAGCCGGATTGGCGGTCTCTGCATCCCAGTGATGTCGACCAGGTTGAAAATTCCGATTCCTTCTATGCGTATTCATTAACCAGTTAGGAGGAGTGGTGGGTATGAGAGAATTAATTGAACTCATTGCAAAGGCACTTGTGGATTATCCCGATGAGGTTGTGGTGACCGAGGTTGATGGGGAACGGACCACTGTGTTGGAATTGCGGGTAGCCAAATCAGATTTGGGAAAGGTGATCGGCAAACAAGGACAAACAGCACGGGCCATGCGAACCATCCTGAGCGCTGCCGCAACGAAGATAGGGAAGAGGGCGGTCCTGGAGATCCTCGAATAGGAGCCCTTTTTATTTCAGCAGCGCAGGATATCCCCGGAGAATACTCGCGGTGTCGGAATGGACTGAGATGCCCTGGGAGGGGTTTATTGATAAGGATATCCCTGTCAATTGCACCGAATGAGACGACGAGGGTGTGCGCCATATGAATGCATGAGGGTATGGACCGGATGACGTGATGCGGGAGGCTGCGGAGCTTATAGCCATCGGGCGCGTGGTGAGACCTCACGGGATCGACGGAACACTGAAGGTCGTTCCCGTAACCGATTTCCCTCAGCATTTTGAGTGCCTCGAGGAGGTGTTTCTGGTCAAGGATCGTACCGCACGGGCCACCGTGCGGGAGGCGCGGTTTCACCAGGGTTGTGTCCTTCTCAAGGTGGACCTCTGCTGCAATCGCAGTGATGCGGAGTCATGGATAGGGGCCGAGGTGGCAATCAGGGAAAGGGACCTGTGGCCCCTTGAGGAGGGGGAATACTATCAGTTTCAGATTGAAGGCCTGGCTGTCTTCACCGAGGAAGGGGAATTTCTGGGCAGGGTGAGCGGCATCATACAGACCGGAAGCAACGATGTCTATGTGGTACGAGAGGGAACAAGGGAATACCTCATTCCGGCGATACGACAGGTCATACGGTCCATAGACCTGAAAAAGGGGAGGATCATTGTCCACCTCCTGGATGGTCTGGTTGACTGAGCCATGAGATTCGATATCGTGACGATTTTCCCCGATCTGTTCCCCTCTTTTTTATCCTACGGGATCATGAAGAGGGCGCGGGAGAAGGGGCTGGTCAGCGTCCAGGTCCATGACCTGCGGGAATACACCACGGACCGTCACCGGAGCGTCGACGACGTACCCTACGGGGGCGGCGCCGGGATGGTTATGAAGGTGGAGCCGATTCACCGGGCGATAACCGCTATCTGCCGTAACGTGACCTCTGTGAAACGGGTCCTCCTTTCCCCCCAGGGAAGGGTGCTCGATCAGTGCCTGGCGCACTGCCTGGCCTCCGAAGACGCCATATTGCTTCTGTGCGGCAGGTACGAGGGCGTCGATGAACGGGTGAGGGAGCACCTGGTGGACGAGGAGATATCCATCGGGGATTACGTGCTGATGGGAGGGGAGATACCGGCAATGGTGCTCATGGAGGCGGTGGTCAGGCTTATTCCTGATGTCCTGGGGAGCAGGGAGTCGCTGAACGAGGAATCCTTCAGCCGCAGATTGCTGGAGTATCCGCACTATACGAGGCCGGCGAACTATCAGGGCTGGAAGGTGCCCGAGACACTCCTGTCCGGCAACCATGAGCATATCCGCGAATGGCGATGGAGACAGTCCCTGGTGAAAACGGCCCGGGGAAGGCCCGATCTTATCGACTGGAACGGTCTTTCGCCCCGTGAACGTGAGTGGCTGGTCAATGAAGGGGTGTGTATTCCGGAGCCGCCGTTGGAGGGCAAAACAGGAGGAGGTTGTGATTGAGGGTATACTGCGGCCTGATTCACTACCCTGTTTACAACAAGAACAAGGAGGTTATTGCAACATCCATAACCACGTCGAACATCCATGACATTGCCAGGACCTCGAAGACCTTCGGCCTGAAGGCCTTCTTTTTTATAACCCCGGTCTCCAGGCAGCAGGCACTGATCCGGACCATCATCCGTCACTGGAAGAGCGGGTACGGCGCCACCTATAATCCGACCCGGGGCGTTGCCCTGGACGTTATCCGGATATGCTCGTCGTTTGATGAATGCCTGAAGGGAATAGAGGAGGAGGAAGGGGCGCGGCCGCACATCGTGGTAACCTGTGCGCGACCCGCCTCGGAGGTGACCGGATTCGAACATCTCAGGCAGAGGATGTCCGGCGGCCCGGATGCCTGGCTGATCCTTTTCGGGACCGGCTGGGGATTGACCCGTGAGGTGCTCGACATGGCGGATGTGATCGTCGAGCCCATCCGCGGGCCGGGTGATTACAACCACCTGTCTGTGCGGGCCGCCGTGGCCATCACCCTTGACCGGCTCCTGGGGGACCGTGTGGCATCGATGGGGTAGGGGGATATCGGAGGATTGTAATTGCACAAATTTTGCGGGAAGTAAGACACGAGGTATTGCTAAGTTGCAGCAGGATATAAAACAAGCACAACCAATGAATGACCTTAATGCAGGGAGGAGTTCAGCCATGGACTTATTGGATGCAGTTGAACACGATCAGATGAAGACGGAGATCCCCGATTTCAAGCCCGGAGATACCGTAAAGGTTCACGTGAAGCTGATTGAAGGTGAAAGGCGAAGGATCCAGGTGTTTGAAGGCGTGGTGATCAGCCTGCGCAAGGGGAAGGCGCGGAGTACATTCACCGTCAGGAAGATATCCTATGGGGTCGGCGTGGAGAGGATTTTCCCCCTTCACTCAAAGAATATCGAAAAGATCGAGGTCGTCCGGCGTGGACGGGTGCGCAGGGCAAAGCTCTTCTACCTCAGGGGCCGGGTGGGCAAAAAGGCGCGGATCAAGGAATTGAGCAGAACAACCAAAGAGTGATGCAGTATACCCGCAACCATCATGTGAAAGGGTGCATACTCGATGGATATTCCCACAGTGTCAAAACGTTTGTTTGCATTCGAAAGAAGTCTGGTTACCCCCGGAACAGGATTGATTGCCGGCATCGATGAGGCGGGCCGTGGTCCTCTCGCCGGGCCCGTGGTGGCCGCTGCAGTGATACTCCCTTTGAATAGCCCGATCGAAGGGGTGTTTGATTCCAAGGCCCTTACCCCCCTCGAGCGGGAACGGATCTTTGTGGAGATCGTTAAGCAGGCCCTCGATGTCGGAATAGGCATTGCGGACCGGGAGTACATCGACCGGGAGAACATCCTCCAGGCAACGATTCTTGCCATGCGCCAGGCCCTGGAGAGACTACTGGTTCGGCCTGAATACATCCTCATCGACGCCCTGACCATTCCCGGTCTCGACGACATTCCCCAACGGGGCATTGTCAAGGGGGACCAGCGGTGCTATTCCATCGCAGCGGCCTCGATAGTGGCCAAGGTCCTGCGGGATCGAATGATGCACCGATATCACCACAGATACCCTGCCTATAACTTTGCCAGCAACAAGGGCTACGGGACTAGGGAGCACATCGAGACCCTCGTCAGGATAGGCCCATGCCCACTTCATCGCCGCACGTTCAGGAAGGTGAAGGAACTGTGCCGGGAAACAACGCCTCATTAGGAAAGAAAGGGGAGCAACTGGCTCTGGACCATTTGATCGCCTTGGGATACACCATTGAGGCCAGGAACTACCGGTGTCCCTTCGGGGAAGTCGACATTATTGCCCGGGATAAGGAAATTTTGGTCTTTATCGAGGTCAAAACCCGGGTCAGCGGACGTTTCGGGTCACCTCAGGAGGCCGTCGACCTTCGCAAACAGCAGCGCCTCTCCCGCATCGCTTTGCACTATTTGGCCTGTACACATACAAGGGAGAATCAGGAGACCTGCCGCTTTGACGTGGTCAGTGTGATACAGACCCACGGTGAGGAATGGTCCATTAATGTGATAAAGGACGCCTTTTCCCTCCTTTGAAAACCGCTTTTTTCGGAAGGCCACAGAGACGATAGGAAATTTGTTTCCGTTTTCATGGAAAGGCATTCAGCGCATCGAATATGCATTTTCCTTCACTATCCTTCCTTGGAAAAGACACGTTTTTGCTGTATTAACGGCTATTTCGCGGGAGGGAAGGCGTATGACGATAATTTGACAACATATTTGCAATTCAATAGAATGGACGTAATTTTTTTGCTGAAAAAACAAAATCATTCCAATGCCTATGCCTTTGCGGCCCGTGCATCGGCTTGATCCCGTAAGGCCCCTCCTGAGGTGTCATCCCTGCTAGTCAAGGGGCCGGCAGGAATATTTCTTGCATCGGTTTCTCAGGAATACTTCGGGAGGAGAAGGCAAGGCAGGATGCTTGGATTATTCAAAGTTGTCCTGATTTAACTCAAGAAGAGGAGAGAGGATCAATGAAATCCACCATCAAGGGATATCATCTCATTCTGATCGCCGTCATCACCGCAATCCTCGCCCTTGCCCCCCGAGCCTGGGCCGAATGGGAGCAGTTCGATCCCAATAGAACCGCAAATTTTCCTTCCTCCCGGATCGTCAGCCTGGCAGCGGACCCCAACAGGGTATGGGTCGCAACCGATGAGGGGTTGGTACATATGCTCCTGGAGGATCCGAACGACGAATGGATGCTGCATTCCCAAATTGATACCTCATATACCCCTATTACAGCCATGAACATAGACCAGGATGCACTCCTCTGGCTCGGGACCCCTCAGGGGCTCGTCTCCTATGACCCTTCATTCAGCGATCCGAACAGTCCTTATACATACGGCAACCTTTACTTCAGCGATGCCAATTTCACCGTTGATATCGAGGCGGATGCGAACTATGTGTGGATCGCAACGGATGAGGGGCTCAATCAATTCAATAAAACCACGCATAGCTTTTTCCCTCATAATAATGGTACCTCTGATTTTGATTCCTTCTCTTGTCGGGGGGTGAACTCTGCAAACGAGGATGTCGTGTGGGCATTGCCCAGCCTTCCCACGATTTTCGGCGTTTACCGCTACACGATCACAGGCAATACATGGGATTATTTCCTCCCATCCGGATGGTCGACGCTTGTCTTCGATAGCATTGAGACGGGGAACGCCAGCGACCTGTGGCTGGGGAGCGGCAATTCCGGCCTGTGGCACTTTCAGCCTGATCCGAACGTATGGGACCACTGGGCGGCATCCGAGTATGGCCTTCCCTCGGATAATATATTAACGCTCGGCGTCTATGATGATGCAAACCGGGTCATCGTGGTCACCGATGCGGGTATCGCGCGCTACGACCTCGACCTCGACCTGTGGCAGCCCATCGGTCCCCCTGCCGACGTTGACCTCGAAGAGCAGGTGATCACGGATGTGCTGGTGGACACAGTGGACACCAACCACCACCAGGTGTGGTTCGGCACACAGGACGGGGGGCTCTACCGGTGGAACGAGGGGGCGCTCATCTGGACGAGCCCGGCAAACGGGAGCGAGGAGGTGTCCCTGGACACCAACAGCATCGAGGTGGTGTTCAACGAGACTATCGACGACACCACCGTGATACTGGGCGGAGCGGGCAGCAACCTGACCTTCGAGATGCTCGATGAGAATCACGTCCTTATCAACGATCCCAACATATACGACCCGAATGATTTCACCTGGCACTTCCGCGATGCCGGAATGAACTCCCATCTCATCATCGAGCCGAAGGAGACGGGGTACCAATTCCATCCCAACACCTACTACCGGTTCAAGTTTACCTCTGCCATCCTCGATCAGTCCGGTTCCCCAATCCTGAACGAAGACAGTGAACTGCAGTTCATGACCCTCATTCCGCCGGAGGTGACGGCTACCGATCCTAATCAAAACGAGACCGGCGTCGCCCTGGATGCCACCATCACCATCACCTTCAATAAGCTGATGGATCACGCCAGCTTTTTCTTAGGGTATCCATCGAATACGCGGCTTCAGCGTTCAGGATATCCCGAGTTTGACATCATTCAGGATGAGACAACTTTTACTGATGCAAACAACCAGACCATCCTCGAAATAGACGTAACCGGAGGATTCGCCCCCGGGAGTCAATACACCCTGACCATCATCAAGGATGTGACGGACCTCTCCGGGAATCCCCTCGCAGAGGACCTTGTCCTGACCTTCACCACCGTCCTGCCCCCGGAGGTCACCGGCAGCCCCATACCTGCCGACGGCGCGGATGACGTTTCGTGGGATACGAACATCGTGGTTGGCTTCAATGCCTCCATGGACGCGGGCTCGGTGCAGGACCACTTCAGCATCTCGCCCTTTGTGAACGGCGATTTCACCTGGTTTGACGCAAACACCCGGGTGTCCTTCCAGCCCTCGGCACCTCTTGGGTATTTAACCACCTATCAGGTCACCATCGATGCAAATGCAGTGGATGAAAACGGGATTCCCCTGGGGACCGACTACACCTGGTCATTTACCACACTTGCCGATCCCACAGACGTTTCCGTGGTTTCGGTCTACCCTGCGCAGGATGAGGACGCCGCATCCGTCCATACGGAGATCCGGGTGCTCTTCACCCAGGCGATGAACAC
This sequence comes from bacterium, assembly GCA_049472315.1. GTDB lineage: Bacteria > SZUA-182 > SZUA-182 > DTGQ01 > JAFGSM01 > JBLIRM01. The sequence goes on from JBLIRN010000068.1 coordinate 10,818, forward strand.
CGCGAGCGTGCAGGCAGCCTTCAGCCTGCTGGACGAAAGCCTCGCCAGTGTACCGGGGGCCTTTTCCTGGAGCGCGGATTCGAAGGAGTTGCACTTCGCACCGACAAATCCCCTGGAGGAGGACGGGTCCTACACGGCTGCCGTTTCGAGCGCCGCACAGTCGGTATCGGCGGGATATCTCGATCCGAACGTGGAGTGGGAATTCACCTGTGTGCTCCCAAATCAGTATCCGCTTGATCCGAACCAGTCATGGCCTGCCGTTGCCATCGATCCCAATGATATCGCGATCGATCCCAACGACATGGGATTTTCCGCCATGGGGATCAGCCCTTCAGACGGAAGCCTTTGGACGGGACTCGCCTCAATCGACCCCAATTCCGGGATCTGGACAGGGCTCGGGCTGTTCCATTACGATGGAATGGAGTGGACGCACTACACGGCATCCGATCCCAACTGTGGGCTGACCAGCGATTACATCACCGACATCGCCTTCGACAGCCAGGGGAATGTCTGGGTGGCAACGGAGCCTGATCCCAACAATATCGGCGGCGGTGTGGCCCGGTTCGACGGTGAGGACTGGTCGCTCTATTCCCCTGACATCGATCCCAATCAGTTCTATATCGTGAACAGGGCGGGCCTGACCCCTGATGCCATCCAGCTATTTTTCAGGGTCAATGCCGTCGAGGTGTATCCCGCCGGCACCGGGGACCTGATCTGGATTGCCACCACCGGAGGCATCGGCGTGGGGCAATACGATCCCAACATAGAAGATTGGAAATGGACCTCCAAGGCTGATCCCCAGACACTGCACGTGCTTGCCGCGGACCCGGTCACCGGCACCATCTGGCTTGAGAGTGGAAATACGTTCTGGGAACCCGACGATCCCTGTGATTTCATCGCCGGGATCGATGCATTGAAATTCGACGAGTACCTGGATGAGTGGCCCGAGGTGTGGGACCCCAACATATGGGCGTGGTATCCGAACGGCGCACTGCCCAAGGTCAGGCTTCTTGGCCTGGTGCATCAATTGTTCGTAAGGGGTATGACTGTGGACGGAAACCGCAACCTCTGGCTTGCCGCCAAGGATGGGCTCTACGCCATAAATATAGACAACCTGCTCCTGGGGGTATGCGATTTTGCAGCGTATGACTACACCGATACCGCCGGGGGGCTCCTATACGATTCCATTTACGGGGTGACGGTGAGCCCGGATGACCCGAACACGCTCTGGGTGATCACCTCGGCCGATCCGAATCAAGGGGCGGGCATCAGCAGCTATGATGTCACCGCGCCCATCGGCTCGCCCGAAAGCTGGGCCCGGTACACCTTTGATGGTGACGATGTGTTCGCCGCCTACCCGATCAGAAACGGCGGCATCATGGCGGGGACCAGCGAAGGACTGCTGATCGTGGGCGACACCGGCAGCCCGTCGGTTACCACCTCCTATCCCTCCGATCCCAATACGAATATACCGGTCGGGGGACCGTACTGGGTGCAATTTTCCGAATTGATGGATACCGATACCACGGAGGATGCCTTCTCCCTAAGGGATGTACACTCCATTGCGGTTGCAGGGTCATTTGCGTGGGAGAGCGCACGACTCGTATTCACCCCGAGCAGCAGCCTGGTTTCCAGCAGTGTCTATACCATGAGGGTGGATCCCAATGCCGCCGATCTTTCCGGCAACCTGCTTGGCCAGGCCTATCAGGTGAGCTTCAGGACCTCCTCCGGGTGGATTGCGTCCACCATTCCCTACCAGGGGGAGCACGGGGTCGGTATCGCGGCACAGGTGGTCATAAACTTTGACCGGGCCATGGATGCGAACAGCGTTCAGAACGCCTTCTGCCTCAAGATAGACCCAAGTTACGGAGCGCATTCCTGTATTGATGGCTCCTTCACCTGGGACCAGAATAACACGGTCCTCACCTTCAATCCCGACGAGGACCTGGACCAGGGGACCCTCTACCTGATGACCATCGATGATACCGCCACCGATGATGGCGGGACACCGTTGCCGGAGATGTTCACCCTGCAGTTTACCACGGCCTTCGCCACCAGGGTGCTCAGGTTTTCCGAGGTGGAATGTTTCATACAGAGCGTTGAGGAGAAAGACGCCGGTATTGTTGAAAGGATGCGGAACCTGTTCCGTTTTATTGTCACTCGTGCGACAGGCTCGGAACCGTAAAGAGATCTCGCCATGACGGGATTGATTGACGGTCGTATTTTTTAACCTGCAACACAGAGGTACTCTATGATGCGCAGTCCAACACGGGATCGCAGCAGGGTCCTGATAATGATCGTATGCCTTGTGGTCGTGATCACCTGCATGTGCACCTGCGGCTATGCCGCTGAAATCGATGTCCTTCCGGGGGATGTGTATGTGTTTCCGCAGGATCCGAACCGCAGGACCAATAACAAACCCAATTCGAGGATCGCCTCGAATGGCGAGGGATATCTCTGCGTATGGCAAGAGCACGACGGTGGGGCCAAGGACGTGTATGCCCGGCTGCTTGACCCGAATGGTGTCGAGCAGGGAGAGCCTTTGCCTGTCAGCTCCACGGCCGGGAATCAAAGGAACCCGGATGTCGGCTCCGACGGCGACGGCTACCTCGTTGTATGGGCGGACGGCAGGAATGAAGATCCGAACAATACTGTGGGTCTGGACGTCTACGGCGCCGTTTTCAACGCACAGGGTGACATGGTGGATGAGGTTCCCATCGCAACGGGCACGGGGAGCCAGAACTTCCCCAAGGTGAAATGGCAGGGAGATCACTACCTGGTCGTGTGGGAGGATTGGACGGAGCATGACGCCGAGTTGGGCGAGGTCTCCCTGTACGGGAGGAGGCTTGATGCGGACGGTGCCATTATCGACCAGAATTCCGTGGAGATTGCCGCGGGCATGGCATACAACAAAAAGGGGATCAGGCCCTGCTTCGATATCGCCTCGATCGAGGACCCCAACGGTGTCTCATGGATCGTTGCCTGGAGCGGGAGCGTGCAGGATCCCTCCGAATACGGCCTGGACATCCTGGCGCGTTTCCTCCAGGTAGACCCCAACGGCACCCTTGAGTTGTCCCCCTTTCTTGCCCAGATTCCCATCTCCGGCCTGGATCAATACAATCCCACGGTGGAGGGACTGGAGAACCAGTTCCTGGTTGCATGGGAGCAGTGGGCGGACGACGAGGGCACGGATACGGATATCTGGGGCATCATGCTCAATATGAAAGGGGGGTTCGCCGGGGGGCTCATCAATATCGGCTCCGCCCGCAAGAAACAGCACTATCCCGAGCTGGCGACCAACGGGAGGGGATTTTTCGCTGTCTGGCTGGATCAGCGGGATTCCACCTCCGAACAATTGGTCGAGCACATTTACGGGATCCGTATCTCACCCGAAGGGTATCTCCTTCAGGATGACCCCGAATCATTCGGCGGCACGCGCCTCAGCGAGGATGCAAACCAGGTCATCTGGCTGACCGACGTTGCTGGCCCCGGGGGAGATGATGACCGCTATTTTGGTTTTTGGTCGGCACGAAGCCGAATCGACGATGTGTGGACCCTGCGGGGAAGGATGTACGATCCGCCCCCCCCGCCCTGGCTGG
>JBLIRN010000069.1:0-14272 GCA_049472315.1 bacterium
GACTGAAATCACCTCGATCGGCATCACGCCCATCACCCTCGGCAGCGATGAAGAGGATGATTTTCCAACCACCCTGCACCTGACCACCCTGTGTGTGCGTTTCGGGCTGACTGATTACTGGGAGGTCTATGCGGATATCGGCGCTTCTTACGACGAGCCCTCTGAACCGGGACTTACCTATGGCGGGGGAATGTGCATCAACCTCCTCTCATCTCGGTCCACGGGATTATACACAGCCCTCCAGGCGTCTTATCTGGCTGGCGATGCTGAAGAGGAGTATACATCGGACCTCGAAAATGCATGGAGAAGGGAAACCGAGTGGGAGGAGGTTACGGCCGGACTCGAGGTGGGTATTGCCCGACCGCGATGGTCCTTCTATGTGGGAGGGGCATACTTTATGTATGAGGAGGACACCGACCGTTACCAGATGGAAAACCTTCCCCCTGCCCTCACCTACCGATTGTTCCGCGATGAAGTGGAGCAGGAAGAGGACATCGGTGCGTATGCCGGTATAGGATACTCCCTTACACCCTCGCTGCTCCTTACTATCGAGGGGCACCTGCTCACGCAGGAAGGTCTCTCCCTTTCCCTGGAACAGCATTTCTAATAGGAAACGGCAATTCTTCGTGTAACCTGGCATCATCACGAGTAAACATATGTGTCCGAGCTCGCCAACGCCTGCATAGTCAACCGGGCGCAGGCATTATAACCTCATCGCAAAGGGCACAGAGGGAACGGAGGGTCAGTCTTCCCAATGCTGGCTGTCGTCGGGGAAGACGATGTTGTGCTTTCTGATAAAATAGCCGAGGTTCCTCCGGTCGATTCCGAGAAGCTTGGCGGTCTTGCTCTTGACCCATTTGCTCTTCTGGAGGGCGCTCAGGATGATGAGCCGCTCATACACCTTGAGCTGATTCCGGAGGTTGAGATCGGAGGTCTGCACATCCATGTGGCTTGAGGGCTGATGGTAGGATCGCAACTGGAGCGAAGGCAGTGAATCCAATTCAATGTAATCCCGCTCCGCCATGATCATGGCGTTTTCGAGCACATTCTTCAGCTCGCGGACATTCCCCGGCCAATCGTAATCCATGAGATATTCCATGGCATCCTCGGTGATGCCCTTGACCTTCTTGTTCAGATTCTCGTTATAGTGCTCTATGAAGTAGTCAGTGAGCAGGGGGATATCCTCTTTTCGTTCCCTGAGGGAGGGCAAAAAGATGGTCACCACGCTCAGGCGGTAGAAGAGGTCCTCCCGGAAATGCCCCTTCTTGGTCGCCTCCTTGAGGATGACATTGGTGGTTGCAATCACCCGGGTGTCAATCTTGATGTTTCTCGTACTCCCCACCGGTGTTATTTCCTCCTCCTGCAGCACCCGCAGCAGTTTTGCCTGTCCGCTCAAGGGCATGCTGCCTATCTCGTCGAGCAGAATCGTTCCCATGTTTGCCAGCTCGAAGAATCCCTTTCGATCCTCGAATGCGCCGGTGAACGATCCCTTCTTGTGGCCGAAAAGCTCGCTTTCCAGAAGGGTTTCAGTCACCGCGGCACAGTTGACCTTAACATAGGGCGCACAGTGCCTGAGGCTGTGGCGATATATGGCATTCGCAACAACCTCCTTGCCGGTGCCGCTCTCGCCTTGAATCAGGACAGTCGACTTGGTTTTGGCGATGAGACCTATGAGACGGCATATCTTTTTTATCTGCTCGCTTTTACCGATAAGGCTGTCAAAATATTTGTCGTATGACATGTGCGTACTTCCCCCCGAGACCATATCAATTATTACAACCAACTATGTTTAACCTTTCAGGGTTTGAAGAAGCAATTTCTATACCATTGAAAATAGACCCCTTCAATCGCCCCTTGATGATGGGAAATTATTGGGTGCAGCCCCAAAAAGGCGCACATGGTAAGGAATTTACTCCAAAGGGAGTGGAGAGGGCCGGGGCCTTTCGATTAATGGAATGGGCCCGGGGTCATATGCGGGAAATATACCTTCCCGAGAGCCATATCAGGTTATTTGCACACTATGTATATTTTTTCACAATTGTGGGGGACATTTGCATAAGCTTGCGCTGTTGCCTGAAAGAGTCTCCCAAACGCGTGTATCCTGTGCGGTGATGCTCCAGTCACGGGTGGCCCGGCCCTGATTGAAGAATCCGGCGGCACCTATCATACAGGCATTGTCCACACACAATCGAGGAGGCGGAATAACGATGGTGATCCCCTGGTCCCTGCATGCACGGTCAAGCCGTTCCCGCAACCTGCTGTTTGATGCGACCCCGCCCCCTACCGCCAGGGCATGCACCCCCGTCCTCTTGACCGCCTCCATTGCCTTGGATACCAGGACATCCACCACCGCCTCCTGAAATCCCGCCACAATGGAGGCAACCGATGCCGAATCATGTCCGATGCCTTCTCCCGGGTCCCGCTCAAACCGGATATGGTTGCACACCGCCGTCTTGAGTCCGCTGAAACTGAAATCAAGGGAATCCCTTTCCAGGTACGCCCTGGGAAATGTGATCGCATGCGGGTCAGACGTCCTGGCCAATTCGTCGATAACCGGTCCCCCCGGATAGCCCAGCCCAAGAAACTTGGCGACCTTGTCGAATGCCTCCCCTGCGGCATCATCCCTTGTTCTGCCAAGGAGTTCATACTCCCCGTGTCCCTTGACAAGATACAGATCCGTATGTCCTCCGGAGACCACGAGGCTGACAAAGGGGAACGGAATGTCCGGGCAGGTAAGAATGGAGGCGTAGATATGCCCCTCCAGGTGGTCGACGGGGATAAGCGGAAGATCGGCGGCGAAGGCGATCGCCTTTGCAGCCGAGAGTCCCACCAGGAGTGAACCGATCAGGCCGGGGCCGACGGTAATCGCGATTCCATCGAGCATCTGCATGGTGAATGTCGCCTCATCCATGGCCATGGCGATAATCCGGATAATGGTTTCTATATGCCTCCGGGAGGCGATTTCAGGCACCACCCCCCCGTACTTATGATGATCGGGTATCTGGGAGTGAAGGGCGTTTCCGAGAATGGAGGTGCCGTCGCGCACCACCGCTGCAGCGGTTTCATCACACGAGGTTTCTATCGCCAGGAGCACCCTCATTCCACAACCTCCGAGAGCTTTACGAATTGAATCCCCCGCTCGCCGAGCCGGGGGAGATGGGCGCGAAGCGCCTCCAGTGTCGTGGGGTGAAGATGACCGATGGCGATCCCGCAGCCATTCTCCCGAGCAACCTCGGCAACCTTATCGAGCTGTCGTCTGATGTAGGCAATGGTATGCCTGCCGTCGAGAAATACGTGTCGCTTCGCCGTTTTTACGCCCATAGCCCGGGCAAGGTCATATACCATGCTCCGGGGTGAGGTACGACTGTCCAAAAAGAATAACCCCCGTTTCTTCATCTCTTCAAGAATGACCCGCATCTTCCCTTCATCTTCCACCATGCGCGATCCCATGTGATTGTTTGCCCCTACCACACCATCAAGCCCCACCAAGGACTTCTCAATGAGCCGCCGTATCTGCGAATCATCCATGGTGGTCAGGAGGGTCCCCTCTTCAACCTGGGCGTTCGGATAGTCGTATGGTTCCATGGGAAGGTGAAGGATGACCTCCTTGCCCCTTTCCACGGCCCTCCGGGCAATGGCATGGGTGTAGGGCAGGTTGGGGAGGATGGATACGGTCAAAGGGACGTCGATGGCAAGCAGGGCCTCCGCCAAATCCATATTGTAGCCGAGGTCATCGATGATCAGGGCGACCCGGTGTCCGCGCAACGGGGCGACCTTCTGCGGCAACGGGAATTTTCTGGGAGGTTTGAGTTCGTCCAGGGTACGATCGTCCGCAGGGGCTTCCGCGGTTTCCCTCTCTTCTTCGATATAGGGGGGCTGCGGATGCCTCGGCGAAAAAAGCGCTGCCACCGGGGCATGGATACACCGGGGGAGAAAATGCCCGCCGGTCCGGAAGCCGATCAGGGTATCGAGAAAGATCAGATTGATCAACGAGAGAAGAATGAGCGCGAGGCTGAGCCACACAATCTTGTGGCTCGAGGGCTTACGCTGCTTACGCCTTCTTTGGCCCCCGCTCCTTTTCTTCTTCTTTTTCTTCTTTATCGCCACTGCATACGGACCGGATGTCTCTTACTTCTTAAAAAGTGAAAAGATTCGGTTTGCCTTGATGATGTCGATCGCCCTCTGGAGCTGCAGATCCTCAATGTATCCCATTCCCTCTCCCTCTTCCTTCGATTCCTCATTCTCCTCCTGCATCTCCGCAGGTCCCTCCGCGTCGGCAGGGGGCTGATCATTGTTTTTGGATGACCTGTCCATCTCGATGAGGTCCTTTTCGCGGATGGCATGCTCTTCGGAGAGTATCCTCTTCTTGTCGTCAGGGAGAAGGTTTTCAACCAGAATATCCGGGGTGATCCCCTCGCCGTGGATGCTGGTCCCCTTGGGGGTGTAATATTTTGCCGTGGTCAATCGAATGGCGGACCCATCGGACAGGGGATAGATGGTTTGGACCGATCCCTTGCCGAATGTCTTGGTACCGAGCACCACCGCCCTGTTCCAGTCCTTGAGCGCCCCGGCCAGAATCTCCGAGGCACTGGCGCTTCCTGCGTTGACGAGAACGACAATCGGGTAATCAGGGATCAGGGGATCGTTCTTCGACTTCAAGACCATGCTCTGTTCCTTCACCTTCCCCTTGGTGCTAACAATCACGGCCTCCTTCGGCAGAAAGATGTCGGCCACATCAACCGCCACATTCAGAAGCCCCCCCGCATTGAAACGTATATCGATGATAAGTCCTTCCAGGGAGTCCGCCTTGATCTCCTTGACGGCGGATTTCACGTCCTTGGTGGTGTCTTCCTGAAACTGGCGGATTCTGATATATCCGATCCTGCCGTCTTCCATCGTCTTCGAGTAGACGCTTTCCAGTTTCACCACCCCGCGGGTGATGGTGAATTTCTTCGCCTTTTCGAACCCCTTGCGCCATATGGTCAGGGTGACCTTGGTCCCCTTGGGGCCCCGGATCTGTTTAGCTGCCTCGGAAAGCGACATATCCCTGGTGGGGGCCTCGTCGATCTTGAGAATGAGGTCACCGGCCTTTAGCCCCGCCTCAAAGGCGGGGGTACCCTCGATGGGCGAGACGATGGTGAGCTGCTCATCCTTTATGGTTATCTCGATGCCGATCCCTTCGAACCTGCCCCGCGTATCCACCTGCATCTCCTTATACATGTCGGAGGTCATGTAGGAGCTGTGCGGGTCGAGGTCCTTGAGCATTCCCTTGATGGCACCGGAAATGATTTGGCCTTCATCCACCTCGTCCACGTAGTTTTCCTGGATATAGGTTATGGCCTCACTAAAGACCTTGAGGTTCTCATAGGTCTTATCCTTGGCGTAGACCCCTGCCATAAAGCCGTTGAGACAAAGGAGGATGGTGATGCCTACGACCGTAGCCAATGTCACAACGACGAGTAATTTCATTCCTTGATTCTTATGCTGCTCCATAGGGTTCTCCTTGCATGTTAAAAATCATCATATGAGAAAATGGGATTAAATTTTTATTGTAGAAGCATATACTATTTATCGGTTATTCGGCAAGTCCTCTTTCTTGACGACCTTCATCGAATCTCATCGCCGGCTCAACCATACAAGGGGATCACAGGGTTGACCGTTATGGCGAATCTCGAAATACAACTCCGCCCCCCGTATGGAATGGGTGTCGCCGACCGACCCGATCCGCTCCCCGCCCTTGATTCGTTGTCCTTCTTGTACCGCGATCTCCAAGGTATGTGCATAAATAGTAGTATACCCGTTGCCGTGATCGATGATGATCAATTTGCCATACCCCAAAAACCACCCCGCATAGGCTATCTTTCCGGCCCCCACGCTCAGGATGTCACTCCCCAAGGGTGCGCCGATGTCGATTCCGTTATTGAGTATCTTCCTGTCCAAGCGGGGATCATGGTGCAGGCCGAACGGAACCAGGACCTTTCCCTCCACCGGCCAGATAAGCTGCCCCTTGAACGCAGTAAAATCGCCATCGGCCGCCTTTCCGGTGCCCCAGCGCTCGATGAGCCTGCGAATTTCTTCGGATTGGCGCTCCAGGCCGTTGAGCAGGGCAATCTGTCTCTTCTTGTTTCTTCGGACGGATTCAAGGAGGGCATTTCGTTCCCTCTGCTGCCTCTCGAGCATCCCCTTTTTCCTGGATGCCTGCTCTTTGTAACTATTCACCCTGGAAGCGTACTCCTCCAGTTCCTGTGTCCTTGCGCAATACAATTCCCTTTGGCGCCTCAATTCAGCCACGCCCTTTGCATCGGACTGGGCAATGTAACGCATCAAGGTCATGGATTGAATCAGTTGATCCACGGAATCGGCGGAAAAAATGACCTTCATGAGACCTATGCCGCCGGACTTATAGATGGCACGCAATCTCCCCTTCAGGTAATCCAGTTTCTCCGCAACCCCTTTCTCGATCTCCAGGAGCTGCTCCTCGATCTCCCGTTTCTTTTTTCGGTTATGGACAAGGTTGGATTCATAGATGGCAAGTTCCCTTCGTTTCTTCTCCAGCTCCTTATCTATGGCATCCAATTGCTCCATGATGGAGCTTTCCCTTTTTCGTTGCTCCTTGACCGCCGTTTTGGTCTTTTTGGCATCCTCCTCAAGCCCCTTGAGTTTGCTTTTCTGCGTCCGGAGGGAGGAGGGCTCCTCCCCCCGCGACACCCGTGCACAAGGCCACAGCATAAGGGCCGAACACATCAGAAATACTCCCGTGGCTCGTCCGTTCATGGCATCAGACCTTCAAGGAAAAGAGGCTCCCCACCCCGCCGACCCCCATTCCCAGACCTGCCAGGAGGAGCATAAGCATCGGGGGGAGAAAGGAGAGCCGGAACAAACCGATGATGTCCAATAGATATGGGTTCAACTGATACCGTATCAATTGATAGAGCAGATAGAGAAGACCGATGGAAATGACACTCCCCAAGAGCCCGTTTATCATGCCCTCCAGCAAAAAGGGCGTCTTGATGAACCATCGATGTGCACCCACCAGGCGCATGATTTCCACTTCATCCTTGCGATTGATAAAGGTCAATCGAACGGTATTGGAGATGATGAACAGGGAGACGAAGATCAGGACGCCCCCCGCCAGAAATCCAACCACCTTTATCAGAAAGAGAAAAACGGAAAGCCGGCGGATCCATTCCCTGCCGCTTTGTATCTCTTCGAATTCATTAAACAGTGAAAGCTTCTCCGCCACCATATCCAGTGTGCCGATGCCCGCCGTATCATCGATGACCATCTCGAAGGATGCAGGCAGCGGATTCTCCTCGAGTCCCTCCAGAAGAAAACGATCCTCACCGAGTGATTCCCTGAACCGTTCCATTGCCTCCAACTTGGTCACGAAGGTGACCTTCTTGATCTCCTTCATGGCGTTGAGTTGGCTGGTTAAAAGGGCAACCCTTTCTTCGCCGATGCCCTCCTTGAGGTAGGCCACCACCTTCACCGCATCAAGGCATCCCGTAAGCAACGGGGCGATGTTAATCCACAGGAGAAAAAAGAGGCCCACATTGAGCATGGTAAAGGAGATGGTAATGACCGAGACGAAACCGGTAATGCCGCCCCTTCTGAGATTATGGACACCGTCCTGAAGGCTGTACAGGAACACCCACACCCTGTGTGCGATCTGAAACCGTTTGCGCGGCTTAACCGAAGCAGGGTGCGAATCGGATTGTAACGCTCTTCTGCCCATGATCGTCGAAACCTTTCATCAATGCGGGCTTACCACCCGGCCTTCGTGCAGGGTGATCACCCGTTTCCCCATCCTTGATATGATGGATTGATTGTGGGTGGCGACCACGAGGGTCGTCCCCTGCATGTTGATCTTTCTGAAAAGCGCCATGATCTCATCTTCCCGCTGCACATCAAGATTCCCTGTGGGCTCATCAGCCAAAATGAGCGGGGGATTGTTGACCAGTGCCCTGGCGATGGCGATCCGCTGCTGTTCACCCCCGGAAAGCTCGAGGGGGTATGCATCGATTCGTTTCTCAAGTCCCACCATACACAATGTCTGCCACGCCATTTTTTTCCGCACCTTCGGGGGATGTCCGTACAGACGAAGGACAAAATCGATGTTATCGAAGATGGTGCGGTTCCTGAGCAGTCGAAAATCCTGAAATACCACACCTATTTGACGTCTCAGGTGATGAAGGTTTGATTCCCTGACCCGGCTGAGATTTCTTCCCAGGACGATGATGTGGCCCTCAGTGGGAATATCTTCCACAAAAAGGAGTTTCAGAAAGGTCGTCTTCCCTGCCCCGCTCGGTCCGGTGAGGAAAATAAACTCGCCGCTGCGTATCTCGACACTGATGTCATCCAATGCGTGGCAGTTGTGCTTGAACCTCTTGGAGACGTGGTACATTTGAATGATCGGCGCATGGGAGGAGCATTCCATGACCCATCATGTAGGAGGCTGAGAGCGGGATTTCCGTCGGATTACCCCTCTCGTTGCTTCGATGATATCCCGAACCCCAAGACAAAACCGCTCCATCAATTCATCGGGCTTGCCGGAAACGCCGAAACAGTCTCGCACCCCTATCCTTTTCATAGGGCATGGGTGATCGGATTCGACGACCAGTTCCGCCACGGCGCTCCCCAAACCGCCGATTATGGAATGCTCCTCGGCGGTGACGATGGCGCCGGTGTCACGGGCCGCATCGATGATGGCCTGCATGTCTATGGGTTTTATGGTGGACATATTCAACACGCGAACCGAGATTCCTTCCCTCTCCAGCGTCTCTGCCGCCTCCAGCGCCTTTGAAACCATGATTCCGATGGCGATAATGGTCGCATGGGTACCATCCCTGAGCATGCTTGCCTTGCCCAGCTCGAATCGATAGGCATCGTCGTAGATTACGGGAAATTTGCACCGTGCGAGCCTGACATAGACAGGTCCCTTACGTCGGGCCACCGCCTCGATCACCTGCGCGGTCTCTATACCGTCCGCTGGACAGATAACGGTCATACCGGGCAACACCCTCATAAGGGCGATATCCTCGTTCGCATGGTGGGTGGCGCTGTCCTCACCTACGGTGATTCCCGCGTGTGTGGAGACCAGTTTGACATTCTGCTCCGAATAGCACACGGATTGACGAACCTGATCCCATGCCCGGCCGGTTAAAAAAACGGCAAAGGTGCTTACAAAGGGGATCTTTCCGCAACTGGCCAGACCGGCAGCGGTGGAAATCATATCCTGCTCGGCGATTCCCATGTTGAAAAAACGGTCCGGAAACGCGCATGCGAACTTACAGGTACGCGTTGACGCCGAAAGATCGGCATCCAGCACCACGATGTTTGTATCCCGCTCCCCGAGCTTCACCAGGGTATCACCATAAACATCCCGTGTACCAAGCATCATTCTGCATCCCCTCCGCGTGTTAGTTCGGCAAGCGCGCGTTCAAGCTCCTCGGATGACGGGGCCACGCCGTGATATTCAACCTTGTTCTCCATGAATGAGACACCCTTTCCCTTCACGGTATGGCAGATGATCATGGAGGGTTTGCCCTTTACATCCTCCGCCCGGTCAAGAGCCATCCGTATCTCCTCGACATCATGGCCGTTCACCTGGCAGGTGGACCAGCCGAAGGCCTGCCATTTGGCCTCCAATGGTTCCACGCCCATGATGTCACACAGGGCACCATCTATCTGGAGCTTGTTAAAATCGACGAGCGCGCAGAGATTATCCAGGTGATAATGGGCGGCAGACATGGCGGCCTCCCATACCTGCCCCTCCTGGTTTTCGCCGTCACCCAGCAGCGTGTATACCCGATAGGATTTCTTGTCCAGTTTTCCGGCCATGGCCATACCGTTAGCCACAGAGAGCCCCTGTCCCAGCGATCCGGTTGAAATCTCGATGCCGGGGGTGGTGCAGTTATAGGGATGCCCCTGCAGCCTCCCGCACACACACCTGAGCGTATTCAAGTCAGCGGGATCAAAATATCCCTGTTGAGCCAAAATCACATAGAGGGCCGGAGCACCATGCCCTTTGGAGAGAACGAACCGATCCCGGTCGGGCCATTCGGGTTCTTTGGGATTGTGACGCATCTTCCCGTAATACAGAGCCAGCAGAATCTCGACGCAGGAGAGGGAGCCACCGGTATGACCGGACCCGGCCTTCGCCAAGATCTTGAGGATCTCCCTGCGTGCCTCATCACCGAGTCTCCCCCAGTCCGGTGCGATGTCAAGCATCTTCTTGTGTTTCATTAGATCCCTGCTGGTATCGTGCTCAATATCCTCGATGTTGCAACCCATGCCACCAAGCATTGTTTTTCCCTTATTCGTTGAATGTATCCTGGCAGTTTACCGATGGAGCCCATGTTTGCCGCAATAGCCGTACATCGTCCTCCGTGCATTATTCAACAAGCTCCAACACATACCGTCTCCCGTTCTTGCCACCGACGCTCGCGAGGATGCTTCTGATTGCGGTGATGGTTCTCCCATTCCTGCCGATCACCTTACCAAGGTCCCCCTCGGCAACGCTCACTTCCAGTATCACCGTCTGATCCCCATCGATCTCACTGACTTTAACTTGTTCAGGGTTATCCACAATAGCCTTCACAATCTCCTGAAGCACCTCTTTTATCATTTCTCTCCCCTCACTCTTTGAATTATATCACAAAGGGATAAAGCATATCGTCTATCAACACGTGATCCATGTATAGAACAAGTTATAGAACAATAACGCCGATGTTGTCAAGATATTTTGGCCTTTACCTCCTCCCAGATCAGGTCCAATGAATGTATATCGAGTTCGCTCATCGTTGTGCCTCGTTCATTGACCACCCGCTCCATCGCCTGAAAACGCTCGATGAACCGCCGTACCGTCCTTCTCAAGGCGCCCTCCGGATCAATTCCGAGGAATCTGCTGATATTGACCATGGTAAAAAGCACATCGCCGAGTTCGTCCTCGATTTTTTTGGGATCCGTGCCTGCCACGGCTTCACGAAATTCTCCGATCTCCTCGTCAAGCTTCACCATCACCTCGTCCAGCCGCTGCCAATCAAAACCGACCCGCGATGCCTTTGCCTGCACCCGATGGGCATAGGTCATACTGGGCAGTCCCTTGGGAATACCATTCAAGACCGAGGAGTGAACATCCCCGGCGTTCCTTCCCCTTTTCCCCTCCGCTTCCTCCATCCGCTTTATCTCTTCCCACCTGGCCAATACCTCGGATGGCTGACTGGCCGTATCATCTGAAAAAACATGGGGATGTCGACGGATCATCTTTTCGGATATCGTGGTCAGGATACGGGCGATGTCGAATGTGCCCTGTTCCTTTCCGATCTGTGCCAGAAAAATGATCTGAAACAGCAGATCGCCGAGTTCTTCCTGTATCTTGTGCGGATCACCTTCCTCAATGGCCTCGATAACCTCATGACACTCTTCGATCAGGAAAGGCTTGAGGGACTCGATGGTCTGTTCCCGATCCCAGGGGCATCCCCCTTCTCCACGCAGACGGCTCATGATCGATAGAAGTTCCTGAAACAGGCGGTTTTCCATACGGTATTATACCCTAAACAGACCTTATTTCACAACCCACCGCCGCAATGAACGATCCCTGCACTGACCGGTCTCCCATCCAAGGCGACCATTCACGGCCATCCTTGACAACATGGCTGTTTCTTGTTATTTTTTGCGACGTTAGCACTCGTTACATGAAAGTGCTAATGCATCACTATCCATCCGGCACAATTTTTTGAAAAAAAATCCATTCGGTATTATATTATGAAGGTGTTCGTAAGAGCTAAGGTCCAGTACTGCACACGATTGTGTGCGGGCCGGCCATTCCGGTGTCAATTGACCCTGATACCCTATAAAAAGGAACATGACGCGTATGGAACAATCAAGGATCTTGACAGAAAGGGAAATACTCATCTTTCTTACGCTGGTGTCCCACTATATCAATCATTTTGAACCGGTGGGATCGCGCACCCTGAGCAGGAAGCTCGATGTGGACTGGTCTCCGGCCACAATCCGAAATATCATGGCCGACCTGGAGGAAAAGGGATTTCTGACCCATCCCCATACCTCAGCGGGACGAGTGCCCACGGAAAAGGGATATCGCTTCTTTGTGGATCATCTCATGGCATGCCTGAACAAGGAGGCGGAGCCGTGCGGGACCGAGCAGTACCTGCTATCCATACTGTTTCAAATCAAGGAACGGGCAGCCATGCTCTCCAAGATATCCTCGATACTCTCGGAGCTGTCGCGGTATATGGGTATTGTAACGGTGCCTAAACAATCCCAGCTTACCCTTCAACATATCGATTTTGTGTCTATGGGCGGGCGCCAGTGCATGGTCATCTTCGTGTCTCAATCCGGACTGGTGTTCAATCGCATGGTGGAGATGGAGGAGATCATCCCCCAGGAACAGCTCGACAAGATGTCGCGCTATGTCAACGATCAATTCGAGGGGCTCAGCCTCTCCGAGATCAAGGCCAAGATACACCAGCTTATGTCGGATGAAAAATTTCTCTATGCTCAGTTCGAGCGTCAGTCCATTCAGATGAGTAAGAATGCCATCGAACAGGAGGAGACGTGCGACGTGTACGTGGATGGCTGGGTAAATATCCTGGACCAGCCGGATTTTGCCGACCTGAAGAAGATGCGATCCTTCCTTGATACCGTGGAAGAAAAGGAGCGGTTGATCCGGATCATGGATTCCTTTGAAGGGGAAGAAGGGGTCAAGGTCCTCATAGGTGCGGAAAATCCCGATCCACACCTGGCGGGCTGCAGTCTCGTTATGTCCCCGTATCAGATTCGCCCGCGCGTGCGGGGTATGGTCGGGGTGATCGGTCCCACCCGCATGCGTTACCGGGAGGTCATCTGGACGGTCAATCAAATGGCCTTGACACTAACCAGCATCTTTATGCAGATGCATTGATCAAAGGGGGGTGAAAACTCGATGGTCGTATCCGAGGATCACACTATGGATCCATCCGAGAAACATGCGGAATCTTCTCGCCAGGGAAGCCCTGGAACCGAAGAGATTCACACAGGAGGTGAGGTGGCGTCCTTATCAAGGGAACTTGCTGCGGAAAGGGAAAAGAACAAGGAATTGTATGACAAGCATCTCCGCTTGCATGCCGAATTCGAAAATTTCAAAAAAAGGATGGAACGGGAGAAGTGTGAATATTACAAATACGCCCTCGAACGGCTGGTAAAGGACCTGCTCCCCGTGTTCGACCATCTGGAACTTGCCATAAAGTCAGCGGAAGAATCCAAGGATTTCGAGCGCTTCTCCGAAGGGATCAAACTGATCCATAAGCAGCTCAAGGACACCCTTGAAAAGGAGGGACTCACTTACGAATGCGCGGTGGGGGAGCGATTCGATCCGTGCAAGCACGAGGCGATGATGCATTTGGAGACGGATGCGCACGAACCGAACATGGTCATGGAAGAACACAAGAAAGGGTATTTTTTGAACGACCGCCTTATCAGACCGGCCATGGTCACCGTGGCCAAAAGGCCCGAGGGAAAGAAGACGCCGGAAGGCGGGCATGGCCAAAAGCGATAGCGTGATACTATATGATACTATGCGATTACAAAAGAAACTGCGAATATCGAATGTAGAATGTAGAATGTAGAATGTAGAAGTGAAACATTCATGAGCCGGATGAAACTGCGAATATCGAATATCGAATGTAGAATGTAGAAGTGAAAGGGAAAGGGAAAGGGAAACGCACATGAGCCTTTGGCTCACAAAGAAGCATGAAAATGATTTTCAGATGAAATTACAAAGAGATCCTATAACAGGAGGGAGGAATAGTAGATGGGAAAGGTCATCGGCATCGATCTTGGCACCACGAATTCATGCGTGGCTATCATGGAGGCGGGGGAACCGAAGGTCATTGAAAATACGGAAGGTAATCGGACAACCCCTTCCATTGTGGCCTTCACGGAAAAGAGTGAACGACTGGTGGGCCAGATCGCCAAACGCCAGGCAATCACCAACCCGAGCAATACCATATTCTCGGTCAAGCGGCTCATCGGCCGCCGCTTCGACAGTGACGAGGTCAAGAAGGCCATAAAGGTCCTTCCCTACAAAATCGCCCAGGGAAAACACGGCGAATGCGTGATCGAGGCTGTGGGGAAACAGTATACCCCCCCGGAGATTTCCGCGATGATTCTCCAGAAGATGAGGGAGACGGCGGAAAACTACCTCGGTGAAAAGGTGAAGGATGCGGTGATCACCGTTCCGGCATACTTCAATGACAGTCAGAGACAGGCC
>JBLIRN010000007.1:0-37941 GCA_049472315.1 bacterium
ATCGGCCACGGTAATCGATCGATGAACAAAAAATAATATTATGAAAAAAATATCAATAACAAAATATATAGTAAAAACAAGTAATATTCAATACCTTGTATAGTGATATATACGAGGAGACCTACTCCTATTCGGCTCTTTCAAAAGATATCAGTCTGTTTTTGGTGGAGCATCAAAAAGATCGGGGACACAAGAGTGTCGTGAAGATGCCCGATAGGCTATTCTCGCGATACGCGTTGGGCAAGAGAGTCCCTTTGGCAGGGGCTGTTCCTGAAGGCAGGGAAGACATTGCGACCGTGCATAGGTATGCGTTATGGTTACATACACCACTTCCGACGAAAATGCCACAATGCAAGATAGTATAGGGCACCTATAGCGAGAGACAGTCCTGCCCGGTCTGCGGCCTATATGATGGACAGGTGCTCCTGGAAAGGGGCGCAAGCGCATAAAGCGGGAGAGACCCGCGTGTTGCGGCAGTCGGTCAACAAAGCGAGTTGATGGAGTCGGATAATTCGTCGAGGGAATAGGGCTTTTTCAGGTAAATGTCGGGCTTGAACCCTTCCAGTTCGTCCTGCAGGGGATCGTCCAATACACCTGAGGCAACGATGGTCTTGATCGCCGGATATTTTTGTTTGATGAATCTGAGGATGTCGAGGCCGCTCTTGTGCCCTTCAAGGTAGAGGTCAAGGATCGCAAAATCGGGCACCTCGGTCTCGATGGCCTTCATTGCCTCATCGGCTGTTTTTGAGGTGGAAACCTTATATCCCCTCTTTTCGAAAAACAGTGCGAGCAATTCGGCGATTTCTACTTCATCTTCTGCTATGTGGATCCTCCTCACAGATGACCTCCTTTGCGTGTGTGGTGTTGGTGACCTTCAAAGGGGTGTACATTCTTTTATACATCCAGTAATTTTTCATGATCCTCTTCACGTAATCCCTGGTTTCATAATAGGGGATGTTCTCGATGAACTCATCGACTTCGAGGTGCCCGAACCGATCCTGCCAGCGCTTGACGGCCCCCGGCCCGGCATTGTAAGAGGCGAGGGCATATACCATATTCTGGTCGAACCGGTCCAACAACCCCTTGAGAAAAAAGCACCCGAAGGTGACATTCAGCTCGGGATCGAACAGCACGTTCAAGTCCGAGGCGATATCCACGCCGAGCTCGCGGGCAATGGCGCTCCCCGTGGAGGGGATGATCTGCATGAGGCCATAGGCGGAGGAACTGGAGAGGGCAACGGGGTCAAACAGGCTCTCCTGGCGGATGACGGAAAGCACCAGGATGGGATCGATGTTGTAATCCCTGGCCTTTTCCTGGACGAGAGAGGAATAGCCCAAGGGGTATATGAGGAGATCCTCCGGCTTGCCCAGCGAGGTCTCCTGCGATTTCATATGCCGCTTCCGGATGATCCCGATGCGTATCCCCAGATCATGGGCGCCGTTCATGTGGGCAATGGACGAGAGACAAAACAGGAGCTCGGGTGATGCCTTTTCCTGTGCATACGCATGGTGCCGGATCTCCTTGATCGAATCCTCCCTGAATCCCAGCAGCCACAGCTCCATCACCCTGTTGACAATGTTCTTCTCGCGCTCGTCGAGCAGCAGGGCGAGATCTTCCTCTGCCTCCTCGTCCACCGGGTCAGGTCGCACACATGCAGGATTGTTCGGATCGTCATGGCATCCCAGCCATATCTCGGTAAGGCCCGAATAGAAGGACCAGGACGGCTCTTTGAGGATCGCCTGGTATGACTCGATCGCCTTCTCGGGTTTTCCCCGCTTCTCCTCAATCCTGCCCTTCCAGTAAAGCAACTGCTGACGAAAGCTCACATCGTCGATCCTGGCAAGATACCGGTCGAAATGGTTCAGTGCATGACGATAATAACCGCCCATATAGTAGACCCACCCGATTCGCCACACCACATTGCGGTAGAATGAATTCCCTTCCCCCAGATCGAGGATCTTCTGATAGTATTCCACCGCATCGATGAGGCGGTTCTCCTCCTCGGCCATCCGTCCCAGGATGTAAAAGACCTCTGCACGATTTTCCCAACAGGTGCGGACCTTGGCGAGCTGCTCCAGGTGTTGACGGGCCTCCGTGCTGCGATGGTCGTTCCACAGGGTTCTCGCCAGGAACAGCCGGGCATCGAACACGCAGTCGGATTCCGGCAGGGTGCGTACCATCTCCTGTAGGGTTTCAACGGCAAGGTCCCTTCTCCCCGTCCTCTTGTAGCTCTGCGCCAGCTTGAACATGGCCCGGCAGTATTCGGGAAACCGGGGCCGTGCACTGATCACCGACCGGTATGCCTCGATTGCCGCATCGTACCAACGCCGCTTATACAGGATCTCCGCCTTCTGAAATATCTCTTCGGCCGACAGATCGAAAGGTCCCAAATCCCTCTCTCTGTGTATCTTGAGGATATAGTTGTGCGCCACCTTGGTGAAATCGGAGCAGGGTTCATTGATCAAAAGGAACTTGAAGCTCTCCAGGGCGGGTTCCCATTCCCCCATCTCCATGTGGCATATTCCGATCTGGAACCTGCTGTAAACGCTCTCGGAAGGAAGAAGTTCCAGGGACTTTTTGTAGGACTCTATGGCATTCCGGTAATCCCCTGCACAAAAATGGATATCTCCCAGTTTCAGATGGACCCTGGGTATCAGGATGCTCTCCTGCCAGGTGGTGACGATCTCGTTGAGAAGGGCGATCGCATCATCGTATTTGCCCTTGTTCTCGAGGCACAGCGCCATGTAAAACGTCGCATAATCCTTAAGATAGGGATATTCCCTGAATGCCTTGGCAAACCATCCCGTGGCCTCATCCCACTCCTTGGCTTCGAAGGAATGCCATCCCTGTTGAAAGATCATCCTCTTTTCCTGAATGTTGGGGTCCTGGAAGTTCGGGCTGATATACTCATCAAGGGTTTTGCCTCGTAAAGGAACGAACGTGGTTACCTTCTCCTCTGACAGGTAGATATGTGAAAACTGCTCTGGATCCTTCATCTGGACGCGTGAGACCGCACACCCCTGCACGGCGAGCGCCGCACAGGCGAATATGAGGCTTTGCACACAAACAATGGTGCGTATCCGATGCCGAAGGCTCATGCCGTTTTTGCTCCCAGGTCTTCCATCACCCGCTCGCCTCCCTTGATAACGAGCCGGGGATTGCACTCCTGGTCCAGGACCGTGATATCCGCCTTGTATCCGGGTGCAATCCGCCCGATTTCCCCATCTGCGCAAAGAAGTCGTGCGGGGTTTGCCGTTGCCATAGCCACCGCCTGGGACATCGGCACAAGGCCGAAGTCCCTGCAGTTCTTGATTGCCTGAGGAAGGGACAGGGAGGAGCCCGCAAGGCGTTCCCTGCTGTCGGTAATACGCCCCTTGATGTACGTCATCGCATCCACCCCCTCCTGTTGGTCATCCGCACCCCGTCGAACCTGCCTCTTGTGCCCCCCCTGCGCTGTCATGGAATATTCACCCTCTTCCAGTCCCACCAGGGGGTTGCAGTCCGTGACAAGCACCACCCGATCGGCTCCGAGCATACGAAGGAGTATACGTGCGGCAATCGGGTGCACGTGGAGACCGTCAAGTATTAATTCGGCCGTTATCTCGGAAGAAATCAACAATGCCCCTATGACCCCTGGTTCCCGATGGTGAAAGGCACCCATGGCATTGAAAAAGTGGCAGGCATGGCTCGCCCCCAGGTCGATCGCCTCCCGGACCTTGTCATGGGAGGCGCACGAGTGCCCTATCGACACGGTGATGCCCTGTTGCCTGGCAAAGCGGATCAACTCCGAAGCGCCGTCGAGCTCCGGCGCCATGGTCAGGATGGCGATGCTTCCCCGGGACGCCTCGACGAGGTGGGCAAGATCGCCGGTATCCGGGAGAAGGAGGTACTCGCGGTGGTGGGCCCCTGCCTTTTCAGGGCTGAGAAAGGGACCCTCCAGGTGAATCCCTCGAATCATCCCCCCTGTATTCTCCGATGCCTGCCAATCGGCGATTCGTTGTGCCGCCTGTGCTATGGCCTCCAGGGGGGCGGTCATGAGGGTGGGAACGATGGTGGTGGTCCCCCGGTTAAGGTGGAACCGGAGGATGCGGTCACAATCATCCGGCCCAGCATCCAGGAAATCGGTCCCCAGTGCACCGTGGAGGTGGATATCGATGAGCCCTGGGCAGATCATCATATCGGGAAGGTTCACGGTCGTATTACTCGGGATTGCCCCCACCTCATCCCTGGCAAATACCCCCTGTATGAGACCGTCCTTGCAGAAAACCACCCCTTCCCGGATCTCTTCGCAGGGGGTAAATACCGTACCGCCGATCAGGATCAACTCACCAGACATTCGTTCCTTCGATCGTGGCGAAAGCACATGAACGGCTATTGCGCAATATGCTACGAGCCATCAGAGTTTGTAGCCGAATTTCCTGAGCAGTTCCCTACGTTCAGCCTTGTCCCTTTCGGTCTCAACACCCTTCGGGCTGAAACCGTCGATCACGCCCATCACCCCGCGTCCCTGCCCGCTCTGGGCAACCACCACCTCCACAGGATTTGCAGTCGCGCAAAAGATGCGGCACACCTCCGGACATGCCTTGACCGCATTGAGGCAGTTTATGGGAAAGGCATCCCTGATAAGGACGAAGAAGGTGTGTCCCGCCCCTACGTTTCGGGCATTATTGACACAGGCGTCGATGAGGGCAGGGTCGTTTCCCTCCGTTCTGATAAGACAATGCTGCGATGCCTCGCAAAAGGCGATGCCGAACTTGATCCCCGGGGCGCTCCCCACCAATGCCTCATACAGATCCTCTGCCGTCTTGATGAAGTGGGTTTGACCGAAAATCACATTGCTACCCTCAGGTATCTCCAATGTTATTGTTTGAATCTCCATGGCTCGTCCCCCTGCCTTTGAAACCCTGATTCACCACCAATCATGCGCCCATTGGTTCAATTGTAAAATCGCGGACATTGTAACGTATCCCAAGAAAAGAATCAAAGCAATAGGGGCGGTATCGGCAATTCTAATTTTGCCATTGGGTCGCCGTTGGAGGCCTCGTTTATGAAGCGATACACGGAGTCCTCTTGTGGTCCGAAATCAGAATTGCGGGTCAGGTTGCATCCGGTGAAAGAGGCAGTGAGAGAAGGTTTTTTATTTCTGTGACCACTTGTCATATAATGATATAAATTCCTATTGCAGGGAGACACAAGGAGGACACTATGCAAAAGCCGATAGTCAGTATCCTGATGGGGAGCGACCATGACCTTCCGGTGATGAGGGAGGCGGGTGAGGTGCTCGCATCGTTTGAAATTCCCTTTGAATATTCGGTAACCTCCGCGCACCGCTCACCCCAGAGGACAGCGGACATTGCCCGCACTGCGGAGGAGCGGGGGATCAAGGTGATGATTGTGGGCGCCGGAATGGCTGCCCATCTTGCCGGGAACGTGGCAGCATGGACCACCCTGCCCGTCCTGGGGGTGCCCATCGACGCCACGCTGGGAGGCCTCGATGCCCTCCTTTCCACCGTACAGATGCCTCCGGGCGTCCCTGTGGGGACCATGGGCATAGGTAAGGCAGGGGCACGCAATGCAGCGATTCTGGCGGTCCGGATCCTCGCCCTCTCCGATGCCGGCCTGAAGGAAAGGCTTCGCCTGTATAAGGAGACAATGGCCCGGGAGGTGGAGGAAAAGGACCGGAGGCTGCGGGATACCTCCCGAAGTGAGTAAGTCCTGATCCCATGGGAAACGAAAAGGAAATTCGTGTGAAGGAAGAATCAGGCGTCACCGAGGTCATGGAATGCCCGCTGCACACGCCCGATCGGAGGGTTATTGCCAGGGCAGCGGCCATCATCTCACGGGGAGGCTTGGTGGTGTACCCCACCGACACCTTTTACGGCCTGGGAGGGGATCCCGGAAACGAACAAGCAGTCCGCAGGATATTCACGGCAAAGGGGCGCTCCGTGCACAAGCCCCTCCCCCTCATCATTCCTCACCGTGATGATGCGGGTACATGGGCCCACGCCATTCCTCCCCTTGCCGAGCGATTGATGGATCGGTTCTGGCCTGGTCCGCTCACCATCCTCTTTCCATCTTCCCCTGCCCTTCCCGCGATCCTGACCGCAGGTACGGGAAAAATCGGGCTCAGAATGCCCAATGCGCCGATCGCCACCGCCATTGCCAGGGAGGCACAAACGGCGATCATCGCAACCAGTGCGAATCTTTCGGGAAGGGGTTCAGTGAGCGCGATCGGTAAGCTGATCGAGGATCTGGAGGGTCTGGTCGACCTCGTCATCGATGCCGGCGAGCTTCCTCCCTCTCTGGGGTCCACCATAGTGGACGCAACCGGCAGAAGGGCCCGGATCGTGCGGGAGGGGGACATACCGGGAGAAATAATACGCGGAATAGATACGTAAGGGGCTTATACAAACCCTCAGATCACGAAGAAACATGAAGATGCCGCATAGGCTATTTAGGTGAAACACCCATCAATCTCGCGATTCACAAGGGGCATAAGGATATCCACAGGGAGTTTTTACGTGAAGGATGTATGAATCGTATGATTCGCAAAGGATTATGAAAATACTCTAAGGGAATTTTCAGATGAAAGATAATGATAGGGGTGGATACATGGATAGGGATAAGGAGAAGGTGCCCCGTTCGGGGGGAACCCCCGTCATCCCAAATCAACAGGGAATTCCGGGAAGGATCCTCGATCGTATCCACCGGGCTGCCGAAGAGGTACACGCCCGGGTTTATCTTGTGGGAGGCTGGGTGCGAAACTATGTGCTCAATAGGCCCGCCCTGGATATCGACCTCCTGGTCTACGGGGACCAGAACTTCCTCTCCACCCTTCGCACCCGTATCCCTTCTACCCTGATCTGCCTGGACAAGGAGCGGAGCATCCATCGCCTCGCCCTGAAGGGGTCCCCTGCCACCATCGACATAGCATTCGAGAAGGAATCGGTACCCATTGAACAAAACCTGGGGGAGCGGGATTTCACCATCAATGCGATGGCGGTGAAACCGGAAGATGTTGCGCTCAGCAGCGGCCTCGGTGAGGGTGCGCTCATCGATCCCTTCCATGGGAGGGAGGATGCGGAACAGGGGATCATCCGGATGGTACGGGAGGGGAACTTCCTCCTCGACCCATTGCGGCTTTGCAGGGCATTCAGATTCGGCGCGGAGTTCGGCTTTACCATAGAGAAGAAAACCCTTGGGGCGATCACCCGGCACGCATCACTCATCAATCCCGTTTCACCCGAGAGGATACGTGAGGAATGGGTAAAGATGATGGGATGCCCTTGCACCGCACCATATATTAAAGAGATGAAGGAGACAGGTCTCCTCGGGGAAATCCTTCCCGAGATCCGCCCCATGGAGGGGCTCGATCAGGGCCAAAGGCACGCCTTCACCCTCTGGGAGCATTCCTGGGAGGTCCTCCATATCCTCGAGGAAATGATGCATGACCCGAATGCCTTCCTTCCCCCCGTTTGTGCCGACCTGGTTCACTCCTTCACGCGTGAACACGCCGACCGGATTCCCTATCTTCGCATGGCCGCCCTCTTCCATGACATCGGGAAGCCCGGGGTCAAAGAAACAGGGAAAAGGGGACAGATCACCTTCTACGGGCATCAGAAAAAGGGGTCGAAAATCCTGAGCAGGCGGATGGATGCCCTTCGGTTCAGCAGGGCGGAAATCCGCCTCACCACAAGACTCGTGGAGGACCACATGAGGCCCCTGCTTCTCTCTCTGGCACCGAAGGCATCGGCAAAGGCCAAGGTACGGTTCTTCATCCGCGTCGGGGATACATGGCAAGCGGTGCTCCTGCTCTCCCTTGCCGACGTATTTGCAACGGTCAGGGACATACAAGCCAGGAATACCTATGCCGGCTTTGTCGCCTCCCTCCTCCATCTCAAAGGGGAAATAGCGCAGCGGGAGAAAAAGGCGCCCCTGGTCACGGGTGACGACCTGCAACGGGAGGTCCTTTTCCCACCGGGTCCGCTCATGGGAAAGGCCCTGGCTGCGATCCATCAATCACACCTGTGCGGTGCGATCACCACAAGGGAGGAGGCACTTGCCATGGCGCGCACGTTCCTTCCCAATGCAAAAACGGAATCCATTTAGCCTATCTCCAAGGGTAGTGCGCATTGATAAGAATTTACTTTAAGCTATCAACTATAGCTTACATATAATCAATATAATGTACCCCGTAGGCATATACTGCATAGGGAGAAGGGAATTTCTTCAAAATTGACATCTTATCTGTAACTATGGTAGAAAAGCGTGATATGTATTTTCATTTCAGGGTATAACCTTAATTGGAAAGTGGAGTATCATAAATCGCCATGAAAAGGATCATCAAATTCTTCAGCTCAGTAAAATTGGCCATCATACTCTTGATATGTCTGGCCTTCACCTCCATCATCGGAACGGTCATCGCCCAGAAGCAGAATCCGGTCCTCTACATTCAGCACTACGGGCAAGGATTGTATAATTTTTTCAAATTCATGGGCTTCTTCGACGTGTACCATTCCTGGTGGTACATCGCCCTGCTTATCCTTCTCGCGATCAACATCCTGTTTTGTTCGTTGCGGAGATTGCCCGGTGACCTGAAGCGCATGGACCCGCAGTACGGAAAAGATAAGCCGAAGGATTCAAAATTCTCCAAAGGCAAGGTGTTTCATTCCACGGTTCCCGCATGCCGCGACACCTTCATCTCCCTCCTCAGGAAAAACAGTCTGGGTGCACCCAAGGAAACAACAGAGGAAACGGGCGGCCTCAGGATGTTTTTTGAGAAGAACCGTCACGGCTGGGTAAACTTCTACCTTACCCACCTGAGCATCCTGATCATCCTTCTCGGAGGTATCCTCAGCGCCGGCCTGGGGATCAAGGGATACGTGCAAATTCCCGAGGGGCAAAGTACCGATAAATTCTTTGAATATCCCTCCAACGCACCGCATCCCCTTGGTTTTGTCGTGCGGTGTGATGCATTTGAGATAGAATACTATGCAAACACACAGCGTCCGAAGGACTATCGGAGCCATTTGACCGTGCTGGATGAGGGAAAGGAAGTCACGAGCAAGGTCATCGAGGTCAACAAGCCCTTGACCTATAAGGGGATAACCCTCTATCAATCCAGCTACGGCGAAGACCCCCAATCGGGTGACCTGGTCATCCAGGTGAAGCCCTTGGAGGATTCATCAAAGGACCCTGTCCAGGAATTCCGGGTGAATCCGGGGGGAAGCTTTGAATTTACCGGGTCGGATGGGATAAAGAGGCGGATCACGGTCCGTCAGTTTCTGCCCGATTTCGGTATGGATGCCCAGGGAAAGGCCTTCTCCAAGTCAAACCAGATGAAGAATCCCGCTGTTCAGCTCCTGGTTGCCAAAGGGGATGAGTCACCCTTTGCCGTGTGGAGCTTCCAGATGTTCCCCGACTTTCAGATGATCAAGAGGGGCGATTACATGTACACCCTCAAGGGATATCAGGGGACGATGTACACCGGACTCCAGGTGGGGAGGGACCCTGGGGTATGGGTCGTCTGGCTGGGATGCATCCTGCTCATGGCCGGGGTGATCCTGGTCCTGTTCTCATCCCATCAAAGGGTATGGATTACGTTGACCCCGTCTCCCCAGGGGTGCAGCGCGCATATGATGGGCAGGGCGGACAAGAATAAGATAGGATTTGAAAAAAAATTCAATGACATATGGCAAGGAATGTGTGATTCCTTCGAGCAAAAACCGCATAATATCGATGTGAGGATTTCATAAATGTACAATGAAAAGCTTTTTGGGTTGGCAATGATCATATACGTTGTATCCTCGCTCCTCTATATCATCAACCTGGTGATCAACCGGCAGGAGCAAATCGCCCGCGCGGCATTCTGGACGGCATTCGGCGGCCTGGTGTTCCACAGCCTTGCCCTCATCCTGAGAACCGTGCACTCGTACCGGTTGGGCATCGGCCAGCCTCCCTTTACCAATCTCTACTCATCAATGGTCTTTTTCTCATGGTCCACCGTGTTTATCTACCTGATCTTCGAGAAAAAATACGGCTACCGGTCAGTCGGCGCATTTGTCATGCCCATTTCCTTCCTCATCCTTGCATCCACCGGACTGATGTCCAACAGGATCGAACCCCTGGTCCCCGCACTCCAGAGCAACTGGCTCCTCGTTCACGTGGTGACCTGCTTTTTCGGGTATGCCGCCTTTGCCGTGGCCTTCGGTATCAGCATCATGTATCTTTTTAAGGAGTACTACGAAACGATCGGGACTCAAAAGGGCCTCATCGGCCTCCTTCCCTCTTCATCCGTACTGGACGACCTCGAATACAAGGCAGTGGCAGTGGGCTTTCCCTTTTTGACCCTGGGCATCATCACGGGCGCCGCCTGGGCCCACTATGCGTGGGGCAGCTACTGGAGCTGGGACCCCAAGGAGACCTGGTCACTCATCACCTGGTTCGTATATGCCGCCTTCCTGCATGCCCGGTTCACTGCCGGATGGCGGGGGAAGAGGACGGCGATCTTGTCAATTCTTGGTTTTCTGTTTGTGCTGATGACCTATTTTGGTGTGAGCTTCTTGTTGGGCGGATTGCATAGTTACGCATGAAATCGTGATGATTCGAGGCTGCGGCATTTCGGATATAATTTGTTCGCTCGTGTTCTGCCTTTTTCTCGTCCTGGTACCTCTGCCGGGTGAATCCGCAACCGTCACCACCACCATCGACGCCAAATACACCCGCACTGATGCAACCGATTCACAAAACCAGGGGCAGGATACCCTGACCCACGAATACAATCCCCGGCTTTCCGTCAAATACGCCCATCCGCTCACCGAATGGACCGATCTGAGCGGGGAGGTAAAATTCGACTACAAGAAGGAGGACAATCGTTCGATAGGAAACGAGGACACGGAGACCAGGGAGCCCCAGATCGAATTGAGGCTCAAATCGCTTATCTACGACATCAAGACCGGATTCAAGGAGACCTGGCACCAGAACAAGCCCACCGAAAACCGTGCATTCGGACACCTTCTGGTCCAGCCTTCGGAGCTTCCCGAATTGCGGCTGGATTATGATCACGACGAAACCAAGGGCCAGTTCAAACGGGACAAGGTCGCCGTGGGCGCCATCTATAAGCCTTCCAGGGTCTTGCGGGTCAAGGTTGACCTGAAACACGAATATACGAACAACGAAGAGAGAGCGGATGTGGAGGATGTGAACCTCAGCGGCGAGATCAAGCTCAATCACACCTTCTCCACCACCCGGCCGTTCAAGATGGAGATTTCCTATAAGGCGGAAAGCCTCTATCAGGAGGAAAAGGACACCCAATCCGGGGTTAAACAGGATGAATTCCTCCAGACATTACGAGGCAAGCTGAGTTACAAACCCACCCACAAGACGGACATGAGCCTGGAATACGAGAACAAGCAAAAGGATGACCAGGAGGGATTCCAGGACAATACGGACCGGGACATCCAATTCGATCTCAGCCAGAGGATGACGGACTGGCTTTCGGTTTCCGGGCGGGTGCGCAAGGAGTCCGAGGAGGAACAGCAGGACGCCGGCGTCAACACAGTCGACACGGACAAGCTCACCCTCCAGGGACAGCTCAGGGCAACGCCGACTGAGTGGTTCCAGTTTACCTTCAAGGTCATCGATGAGGCCCTCGAGGAATTCGACCCTAACAGGCCGCTCGAAAAGAAGGACAAGAGGATCATGGAGGCCTCCCTTCGGTCGGACTTTCCAAATTTTCTTCGCAGCTATCAGACGCTGGACTTCAAGACGGTGGATGAGGACAAGCAGGATACGCAATTTTCCGAGGAGGAGCGCTTCATGTGGAAGTGGGACCTCAATCCCCTCGAAAACCTCTCCCTCAAACCCGAATACATCCATGCGGTCACATCCACAATGGATCCCAATCGTGAAAGCTTTCCGGAGGTCACCGATGAATACAAGATGGGCCTGGGATACAAGCTGGGCATATACGATGTGTGGACCATTGACCTCTCCCACGTCATGAGCAGGAAGCATATCGAGACCCGGAGAACCGGTTCATTGGTCTCCACCAGTCGCAACGAGTACAACGACGACAGCACCCTCGAGGTCGACTACCAGCCATTCGCATCCCTGTTCGTCACCTCCCAGATCACCAGAAAGGATTACCGGATCGAGGGGGAGCTGCCGAGCGAGGAGATGTCCTATTCCCTCAAGTTCGACTGGTCTGCGGCCCCGTATACATGGAGCACCAGTTACAAGTACGACGACAAGGAACAGGCAAACGATACGGAGACCTTCGAATCCAAGATATTGTTCGATTTTTCCGATTATATCCTTGAAGGAGAATACAAATTTACACAGACCTTCATAGTTCCAAGGGACAGGGAAGCGATCATCACCCTTCGTGTAAAGGCGATGTTTTAGCCGTTGGGGCAAGGGCGCTGGCCTTTGATAATCTTGACATTCGAAGGAATCAGGTGATAGAATCGACCCTGCCTGATGAGGAAATACTTTCATATTCAAGATATTTACAACCATGGGTTGTAGTAATGAGGAGGATGAGAGGATGGGAAATCCCAGAAGATGTCTGATTGCTGTTGTGCTCGCCGTTACTGCACTGAGCCTGTGTTTATGTACCGGATGCGGAACCACGAACAGGATTGCATTTTTTTCAAAACCCGTGATTGCCCCTCAGTTTGTCTCATACAGCCCGTGGAATCCCAATCGCACCGCGTGTGTCCTCCCCTTTGAAAACCTGAGCAAGGATACGGATGCGGATATAAAGGTGCGGGAGGTCTTTGCCACCGCGCTGTTCCAGGCCCATATATTCAAGGATCTGGTGGATGTCGTTGAGGCGAACGCCGCACTGATGAGCCTCAGGATCAGGAAGCCGAACTCCATGGACAAGGAGACGATCCGGGCGATCGGGGAGCGACTGGGTGTGAATTACCTCATCCTGGGGGTCATCACTGAATACGGATACGGCAAGGGAAAGGAATCGGGAGCGGAAGTAGGCCTGAGCGTGAGGATGATCGATGCGGAGAACGGAAATATCCTGTGGAGTGCAAACAACTTCAAGACGGGATCCAATTCGGTGAGCCGTATCCTGGGAATAAGCGAGGGTCCCACCCCCATGGAGCTGACCCGTCAAATCTGTGACGAGATCGTCGGCGCCCTCTACCTGCAAATCGACCAACAGCAGCGGGCACGCGAGGATGCGGAAAAGGGGCGCGGCGGATTGATGGGCATATTCGGCGGCTCCGAAAAGCAATCCGAAAAGATTGAATATCGTCGTTAACCAATGAACCGACCATGGCGTGATACCTTTATACCCCTTTTTATAGTGTGTGTGGTATCCCTTGCGCTGATCGGTCTCGTTCTCCCTCCCGGCCGGGTGGTCACTGCGCAAACCGTGCACGAAGACGCAAGGCCTGGCGAGGATGCATCGCCGGTCGAGGATGCATTGCCTATTGAGGATGCCGCATTCGAGCCCGCACCGGAGTCCCTGCCTCAGCAGGCCATCTCTCCTCCATGTGATGCCAACCGGATCGAATCGATAGCGAATCCAAACCAACCGGAGGGGGCCGCGCCAACACCTCCCCCGCAGATCCCGAAACCCCTCGGGTATTACGAGTACCGGTTCGACAAAAGTTTCGGAGGCTATGGCCTCGGCCACGGCTATTTTCAGTCACCGGTGGACATCGGGGTGGACGACGAGGACAACATATACGTGTGTGACAAGGAGGGGGAGAGGATCCAGAGATTCAATGCGGAGGGGTACTTCCGGGAGGAATGGGAGAGGATATCGATCGATCTGTCCGACTTTAACCAGTCCAATAACATGAATGAGCCTCAAGCCCTGCATGTGGATTACAAGGAAAGTGTGGGTATGACATTTATTTATGTGTCGGATACCAAAAATAACCGTATCCTGCAATTCAATAAGGATGGGATGCTCATCAAACCGGATGGCGAGGAGATCGATGAAATTCAAGAATGGAGCGCGATGATTAATGCCGAACTCTTGTGGGGTGGGTTCGGCTCCGGTCCGGGGCAATTTCATCATCCCACCGATGTCACCGTTGATCGCTACGACAATGTCTATGTCCTTGACTCCATGAATTCACGGGTGCAATGCTTCGACGAGGAGGGGAAATTCAAATCCGAATTCGGCGGATTCGGCTCCGGTCGCGGGAGCTTCCTCAAACCCACCAGAATCGCCTATGATCCGAGCAGATTCGGGGCACTCTGGGTGATCGACGGCAAAAACGGAAAACTGCACAAGTTCGACCTGGACGGAGACTTCGTTAGGGCCTACCAGCCAAGGGACAACCAGGGCACCCCCCTCCCCACCCCTGCGGATCTGTGCCTCGACACCCAGGGATTCCTCTATGTGACCGATTCCTCCTTGAACCGGGTGTTCAAATACAACAGCGATGTGGAATTCATCCAGTGCTGGGGAGGAGAAGGAAGCGAGGCCGGCCAGTTCAAGGCCCCGAAGGGCATCGCAGTGGACAGCGAGGACCGCGTGCTGGTCGTTGATTCCGGCAACTATCGCGTTCAGATCTTCCGTCAGTTCTAAGACTCTGCCCTCTTTTTATTCCTTTCCCTCGAGTCCTATGGAGAACATGCTCTCAAGGTCATGTCGGGAATAGACCCGGAACGCAATGAGGGTCTCCGATTTGATGATCCCCTTCACCTTCAGCATGTGATTGGTCACCACTTCTGCAAGCTTTTCATTGTTGGCAACCCGTATAACGGCGACAAGATCGTACCTGCCCGCCACCGAGTAGACCTCCGACACCTCCTCCATGGCCGCCAGTCTGTCGGCGATCTCGTTGACCTTGTCCCTCTGTACCTCTAAAAGAACCAGTGCAGTTACCATACCCGTCCTCCTCTCAAACCGATTTTTGGATATAACCGGCCTTAGAAACACAATCTCTTGTAATAAACCCCGCACAAAATGGGGTCAGGTCTTGAATTGACAGTTTTTTGAATAAACGCCTATTCCACCTCGTGCCATCACGAAGGATGAAAATCTATTTTCAAGACAAACACTCATGCCACCTTGTGGCACCACGAAGCATGTAAATATTATTCTATTTTCGGAGCAAACCCTCATGCCCTTTCAGGGCGCCACGAAGCATGTAAATCTATTTTCGAGACAAAAACTGATAATTCAAGACCTGACCCCAAACGTCGAGGGTGCGTATCCGATTCAGGGCCGCAGCCAATTCGAATTTCCTGAACATGGCATAATCCCCTACAGGCCGTGTATTCAATACATCAAGCCCGCCACGCTCGATGTCGTCCATCACCGCATCGAGGATCTCCCGTATGGTCGCCCGGCCGTCCATGGAGTGTTCCCGGGCATACAGGAGGGCATCTCCCAGTGCCCTGGTCTGGCTGAAATCGGTGAGTTGTTCAACGGCGCCCAGATCGATGGTTTCCTCGCCGAACTGCACGAGCCGCAGCCCCCGTGTCTTGATGTCCACCTCCCGTCTGCCCCTGCTCGGATCGATGCTGCTACTGAGGGGAATCCGCGGGGTAAGGGGCCCAAATCCGGTCCCTCCCTCCGGCCTCCGCTCCGCCCTGTATTTTTCAGCAATCGCCCGCGCCCTTTCAGTGGCGTCATGAGGCAGGTAATCCTCCAGCGCGATCACCGTGTCCGCAACGTCGAAATAATCCCCGCTCCCCCCGATCACCAAAATGGTGGAGACCCCGAGATCCTGATAGAGCTGCCGCACCTTGTCGATGAAGGGGGTGATGGGCTCCTTTCCCTTGTCCACCAACTCCTGCATGCGGTGATCCCGGATCATGAAATTGGTGGCCGCGGTATCCTCGTCCAGCATGAGCACAGTGGCCCCTACCTCAAGGGCCTCTATGATGTTGGCGGCCTGGGAGGTGGAACCGGAGGCGTTCTCCGTGCAAAAAAAGGCGGTGTCCTGGCCAAAGGGAAGGTTTCCTATGAACGGGGAGATATTCACCCCCCATACCCTGCGGCCATCCTCCGCCCTGATCTTGACTGCACCCGAATCGGTTACGACACATTCGCGCCCGTCCCCCGGCTTGTGATTATAGATACCCAATT
Organism: bacterium; assembly: GCA_049472315.1. Lineage (GTDB taxonomy): Bacteria > SZUA-182 > SZUA-182 > DTGQ01 > JAFGSM01 > JBLIRM01. The sequence goes on from JBLIRN010000007.1 coordinate 16,073, forward strand.
CGAGGGCATTCAACAGGGTGGATTTCCCGTGGAAACCGCCTCCCACGATAAGGGTAACACCACGGGGGATCCCCAGCCCGGTAATAGGGCCACGATTGGGAAGCCTGAACGTGTGCCTCAAAGACTCCGGGGAACGAAACGGGATGACCGTTCCCGAGCACAGCGGACGATCATCCACCCCTGAGCACCGGGGAAGGATGCTCCCATCGGCGACGAATCCCACCAGCCCTTGCTCCCTCAAGGCATGACGCAGATACTCCGCATCCTCGTTGGTTCGGATATACCGTTCGATCCGCTCCCTGTCGTTCACCGTATAGAGAAGGCTCTCCGAGACAATGGCGGGCACATGTCGGCAGAGCATCTCAATGGCCTCCCTCCCCTTGACCCTGCGCCCGTCTGCCGGCAATCCCACCACAAACCGCGCCTCCACATGCGCAGGGCAGATACCCATGGCGGTGCGTTCGAGTATTTCCTGACCGGGTGTGTCGATCCGGATAAGACCGCTTTTGCCCGATCCCCTCCGTGCAGACACCTGATGAGCCTTGCGGGCGAATTCCTCGGTGAGATAGGTGCACAGGGCCACCGCCCTCGCCTTAGGGGTAAAGGTCTCCACAGGGTAACCGGACCGGTCCTGCGGCACCCTCACCCGAAAGCGGCTTGGCGCTGCAAAGGGATCGCCCTGAACGTGATCGATGAACAGGGTAAAGCCGGGGAAGGAATAGGTGCCGCGGATCTCTTTATAGGCCTTGTACCCACGGCCGTCGATTCTCGATAGTATCCGTCTGAGATCCTCGTTGGTCGGATAATTCATGAGCAGCAACAGGGAGGCTCATGCCTCCCGGTACACCCCTATGCTTCGGTATTTTTCGAACCGTTTGGCAAGCAGCTCATCGAGGGGAACCGCCATCAACTCCCGCAGATGGCGTCGGAGCGCCCTGCGGATGATATTGGCGGCCCGGGTATAGTCCCGGTGGGCACCGCCCAGGGGCTCTTTTATAATTTCATCTATTATATTGAGTTTAAGCAAATTTTCACCGGTCATTTTAAGCGATTCAGCAACATCTGAAGCCTTATCCCTGTTTTTCCAGAGTATTGCCGCACATGCCTCCGGAGAGATGACGGAATAGATGCTGTTTTCGAGCATCAATATCCGGTCCGCCACTCCGATGCCGAGGGCACCCCCGCTTCCCCCTTCACCGATGACCAGGGAGATGATAGGGGTCTTCAACCGGGACATCTCGTACAGGTTACGCGCGATCGCCTCCGCCTGTCCCCGCTCCTCCGCACCGATCCCCGGGTATGCGCCCGGGGTATCGATCAGGGTCACCACGGGATACCCGAATTTCTGTGCCAGCAGCATTGCCCGCAGGGCCTTACGGTAGCCCTCGGGATTGGGCATGCCGAAGTTGCGATAGATGTTCTCCTTGGTGCCCCTCCCCTTCTGCTGGCCGATAATAACCACGGATTTCCCTTCCAGCCGGGCGAGGCAGGTGACTGTGGCGTGATCGTCCGCAAAGCGCCGGTCTCCATGGATCTCGACGAAGGACTCGCACATGAGGTTCATGTAGTCAAGACTGTAGGGACGGTCCGGATGGCGGGCCAACTGGGTCCTCTGCCATGGGGTGAGTTTTGCGTATACCTCCTGATACACCTTGACCCGCTTGCGCCTGAGATCCCTGAGTTCCATCTTTATCTGGGGATTCCATTCGGTGATGCGCTTCTCGGTCTCCAGAATGAGCTCGTCGAGCTCCACGAATGACCTCTCAAAATCGAGTACTGTGTTGGCCATGGCTTACCAATCCTTCCCTTTTCTACCCTTCAAGGTAAAAGGCGTCCTTTCCCAGCAACTTCTCAATCTCTTTGAAAAACGGCTCTTCAGGTTCAATCCTGATCTTCGACTCCGGCTTCAATACCACCTCGTCCCCCCGGGCACTGGCGAGGTGGAGATAGAGGTGGCAGTTCCCCCGGTGCTGATAGCACAGATGGTGGAGCCGGGTGAGGGATTCCTCGGTCAGGTCCGGAATGAACATCCTCAGATGGATGTTCTTGGCAAAGTGCTTGTCCGCATCCTCGAGGCTGACCACCTCCGCAGCGGTGACCTTGGCGATGTCCTCCTTGATATCCACCGTGCCCTGAATGATGAGCGGGGCCTCATTCTCGATCAGGGGGAGGCAGGCGCCATACTGCTCCGGGAAGAGGATGACCTCCACCGTACCGTAGAGGTCCTCCAGGTTTGCAAACCCCATCCGTTCCCCCTTTTTGGTGGTGATTTCCTTGGTGATGGTCAGAAGCCCGCCAAGGCTCACCTTGTCCCCATCCTTTGCGTTGACCAGATTCTGGGATGAATGGGTGGCGTACTTGCGGATCTGCTTGCTGTGGCGTTCGAGCGGATGCCCGGTGAGATAGAATCCCAGGACATCCTTCTCCGCGGTCAGCCGTTGCGACTCAGGCCACTCCGGGATATCGGGGAGCGGAATCTGTGCCTCCATAGGTACTTCCTTCCGGCTGTCGAGGGAAAACAGTCCGATCTGACGGCTCTGGGAGGCCCTCTGAGCCTGCTGGGCAAGATCCACCGCCTGATCCAGGACCGCCATCATCTGCGAGCGCCTCACCTTCAGGGAATCGAAGGCCCCGCAATTGATCAGGCTTTCGATCACCCGCTTGTTGACCACCCGCAGGTCCACCTTCCTGCAAAAATCAATCAGGGAGGTGAACGCCCCCTGCTGCTCCCGTGCATCCAGGATGGCCCTCACCGCGGTCTCACCCACATTTTTGACCGCAGCCAGGCCGAAACGGATGTGATCCTTCACCACCCGGAAGCTTACCGAGCTCTCGTTGACATCCGGGGGGAGGGTCTTGATATTCATCTCGCGCGCCTCGGCGATATATTTGACGATCTTGTCGGTATTTTCCATTTCACTGGTGAGGAGTGCGGCCATGAACTCCACCGGATAGTGGGCCTTGAGATAGGCCGTCTGGTAGGAGATGAGGGCGTATGCCGCGCTGTGGGACTTGTTGAACCCGTAGCCGGCAAAAAAGGACATGAGGTCGAAGATCTTCTGGGCCAGATCGTCCTTGATCCCGTTCTTTCTTGTGCCTTCCAGGAAATGCGCCCGCTGCTGGTCCATGACCTCCTGTTTCTTCTTCCCCATGGCCCTCCTCAGGAGATCGGCCTGTCCCAGGGTAAATCCCGCCAACTCCGAGGCGATCTGCATGACCTGCTCCTGGTACACGATGATCCCGTAGGTCTCCTTGAGGATCTTCTTCAGCTTGGGGTGGTCGTAGGTGATCTCCACATTGCCGTGTTTTCGCTTGATGAAATCGTCCACCATGCCGCTTCCCAAAGGACCGGGCCGAAACAGGGCGACCAGTGCGATGAGGTCCTCGAAGGTCTCCGGCTTGAGCCTGCGCAGGAGGTCACGCATGCCCGTGCTCTCGAGCTGGAACACCCCCACGGTACGCGCCGATTTGAGAAGATTGAAGGTCTTTCGGTCCTTCATGGAGATGGCGCCCAAATCGATCTGCTCTCCCCTGGATTCCTTGATCAGCTTGAGGGTTTCCTGAATAACGGTGAGGGTCCGCAGCCCCAGGAAATCCATCTTCAAGAGGCCGATCTTCTCCACATCCCCCATGGTAAACTGCGTCACCACCTCACCCTTCTGCCCGCGATACAGGGGAAGGTATTCCACCAGTGGTTTGGGGGTGATGACAATGCCCGCGGCATGGGTGGATGCATGACGGGCCAAGCCCTCCAGGGCCTGGCTTATCTGGAAGAGCCGGGCGATCTCGGGGTTGCTCTGGATGAGGTTCTTGAGGCGCGGCTCCATATTGATGGCATCCTTGAGGGTGATCTTGAGGATGTTGGGGATCATCTTGGCCAGCTTGTCCACCTCCCCGTACGACATCCCGAGCACCCTTCCCACGTCCCGCACCACCCCCTTCGCCGCCATGGTTCCGAAGGTGATGATCTGGGCCACATTCTCCGTGCCGTATTTGCGGGTGACATAGTCGATCACCTCGTCCCTGCGATTCATGCAGAAATCCACGTCGATATCCGGCATGCTCACCCGCTCGGGATTGAGGAAGCGTTCGAACAGGAGGCCATACCTGAGGGGGTCCAGGTCGGTGATGCCCAGGCAATAGGCAACCAGGCTCCCCGCAGCGGACCCGCGTCCCGGACCGACCGGGATGCCCTGCTGCTTGCCATAGTTGATAAAATCCCACACGATAAGAAAATAGCCGGGATATCCCATGCTCGCGATGATCTCGAGCTCCTTTTCCAGCCGCTCCTTGATCTCCTCCCCCCTGCGCCGGTCCCCCTCCGTCTTGTCCTGGTCATCCAGCCATGGATATCTTTTGGCAAGACCCTCATAGGCCAGTTTTCGCAGGTATTCATCGAGGCTCATGCCGTCGGGGGGCTCGTACAGGGGAAGATGAAGTCTGCCGAATTCTATGTCCACGTTGCAGCGCTCGGCGATGGAGCGTGTGTTGTCGATCGCCTCCTGATGGTCCCTGAACAGATCGATCATCTCCTCAGGGCTCCGAAGGTAGAATCGATCGCTCATCATGGTCATCCGCTTGGGATCATCCATGGTCTTCCCGGTCTGGAGGCAAAGGAGCACGTCGTGGGCCGCGGCATCCTCCCTGCGAAGATAGTGGCAGTCATTGGTGGCCACGATCCCCAGACCCATCTCCTTTGCAATGGCAATCAGCTCCGGGTTGACCCTCTTCTGCTCGGGGATGCCGTTGTCCATCACTTCGATAAAGAAGTTCCCCTGGCCGAAGATGGCCCGGTATTCCTCCGCAACCCTCCGCGCATCCTTTTCCTTTCCCGCCAGGATGAGGCTGGAGATCTCACCCTTCAGGCACGCGCTCATGCCGATCAATCCCGTGCTGTACTGGGTGAGGATCTCCTTGTCGATCCGGGGGCGGTAGTAGAATCCCTCCAGGTATCCTGCGGAAACCAGACGTACGAGGTTATAGTACCCCTCGTTGTTCTCGGCGAGGAGGAGAAGATGGCAGGCTGCCTCGTGGATGCTGTGGCTCGATTTGTCGAAGCGGCTTCCGGGCGCCATGTACATCTCGCACCCGATGATCGGCTTGATTCCCCGCTTTTTCGCCTCCTTGTAGAATTCGATCACCCCGAACATGGCGCCGTGGTCGGTAATGGCAAGGGAATCCATGCCGAAGGACCGGGCCTGATCGAGCATCTGGTCGATCCTGCACGCCCCGTCAAGGAGGCTGTATGAGGTGTGGTTATGGAGATGGACGAATCCGGACATGACGCGTGATCCCTACCCTATTATTCCTCTTTTTCGAATTGATCCTTGGTGGCCCCGCACACCGGGCATACCCAGTCGTCCGGGAGATCCTCAAAGGCGGTTCCGGGCTCGATCCCCGAATCGGGGTCGCCTTCCTCAGGATCATAGACATAGCCGCACACGGTGCATACATATCGATCCATTGCCAATCCTCCTTTGGTAGTATTGTAGTTACTCAATACCTATTCTTTTTACCTGTTTTTGCTGATATATTCAAATGCCCGCAATGCTGCCTTGGCACCCTCGCCGCAGGCGACGATGATCTGCTTTGCCGGCACATTGGTCACATCCCCTGCCGCGAAGATGCCCTGAACCGTGGTTTCCGATTTGCAGTTGATGATGATCTCACCGTGCCCATTTTTTTCCACATCCCGGACGAAATCGGAGACCGGGGTTGAACCGATTTCAACGAAGACCCCCTGGACAGGCAGCTCTTCGCTCTTACCTTCCCGCGACAGGGTGATCCCATCGAGGAACTTGCCGCCGAATATCCTCTCCACTCTGGTATCGTGGTATATGGTCACCTTCTCGCTCGCCTCCGCCTTCTCGACCATGATCGGATCCGCGCTCAGGCGTGGGGCGATATCGATAAGATGGATCTTCCCGGCGATCTTTGTCAATTGTAAAACGGCATCCAGAGCGGAATTCCCACCGCCGACCACCGCGACGTCCATGTCCGCAAAAAGGGGCCCGTCGCAGGTGGCACAGTAGGTAACCCCCTTGTTCCGGAATGTCTCCTCTCCCTCGACACCGAGATGCCGTGGTTTTCTGCCTGATGCGACAACAACGGTCTTCGCCTCATACCTGCCTTTATTTGTCTCCACGATCAGGCGGTCTCCATCCCTTTGTACCAGGGTCACCTCCTCGCCCTCATTGACTGCTACGTGAAACTTCTCGAGATGCTCCTTGAACTTCTGGACCAGTTCCTCACCGGTGATGAACTGATAGCCGATGAAATTTTCTATGTCCCAACTGTATATGGTCTGCCCCCCGATGTCCCCGGTTATGACCAGGAAATCCATTCGCTTGCGGGCCGCATACACGCTGGCGGTGATCCCCGCAGGTCCGGCGCCCACGATTATCAGATCATACATGATTCCGGTGCCCCCTGTCAGCCCTCGAGTGCCTTGGTTATCTTCTCCTTTTCAAAACCCACGATGATGGTACCCTCTATGTCCACCACGGGAACGCCCATCTGCCCGGACTTTTCCCGCATTTCCAGTACCGCCTCCCTGCTGCTCCCCACATCGATGGTTTCAAAGGGGATCCCTTTTTCCTTGAGAAATTCCTTGACCTTTTTACAGTAAGGACATGTTTGGGTGGAATAGACCATCACCTTCTTCATAATATGCACTCCTTCCAATTGAGATAGAGGTCACACAAGATTTTTGATATTCCCTCCTCCCCTTGAGAAAACCGCGATCCGATCATTTTTCTCGATTCAAGAGCCGATCTTCAGCCATCTCACTCCCACTCGATGGTGCTCGGCGGCTTGGAGCTCAAATCATACACCACCCGGTTGACCCCTGCCACCTCGTTAATGATCCGGTTGGAAATACTCCCCATGAGATCATAGGGGAGCCTGACCCAATCCGCAGTCATTCCATCCTGGCTGGTCACAGCCCGCAGGGCGATTACATGGTCATACGTACGTTCGTCACCCATTACCCCGACGGTCCGGACAGGGAGCAACACGGCAAAGGACTGCCAGATCTTCTCGTATAGACCGGCATCCTTGATCTCTTCCAGCACAATGGCATCGGCCTGGCGCAGGATCTCCAGCCGCTGCCGGGTGACCTCGCCCAGGACCCTGATCGCAAGACCCGGTCCGGGAAAGGGCTGGCGGTTGATGATCTCCTCGGGCAAGCCGAGCTCCCGCCCCACCATCCTCACCTCGTCCTTGAACAGCTCGCGCAAGGGCTCGATGAGCTTCAGGTTCATCTTCTCGGGCAGCCCGCCCACATTGTGGTGGGACTTGATGGTGGCCGAGGGACCCTTGACGGAGACACTCTCGATGACATCAGGATAAAGGGTGCCCTGGGCCAGGAACTCCACACCGGGGATCTTCTTTGCCTCCTCCTCGAAGAGGAATATGAACTCGTTGCCGATGATCTTCCGCTTCTGCTCGGGATCGGTCACCCCCTGCAGCCTGGTGAGGAAACGGTCCTCGGCGTCTATATAGACCAGGTTGATGTGAAAATGCTCCTCAAAGGTCTGGCGGACCTTCCATTCCTCCCCCATTCTCAGGAGACCGTTGTTGACGAAGATGCAGGTAAGCTGGTTCCCGATCGCCTTATGAATCATAAGGGAGGTCACCGAGGAATCAACCCCGCCGCTCAGGGCGCAGATGACCTTGGATGTCCCCGCCCTTTTTCTGATCTCCTCGACCGTATAGTCAATGAAGGAGGCCATGGTCCAGGTGGGGTGGCAGTCACAAATGCGAAAGAGGTAGTTCTGAATGATGCGATCACCGTCAGGGGTATGGGCGACCTCCGGATGAAACTGGACCCCGAAGATAGGTTTGTCCTTGTCCCTCATGACGGCGGTTTGTGAATTTTCCGTTGTTGCAATGGAGATGAAGCCGGAAGGGGGTTCAACGACCCGGTCGGCATGGCTCATCCATACCTGATGCGTGCCCTGGTCGAATCCGTAAAAGAGGTCGGCATATTCGGCAATCCGCAGCCGCGCGTGTCCGTATTCCCTCCGTTGTGCCTTCAGGACCTTCCCTCCCAGCATGTAGGCGAGAAGCTGCATTCCATAGCAGATACCCAGAATGGGAAACTCACCTCCGAGAATCCTTGTGTCGGGAAGGGGTGCCTCGGTCTCATAGACGCTGTGGGGGCCTCCGGAAAGGATGATCCCCTTGGGACCCTGCCGCTTGATCTCCTCATAGGGAGTGGTGTAGGGAAGGATCTCGCAGTACACCCTGTTTTCCCTGACCCTTCGGGCGATGAGCTGGCTGTACTGGGAGCCGAAGTCGAGGATGATGATCTTTTCCGCATGGATGTTCATGGATTACTTACCCATACCCACCCGCTGGAACTTCTGAAATACCTTTCCCTCCGTTTTTATGGCGGGTGCGATAATCAACTCGGTCATCTGCATCTCCCTGATATTCGTGGCGCCGCAGTTCCCCATCGCCGTTTTCAGGGCGCCCACCAGATTCTGGGAGCCGTCATCAAGAACCGCAGGTCCGTAGAGAATCTGTTCGAGGGTTCCGGTGGTGCCGACATGGATACGCGTTCCCCGGGGGAGGTTGGCATGGGGGGTGGCCATTCCCCAGTGATGTCCCCTTCCGGGGGCCTCCTTGGCCCTGGCGAATGCGGACCCGATCATGACCGCGTCCGCCCCGCACGCGATCGCCTTGCATACGTCGCCTCCCACGCTCATTCCGCCATCGGTGATGATGGGGACGTATCGCCCGCTCTTTTTGTAGTGAAAGTCACGGGCAGCAGCCGAATCACAGGTGGCGGTCACCTGAGGCACACCGATTCCGAGAACCCCCCTGGTGGTGCAGGCGGCACCGGGCCCCACCCCGATCAGGAGCGCATCCACCCCCTGCTCCATGAGGTCGAGGGCAACCTCATAGGTGACGCAATTGCCGGCGATTATGGGTATCTTGATCTCCTCGCACAGCGTTTTGAGGTTCGCCACCTCGTATTCCGTGCTTATGTGCTGCACGGTGAGGACCGTGGACTGGATGACAAAGATATCCGCCCCAGCCTCCTGGGCAATGTGGGCAAACTGATACGACCGGGTGGGAATGGCGGACACCACCGCGGGTGCCTTTCCTGCCTTGATCTCCTGTATCCTTTTCCCGATCAGTTCCTCCTTGATCGGCCTGGTGTAAATGTTCTGGATGATCTTCGTCGCATCCTCGTTGCTCGCCGATGCAATCTCGTCAAGGATACTGTTGGGGTCCTCGTATCTGGTTTGCACCCCCTCCAGATTGAGGACGGCGATTCCCCCCTGTCGACCCATCGCTATTGCCATTCTCGTATCCACCACGCCGTCCATGGCGGCAGCAAGAAAAGGAAGCCCGAATTTTCTCCCCTTGATCTCCCAGGAGATATCAACCTCATTCGGATTTATGGTCACCCTTCCCGGCACCAGGGCGATATCGTCAAACCCATAGCACCGCCTGGCCTTCCGGCCCCTGCCTACCCACATACCCATGATGTTTTTCCCCCTTTCAAAGGCCTCCGATTACCCTTGATATCGAGCGGTTTCGTATAATCAGACATGATGCATGGTTAGGAAATGTACGCCATCCCCGGGAACAATTCGAATCGTGCATCATTGAGATACTCATTCGACAAAGCGAGGCAGCCATTCCTTTATGCATTCGGCGGATATGGTCCGATGGTGATCCTCATGGTGAATGCGCGGATTCCATATCCGTATTCTTCACAGAAGGGATCTACATACAGAAAGATCGTATTCTCTATGGAAAAATTGAGTTGGCGTCCCCAGGGGGATTCGAACCCCCGTCGTCGCCGTGAAAGGGCGATGTCCTTGACCGGGCTAGACGATGGGGACGCTTATAATGCTGGTGAGCCGTGCTGGGATCGAACCAGCGACCCTCTGCTTAAAAGGCAGATGCTCTACCGACTGAGCTAACGGCTCTCACCCATTTCCCAAATATAATAAAAGACCTAAATTATAGCCTCATGGGGATGTCATGTCAATGTTATTTCCGAACGATCCAATTTTCAAGGGGAGAGCCTTCGACCCATATGGTGGTATCGCGGTCCGATCCAGTGGAAATAAGGGATATGGGGGTTTCGAGGATGTCCTCCAGGAAGCGGATATAGTCCTTCGCCTCCTGGGGGAGGAGGGCGTGGTCGATGCAACCGCTGCTTTTTTTCTGCCACCCTTTCATAGACTTGTATACCGGTTCGCCTTCGGTGATGATGCGGGGATCATAGGGGAATTCGGTAAAGGCCTCCCCCTTCCACCGGTATCCCACGCACACCTTTATGGAGGGGAGCGTATCCAGAACATCCAGCTTGGTCAGAGCGAGGGTATGTATCCCGTTGATCCTGACCGCATAGCGGGCCACCACCGAATCGAACCAGCCGCACCGCCGCCTCCTGCCTGTGGTCGCTCCGAATTCATTCCCCTGCTGCTGCAATATCTCCCCATCCTCATCGAAAAGTTCGGTGGGGAAAGGCCCATTGCCGACCCTGGTGGTATATGCCTTGACCACCCCCAGCACCCCGTTTACCCGTGAAATCCCGATTCCCAATCCCGTGCATGCATTCGATGCCACACAATTGGATGAGGTGACGAATGGGTAGGTGCCATGGTCGATATCCAGCATCGTCCCCTGGGCCCCCTCCATGAGGATGGACTTTCCGTCGTCCAGGGCGTTTTTGATGAAAAGGGAGGTGTCATGGATATATCCCTTGATGCGCTCCGCCAGGTCCAGGAGCTCATTCTTGACGAGGGGAAGGTCAAGGGGTGATTCACCGTAGATGTACTCCAAAATCCTGTTCAGCTCCTCTATGTTGAGGCTGAGCTTCCTGACCAGGAGTTCCTCGTCCCTGAGGTCCCCCATGCAGATCCCCGTGCGTGCCATTTTATTTTCATAGGATGGCCCGATCCCCCTCCCGGTCGTGCCGATCCGCCTGTCCCCCCTGGCCGTTTCCCGAAGGTGTTCGAGTGTTTTGTGATAGGGCATGATGATGTGGGCACGCTCGCTGATCATGAGATTTTCTCTGATCGGCACCCCTCTTTTTTCAAGGTCTTCGATCTCCGCGATCAGGGCGGATGGGTCCACCACCACGCCGTTGCCTATGATGCATATTTTACCCGCATGGAGGATACCGGTGGGGATGAGATGGAGTATATACTTGTTATCACCCAGATATACGGTATGGCCTGCATTGTGTCCGCCTTGAAAACGGGCGATGATATCGAAATGCCGGGCGAGCAGATCGATGATCTTTCCCTTTCCCTCATCACCCCATTGGGTCCCTATCACCGCAATATTCGCCATTCGATTCTCCAGTTAATGATTGCACCAAATTCATCGAAGAACTTATGAAGGCGGGCATCTATGAAGGTGCTTGACACACACCGCTCTTTCAGAAATCTTGAATAAAGATAACATGGCACATTCCGTCTGTCAAATGACAGGGAGGAGTGATGCACCGTGCGCAGCATCGTTCCATTCAATAAAACGCTTGAGTAAATCGGTTTGATACCTTATAATAAAAAACTTATACGTTTATCTGTTTACGCGCATACCAGGGAGGAGATCGATTGATTCAAATGCCCTTTGTTTTTCAAACAACACCCATGATTTTCTATCACCGGAAGGGTTGAAATTTATAAAACAAATGATTAATTGAGAACTTTATATAAACTATAAAAAAATAGGGATACAACTATATGGTTGTAAAAAATGAGCTGCTCAGCCATAATGAAAAGATACGCAGGCTGCTGTATAGAATGGTAGGAAATGAGCTGGAACGCCACCTCATTAAATATGCACTGCTCGATTCATATCAGAATTTCCTGGTCAATAATTATCCCTATCCCTTTGTGGAAAAGCGCGAATTGAAACCGAAGGCAAAGGTCATTGACAGGGAATATGAATATCAGAACTGCTTTCTGGTGCTTTACTATGAGGGTACGCTGCACAACAAGCACAAGAAATACATCCGATTCCTCTCGGACAACAAGCTGGTCAAGGAAAATTTTCAAAATATCGTCGACTTCAAGATCAGCCCTGACTTTTCTCAAAATATAAAGTACTTCGATTCACCAGGCTTCGGTAAGTTCTTTTACTCGTTGCTTCCGGTGGATTACGCCCTTATGATACAGCAGGATCCAACCATAAAGACCAGAACGAGGTACATCCTGTCCCATTTCCACGTTAAACTGGACTGGCCCATAAGCGATGCAGCGGAGGACCTCGCCAAGAATCTGCGATACATATCAAAGGATCTCTATGAAAGGGGTGAAAAGTACGCCGAGCTGATGCAACAGAAGCTCTTCGAATATTACGGGTTTCACCATACGGTGGGCGGCCGGCGAAGTGCGGCTGTCGTGGCGAGCCAGTACCTTTCGCGCGAGAATCTGCTGTATTCCGTCTATACCACCAGCAAGGAATCGCGCACCATGACCAAGATCGATGGTATGAGAATCCACCGGTATGCCTTGATGAAATTGAATAAGGATGACATCAATGTACTGCGTCAGGCGCATAAACTGAAGGGGGAACAGTTTAAAAAACGATACGTGGTCAATGAGGAAAAGGGGGAATCGGTGGTGATCTTCATGGTTATTTATTCAAGGACCCCTCATTCCCTGCCGCCTGCGGATGGAAAACTCAGGGAGTTGAATCCGGACTATCGCTGGATAACCGTTGAAGATCAGCTCATTCTTCCCCTGCCATCGGTTTCCCATGCACGGCCGCTTCCCTTCCCCACCATCTATTCACAATGACATGGCGGTTCGGTGCCCACATCCTGGTGACATATGCTGCGGAGGAAGGGTGTAAATATTCTCTCAATGGTGTATACTATGGTATGAATTGTCCGACGCGCACGCACATCCATGTCGATGGCGCGTTAACACCTGTGTGCGATCGGATGCGAGGGGGGCGATTCGGTGCGAAATGACTGCCACCCACTACCGATTGAAATAAGGGGTTGATCATGGAGCTCAGCATAAGCAGAGAGGCCTTTTTAAAAGAAGTTCAGAAGATACAAAGCATTACGCCTATTAAGGGGACAAAGCCCATACTATCCAGTTTTCTGCTCGAGGCCACCGGGGAGGGAATATACATGTCAGCCACCGATTTGGATGTGGGGCTGAAGATCCTTATCGACGCCGACGTCGCAGACAAGGGCTCAATCTGTCTCCCTGCACGTGTTGTGTATGATATTGTGCGGGAACTCCCGGAAAAATCCTCCATCAGCATGAAGCTCGAAGAAAACAACCGTCTCCGGCTGCAATGTCTTCATTCCGTATTCCACGTTCCAGGTATTGCCGCCGATGAATTTCCCCCGCTTCCCGAGCTTGATGCTAAAAAGCTCCACCCCATCGACCTGAAGGTACTCCTCGATATGATTGTCAAGGTTAATGTGGCGGTGCCGGCAGTTGAACAAAAACTGTACAATGCCCCGGCTGGCGCCCTTTTTTCAATCAGTGATAAGGGCATCGAGAGCGTGGGAACCGACGGCCATCGGATGGCCTATATCTATACCGAGGAAATCGGCCTGCCGTTTCGTTCCACCATGGTCCTGCCCAAAAAACTGCTGGACGAGTTGCCAAAGATTCTGACTGACTGGGAAAAGGGTAAGGAAAAAGGCGCCACGGCGGAAGATTCCGAAAAAACGGTAAAGATCGGGCTTACGGGCAACCATTGTGTGTTTTCATTGCCCAACATCCAGTTTTTTGCCCGACTCCTGGAACATAAATTCCCGGATTATAAGGGCCCGATCACCGTGGAAAATGATAAACGGGCGATTATCGACAGGGAGCGGTTTCGGCAGGCGGTCAGGCGCGTTTCACTGATTACCGAGAAGAGGGAATGGTTTATACTCTTCAAACTGGCGCCCGGCAGCTTGACTCTCGATTCGGAAAGCGCAGAGGTAGGGGATGCCCACGACGAAATTGAGATCGAATACCAGGGTGAACCGTTGGAAATCGGCTTCAATCCTAAGTATATTCTCGACTTTCTCGGCGTCATCGATGGTACGGACGTCGTTCTCGAGATGAGCGATAATGAATCCTTGGCCATTATGAAGCCTCATGATAATGAAAACGTCAAATTCATTATCATGCCGGTGAGGCTCTGATTGGGAATCCTCTACCCTCACTTCCGTTTGGGATGCTGGTACTGATGCGCACATGGCATAATGAATTCATGCCCATTTTTTCAGGGGGTAGACACGGACATGCACATCCTTGTTACCAATGACGACGGGATTCACTCCCCTGGGTTGGTGGCCCTGGTTGCGGCATTGCGAAACCTGGGAGAGGTAACCGTGGTCGCCCCTGAAACCGAACGAAGCGCAGCAGGTCATTCCATCACCATAAATCATCCCCTCAGGATCCACGAGGTGATCAAAGGGGATGAGGCATTCGGCTATGCCGTCAACGGCACCCCGGCCGATTGCGTAAAGATCGCCCTGGGAACCATTATGAAGGAAAGGGCGGACCTTGTTGTTGCCGGGATCAACACGGGTTTGAATACCGGTACCCACGTCATTTACTCCGGTACGGTATCGGGTGCCATGGAGGGTGCCATACTCGGACTTCCCGCCCTCGCCATTTCGGTGGAAGTGAAACCACATGCCGGAGAGAAGGCACTGCCGCATGCCGTTTTTTCCTTTCCTGCGGAATTCAGTGCGTATTTGGCCGGAATGGTTATGGAAAGGGGGCTTCCCCACCAGACCCTTCTGAATATAAATTTTCCCGCCTGTTCCAAATCAGACATACAGGGCATTGCAATAACACAACAGGGACAGAGTATTTTCAGGGATCGATTTCACAAAAGGATCGATCCGAGGGAAAAGGTATACTATTGGCTTGCCGGCGACATCGAAGAGATCGCATCGGAGGGAGGTGATAGCCTGGATTATATTGCGGTAAAAAGGGGGTATATCTCGATAACGCCCCTATCTACCGATCTTACGAATCATCACTACATCGATCAGTTAAAGGGGTGGAATATATCGCTCGAAAGGTAGTTGTACGTTCACAATAGCCCTCTGACGCCCATTGCCGAGCACGTACCTGATGTTTGGCAATAGGATGCGGGACAGATCACAAAACCGTCCGATCGTTTCGGACGATTAAGGAAATGCAGTAGATACCTCAATAAAATGATTTCGTCACCATCTCCCCCGTATCTGCCCAGGTGCATGTAAAGGGGGATGAAAGAGTATGCAGAATCGAATGGAAAAATATGACCAAATCAAAGAATCACTCGATTGCCACGATCTTAAGGTAATCATTGCCTCGGCACTTTCTCATCGAAATCTTGCCAAGATGGTGAATAGGCTTAGACTCAACTCCAAGGATATAAAGACCACTCAACTCGCTACCGAGGAGCTCGCCGGCCTATTGGCACAAGGAACGCTTTCCGATCCGGCAATATTCAGGGAAGTGGTGGGCATGCTCGATCTGTACTCCGCTGAGGCAATAAAGGCCGTTGCCAGCGGAAACGCAGAGGAGTTCCGTCGATCAACACTCAAGGAAAAGGACCAGAGAGGAAAGGTGAACACGGCACGACTGATCTGGGCCCTTGTAACGGATAATTCTCCCCAGAATATGACGGAGGGGAGAAATCTTATTACCGTATTGGATCAACGACACACTCATGAAGCTGTGATAAAAACGGATACGGACGATGGTGAATCTATTGAGGACAGGAATACAAAATCCAACCAGAGAAGACCCCCCAAGGCGTCATTTTCGAGAGGGAAACACACAAAGGGAGTAAATCACCATTACGAGCTTGAAATCACGAGACTCAAGGGTGAAGTGGAGTGCCTGAAGAAGAAGAATGCCAAGCTCCAGCAGCAGCATCAGCACACCAAAGAACCTTCAAAGGCAAAGGATCTCGGGAAAAAAATCAGGCTGATGGAAAAGGAAAACAGGGATCTCAAGGAGAAGATCAAGCGGGATTATGTACCAAAGGATGAATTCAATGCCCTTAAAAAGGAAACCGACCGGCTCTATCATCTGTGCAGGACCACGGAGAGGACCTACAAGAAGGGGGCGGAGACGCAAATCGCACAGTCGGCGGTGTATTACCCTTTCCTGAAGGGATTCAAGTCCGGGCTGCAAAGACTCAATCCGTTCGTCCGGGTGCGCAGGACAGGGAAGAATTGCAGGGTGGGCATTTTTGTCGATGTCCAGAATATGTTCTACTCGGCAAAGAATCTCTACCATGGCCGTCTGGATTTCGAAAAATTCCTCAATCTTGCCCTGCACGGCAGGAAACTGGTCAGGGCAACGGCCTATATCGTGAAGACACCGGAAATCGATCAATCCAAGTTCATCAACCTGCTCAAGAACAACGAGTACGTGGTCAAGACGCTGGATCTCAAGACCGGTATGAACGGCTATGCCAAGGGTAACTGGGACGTGGGAATCGTGATGGATATCTTTGCGCTGGCTGATAAGGTGGATGTCATTGCCCTGGCCAGCGGGGACGGTGATTTCGTCCCCCTGGTAAAATATCTCCAAAAAAAGGGGATCAGGGTCGAGGTGTATGCATTCACCTATAATACCGCCATCGATCTCAAGGATTGCGCGGACATGTTCTATCCCCTGCAGGAAGACATACTGATCAAGGATCAACGGGGGATGGTCAAACAACACTAAAGGACGCAGTCGCTCCATGTTCGAGAGGGTTTTGGGTATCATCATCGATGCGGACCGTATAAGTCTGTGTCAGGTGAACAAGGGGGTGAAGTCCGTGGAATTGACCCACGCGCTCACCCACTCCCTCCCAGCCGGCAAGGAAAAAGGTGTCAAAGAGATTGGCGCCCGGATTCGTGATCTTTGTGTGCGCAACAACATCCAACCAGATGTGGTGTATTCCGCGGTTCCCTGCAGCCTTTCCATGTTCCGCCGGGTGCACCTGCCCTTTACCGATCCGAGCAAGGTGGCACGTGTCTATCCCTTTGAGATCGAACAGACACTTCCCTGTGCCCTTGATGAAGTGGTCATGGATTTCCAGATCATCGCACGGGATCGTTCATCGGGAACGGATCTCCTGGTGGCAATCCTTCCCAAAAGGATCCTCGATGAGCACCTTGCCATCCTCGATTCCGCCGGGATCGCCCCCCGGGTCACCACCCTGACGCCTGCCGGGCTTATGTTGCTCAACCAGGCATTCCTCCATAAAAAAGAGGCCCAGGTGGAGGGCATCATAGAGCTTGAGCAAAGAAAGGCCACCATGGTGGTGGTATGCCAGAAAAAGATCCTGTTTACCAGGGAATTGGACTGGGACGAAAAAGGGGGTGACGTTGCGCACCTGACCGACCAGATCGAACTCACCCTGACCGCATTCCGATCCGAATCCGGACTCTCTTTGGAACGGCTTGTGCTCATCGGGGATTACGCTCATACCTCCCGGCTGGATCCCCTTGTGTCCGAAAGGCTGGGGATCAAACCGGAATCACTCGCGTCATACAAGGCCCTGCCCATCCGTTTTTCCGGACCAGGTCCGGGCAGATCCCCATTCTCGGCATCGACACTTGGCCTTTGTTTCGGTACCAGATTTAAAAGGGGGGAGATGTGGAATTTCCGTCAGGGGGAACATGCCTTTCAGAAGACCTATACCATTCCGCGTGAGAAGGTCTTCGCGCTGGGCTTCTTTGCCCTGTTTCTCGTTGTGCTTGGCAGCCTCAGCATGGCGGCGCGGTCGGGATTCTATACCAGGCGTCTCTCCCTCCTGGACAATGAGGCGCAGAGGATTCTTTCCCAGACAATGCCTAACGCCCGGTGGGGCCCCCAGATCATTCCCGAGTTGAAAAAGGCCCTTGAAAAGGAATCCACTCTCTATGAACAATACAAGGGCTTTTTCGATCAGGGACCAAATGTGATCGACCTTCTCAGGGAGCTGAGCATCCGCATCCCCAAGGAGTATGATATCCTCGTCCAGGAGATCGTTTTTCAACAAGACAGGGTAAGGGTGAAGGGAAGGGTCGAGACCTTCGAACTGTTCGACCGGGTGAAAAATGGTCTGAGCAAGTCAAGGCTCTTTCAGGAAATAAGGATTGAGGAGGCCAACATCAAGGGGAAGGGGAATCAGGTGAGCTTCAACATCATCCTTGAATTGAAAGGGGCCTCGTAGATAGATGGGAAGGGGGGTGCGCACCAACCAAGCTTGCCAGGCGAAGCGAAGCTACTATGTTGCTCCTTGCAGTTACCTTTTGACTATGGCTCACTTCGGGCGTAAAAACGAAGACAGGCTGTAGTGCTCGTCCGCAGGCACACAGGAGCACCCCTTCCCAGACGATATTGAGCGATTACATTTTATGCGCTATCAAGAATTGTGGGATATACTTGAATAAAAATCAAAGGAGGTTGCATGAATCCCCTCATCTTCAGGGAATATGATATTCGCGGGATCGTGGGCACGGACATCACCGAGGACACCGTCTATATCCTGGGGCAGACCTTCGGCACCGCGGCACAACGGGAAGGGAAAAGGGTCCTGAGCGTCGGACACGACAACCGCCTGAGTTCCTCCTCTCTCAAGAAGGCCCTGATCAAGGGTTTGGTGAGCACCGGGTGCACCGTTTGGGACCTGGGACTGGTACCCACCCCCCTCCTCTACTTTTCCCTTCACCACCTCCGTGATGTTGAGGGAGGGGTGATGATCACGGGAAGTCACAATCCGCCGGAATTCAATGGATTCAAGATGAACATCGGCACGGAAACCCTCTACGGGGAGCAAATCCAGTCGCTGAAAATGCTCGCCGAATCCGGTGATTTCATGAAAGGGGGCGGAGGCGAGGTACGCAGCTACGACATCATTCCGGACTACAAGGCCATGATCAAGGAACGAATCCGCATCGGACGAACGGTGCGACTGGTGGTGGATGCAGGGAACGGCACATCGAGCATCGTGGCACCCGATCTTCTCGAAGAGCTGGGATGCAGTGTGGAACGTCTCTATTGCGAATCGGACGGGAGATTTCCCAATCACCATCCCGATCCCACGGTGGAGGCGTATATCCAGGACCTTATAAAGATGGTCAGGGAGGGGGATTTTGAATGCGGGGTGGCCTACGACGGTGATGCCGACCGCATCGGGGTGGTTGACGAAACAGGGAGGATTCTGTGGGGGGATCAGCTCATGATCCTCTTTTCGCGATCGATCCTGGCACAGACAAAGGGGGCCCCGATCATCTTCGATGTGAAGTGCTCCCAGGTCCTGGAGGACGACATCCGGGCACACGGGGGAACACCCATCATGTGGCGCACCGGCCACTCACTCATCAAGAAAAAGATGAGGCAGGAGCACGCCGCGCTGGCCGGCGAAATGAGCGGCCATCTCTTCTTTGCAGACCGGTACTTCGGGTACGACGATGCCATCTACGCATCCTGCCGCCTCCTCGAGATCGTCGCTCAATCGAAGGTCCCGCTGAGTCACCTGCTTGCCGATGTCCCCACGACCTTTACCACCCCTGAGATACGAATCGAATGCACCGATGAGGACAAGTTCAGTGTGGTCGAGGAGATAAAAAGGATCTACCAGAAGACCCACCGGGTCATCGACATCGACGGCGCCAGGGTCCTGTTCGAGGACGGCTGGGGACTGGTCAGGGCCTCCAATACGCAGCCGGTGCTGGTGCTTCGGTTCGAGGCATTCGAAAGGAACTCGCTGGAACGTATCAAATCCGAGGTGATGGATACCCTTAAAAAATTTCCCTCGGTCAGGGTGCCGTAATCACCGGGTCGTCTTGAAACCCTGAAATTGTATTTAAAAAACCACCGAACACACGGGGATTTTAATACATCGCCCTGTGTAAAAAATCACAAAGACCAGAGAGAATTTGATATATCGCACTGCGCCCTCTGGTGAATTGTATCATCTGAGTTAAAAGGGATCCACTGTGGACAATGAATCCGCCCTAATCTCTTCGATCAAGGAGGCAGCCGGTTTCCTCCTGGAGACGATGGATGTTCAGCCGAGAATCGGGCTCTTCGCAGGGACCGGTCTCGAATGCCTGTGTGACCTGCTGAGTCATCCCCGGTCCATCCCCACCCATGAGATACCCCATTTCCCTCACCTGGGCGCACACGAACGCCGGCTCCTGTGGGGAACCATCCAAGAACACCCGGCCCTCGTGCTCAGCAAACGCCTCCATGGGTACGAAGGGTATTCCATGCATCAGATCGCCTTTGTGGTCCGCCTGTTCCTGGAACTCGGGGTGCGGATACTCATCATCTCCAATGCGGCCGGCGGGCTCGATCCGCTCCACAAACCGGGAGAGCTCATGCTCATCACTGACCACATCAATCTGATGGGATCAAGCCCCCTGATCGGACCGAACATTGATGCATACGGACCCAGGTTCCCGGATATGTCCGCGCCCTACGATGCAGATCTCATCCGGATGACGGAACAGGTTGCCCTCAAACAGAAGATAGCAATCTGGAAGGGAACGTACGTGGCAGTCACCGGACCCAATCTGGAAACACGGGCAGAGACCAGGTTTTTGAGAAACATGGGTGCGGATGCGGTTGGCATGTCCACCGTTCCGGAGGTCATTACCGCTGTCCATTGCGGCATAAGGGTCCTGGGGATATCCGTACTGAGCAATGTCAACATCCCCGACTGCCAGAAGAGTCACACGCTGGAAGAGATCGTGGAGAATGTGTACCGGACTGCTCCCGTACTCAAGGGATTGATCAAGGGGATACTCGACGTCCTTCCACAGGAGTGCGAGGAAAACGCATGATCCCGGAGAAGAATCCCGAATCCTATCCTGCGGACCTGCTCATCACCGGGGGGATCGTGCTCCCCATGAACGGGCAACCCCCAATTTCACAAGGGGGGATTGCAGTCAAGGGCGACCGAATCCTCGCCGTCGGGAAAAACGAGGAGATATGCCGTACCTTCAGGGCGGCCCGTACCCTGGATAAACCTGCCCACCTCATCATGCCCGGTCTCGTCAACACCCACACCCATGCGGCCATGAGCCTCTTCCGAGGGCTCGCCGACGACCTTCCCCTCATGGAATGGCTTAACCAGTACATCTTCCCTGCGGAGCGTCGCATTAACGACACATTGGTGCATTTAGGCACCAGGCTGGCGTGCTGCGAGATGATCCGTACGGGAACCACCACCTTCAAGGATATGTACCTGTTTGAAGAGGCCGTGGCTGAGGCCACCGCCCGGATGGGGGTACGGGCGGTGGTGGGAGAGGTCCTCTATGATTTCCCCTCACCCAATTACGGCCCCTTTGAGGAAGGTCTTGCGTATACGCAACGCATGATCGGAAAATGGAAGGGGCACCCCCTGGTCCGGGTGGCGGTGGAGCCCCATTCCCCCTATACCTGCTCCCCGGAATCGCTCCGGCATGCCCACCGGATCGCTGAGAGCGAACAGTGTCCCCTGGTGCTTCACCTTGCGGAGACCCGCGACGAGGTGGAGCAGATACGGCAGCGGTACGGGACCACCCCGGTGCGGCACCTGGAGCGGCTGGGTATACTGGGGCCCCAGGTGCTTGCCGTGCACTGCGTATGGCTCGATGAGGAGGAGATCCGGATCCTGGCCGACCACCAGGTGAAGGTGGCCCACTGCCCCGAGAGCAACATGAAGCTCGCCGCCGGGATCGCCCCCGTACCCGCACTCCTCAGGGCAGGGGTGACCGTGGGCCTGGGCACGGACGGATGCGCGAGCAACAACAACCTGGACATGTTCCAGGAGATGGACATGGCAGCAAAGCTGCACAAGGTGGCCACCGGTGATCCCACGGTCATGGACGCCCCCACGGTGCTCGCCATGGCCACCACCGAGGCGGCGCGGGCACTGGGGCTTGCGGATGAAATCGGATCGCTCGA
>JBLIRN010000070.1:0-14150 GCA_049472315.1 bacterium
GTGGGAGTTGGGCTGCAGTACCTTTCATTGACTTCCGAGGATTCTACCGCTGGTTCGACTGCAGAGGTCGAGTCTTCTGAAATGGACCTTTTCGCAGGTACAAGCTATCTTGGCCTTGGCAAGGTGGTCCCTTACGGCGGCCTCCATCTTTCTATGGTTGATGGTGAGTTTACAGACACTGGTTACTCAGCGGATTTTGAGCAGGATGACAGCATAGGCCTCTTCATGGGCGCCGATATGAGTCTCAGTGATCAATTCAGGGGTGGCGCAGAGGTCAGGCTCGTGAGCGAGACCTCATTCTCGTTGAATTTCAGCTACCTGTTTTAATTATTATATGAGCAGTTGCTTGACCCCCTTTCCTTTGTTGTACGTTTAAGACGAAGCGAAAAAATGCTCCTTGGCACGATATGCCAGGGAGTTTTTTTTTGCAGTCACCTCAGTGTGCATTTGCGGCGATGACCCCCGACTGTACGATCACCAGCCTTCCTTGCTCAGCATCCAGCACCGCGCGCGCCCCGAGGGGGAGGGTGGCCTTGAGAGGCCCGTGTCCGAAGGGGAGGTTGACGAGCACCGGCCTTTTGAGGGGAAGGAGTATGTCTCTCAGGATCTCCTCCACGGGGTACCGTTTGTCAGGATTGGCCGGCTCCGCGTTGGTGAAGGTGCCCACTGCGATCCCGGCCGCATCGGTGAATTTCCCTGCAAGCCTGAGCTGGGTGAGCATGCGGTCGATCTTGTAGTTGGGCTCGTCCGTGTCCTCGATGAGGAGGATTGTGCCCCTGGTGTCGATCTCAAAGGGGGTCCCCATGAGTGCGCAGATCAGGGAGAGATTCCCGCCGGTCAGCATCCCTTCCGCATATCCGGGGCTGATGCATTCGATCCGGGGGGCATTCGTCGGGGGGATGATCTCTCCGAGGGGCGCCGGCTGCGTGATGGCCTTCATGAGGCAGTCCCGGGTGAACCCCTCGAATCCGGGCTCGGAGAACTCCGTGACCGGCATGGGGCCATGAAAGGTGATGAACCGGGCCTGCTGGTTCAGGACGATGTGGAGCGCGGTGATGTCGCTGTAGCCGAGGAACACCTTGGGATTTGCGGCAATGGTCTCCAGATCGAGCAGATGGAGCAGCCTGGCAGCACCGTCTCCGCCCCTCATGCAGAATATGCCGTGGATGGCGGGATCGCCAAAGAACCGGTTGATCTCCTCCGCCCTGACATCGTCGCATCCTGCGTAATACCCCCGTTTTTCATAGCAGCATTTTCCCGTAACCACCCGAAGGCCCATCTCCTCGATCGCCTTTGCCGCCTTGGCGATAGACCTCTTGTTCGGGCAGGGACCGGATGGCGCGATCATGCCGATGGTGTCCCCTTTCCGGAGCATTTGTACCGGTCTCATATGGTCTTTTCCTCTCTTTTTTTTCATGTTTTGCACATGCCTTCCTGCAACGGGAAGTGACAGGCGAAGGACCGCTCTGCCTGCGTCACAAAGGCAGGGTCCTCCTCCCCGCACACGGCCCGCGCACAGGGGCAGCGGGTGTGGAAACGGCACCCCGACGGGATGTGCACGGGACTGGGTAGCTCCCCTGTGAGGATCTCCCTTTTCCGTCCCCTCATTCGGGGATCGGGCACAGGCACGGCTTCAATGAGGAATTTCGTATAGGGGTGCAGGGGCCGCTCGAAGATCTCGTCCGTGGGCCCCAGTTCCACCGCCTTTCCCAGGAACATGACGCACACCCGGTCGGCTATGTGCCTCACCACGCCAAGGTCGTGGGTGATGAACAGATAGGTGAGCCTGAACATCTCCTGGAGGTCGTTGAGCAGGTTCAGGATCTGGGCCTGGATGGAGACATCCAGCGCGGATACCGCCTCGTCGCATACGATGAATTCCGGGTGCAGGGCCAGGGCCCTGGCGATCCCGATCCGCTGCCTCTGTCCGCCGCTGAACTGGTGGGGATAGCGCCTGAGGTCGTCTTCCTTGAGCCCTACGAGGTGCGAAAGCTCCCTGATCCTCTCATCGAGATCGAGGGTGCTCATTCTGTGGTGAGTGACCAGGGGCTCCGCAAGGATGTCCCGCACCCGCATCCGCGGATTCAGGGAGGCGAAGGGGTCCTGGAAGATGATCTGCATCCTCCTGCGGAGGTCCCGCATGGCTCCCTCATCCAGGGTATGGATATCCATACCCCGAAACAGGACGCTTCCCGATGTCTTCTCCTCGAGACGCAGGAGGAGCCTGCCCAGGGTGGTCTTTCCGCACCCCGATTCACCCACCAGGGCGAAGGTCTCCTGCTCGCGGATGGCGACGGATATTCCATCCACCGCATGGACGGCAAGTTTACCTGTGCCGAAGAGGCCGGCTTTCACCGGAAAATGTCTTTTCAGGTTCCGTGTCTCGACGAGCACCGCACTCATGCAGCATCCCCTTCATTTAGGTAGAGCCAGCAACGCACCTCGTGTCCTGGGCCGATCTGAAAGAATCCGGGTTCTTCCTGAGAGCAGACCGCCATGGCCCTTTTGCACCGGGGATGAAAACGGCACCCTGCAGGGGGATGAATAAGGTCCGGGACCGAGCCCTCAATGCCGGGCAGGCGAGCCTTTTTACCTTGTGCGGCGATACCGGGCATAGACCGCAGGAGCCCTTGGGTGTAGGGGTGGGCGGGGTGATCGAACAGTGCGAACACGTCCCCCCTTTCCATAATCCTTCCTGCGTACATGACGGAGACCTCGTCGCACACCTCGGCGATAACCCCCAGGTCATGGGTGATGAGGAGGATGGAGGTGCGGCTGTCTTCCCTGAGCCCCAGAAGGAGATCGAGGATCTGGGCCTGCACCGTGGTATCCAGGGCGGTGGTGGGCTCATCCGCTATGAGGAGCCTCGGCTCGCAGATGATCGCCATGGCGATCATCACCCGCTGCCGCAGACCCCCTGAGAGCTGATGGGGATATGACCCCAGCCGGGATGCAGGCTCCGGTATGCCCACCAGTTGGAAGGTCTCGATAACGCGGTCGCGGATCTCCGACCTCATAAGGTCCCCGTGGATGCGGATCGCCTCTCCGACCTGGCGTCCGACCCTGTACACCGGATTGAGGGAGGTCATTGGTTCCTGGAAGATCATGGCGATCTCCTTCCCCCGCACCGCGCAGATCTTCGGATATCCCAGCCGGGTGAGGTCCAGGCCGTCGAACATGATGCTCCCTCCGGCGATCCGTCCGGCAGGGGAGGGGACGAGCCCGAGGACGGAGAGGGCGGTCATGCTCTTTCCGCACCCGGATTCACCCACCAGGCCCACGATTCTCCCTTGGTCCACCGTGAGTGAGACCCCGTCCACCGCGCGTATAGTCCCCCTTTTGGTGATAAAGTGGACCGAGAGGTCGGTGATCTGCAGGAGACGGTCCCTGCAATGACCGCTATGCGTCGCCTCGTTCCCATTTACTTGCATTCTCCCTTCCAGCGGGTCCGTCCGGTCATTCATCACGCTACCCCTTCATGTATGGGTCGAGGGCGTCCCGCAGGCCGTCCCCCATGAAGTTGAAGGCCATGACCGTGATCAGGATGGCCACCCCCGGGATGATGGCGACCCATGGGGCGGAGAAGAGGTGCTCCTTGCCCCTGGATACCAGCAGTCCCCAACTCGGTGTCGGGGGCTGAGCGCCCACCCCAAGAAAGCTCAGGCTCGCCTCGTACATGATGGCCTCCGGTATGCTCAGAGAAAAGAGGACAATGAGCGCAGGCAGGCAGTTGGGGAGGATATGCCGGAGCATGATCCGGTGCCGCTTCACCCCGATCGCCCGGGCAGCCTCCACGAACTCCTTCTCCTTCAGGGACAGGGTCTGGGACCTGACCACACGGGCGGGCCCTGCCCATCCCACCAGGCTTATGGCAATGAACAGGTTGAAGAGGTTGGGACCGAGCGTATACATCACCACCATGGCGAGGATCAGGGAAGGAAAGGCGAGCATGACGTCCGCGCAGCGCATGATGATGAAGTCCGTCGTTCCCCCGCAGTAGCCGCTCATGATTCCGAGCATCGCCCCAATGAGGATGGAGAAGAGGCTCGGAAGAAGACCGATCACCAGGGAGATCCTTGTGCCGTAGATGATCCGGGAAAGGAGGTCCCTTCCGAACTTGTCGGTGCCGAGCAGGTGCCTGAGGGAGGGCGCAAGGAGCTGCCTGGTGAGGTCCATGGCATAAGGGTCATGGGGGCTCAACAGAGGGGCGAAGATGGCGGCGATTACCAGGAGGAGTATGATCACCAGTCCTGCCATGGCCATTCGATTCTGGCGGAAGATGTCAACGATGTCCCGCAGAGGGCCCTCCGAAGCCCTCTCCTCGGCGATATCCGGCGGAATGTTCAGGGTCGTGGCATCCATGGCGATAGAGAGATCACCCCCTCTTCATTTCGTAACGGATGCGGGGATCCAGCACCGAGTAGAGGAGGTCGGCGACGAGGTTCCCCAGGATTACCAGCACCGTGGCAAAGAGCACCGCACCCTGGAGCAGGGGCATGTCGCGGCTTTGGATGGCATCAATCGCGATCCTGCCGATGCCGGGGATGCCGAACACGCTCTCGGTGATCACCGCACCGGAGAGCAGGCTCGCCACCTGGATGGCCATGATGGTCACCACCGGGAGCAGGGAATTCTTCAGTGCATGTCCCACGATCACGGGGATCTCCCGCAGCCCCTTTGCGCGGGCCGTGCGGATGTAGTCGTTCCGCATCACATCGAGGAGGCTCGACCGGGTGAGGCGCGCGATCACCCCTGCCGAGTACCAGCCCAGCACGATGGCGGGCATGATCACGTACTGCGGGCCGTAGAAGCCTGCGACCGGGAGCCAGCCCAGCTTCAGGGCGAAGATGTACTGGAGGAGGAGGGCAGACCAGAATACCGGCATGGATACCCCAAGGAGGGAGAATCCCATGAAGAAGTGATCGATGAATGAGTACTGTTTCACCGCAGAGAGGATCCCTGCCGGTATCCCGATGATCCATGACAACAGGGCTGCGGCGAGTGCAAGGATCAGGGTGTTGGGGAATGCCTGCATGATCAGGCTGCTCACCGGCCGGTTGAGCTTGTAGGAGACGCCGAAGTCTCCCTGGAGCGCCCCGCCGATGAACCGGAGGTAGCGGAGGGGCATCGGGTCGTCGAGGTGCATCTGATGCCTTACCCGCTCCACCACATCCGGGCTGATGTGCTCCTTCATCATGAGGGCGACGGGGTCACCGGGGATCACGTTCAGCATGAGAAAAAGGAGGAAGGTCACCCCGATGAGCACGGGTATGGAGAAGGCGGTCCGCTTTAGTATGTGGCTAAGCATGGGTGACTGGCCCCTCACAGCAATTTGTCAATATCGTATGGGAAGGGGGATGCCCCTTTCCCCCATAAGCACAACATGGCACGTTAATCGATATCCACCTGATAGTAAGACATGTCACTCCAGCCGTTCCAGGGGACGGTGAAATCCTTGACCCTGGACTGCACCACATAGGTATGGTCCAGGCTGAACAGGGGGACCCATGCCGCATCCTCGTGGACGATCACCCGTTCGAGCTCCCGGTACAGGGCGCACCGCTTTCGGGTGTCATCCATCATCCGGGCCCGGTCCAGTGCCTCGAACACCCGCGGGTTGTGATTGTTGAGGGAGCGCACCACCGTACCCTGCTCTGCAAAGAAGGTGTAAAAGAAGTTGTCGGGATCGTTGAAATCCGCTGACCAGGACTGCAGGTAGCTTCCCACCTTGCCGGTTGCGCGGGTGGCATAGTAAGCGGCCTGGTCGATCTGCCGTATGGTCACGTTGAATCCTGCCTTTTTTCCCATGGCCTGCACGATCTCGTTGATATCGGCGAACTTGGGCAGCCAGCCGCTCACCTGCACGATGGTCATTTCCACGCCCTCGGGAAATCCCGCCTCTGCAAGGAGCGCCTTTGCCCTTTCGGGATTGTATTCAATGGGCTCCTGCTCCGGGTTGTGGCAGATGAGTCCACGCGGCATGACGCCGTTTTCGAGCTTTCCCCTGCCGGCGAACATCCTCTCCAGGATTGTCTTCCGGTCGATGGCCATCTGGAAGGCCTTCCTGACCCGCACATCGCCGAAGGGGGCAATCTTCTGATTGATGCTGTAATAGAAGATGCCCACCCGGGGACCGCTCCTGATACGCTCCTTCCATTTGCCGCTCGCATAGAAGTAGTCGAGCTGCGCAATGGCGTAATCGCAGTCGAACACGTCCAGCTCGTCCGCCTCGAAGAGGATCCTGAGTGTCTCGGGATCGGAGACCACCCGGATGAAGATTCGGTCCAGCTTCGGTCTTCCTCTGAAATACGTATCGTTTGCCGTGAGCATCTGGTGGTCATTGAGCACGTATTTGGTGAGTTTGAACGGGCCTGTACCGCAGGTCGTCTTCGGGGACAGACCGAACCTGTCCCCGAGGGGCTCGGTGAATTTCCGGTTGTAGATGGAGGCCTGGGGGCTTGCCAGGACTGCGAGAAAGGGGGCATAGGGCTCCCGGAGGGTGATCCGGACGGTATACCGGTCAAGGGCCTTCAGCCCTCGCGTGGAATCCGCCTTCCCTCCCAGCCGCTCTTCAGCCCCTTCCACAAACAGCAGGATGTCCGTGCTGAGGGCCTTGGTCGTGGGATCGAGCATCCGATCGAAGGTGTACACCACGTCCCCTGCGGTGAGCTCCTCCCCGTTGTGGAAGGAAACCCCCTTTCGAAGGTGGAAGGTATACACCTTCCCCTCCCCGGCAATCTCCCAGCGCTCCGCAAGGCCGGGCGCAAGCTCCGATGTGCCGGGACTCACGGTCGCCGCCTCCACCAGCCGGTCGAACACATTGAGGGGAAGGGTATAGTGCTCGGTGGTCTTCTGACAGTCTGCGGTCTTGGGTTCCACCGGGTAGGCGATGCGCAGGGTCTTCTTTCGAGCGTGGGAGGATCGGGGAAGGGCGACAATAAGACCGATTCCCAATATACACCAGATAAGCGTCAATCCCCATCGTTTCATTGTAAAGCCCGCCATTGCTCAATATCTTGGTGCATTACGCACTTCCCGTATTGCCTGTCTTGAATAATTGAAAAAAGAGGCCCTGGCCCTGCATTGACCCCGAGCGAAGGCATCCACGGCAGAAAAAGGATATCGTATAACCGAAGATCCTGTCAACATTGGTGGTCAATCGGTCAATTCCAATTTTGGCGTGAATTGTCGGGAGCAGGCATAGTTACGGAGCAAGCCTCGGAAAATTATAAAAGCCTGCCCGTCCAGCGGAGTAACTATGCCTGCTCACGCTCCTTGCCAGAAGGTCCGAAATGAGAATTGCCGCATCAACTGCGGCAATGCCGGTTTTGAGACGAGGCACAGGCTGAGTGCCCTCGGAGTGGTCAATGCCTCCAGATTCCGGACAGCAAGGGTTTCGGGTGGATTACCGATCAGTTATTAGGGGATTTTTTCATACGCAGGAAGGTAATGGATGTCAGGATGCAGAAGGCTTACGCAGGGTGCATGCAGGGAGGCAGGTTTTAAGGACCCGACGTGAGATGAGTGAAGAGGGCCCTACACCTCGTTTATGATGAAAAAGAAGATCATATGTATGCTTCTTATATCCACACTCGTGGTATGCACTATATCCCTGCTGTATCTATTCGGCATCCTTACCAAATTCGACAACATGGCCTACGACGCCCTGATCCGGCTCGTGCGCCTCAAAAAGCGGGGTTCGTCCGAGATCGCCCTCGTTCTGATCGATGAACCGTCACTGGAGGTGCTCAATCCGATTGTGGGAAGGTGGCCATGGCCCCGGGCGATCTACTCCGATCTTCTGGATTTCCTGTCCATGGGAAAACCGCGGGCCGTGCTCTTTGACATCCTTTTTACAGAGAACCAGAAGGATGGATCGGGCAGCGGCTTGGGCGCCGATGACCGGCAGCTGGTCAGTGCAACGCGGGAGACAGGTTTGATTTACCATGCCATGCAGGTGCGCGTTGATGATCCGGATGATTTCAACGGGAACCTCCTGAATCGCCCCCTTCCAGGTGATTTCGTGAGGCGGTTCTCCATGCGTTCCATCAATACTGATCCCGGGTATATGAACAGGAACAACAACTTTTACCTTCCCTTTCCGGAGCTCTACCAGGCCTCTCATGGAATGGGGGTGGTGGAATTCTCTCCCGACCCTGACGGCATATTCCGCAGGACCATGCCGGTCAGGGAATATGGGGATGTCTTCTTCCCTGTCTTGGGGCTCGCCCCCTTTGTTGACGAAAGGGAGGTGGAGATGGACGGCTCGTGGATCCGGGTGGGCTCCGCATACATCCCAGTGGATGCAAACGGGGAGTGTATATTGAATTACTACGGGTCGTTCGATGCCTATTCCGTAAGCGGCATCCTGGCCTCCTTGCAAAGGATCCGCAGGGGTGATGTAGAGGACCTCATTACGCACCCCATGGAGTTCCGGGACAAGATCGTCTTTATCGGAGCCAGTGCCGCAGGGGTGGAGGACCTGAAGCATACCCCATTGTCACCGAGAACACCGGGGGTTTTCCTTCATGCCACCCTTGCCAGTAACGTCCTGATGAACGATTTCCTGATTCCTCCCACCACCGGAATGACCCTCAGTGCGATTTTCATGATGACCCTCCTGTGCGTGGCAGGGATCATCCTTTTCGAACGGTATCTCGTCAAGCTGCTCTTCCCGCTCGGCACCTCCGTCATATGGATATCCTTCATCATGTATCAATTACGAAGCAATATCCTGCATGAGGTGGTGCCCCCGCTCGCCGCAATCCTTGCCGGGGGTATGGTCTCCCTGGGGTATCTTCTCGTTACCGAGGGCAGGGAGAAATTCAGGGTGAAGCGGCTTTTTTCACGCTATGTGTCGCCCGATCTGCTCCACCAGGCACTTGAAGATGATGACCTGGCATCCCCGCGTATAGGAACCACGGTGGATATCACCGTGGTTTTTGCCGATATCAGGAATTTCACCTCGTTCGCCAACAGGAATCCCCCTGAAAAGGTGGTTGAGATGCTGAACCTGTTTTTTTCACGCATGACCGATATCATCCTCAGCCACAATGGAAGGATCGACAAGTTTATCGGGGACGCCATCATGGCGTTCTGGGGGGCGTCCGCGGGGGATGTGCATCCCAGGCAGGCGGTGGTGGCTGCCATTGACATGATACACGCCCTGGAACCGCTCGGAAATGAGCTGAGGGAGCGGGGATTTGACTTCGACCTGAATATCGGGATCGGAATCAACAGCGGCAGCGCCATCCTGGGCACCATCGGCTCTCAGGACAAGCTTAACTACACGATCGTCGGCGACACGGTCAATGTCGCTTCACGGCTCCAGGAGCTAACAAAAACCTATGAATGTCCGATTATAATCTCAGAATCCACCTATCGGATGCTGGGTACGGATATCCCCTGCAGGTTGGTGGATGTCATCCATGTGCGCGGGAAGGAAAAGCGGATCAGGATATATGAACCTGTATGCCACTGCGATCCGCGCAAGAAGAATGTACGGGAATTGTGCGCCATAACGAATGAGGCGTTTGATCTTTATCAGAACAGGGACTTCGAGGGTGCGATGGAGATGTATTACCTGATAGAGGACGGGAGGTTGAAGGACATCTTTATCACCCGGTGCAAAAAGAGATTGCGAAGGAATGATCATTAGACATGCGGCGGACATATATATGGGGGGTGCATGATGAAGAAGATACTTTGCCTTTTGGTGGTATTTCTTTTCTCCGGCACGGTGTATGCCGCGGATGTCCTCTATGTCCAAAGTCTGGAGGCAACCATATTCGGCCAGCCGAACTTTGCCTCCCAGGTTTTGGGGTCCGCGTGCAGGGGGGAGAAGCTTCAGGTGATCGAGACGGGAGAGGGATGGTACAAGGTATCCACCGGCCCCTGCGAGGGGTGGATAAACATGCTCTGCGTTGCCGAGCATGCCCCGCTCGACAAGGTAACGATCATAAACGATGATATCCCCGATCTTGAAAAGAATATTCGGAAAAGGGCATCTACTACAACCTCCTCCGCTGCCGCCCGGGGACTCACTCCGTCCGAACGGAAGAGGATGAGCGACTATGAGGCTGCGGATTACCATGCGCTCGGGCAGCTCATCACGTACACCGAACACATCTCCGATGAAGAGGTAAAGGAATTCGGTCAGTCGCAGGGGAATGAAAAATGAAAAGGGATTGCACGCCTAAGGCCTATCATTGGATTATCACCCTGTTTGTAGGATGCTTTGTCCTTCTCCCCGCATATGCGGAGGCCCCGAGAACACGCATCCATCAGATGGAAAAGCGGGTCCTTGCCGAGGACATCAGGGCCGAGGTCACGTTCGGGAGAGATGTTGCCGCCCGCATTGTCGGAAGCTACGGACTGTACTGGCATGAGGACCTCATCCGTTATGTCAACCTTATCGGTAGGACCTTGGGGAATGCGTCCAACAGACCTGAGATTCCCTATACCATCGGCATCCTTGATACCGACACCATCAATGCCTTTTCCGCTCCGGGGGGATTCATCTTCGTGACCAGAGGGGTCATTGAAACGATTGATGACGAGGCCCAACTGGCGGGCATCATTGCCCATGAGATAATACACGTGACACAAAGACATATCCTCAAGAAATTGACCATCGCCACCCCCGGTTTTTCACCTGTCTGCGTTTTCACGCAACTGGTCGGCGGCGCAAGCGATCCGGCGCGGATTGCGTGTGTACAATTGGTGGACGAAACCATCGGCATCCTTTTCGAAAAGGGGTATGACGCCGGCGATGAGGCGGAGGCGGATACCCTGGGGGCCGTGCTTGCAGCGAGTGCAGGGTATGACCCTACAGGTCTGGCGAGGTATCTCGAGACAATCACACGGGTTCCGAGGGATGGCCTCGAGTCGTATACCAGGCTCTACCCCGCTATCGAGGAGAGGATACGCTCCATAGAGGCGACCATTGAAAAGGAGGGTTTATCCTCCGGCAGCCGCAGGTATAGATTAGGACGGAACAGGGTCATTGCGTACAGAAGGTAACAAGGCACGGATTGCCGCAGCGGTTTTTCTCGGTATTCTTTGTGTGCTCACCATACGTTCATGGGCGGACGAGGAGCACTACAACAACATCCTCATCGGTGAGCGGGCCGCGGGATTGGGGGGCGCCTACACAGCCGTTTCCGACGACCCGGCAGGACTGTACCACAACCCGGCGGGCATCGTCTTTGCGAAGGGCACCAACCTTTCCGGAAGCATGAACGCCTTCTATTTCTCCCAGAAGCACTACGATGGGGTCCTGGGCGGCCAGGGCTGGAACAGGAGATCCAGCAGGCTCCTGCCGAATTTTTTCGGTGTCATCCAGCAGGCCCCGGTGGGGATGTTGGGATTTTCATATGCGGTCCCCGATGCGGTAAAGGAGAATCAGGACCAGGTGTTCGACAATCTTCCGTGCCAGGAACCAAGCATCATTGACCCCAATCGAAACGCATTCATAGAGAGCTACCTCATCAATCTGTACAATGAGGACAACACCTACAACTTCGGACCCTCTTATGGCCTGGAGGTATCAGACACACTCACCTGCGGCATAACCCTTTATTTTCACAACAGAAGGATCGAGCGCCTCTTCAACCAGTTGTGCATCCTCGAGGACGGGGACGACAGGTACGAATGGTCGCACCTGAGCTATGAACTTCAGGAATGGGGCGTGCGGCCGGTCATCGGGATCATGTGGTCGCCGAAGGATACGAAGTTGTCCCTCGGTTTGACCCTCTCCCACACCTTCCTGTTCGATTCGGAGATTCGGAGCCAGAATATCTACAAGGGGCTCGACTACGATGCGAATGCCATAGAGGTATACAACAGAAAGCTCGCAGCGAAGCGATATTATCCGTATGTCGCCACCCTTGGTGTTGCCTACTTTCCTTCCCCTTCGTTCCTCGTGTCGGGGGACATAACATTCTACAGCGATACGGATGCGGTCAGTATTCTCGATGAGGCAACAGGGATGCCGATGGTCCTGTTCCAGAAGAAACGATCGCTCCTCAATGCCTCTCTCGGCACCGAATACTATCTTACCCGAGAGCTGGCGCTCAGGTGCGGGTTCTTTACCAATCTGGCCAACTCCTATACGGTTGAAAGCGGGAGGTTCAATCAACCCGAACATGTTGACCTGTTCGGTGGTGGGCTCAGCCTGAGCTATTTCATACGGGGCTCATCCCTCACCCTGGGGACCGTCTACAGCTACGGTACCGGAAAGGCCCAGATCCATGCCGATGCCCCGTACATCCAGAATGCCCGAATCTCCTCTCTTGTCCTTTTCATTGGGGCCTCGTATATCTTTTAAGTGTAAGTGCGGATTCGTTGCCTTGGAAATACCCTCCATGACATGCCCTTCTATAAGAACGGATGCGCTGTATAACAGGGCGCGCCTTTTCAGTGCATCGGGATTTTCCTATGCCACATTGGGATTGTCCCGTAACTGATCCATAATCTGCTGATGCTATCTCACTCAACCTTGGTATCCCGGCCCTCGCCTTTCAACCCGTAATGTTTTTCCATGCATTCGGAACATAGGCCATGCGAAACTTTTGTTTCTGAATGTTCCTGTATATATCGGTCAATAGGGATCCATTCGTTATCGATCCTTACCCTTTTGCAGAATACGCACACATGGACAAAATTTTCTAAGTACCTGATTCTCTCCAGGCAGCGCCATGATAGTGAGATTACAAAGGCACATAAAACACAAACCAAAATAGTTTCTACAATGCTTTCAATCCAATTTATCGGTGTTTTAACTGCTCCGAACAGAAAATGCGGGAAATCAAAAATTTCATTTAACCATAATGATGTTATTACAACGCCAAATCCAATAAGTTCATAGAAAATGATTATTTTCTTGACAGTATTTTTGGCTGATATATTATTTTTCATTGTAAACAATTATGAACTTCCAATAAATTTTAAGCAGAAAGATAACTATAATTACAAAAAATTTCTTATTGATAATAATTATTCTTGTTTTAGTACGTTTTTTCCCTCAAACGCAAATCGTTAAATTAAGGCTCGGCCGGAAATTGTAATCGGGATCAATGCCGTTCTTCCCCTCGATTAAATGCTCAATTTATATATTCTGTCTCCTTACCGCAGATTAATTTTTCTAATAACCGTGCAGTCATTGCCGAATGTAACACCTTGTAACCATGTAATTACCATAATGGCATATTTTTATCAAGATACAATCGACGGAATGGCAGTGTCGTTAGCATAGAATCGCGTCAGCTCAATCCCATCCGTTCGAAGCACGTGCGGTGACGGTCGGCATGCGCTGCCAGGATGTCCTTGAACAAAGGTGAGGCGAACACTCCTCTTACTCGTATATCTCATACACTTGGCCGTTCAAAGTGAACCGCACATTCCTGCCGAGGGAAAGGAACTGTGCTGCCTGCGGTTCCTTCTTCAGGAGCTCGAAGTATTTCTCCGAGGCGAATTGGATACGTACCTGCTTTTTCTTCTTCTGCGCCTGGAGCAGGGCATCGACCCAGACATTCCCTGTGTTGTAGAAGGCCCTCCCCTGGATGTTCCGGACCTGATGGGTGAGCTGCTGCGTCTTTCCCATCGAGTCCTTGAATGAGAGGCGGGACTCGCCCTGCCGCGTCTGGGCGAGGTTCCAGGCATCGTTCAACACCTGGACCTCCTCGCTTGCCCTGACCCCCTTGTATCCGGATTTTACCTTCATGTCGAGGAATCCCTCCTTGCTCCTCTCGGCGAGTTCCTTGTCCCCGGACGCAATCCCTCCAAGGGTCTGGTGGGCACGGTCGAGCTCGTTTCGAGCTGCCCGGTCCAGTTCATCCTCTATGATCAGGTAGCTGGTGTAAGGCGTTACAATGCCGTGATGCCTTGCCAGTTGAGTGATCTCCTCAACCAGTTCCCTGTCCTCCCCGTGGAGCCGAATCTGGTCGAGGAGAAAGCCGATGCGCCGCGCTGCCCAGAGTGCGGGGATATACGCATACCGGAGGTCTTTTCCGGGAAAATCCACGTCGAACTCGAATCGTTTCTCCCTGTTTTTTACCTTTCCCGCTATCGTCAATCGTGTCTTCTTGCCTTCCCCCTTGTACATTCCAACCAGGGTGAGCGATGAGCCTCTGAAGAGATCGGGAAGCTCC
>JBLIRN010000071.1:0-13795 GCA_049472315.1 bacterium
CCTGATCTTTTGTTTGAAGACAGGAAATTTCAGCGTAATGGAGGATTTCACGAACTCCGATATGCATATGATCCCGTCGGCAAGGGAGAGCGGGATGCGATGGGGATGGTTCAGATAGCAGTGCTGGTAGAGAACCAAGAGGGAATGGGGATGAAGCCTCTTGAGATACCAGCCTCGAATGAGGTCATAGTAGCGATTCACATGAATGATTCTGGGATTTACGGATCTTGAAGGAGTCTTACGGAACTGAAAAAATCCTCGTAACCCATGGGAGATGGATGAAACCCGCCCCTGCTGCGAATAGCGCTTTGCAAACTCACCTCCCTCCCTGACCATGATCCAATAAGGGATACCCCTTCTGCTAAGACGGCCCGTGAGCACATCAAGGTACTCTTCTGCACCGCCCCACCCCTTGGCCATCGAAAGGATGATGATCTCATTCATGATCGGGATACCCTCATGTTCGCACCTGCCGGTATTTCTCCCTATCCCGGATCTTATTGACGGCGGGACTCTAGGAGATCCTTGAGGGCCTGTTCCACTTGGCAGGGCATTATACCTTTCAGGCAATCCTGATGAATACATAGCCTTTTGTAGCAGGGGGCGCAGGCCACGGGGGCAGAGAGCACCCTGCTTCGTGCACCCTCACCCTGCCATCCGAAGGGGCCGGTGCGCAGGGGATTTGACGGACCGAACAGGGCTATGACCGGAAGGCCTACGGCAACGGCAAGGTGCATCGGCCCCGAATCATTGGTAACCAGACATCGTCCCCTCCTGAAAAGGACGGCAAGGGACTTCAGGCTGGTCCTTCCCGCCAGGTTGTATACCCTGTCCCCAAGCCCTTGAAAGGCCCGTTCCATTGGTTCCCTGTCACCTGGCCCCCCTATGAGAAGAACGTGGTATCCATTGTCGGATAACGCACGGATGAGTTCCCTGAAGTGTTCCCACGGCCATATCTTCGAGGACCAGCGCGCATTGGGATTAATATATATTATCTTTTTATTTTTATTGGCATTAAATCCTATTTCTTCAAGTAATTTATTAGCACTATCCACCTCCTTTTCACTCACCGGGAGAAAGAACTGCGGCTCATCCACATCCACCCCCAAATAGCGGGGGATCTCCAGATAGCGTGTCACCGCGTGTTGATCGAGGGTGGTGAGCCGTACATGCTCATTATAAAAGATATTGGCCTTCTCCCGCACCCGGTCGAACCCGATCTTCCGTTTACCCCTGCTCAATCCCACAATAAGGCCGCTCCTGAAAAGCCCCTGGAAGTCGATTACCATGTCGTATTCCCTCTGCCTCAGCGTTCCAAGAAATCCCTTGATTCCTGAGGAGACCTTCCGTATGCGCCAGGGTGCCTTTATCCACGACTTTCTCGAAAGGATGATGAGCCGGTCGATATGGGGATGACCTTCCAGGATGCCGGCATTTTGCTCCTCCACCACCCAGTCTATCTGCGCACCGGGAAATCCCTTCCTCAGTGCTTCAAGACAGGGAAGGCAATGGATCACATCCCCCAGGGAGCTCATCTTTACGATCAGTATGCGCATGCGTTAATCCTTAAGGATCAAGGTATTGGCAGAATCGTGCCCATCCGTGCATGGATCATGTGATCCCCAACCTCCTGAGCCATTGTCTTTATCCCTTCGATTCGGCCCGTTCCACACCCAGGAGCCGGAGCCGGTCGATTTCCTCGAACACCTCTTCAGTCCGAATCGATTCCATGCACAGGGGTCTTCCCTCGGGCCCGGGGCTGCACTCGGTGAAGAATCTCTGCCTGCACGGATGACACGGGAACCGTTTGGATATCACCCTGCATCGCGCCGGGTCTCCCCAGGGACCGAATTTCTCCACCGACTGGGGGCCGAAGAGTGCCACCAGGGGCAGATGGAGTGCCGCGGCAAGGTGCATGATCCCGCTGTCGTTACCCACAAAAAGACTGGCCAGGGAAAGGAGCGCCATGCTCTGACGGATATCGGTGCTGCCTATGGCCATGAGGCTGGTGCCCCTCTGCCCGTTCCTGATCTCCTCCGCCTGCCCCAGGTCCCCTTTCCCTCCAAGCCACAGTGCCGGCCATCTCCATTCCTGCCACGCCCCGTTTGCAAGCTCGATAAAGCGATCCAGGGGCCAGCTCCGCTCCCGCACCGCAGAAAAGGGATGCAGGGCAATGACAGGCTCCCCCGGCATCCATCCCAGATTCGTGAGAAACCGCATGGCCCCTTCCCGCTCCTCCTTCGAGATCCAGGCCTCCAGGTAATCGTCAGCAACCTCGATGCCGTCATGCCGCAGGCAATTCAAGAAATTCTGCACCTCATGCAGGGTGTGGTCATAGGGTACCCTGGTGGTGAGGAGGATTCCTCTGCCCTCCGTGTCAAAGCCTATCCTCTCAGGGGCTCCGGAAAGGTATCCCATGAGGGCCGAGGAAAAGCTCCTCTTCAGCACGTACACCTTGTCATAACCATTCCCGCGTAACTGCCGGACGAATCCGCATTTCGCCCCCAATTTCCTATGGGTGCCCAGGCAATCCCCGTGGATTGTCTGAGGGTCCCAGTAAAGGATGCGATCCACGTAAGGGATCCCCTGCAGAACATCCCCGGAAAGGGGGGCGAGCACCAGATGAATGACTGCATCAGGCTCCGCCCTCCTCAGGTTTCTCAGGAAGGGGACGGTGAGGATGGTATCCCCTATGAACCGATAGCGAAGAACAAGTATATTCCGGGGTCTGTCCCTTTTCATGCCCGTTTCCGATAGAGCCACTGTCCGTCCGGGGTGCTCTTCCACCTGCGATGCAGCCAGAAGTATTGTTCGGGGCGCTCACGAATCCAGCGCTCCAGGATCGAGGTGACTTCCTGGGTGATCCTGGGTATCTCCGTTTCCCGTGCATCCCTAGCATAATTCACCTCGAGGGGGGGCTCCGCCTCGATGACCTGTATTCCCGAATCCTCCCGATATACGTGCACGGGGATGATGGGGGCGCGGGTTTGAACTGCAAATCGGGCGGTCCCGGTAGGGGTGGAGGTGGGGTGCCCGAAAAACTCCACCAGGATTCCCCTGATCAAGCCGAAATCCTGGTCGCTCAACATGCATACCACACGGTTTCTCTTGAGCGCGCTCAGGATGAGCCTGCCCGCATCCTCCACCGGATTGATCTCGGCTCCGAAACCCCTGCGCAGGCTGGTCAGCTCCCGGTCGATGTATGGGTTCCGCACCTTTTTGACCACAAGGCTTATGGGGATGCCCTGCTGGGCCAGGGCAAGGGCGCCCAGCTCGAAGTTGCCGAAATGGCCGGTTGCAAGGAGAACACCCCTGTTCTCCCGGAGGGCATCCCTGAGGATCTCGATGCGGGGAAACCTGAATGCGGTATCCGGACGCGCCAGGATCCTGTCCATGTTTGCAAGCTCCAGAAGCGTTTTGAAGAGGTGCCCGTTCATCCTGCGGCTGAGGACCTCGATGGGCTCCCCCCGATAGCGATCCCCAAACGCATACCGCAGATTGGCCCGGGCGATGTACTGTTTGACCCCAATAACCCGGAATACCCAATTGCCTATTCGATCCCCATTTTTCATCATCAGGCTGAAGGGGAGTATGCGGAGAAGGGTCTTGAGAAGGAGGTATCCCCCGTATTCTGCTCGATATCGTGACATGAGTGAAAAATCCCTGAATACGGCCATCAGGGCCCCTCGATTATGCCCATGATTTCCTTGCAGGTCCGGAGGGCTGAACCCCGGTTTGCATCCACCACCTTCCGTGCAGCCTGCCCCATCACGTGCCTGAGCTGCGGATCGGCAAGAAGATCGGAGAGGGTAGTGAACAACGCCTCCTCCCGGATCATCCGTGCCGCCTGAGCCTCCATGAGCAGCGCACTGATGGACCTGAAATTCTGCATGTGCGGACCAAAGATCACGGGCTTTCCGAAGAAGGCCGGCTCAAGGGGATTCTGCCCCCCGTGGGGGATGAAGCTCCCTCCGATGATCACCATGGTTGCCAGGCTGTAAATCCTCGCCAGCACACCGATTACATCCACAATAAGCACCTCCCCTCCCCCTATCCTCGCATTCTCCGGAAGGGTGCTCCAACGACGATGGGGGGTGCCGCCCTCCCGCAGCATCTGTGCGATACCTTCGGCCCGCTCGACATGCCGGGGCACGAGAATGAGGACCAGTTCCGGATACGATGAGCAGAGCCTTGTAAATGCGTCCACGATGGGGCGTTCCTCTCCCGGATGGGTGCTCCCCGCCACCAGGACAGACCGGTCCTCCTTGATGCCCAGGCGCGATCGAAGCGATGCAGTCGCCTGCTCGTCCATGGCAAGGTGACTCAGGTCGAATTTGATGTTCCCGGTGACCTTTACCCTGACCGGATCAGCGCCCAGGGCGAGGATCCTTCGAGCATCGAGAGGGGACTGCATGCACAGGGTGCGGAATTTTCTGAGCAGGGGCCGGATAAGCGGCCTGAAAAACCGGTACCGGGTAAAGGACCGGTCCGAGATCCTCCCGTTGATAAGGATCAGGGGGATGTGGAGACGGGAGGCGGCGCGCATGAAATTCGGCCACAGTTCGGTCTCGGTGAGACAGATGCAATCGGGGCTGGTGCGTCTCAGGAACGAGGCGCATACGATACCGAAGTCGATCGGAAAGTAGAGTATCCGGTCAAGGGGGGCACCCATCTGTTCCGCCGCATTCCGGCCGGTGCCGGTGGTGGTGGTGAGATAGATCTCCCATTCCGGGCGTTGTCTCTTCAATTCCTTGATGACGGGGATTACCGCCCTGGTCTCGCCGACGGAAACGGAATGGAGAAGGATACGCGTACCCCTCTTGATCTTCGGCTCAGGAGGGGATATCCCGATCCTCTGCAGCAAATCGGGCCGATACCTCCCGCCCCTCCCTGTCCGCCTCACATAGAAGGGGGCGTACAGCAGAAGTGCCACAAAAAGCAGGGCGCTGTAAATCGTATAGAAAACAACGCCCATCACCTATTGCACCCGGGAATCCGCCTCTGCAACCGTGTCCTCAAGAAGGTGTGCAAGGCGTTCACGATATCTGTCCATGTCTTCTCCGGAAAGGTGTTGGGGAACCCAGAGGGGAGGCCCGATGACAAATATCCCCCTGCAAAAGGGTAAGGGGATCAAGAAGCGATCCCAACTGGAAAGCGTTTTTTTTTTGAACTGCTGAACGCAATAGGAACAAGAGGCGCACCGGTCATGCCGGCGAGCAGCAGGGCGCCGTCCTTGACACTGTGCCGGGGACCTTTGGGCCCATCGGGGGTGATGGCGCCGTGGCAACCACCGCGCATTGCCTTGATCATCCGTCTCAGGGCAAGGCTTCCTCCGCGTGTGCTGGACCCCCGCACCGTCTCAAAGCCGAACCAGGATACGATCCTGCTGATGTACTCACCATCCTTGTGCTGGCTGATCAGGATGCTCACCTTCTCCCCAACGGCAATAAAGGGCATCATGAACAGACGATCATGCCAAAAGCAGTAAATCACCCGCTGTCCCTTGTCTGCGAGCAGATTCCTCAGTCGCTCATGGTGAACAAATTCGAATCGGATGGTCAGGGCGAGGAATCGTATGAGGAGATACCCGATAAACCCGATTATGGCCATACTGAAATCGGACAGATGCACCCTTTTCATTCGTTGCTGATCCCTTATAGCACTTTATAGTGGATACTGTCACCCGTATATCCACACCATGTCTTTATTTGTATCAGGTAGCCCTTCATGACGCAAGGGGTTCGGTCCGCCCGCCCAAGAAATGAACCACCTCTCGGGCAGCCCTGGCGGCAGCCCCGGGCTCTCCCAGATTCCTTCTGACCCTGGCAAGCCCCTGAACAATCGTCCGCCTTCTGTCGTGATCGGTCATGATGGCCAGGGCCGTCTCAGCGAGACGCTCCCCGGTGGCGTCTCCCTGGATGAGCTCCGGGACAATCGTTTCACCTGCGACGATATTGACCAGCCCGATGGCAGGGACCCGTACGAGCATCCGTCCGATCCAATAGGTCGGCCAGCTCAATCGATAGAGCACCACCATGGGAACACCGATCACCGCAGCCTCCAGCGTGGCGGTACCGGAGGCCACAAAGGCGATCTCTGCAGACTTGAGCGCTTCATACGTATATCCCTGGATCTCGACGATCGGCACGGCATCCGCATATTTCCGTATCAATGGCTCGAGGGATGCTCGATCAATGGTCGGGGCTACGATCAAGGCGAAACGCCAGTTTTCGGGATGCTGTTCCATCAATCCTCGTGATCCCTCGAGCATGACCGGCAGTATCCGTTTCACCTCCCCGTGTCTGCTTCCGGGCATGAGGGCCACCAGTCGTTCGTCCCCCCTGAGGCCGAATTTCACCTTGAATGACTCCTGGCTTATCCGGGGGCGCAATGAATCCATAATCGGGTGCCCCACGAACCGGACATTTACCCCCGCCTCCTTGTAAAACGCCACCTCAAAGGGGAAAATGACCAGCATGCGGTCGACCCACCGGGATATAAACCTCACCCTTCCCCTGCGCCAGGCCCATATCTGGGGACTTATATAGTAGATTACCTTGATCCCCATTCGCTTTGCCACGCGGGCAACCCTGAGGTTGAAATCGGGATAGTCGATGAGAATGACCGCATCGGGCCGCTGCGCCTTGAGGAAGTCCCTTACAATACGGAAGCATTCAAGGATAGTGTTGGCGTGGCCGAGCACCTCCACAATTCCCATCACGGCGAGCTTCCGGCAGTCAACCAGGATAGTGGCACCTTCGGCTGCCATTCGCTCTCCGCCGACGGCAAAGAAAGCCATGCCCGGATCAAGTCCCTTCATTTCATGGATCAGGCCGGCACCATGGAGATCGCCCGAAGCTTCACCCGCAATAATGAGTACCTTCATAGATACGATGTCAGCCCTTGTCCATTAGTTCTACGATTGTCTCGGAAACCTCTTTGATTTGCGCAGGGCTTATGAATGGAGACATGGGAAGGGAAAGGACCTCCTTACTCACACGTTCGCTGACGGACAGATCCCCCTCCTCGATGCTCACGCTTTTGTAGATTGGCTGGAGATGGAGCGGTATGGGATAGTGGACCGCAGAGGCAATTCCTCGTGCCCGTAATCCCTCCCTGATCCTGTCCCTCTCCTTGATACGAATGGTATATTGATTGTATACGTGTTTATTGTTCGGTTCTTCCACCGGGGTAACGGCATCCCTTCCCTGCAGAAGGGAATCGTAGAGGTGGGCCCGCTCACGTCTGACATTGTTCCATTCATCCACATACGCAAGCTTAACCCTCAGTATCGCAGCCTGAAGCTCATCCAACCGGCTGTTGAATCCCAGGACCTTGTGGTTATATTGCTCTTCAGCCCCATGCTGGCGGAGCAGCTTGACCTTCTGGTAGATATCCTGATCCGCGGTGACCACCATCCCCCCATCCCCATAGCAGCCAAGATTCTTTGCCGGATAGAAGCTGAAGCACCCCACGTCTCCCAATGATCCCACCTTGTTCCCCTTATATTCGGCGCCGAAGGCCTGGGCGCAATCCTCGACCACCTTGAGTCCGTTATTCTTTGCAATCTCCAGGATGGGCTCCATATCGGCAGCCTGTCCGTAAAGATGCACAGGGATGATTGCCTTGGTTCTCTTGGTTATCTTGGCGGCAATCTTCTTGGTGTCAATCGTAAAGTTTTTCTGATCAATGTCCACGAATATCGGCTGGGCACCCAAATGAGACACAACCTCAGCAGTTGCCACGAAGGTAAAGGGGGTGGTGATGACCTCGTCCCCCTTG
This sequence comes from bacterium, assembly GCA_049472315.1. Classification (GTDB taxonomy): domain Bacteria; phylum SZUA-182; class SZUA-182; order DTGQ01; family JAFGSM01; genus JBLIRM01. The sequence continues at coordinate 7,783 of JBLIRN010000071.1, forward strand.
CCGACCCCGCATGCGATCAATGCCAGATGGAGCGCCTCCGTTCCGGATCCCACACCCACTGCATACTCAACATTGCAGTAGCTGGCGATGGCGGCTTCAAGGGATTCCACCTCTGGCCCCAGGATAAAGCGACCCGATTCCAGGACACGATGGACGGCCTGATCGATTTGATCCTTCAGGGATCGATATTCGGTTGTGAGATCCATCATGGAAATAGGCATACCCGGCACCGCACCTCTCTTTCTGTTGATTCGGTCAAATGATACCAAACGTTAGCATAAACCATGGTACAATTCAAGAAATCCAAAGCCCTTCCGGAAATCCGATTGTGAATTGCCCGGCGAAGAATCGGAAAAAGGGACGACCCAGAGGAAGGGTATGCAGGCCCTCTTTCGCCTTATCCGGTTTCGCTTCCTTGACTGAACTTATCATGGATTTCCTTTCGCTCCAGTTCCTTGAGGAATGCGTATTTTGCAAAGCAGGCCGCCGCCCCTCCCGCAGACACCACCAGACCGGGGAATCCATCCAGAATGCCCGCCCTGATGAAGAACCGGTAGAAAAATGTGTATATGGGGCGGAGCGTCAGGTCGGATATCCCCGCCCGTGTTCCCGTCCGGTATTTCTCATGGGCCATGATGTGGGCATAGCGTATCTGGGTCATGAGATAGTGACGGCAATCCTGCCATGCATAGTGGAGGATATCAAAGGGAAGCTTTTGGGTCCTTCCCGAAACCAGGAGCGTGTCATGGGGATTCACCCCTCCCCACCTGGCCTTTTCCCTGCGGGCAAGCCTCAATTTGTAGTCGGGATAGAGGCTGGAGTGTGCCATGACCCGGCCGAGAAATACATGCCTTCGCCGCACCTCGAATCCGTCCGCCGATGAGCTCCGGAAATCAAGCGTAAACAGGAAATCCCTCAACTCCGGCGTGACCCGTTCATCCGCGTCCAGGCACAGTACCCATGGATTGTTACACTGCTCCAGAGCCCATTGCTTCTGCTGCCAGTGACCTTCAAACGGCCTCGCGTATACCCGGGCACCCATGTTCCGAGCGATCTCTCGTGTCCTGTCGGTGCTGTTTGAGTCGACCACCACCATTTCACTGCAAAAATCCACACTCCTGAGGCAGTCCGGGATGTTGTGCTCCTCGTTCAGGGTGATGATCGACGCCGACACAGGCAGATGACGGTCGGTCATAGGGTAACGGACCTCATTGCCTTGTATATCGCCTCGATGGTCTCGTTGATGACCTCATCATTATGGGCCATGGACACGAAGTGCGCCTCGAATTGCGAGGGCGGAACATAGACCCCCAATTCAAGCAGGGCCCAGAAAAAACGGGCATAGTGCTGCGTATCGCTCGTTTTGGCGGTAGCGTAATCAACCACCTTCTGCGAGGTGAAAAATGGACAGAGCATGGAGCCTACCTGGTGGACCTGTACGTCCTGCTTTGCCTCCTTCGCCGCCTTCCGGATCCCCCTGGCGAGTTTCCTGCCTTGCGTCTCCAGGCGCTCGTACGTATCCTTCTCCTGCAGGAGTTCAAGGGTCTTTATGCCCGCTGCCATGGCCAGGGGATTCCCGGAAAGGGTTCCCGCCTGGTACACGGGACCTGCAGGCGCAAGATATTCCATGATCTCCTTTCTGCCGCCGAAGGCACCCACCGGAAGGCCCCCGCCGATGACCTTGCCGAGGCAGGTTAGATCCGGCTTCAAACCATAGATCTGCTGGGCGCCTCCGGGGGCCAGACGAAAACCGGTCATGACCTCGTCAAAGATAAGAAGGACATCGAATCGATCGGTAAGCACCCGGAGTTCTTCGAGATATCCCTTCTCCGGAGGTACCACGCCCATGTTGCCCGGAACGGGTTCCAGGATCACCGCGGCGATCTGCCTGGCCTGATCCTCCAGAATTCTTTTTATGGCATTGATATTGTTGAATGGCACGGTGATCGTATCCTGGGCAAGAGAATGAGTTACCCCCTTGCTGTCAGGGATCCCCAAGGTGGTGGCACCGGAGCCCGCCTTGACCAGGAGGCTGTCCACATGACCATGATAGCACCCTTCGACCTTGATGATCTTGTCCCTTCCGCTATACCCGCGCGCCAGCCGAATGGCGCTCATGGTGGCCTCGGTTCCCGAATTCACCAATCGTACCCGCTCTATGGAGGGAACCATTCTCACGATGAGCTCGGCCAGACGCACCTCTGCCTCAGTGGGGGTCCCAAAACTCGTGCCGCGGGCAACAGCCTCCTGGAGCACGGATACCACCTCAGGGTGTGCATGCCCGAGAATCATCGGACCCCATGAACCAACGTAATCATAATAGCGTCGTCCGTCCACGTCGAACAGGCAGGGGCCTTCCGCCCGTGTCATGAAGATCGGTGAACCTCCGACCGCCTTGAAGGCCCTGACCGGGCTGTTGACCCCCCCTATCAGGTATTTGCCGGCTTCCTTCCATAATTTCTGAGATTTTGAGAACATCATGATCCTCCCTAAGCATTCGCGAGGTGATGGTCACACCTCAGAGGTACTTCATGCTCCTCTTCTTCCATTCCTTGGTCGTATGCAGCACCCTGTACTCCCTGATTCCCGTTTCTTCTGCAACCCTCCTGATGAGGGCTTCCACCGCCTCCCTATCCGGAGCGTGAAACATGGTGTAGAGGTTGTACGGCCAATCCGATCGTGTTGGCCGCTCGTAGCAGTGGCTTATAAAGGGATACCGGGCAATCCGTAATCCTATCCGCTCCATCTCGGAGGGAGGAACGGACCATGCCACCATGGCGTTTCCCCGGATGCCTATATCATGATGCCTGACCAGTGCACCGAATCTCCTTATAACCCCCTCCTGCATCCACCCCTCGATTCGATCCACCACCTGCTCCTCGGTCATACCCAGTCTTTTCGCAATGACCCTGAATGGTTCCTTTTCCTCGGGCAGGTCATCCTGGAGAAAACGGATCAACTGACGATCCTTTTCCGTAAACCCTTCCATGCCGGTAACCCCCTGAAACCTATAAAATAATAAAATCCCCACCCATAGCTAAGCATCCCTGCAGCATTGTATAATGCCGTAACTGCGCCATTTCCTTACCCGATATACATGGAACGCATACCAGCGAGAGGATGAATCAAACGGATCCCGATCAGCCATTCCGATCGAGACCGATTTCAACACTTGTCGAAGCGCACAGGAAACTATATCATGGTTTGCATTGCAGTCAAAGATCCTCACATGGTCAAAATGTGATTTTTCACCGCACATAACACAGAGTGCATAGGGAAGATCAATTAAAAATACTGTGTTCTCACTGAACTCTGTGGCAGATTTCAAAGGCGCACCTTGTTGACATTTGGAGCTTATTTGCCGCATGCTATCTCCTGTGGGGCGCGGTCCCTTTTTGGTTAAATAGGAAATCTTGATTTTGATCCGATGCTGGGGTAATATACTGGAGTAATCTATAAAATTAAATGATTGATTTATCAATGTATGAATCCAATTCTCAATCCCCTGCATCAAATGAGGAAAAGAACGGACAAGGCCGTTTTTTGGCCTTGGATATCGGCGACAAACGGATCGGTATGGCTGTCAGTGACCCCCTCGGATTGACTGCCCAAGGACTTCCCACACTTTTAAGACGCGGGAAAAGGCATGATGTAGGAAGTATTATCGATGTAATTATGCGGTACGGTGTCACCCGCGTGATTTATGGGCTTCCACGACACATGCACGGGGGCATTGGAACGCAGGCCGAAAAAACCGAACGGTTCATCGATCTGCTCAAATCCCGGGTACAGTGTCCCTTTGCCTCCTGGGACGAGAGACTGACTTCACGGCATGCGGAACAGGCACTCATGGAATCAGGTATATCCAGAAAAAAAAGGGCTGAAAAGGTGGACATGGTTTCTGCGGTATTGATACTGCAGAGCTATCTCGATTATTCACGAATCCATGGAGAACAACGATGATACGGGATTCCCTCATTATTGCCTTAATAAGCATTTTCCTGGTATTGACCGCTGTTGTCTATATAACGGTGTTCGCCCCTATGGGATCCGAGGGCCCTGAACAGGTCATGCTCATCCCGGAAGGCTCCGGGATCAAGTCGATTGCCTTCAGCCTGGAGTCGGCCGGTCTCGTCCGCAGTGCCCGCGCATTCTATCTGTTGAGTCTATTCCACGGTAAGGGCGATCTCAAGGCTGGGGAATACGCATTTAAACCACGCATGAGCCCGTTGGAAATCCTCACCATAATGGAGCAGGGGCGCGTGGTGCAGCACAAGATTACCATACCGGAAGGGTACAACATCTATCAGACAGCAAATATACTGGACAGGAAACGAATAACGGACAAGGACGTCTTTCTGGCATACTGTGCGGACCCCAATACATTGCGATCCTGGGGTATAGAAGGAGAAACCGTCGAGGGGTATCTTTTCCCTGATACCTATTTTTTCAGCAGAAACATCCCCGTGCAAAGGATCGTCGATACAATGCTACGACGCTTCTGGACGGTATTCACACCCCAGATGTCTGACCGCGCTCAGGAGATAGGGTATTCGCTGCACGAAATCGTCACCCTGGCATCACTCATTGAAAAGGAGACTGCGTTACCTTCCGAGCGATCCCTCATATCGGCGGTGTTTCACAATCGGCTCAAGGAGCGCATGAGACTCCAATGCGACCCGACCGTTATCTATGGCATGGAAAACTATGACGGCAATCTCACCAAGAAGGACCTCCGTACGGTTACTCCATACAATACCTATCGGAAAAGGGGCCTTCCTCCCGGCCCCATAGCCAATCCCGGCGTGGGCAGTCTCAATGCCGCCCTCTATCCCGCTGACGTTCCATACAGATATTTTGTCTCCCGAAATGACGGCTCCCACGAGTTTTCAGAAACGCTTCAGGAACATAATCGCGCTGTGTATAAATATCAGAAACGGAGGAAACGAACGCTATGAAACTGAAAATCGGCATCCCCAAGGGGAGCCTCCAGGAATCCACAATCGCCCTGTTCCGCAAGGCAGGATATCGTATTACGGTAAACCAGCGATCCTACTATCCCTCTATTGATGACCCCGACATGGAGGGATTGCTCATCAGGGCCCAGGAGATGGCAATCTACGTGGAAAACGGCGTGCTCGATGTGGGATTGACCGGATGGGACTGGGTCCTGGAACAGGGAGCGGATGTGGTGGAGGTAACCAATCTCAGCTATGCGAAATCCGGGCGCACCTCGGTCCGCTGGGTCCTCGCGGTGCCCGAATCCTCCTCAATCAAATCCATCAAGGATCTGGAGGGGAAAAGGGTTTCCACCGAACTGGTCAACGTGACCAAGAAATACTTCGAGGAACGGGGGGTTCATCCGGAGGTATTCTTTTCGTGGGGCGCCACGGAGGTCAAGGCCCCTGATCTTGCTGACGCGATTGTGGAGCTTACGGAAACGGGAAGTTCCCTGAAGGCCAACAAGCTCCGTATCGTGGAAACCATCATGGAATCCACCACACGCCTGATCGCAAACAAGGAGGCCTGGGACAATGAATGGAAAAGGACCAAGATGGAAAACCTGGCCTGTCTGTTAAACGCTGCATTGATGGCAGAGGAGAAGGTGGGGCTCAAGATGAATGTGAGAAAAGGGGACCTGGAAAACATCGTCGCCGTATTGCCCGCCTTGCACACCCCGACGATAGCGCACCTGACAGACCCGGACTGGCTGGACATTGAGGTCATTATCGATGAAAAGGTGGTCAGGGATATTATCCCTTGTCTGAAAAAGGCCGGTGCAACAGGGATTGTCGAATACCCCTTGAGCAAGGTGATCCCTTGAGCATTCATGGGGCAAGTAACCTGAATAATTGAGAATCGGCATCCTATCGGTATTGTGCATCCCTTTGAAAACGGCCATGACGTGTATTACCCTTTTGTGGAGGAGGCAGCAGTGAAAGAGAGGATTTTAGTCGCTATAAAGGATGAAAGGCTCCTGGATGAATCATCCACCGCCCTTCATGAGCACGAT
>JBLIRN010000072.1:0-13776 GCA_049472315.1 bacterium
GCAGAGACGTGCTCAGGGATATCAAAACCGATGCAGGGCTGAAAAGCATTCCCGTGGTGATACTTACCACATCCCATGCTGAAGAGGACATCCTGAGGGCCTATGGCCTGAATGCCAACTGCTATATCTGCAAGCCGATCGATCTCGACCAGTTCACCAAGATCATCAAGGCAATAGAGGATTTCTGGCTGACCATCGTCAAGCTCCCCCCGGAGGACCGGGGATGATCGATACAGCCATTGCCATTCTCCTGATCGAGGACAATCCCGGTGATGCCCGTTTGATCCGGGAGATGTTGGCCGAGGCGCAAGGTCTGCGCGTCATGATGCAAAGGGCCGGCAACCTCGCAGAGGGGCTGCGGCATGTATCCGAGGGGTCCTTCGATGTCATCCTGCTCGATCTCTCCCTGCCCGACAGTACGGGGATCGAAACGTTCAAGGCGGTGCGCGATCGGGCACCCAATACCCCTGTGCTCATTCTGACCGGGCTTGATGATGAATCCATTGCCATACGGGCGGCACGGGAAGGGGCACAGGATTATCTCCCCAAGGGGAATTTGGGGGGCAACCTGCTGGCGCGCGCCATCAAGTATGCCATCGAGCGCAGTAAAATCGAGAAGGCGCTGCGGGGCTCGGAAATCCAGTACCGCTCCACCCTCGACTCCATGGGGGATGCCATCCATGTTGTCGACGCCGACCTGCGATTCGTTCTCTTCAACAAGACCTTCAAACAATGGAACGAGAGGCTGGGCATTCCAACCGATGTGATCGGGAAAACCGTGTTCGAGGTCTTTCCGTTTTTAGTGGAGAGGGTTCGCCGGGAATACCAGAGGGTATTCGAGACCGGAGAGGCCCTCATTACGGAGGAACGCCAGACAATCGGGGAGAAGGAATTCATCACCGAGACGCGGAAAATACCCGTGTTCGAAGGGAAAAGGGTGGTCAGTATCGTCACCGTCATCCGGGACATCACCGAACAACGGAAGGCGGAGCAGGCCTTGCGTGACTCCGAGGGGAAATTCAGGGCCCTTTCAGAGAACTCGCCGAATATGATCTTTATCAACAAGCGGGGCAAGGTATTGTATGCCAATAGGCGATGTGAAGAGATTATAGGATACAAAAAGGAGGAGTTTTATGCACCCGATTTCGACTACCTTTCCCTGGTTGCACCGGAATTTCAAGAAATCGTCAGGGGGAATTTTAGGAGGCACATGCAGGGCGAAGAGGTGTCCCCATTCGAATTCGTCAATATCACCAGGGATGGGAGACGAATAGAATCGATGCTCACCACACGATTGATCGATTATGAGGGGGATAAGGCCATCCTGGGCATCGTCACCGACATCACCAGGCTCAAGGAGGCTGAAATGGTCCTCAAGAGGGACAAGGAGACCTTCGAGCGGCTGGTGAATGAAAAGACGCAGGAATTGCTGAGGATCCAAAAGAAGCTGTCGGATGCACGGCGTCTTTCAGACATTGGCATGCTTGCCACAACCGTTGCCCATGAACTGCGCAATCCCCTCGCCGTCATCGAGACCGCGGCCTACAACATACGATTCAAAACACAGGATGCCTCCCTCGACAGGCATCTGAAAAAGATAGAAAAGCAGATAGCGGAGAGCAACCAGATCATCAATAATCTCCTTTTCTATTCCCGCATCAAGACGCCCTGTTTTGAACCTATGGATATCCGTCATACCCTTGACGAATGTATCGGTGACGTTCTCGAGAGGGTAAAGGATAAAGGAATCTCGATTCGTAAACAATGGGACATCCCCGGAACGTATTGCATCGAGGCGGACCCTCTTCAGATAAAGGAGGTATTCAACAATATCCTGAACAATGCATGCGACGCCATGAAGGATCGAAGGGGTACAATTGATGTGGGGATACGGCATGAGGGCAACGGGTTCGTGAGCATATACGTCAAGGACAGCGGTTCAGGGATAAGCGAAGAAAATCTAAAAATGGTGTACGAACCGTTCTTCTCAACAAAATCAAAGGGGACAGGGCTGGGACTCACCGTATGTTTCCAGATCGTCAACCTGCACGATGGCGGCATACATATGGAAAGTATTAAGGATAAGGGAACAACGGTCACCGTGACCCTGCCCATGCAGCATGCACGAAAATAAAAAACATATGTTCGGTGCCCTGTTGATTGCATACCGCGTCTACAGTATCCGGTTTATAGATTGATCATGTAAGATCGAGACATGTAAAAAGGACCCGTTACCCATTCCTTATAAGGTTCGTTTCTGGTCCTGAGGAGGAACGTTGGACAGCACAAGGATTATGATCGTCGACGATGACAAGGACCTTTTGGACGAGCTTCAAGAGACGCTCTCAATGAAAGGGTATGCCACACTCGCAATCAATGATAGCACCTCCGCGGTGGATGCCGCATTCTCATCCAGGCCGGATGTGATACTGCTCGACATGAAGATGGATGGCATGAGCGGATTCCAGGTCGCCCAATCACTACGCCGCCTTCCCTCAACCGCGTTAATCCCCATTATCGCGATGACCGGCGTGTGTACACGAGAGAATCATCTTTCCGCCATGGGGCTGTGGGGCATGGATGTATGCCTCGAGAAGCCCTTCAATCCGCACGACTTGATCCTTTCGATACAAAGGGTATTGAAAGCAGGTTGCGCAGGAGGAAGGGAATACAAGGAAAACAGCGCAATCGGAAACAATGAACGGGCCTCCGGACATAATAACAGAATCCATTTCATAGGTTCAAACAGCCACAGTTCAGCACGTGTCAACGAAGAATGTCATCCAAGGATCTCGGTATTGCTGCTGAACTCATCCGATGCGGAGCTTGATGATCTTAAGAGCACAATCGAGGCCGACAACCATATCGATATCATAGGCATGGCACGAAATACCCATGAGGCACGAGTGATGATTAAGTCCCTTGCCCCGGATATCGTGATAATGGATCTCGTCGATCCCCGATCGGGGGAAATGAGATTTCTGAAAAGACTGGCTCGTTTCTTTCCGAGGCCGGTTCTCGTAATCTGTTCCTTGCGCAGGGCACCCTATGACATGGTGGTATCCATACTCAAAACCGGGGTCACCGAAGTCATTGACAAGGATACCCTGGGATTCTCCTCCGGCACCGGCCCATATCAGGGGCTGCTTCTTGCGGGGAGGATACGGGCACTCGTTGCACGATTCTCTTCCCAGGACAGCGGAAGGGATTCGTATCATCATATGTCTACACAATGAGCAAAAAGGGGGGGCAATGGCAAACACACGGGTCATGATCGTGGACGATGATCGGGACTTTCTGGAAGAACTTCAAGACGCGCTCACCTCTCATGGTTATGAGACAATCCCGATCTCTCGGAGCAGCATTGCTCCATTTGCCGCATATACCACAAAACCGGATGTGATCCTTCTCGATATAAAAATGGATGGCATGAGCGGATTCGATGTGGCGGAACATATCAAACGGTTCTCATCGACCGCGGATATCCCCATTATCGCAATGACCGGCTTCTTTAACAAGGAAAAGCACCTGGCGCTCATGGATCTCTGTGGGATGAAGATCTGTCTTGAAAAGCCTTTCAATCCTCGCGATGTGATTGCTACGATCGAGGGGGTGATACAGGAAACTACATGAACGGAAACACGGGGAGCCCCTTTCCCCTTTTGTGGCTCCGTCGTTCCCCTTCCGCATATGTCCCGATTGTCTTCCCGCACAATCCATCAACCGACCCTCCAGAATAATAATCGCTTAAAAAATACTTAGGCATGCATGGTGAATGTGCTAAGGTCCGCAAAGACAGGAACAAACTTGAAAGTGATGCAGCACATGGGAAGCCAAAAGTGCCCCTTGAACAGGATGAATAGTGGAGTATGGTTTTGCAGGGAAAATGAAAAACCATTTCGTCTATTAAAGGAAATGAAAGGGGCGTGTAACTTATCATCATGCAAGGATGCGCGCATGTGCCGGCAGAACCTGCGATAATGCAAGCATACCTGTTCGAGCAAGACAGTATGGGGTTTAGGTATGGCGTTCCATCCCCGATTTTTATTATAATAACCGCAGTCATGTGAATAACGACATGCCCTATCGGGATGCACAAGGACGTTTCGCAGGCCGGAGACCCTGTAATATCGGGAAGGGGTATCCGCGTGTGCCTTGATACCCGCTATTTCGTATGATTGTTCCTATGCCCGGAGGAAGTAAAATGACCGTCAAGAAGGTAATGATTGTGGACGATGACAGGGACCTGATAGAGGAGCTTCAAGAGGCACTCTCATTAAGGGGGTATGAGGTCGTTGCGATCAGTGAGAGCACCTCCGCCCTGGATACCGTGTTCTCACTCAAGCCCGATGTGATACTGCTCGACTTGAAAATGGATGGCATGAGCGGATTCCAGATCGCCCAGTCGCTGCGACGGGTTCCCTCAACCGCACCGATTCCCATTATCGCAATGACGGGCGTCCTGAACAAAGAGAATCACCGGGCGCTTATGGAGGCATACGGCATCACGGTATGCCTTGAAAAGCCCTTTAATCCATACATGGTTATTGATACGATCGAGGCGGTCCTGCGGAAGGGGGCATGAACATGCACCCCGCACGCACTGCTTCACATATTGGGTAAGGGGGAAAAAACCAAAGAATTGCCGCAAATAAGCCGAAATAAGGGGTGTACACAAAGGAGACACCCATGGAACGGCTCAAGCGATACCTCCTTACCAACTTCGAACAGGTCCTGGTGCTGACGATCCTCGTCTCGGTTGCCCTGATCAACTATTATATCCCACAGAAGATCGCCTTCATCAACTTCTACTTCCTGCCGGTCATCGTCACCGGATACTTCCTGGGGGTGCGTCGATCAGTATTGGGCGCCGTTCTCTGTATCCTCCTGGTGATCACCTATTCCATCATCTACCCGCATCTGTTCATGATTCCCAACACCCGGCTCAATCTCACCCTGTACATCATCGCCTGGGGAGGATTTTTGATCCTTGCAGGCGCCGTCGTAGGCAAACAGCACGAGAAACTGCAACTGAAGATCCAGCAGGCGCATGAGCTCAACGAGGAGTTGCTTGCGTCGAACAGGCACCTTCGGAATGCCCGGGCCGCGAGCATCTTCGGTTTTGCAAAGCTTGCCGAATACAGGGACGAGGACACCGGCGCCCACCTGGAAAGGATACGGGAATATGCCAGGATCATTGCCGAGGAGCTGGCACGAAATCCGGCATACAAGGAACGCATTACCCAGGAATTCATCGAGGATATCTACCTCTCGTCCATTCTGCACGATATCGGAAAGGTGGGCATCGAGGACTCCATTCTGCTCAAGCCCGGCAAGCTCACCCCCGAAGAATTTGAACACATAAAGCTCCACTCGACCCTTGGCGGCGATGCACTCAAGGCCGCCGAGGACAAGATGGAGGGGCAGTCGTTCCTCAGCCTCGGCAGGGAGATTGCCTACTGCCACCATGAGAAATGGGACGGATCCGGATACCCGAAGGGATTGAAGGGGGAGGAGATCCCGCTTTCTGCGCGGATCGTGGCCCTTGCCGATGTCTACGATGCGATCACCTCGGACCGGCCTTACAAAAGGGCGTTCACTCACGAGAAGTCGGTGGAGATCATTCTAAACGACAGGGGGACGCATTTCGACCCCGACGTGGTGGATGCGTTCTATGCCCGCAGGTCGGATTTCAATATGATACGCATCAAGAGCCAGGCAGGAAGGCCCCTGAGAGAGGATGATGAGCCCCGGAAGCCACAGGATCATTCAGACGAGTTCGATCCACGCGTTCTTGCCTATCTCGAGGCGGTCGGTGCAAAAAATTCCAAATCCCTTCATTGACAACGCATCTCCTCATGATTATACTTCCCTTGATTGTAAAACAAATTCATAGTCAGGATAACCGCAGGCATCGAGCACATGAAGAGGGAAAAACCTCGGCCCTCGCACAGGATGCCGCCACATCATCGGACTATCGAAGGTATAGGGTAAACAGTGAATATCAAGCCGATCAAAAAAAGGTTAAAGCTTTACGGATTCAACAATCTTACCAAGATGCTGAGCTTTAATATCTATGATGTCTGCTATGCAATGAATCCCGAGGAACAGAGCGGGTACCTCCAGTATATTGACGACAAATACAACTCCGACAGACTGACCGACATCCTCAAGCGCGTCTCAGAGATCATCGGTGCAAACATCCTCAATATCGCCAGTCAGGACTATATCCCTCGCGGCGCAAGCGTTACCGTATTGATCGCGGAGGAAAGAAAGGGGGTGGAGGAATGCAGCGAGGGTATCGTCGCCCACCTGGATAAGAGCCACCTGAGCGTCCACACCTATCCGGAGAAACATCCGGCAAGCGGAACCACCACCTTTCGGGTGGATATCGACGTATCCACCTGCGGAAGGATATCCCCATTGAATACATTAGACTTCCTCATCACCAGCTTTGAATCGGACATCATCGTCATGGATTATCGGGTCAGGGGATTCACCCGGGATGCCCGGGGAAGAAAGGTTTTTCTCGATCACAAGATCAACTCGATCCAAAACTTTATCAAAGAGGACCTCCTGAAGAATTACCAGGCGGTCGACGTGAATATCTATCAGGAGAACATCTTCCATACCAAGATGATTCTCAAGGAATTCGACCTCGACAACTATCTGTTCGGAAGGTCGAAAAGGGACCTGCCTCCCGGCGAGGAACAGAAGCTCAAGAAGCTTTTGAACAAAGAGATGATCGAGATCTTTTACGGGAGAAACATCCCCGAGGTTCCCTGATAGTTTGAAAAAACCACCCCTCTCCAATCCGACATCGCGCTATTGAGGCATAGGATTGGAAGCACTCAATAACCCCGTAATTACCAACCATAATGGCTTCAGTATCGATGTCTTAACCAAGAGGGGATATTAAACCAACATCCGGCAACGGTGAAGCATTCACGAACCGTTTCCATTCAGAAGCGGACGGCATGCAGGCTGTCCGAGATCGCCTGGTTGATAAAGGCCCGCGTCTCCTTGGAGACATGGATGAACCGGACGCCCATCCCCCTGTTGACGATCTTGTCAGCCGGTACATTGGCATTGGACCATACCACCTCTCCGGTGACCTCCAATGACCAACTGAAGTTGGGTGAGGCAAGGATCAGGCTGAAGGTTTCACGCAAGGGGAGCGGCTCGTTACAGCAGATGAACGCCCCGCCAAGGCTGATATCCCTTGTCACTCCATCTATGGCCCCCCCGGAGGTCTCTATCCGGACCGGCCATTGGATGCCGATCCTCGGATGCTGCCGCCGTTCCTCCCAGTTTTTCTGCTGCAGCGTGATTTGCACGGGGTTCTCATGTTTCGGACGAAAATGCGTGGTGATGAAACAGTACAGAATAAAGATGAGAAAGATCGACATGACACATATGATGCCGCTTACCGTCAGTGAAACGAGATTCATTCAAGCCGTCTCCAAAGGCAAAGATATCTTACCGTTGCATAGGTACAAAAATGGTCCTATTGACTCACACTCGCTGCTATAAAATTTATAAGGTCTTTATCGACAATCCGGGGGAATTTGTTTAAAACCTACCTGTTGAGGTCGTCGAACCATTCGAAATTTAGGTCCTTTTTATCTTCACATAATAACCTTAAACTGATTATTCGTTTTTTTATGAACTTGTATCCACCGTTGTGATCGAAAGATCATGGATGTTTTTTTAACGTCTTGCTTTTTAGAAATCACAATGCCGCAGAACTCAACAAAAATCCGATGAGAGAGTCCCGTTATGCGGCATCAGCCTATGTTAGGCCATCCGCGAGAGTAATGGAGGGGATACATGCAGGAGCGGTACGTTCAGCAGCGACGAGGACGGACCGGTTCAGCGCAGGGTCTTGCTATTGATATCCTTAATCCTTATGTGCGGTTACGATCATCCGGTTGGTCATGCACCCGAAGTCCCCTTCGCGTGCTCGATTCATAAAGCCCTTGGTGCACTCTATCGAGGAAAATCCCGCTGATCGCAGCAGGTCTGAAATTTTCTTCCCGGTATACAGGCGGGTGCAGTAGGTACTGGTGCGCACGCACCCCTTGCGTTCGGACATGACCATTTCCCGGCTGTAGATGATGTCATCCCCCAATATCCGCTCACGGGTGACAGTGATGTCCGCGTTGACCCTGTGGCTGGAGAAGGGCTTGAAGTTGCGCACCACATGGTCCCGGTCAGGAAGATCCAGCAGCACCATCCCCTTGGGCTCGAGCAGCCGAAAGGCCTCCGTGAGGAGCCTTCCGTTTTCATCGTCATACATAAAGTATCCAAAGGAACTGGCCATGATGATGATGTGCCGGAAGCTCTGTGCAGACAACCCGGGGTTCCTCGCATCAGCCTGAATGAAACGGGTCTCGAGATTTTCCTGCCTGGCCCTCCTTTTCCCCAGGTCCACCAGGCAGCGTGAATAGTCGAGCACGGTGACGTTCATGAACCCGCGCCTGGACAGCTCAAGGGAATGCCTCCCCTGCCCTCCGCACAGATCCAGGATGGGTGCATCCCTTTCCGGTTTCAGGGCCTGGATGAGAAAATCGACCTCTTGTGCGGTCAATGCGTCGTTACACACGGATCGGGCATCGGTCAGGAGATAGACCTCATCGAAAAGGTCCTTCCACCAATTCTCATCCACGTGTATGGTCATCCCATGTTCATCTCCTGTGCGCGCCGAAGCTGAAGAGCCCATCCGAGGCGAAGATGGCCGAAGAGCCTCCCCAGGGCTGGGAGCGAATGATCGCAAGCTCCTCGGGTTCGATGCCGACGATGACCCCCAGGTCGCCGGACAGCCACATTCCCTCCATGGTGAGACAGTCGGACCAGATGCCCGCACAGTAGGCCTCCAGGGCCTCCATCTGACCGGAGGTGATCAACCGTGGCCGGAGGGCCATCTTGATGGGACCCAGAAGATAGGTGAACCGATGATCCATCGACATCTTCATCTGGTGCTCCACCGCCTCCAGCACGTCGCCGAAGTCCATGGCAAGGATCGCATCGTTGATCCGCTGCGTGGCATCACCCACGTCCATGTCCGAGCGGAGCACCCCCAGCGGCTGCACCCCGCCCCCGCTTCCCACATTGGTCGGAACCCCCCCATATCGTCCGAGAAAACCGAACAGGCCGTGTCCACCGAAAAGGCAGCGGAAGTCCGTCTGAAAGGAGGCCTCTTTGACGGTCCGGGTCGCCATATCGAGCTCCGGGAGCATCTCCGACCACAGATTCAGCGGGATCTTTTCCTGTACGATATAGTCGCCCTGCCGCAGCGCCCGTTCGATGATATCGTCGATATCATGGTGAATCCCCCCCACGCATACCCCCTTGCCGGAATAGCCGCGCTCGGGCTTGAGCACCAGCCCCTCCCAGTGTGAACGGGTCCATTCGACCAGGTCCGGGACCTCTTCCCCGTGAGGTCCACAGGTCCTTCGGGGATAGAACTGTCGCGTCCAGGGGGTCCGTTGAATGGTCCCCTGGTGAAAACGGCCTGCATTGCGAGGATCGGTGATCACCTCGAACATGCTCTTGGCATTGATCGGCTCGGTGCCCCGCGGATTGATGACCCTCCCCTCACGAACGGCCTGGAGCAAAGGGGTCAGGTTGTGCCTGCGGTGCAGATCGAGGAGCACGTCCGTATTGAAGTCCATGAAGATAATGGATACCGGTTGCCCCTTCCAGGAAACGCACCCGTTTTGAAGCTCGAGCTCATGCGGCGCCATGAGGGCGCCGGAGAGCCCTTCAACGGCGTTGAGGTGGACGACGAGGTTGCTGTTTTCCACCACCACCTCCAGGGTCTCCTCTTCGGCAACCACGGCGATCAAGCCCGGGCCGGAGCCCTCCCGCGACCGGTGCGCCTCCTGCAGCATGGCCACGAACCCGTTCACCGGATGGAGGAAGGGATGGTCGAAATCAATGTCTATATCGATGGCTCGTTTTCGAAAGAGTCGCTCCCACACCGCCTTGCCGATTGTCTGGGTGATCCGTTGATAGTCCCAGCCACCCGGACTTCCAAGGTTCCATTCCGAATGATATCCCCAAAACCGCTCCGCCATCAGGTCCCCTTTCCTGCGAGTATCCCTACAAGGTCGTCAAAACCGATCTCTCCCTGCACCAAGACCCTCCCGGCAAATCCCTGTATGTCGTCGCCCCCATACCGGTCGCACAGGTCCAGAAACCTGCGCAATCCCATGGTGTAGGACAACTGGTATCCCGGGTTCAACGGATAGCGACGAGCGGACGACATGGCCTGTTCCCTGCCGATCCCCGTCTCCATAAGGCACTGCGCAGCCCCCTCCATATCCATACCTCCGGTCTGAAGACCGATGTCCACCTTGCCCCGTATCGCCCGCCAGAGCCTCCGCTTGGCAAGCAGGAATCGATCCGCGGACCCCGAGAAATACCCGGTGCGTCTCAGGATCTCCTCGGCAAAGCATGCCCACCCCTCATAGAAGATGGGCCGCTCAACGGGCCTCCGGCAGGACCGGGCCAGGCCCCATCGTGATGCATCCAGAAGGTGATGCCCGGGATAGGTTTCATGGGCGGCAAGCATCCTGTATTCACGGTGATACCTTCGCCGTGTCTCGTCCGGCCCCTGGTCTTCGAAGATGTAGAATATCCCCTGCGAGGGGGGATGACCGGGCGATATGCTGTAGCTTGGGGCCGTGCGAATCGCCGAAACATAGGGTGGCATGGGCAGGACACGGACCGGGCAGGATGAGCCTGGGCCTTTCGGGATCAATCCATGTCCCCGGCAGTGATCGGCAAGCCTCCGTACCTCACGTGTATACAGGCCGATCACCCCCTGCTCCCCGATCTCAGGCCCAGGAATGCCATCGAGTGCCTCCCTCCACAGGGGATCGGAACGCCCCTTCCTATCAGGGACCAGACGCCCGGCCTCCCCTTCCAGCACCTGCCGCATCTCCTCGATTTCCTCATCCAGGGTGCGGGTGACCTCCTGCATGTCCATGTCGCAATGGATGTGAAACCGGATGATACGCTCCACCATGGCAGGGGGCAGGAGAAACCCCTGGCGGGTCGACGCACCCTTGAGCGCGTGCTCGAACCGGTCAAGGGCATTGATGCCCGGTCCTATCTCGGGGATCGTTTCCTTCAGGAAAAGGAGGTAGTTCCGGGTGTCCTCCACCATCTCCAGGCCGAGGTCGCGAAAGTGCACCGGCACATCGGCGAGGTTCTCCCCCGTCTGATCAAGAAACGCGGGCAGTCCCGTGGCCCGCCCGTGTTTGGCGTCCGGATCATCCGAGGCCATGGCCTCGGCAAGCCCCATGCAGACAAGGGTGAGGGGAACCGTGGGCTGGGTTTGCCAGGTCCTGACCTCTGATACCTGCTCCCTGAGGGTACGGGCGAACCCGGTGAGAAGGTTGAGGTCAATCCGGGCATCCGCGTCCAGGGAACCATCGGCGGCACATCGAGCAAGGGCTTCCTCCCAGGCCGAGAGATTGCCGGCGAGCTCCGCCACCCCCTGCGGGGAGAAGCGGTCCCAGACCTCCCAGTCAAGATCGGAAGGACGCAGTTGCGGGAAATAGTAAAACTCGTCGCTTGCGCAGGAAACAGGGAAGTCACGCGCAATGGCCTCGAACATGTCCCGAGCGAGCGCCTCCACCGACGATGCACTATTCTCCATCAGGGGCGCCCTTTTTGGTATCCTGCCCCTCAATATGGCCGTCGATACGGTCCACGGACGGCTTGCCCGAGAGGGTGGTCAGGATCTGGCTGCTCACCGGAGGGCATCCGGGTATGAAGATGCCGCAGTCCCGGTGCAGTACCGTGCAATTGCCGATGCAGAGGGTGCCCTCCGGCAGGCTTTCATGCCCCTTGCCGATGGCGATGCATATGCCCCTGTCCTGCGGGAAATAGTCGGCAAGCCGGTCTCCATAATGCTTCAGGAACAAGAGGAGCGTCGACTGGCATGCGCTGCAGGAATTCTTGTCCAGGATGGTGATGCCGGGAAATTCAATGGAAAGATGCTCAGGGGGCGGTGAAAACGGGGATATCCATTGCCGCCAGTCCTCAGGTATGACCAGCATGGCATCGGGATCGATCACCCCGTACCCGCGGCCCGCGCCGATGCGAAGGTGCGGTATCCTCTCCGCCTGTGTGCCCATCAACCTGCACGCTATTGAATCCGCTGCATAGGCGTCAGCCCCCGCCACGATGACATCGAACGGCTTGGCCTGACCGGCGCTCGGGCCGAGCCCCTCCATGCCCACGGTGCCGTCGATGATCGCAAGGTGCGGCCGAAGTACCGAGGACATGTCGGCGATCGCGATATCGATCGGCTTGTCGTCACACCCCTCCACCGGGGGGAGCATATGGAGTTGAACCTTGCTCCGGCGCCACAGGCACCCCTTCATGTTTTTCACGGCAAGGGTCACCCCGGTGTGCATGTGCATCTTCATGACAGGCACGGACACCACAATATCGTATTCGAGCAACTCCGGGCAGACCTTAAGGGACTTGATGGCGCGCCCGTCAGGAATTCGGACCTCCACAAAGTGATGCACATCCAGGTCAATGAGACGGCACCCGCGCTCCCGCGCGATCTGGGCGACCCCCATGCAATCGAAGGCATCGAGCGCCGTTACCCCCACGATAGGGCTCTCCCCCACCGCCACCTCCGCGCCTGCCTCCATGAATGCATCGATGGCAGCGGCGATCACCTGCGGATGGGTGGTGATCCCCGAGCGGGGGGGCGCGACCCGGCCGGCATTGGGCTTGAGCAGGACCCGTTTCCCCCGGGCAGGGGAAAGATCCATCCGGGCCAGCACCGCCCTGGTGTTTGCATACGGCCCCTGCCCTGCGGCAACATACACCGCCAGCCGGTTAGGCGACTGCCGAAATGGGCCATCCGTGAGGCCGATCGATGCCATCGGTTTTCCCTGGTCAATCATCGTGATACCCTTTGATGTCCATATCTTGTGATGTTCGTGTGAACCATCCCAAGTTTACCAGGAATTACCTTTAAATAAAAGCAGTTCATCATATTCCGGCACTCCAGCCTCAGACCCCCGTGATGATCGACAGGCGTAACAAAATTTTTTCATTGCATCACCCCCATCCGCGCACATCCTCATTCGGCAGTCCATCATTACGGGAATTCACATCCATTGGACCTTGAACACCACGCAATGTTTCAATCCTCATGCTCACAGGACTTCAATATATCATGATAATCAATGTCTGCATATCCTCGATACTATTCTCCCATGCGATCATATCGTGAAAACGCATGCTCCAATAGATGCTTTAACGTGCCCATGGGGAAAACCACACCATTTGACAAGAGGTGAGTTACACGATATTCTTATATTAGGTATAGATCTAATAATAAAAAATCCCTGTTCCAAACAATTTGACAGTGGAGCATTGTGCAATAACCAAAAAAGAGCGCATACTCATTTGCTTTTCAAACAGCGATTCTCGTTATTTTGATCTTCTGTAACACATTGACATTGTAGCCTTTACTAACAATCGTTCATTGATAGTAAAATCTTCATTTTTCCCGTTGATTGCCTGATTTTTTTAGCATCATAGAATTATTTATAAAAGATATTATAAAAAATAATGATCCGGTTTTAAGGAATCGTAAGAGAGGCGCAAGGGGAGGTGATGAAACTGCTTGACATATAATTCGTTGACCTTCTTTACGCAATTTTTCGGGATAGAGAGGAAAAATCCTGAAGAGGAGGATTTTTGGTTAAGAGGAGGGAGAATACTATGAGCAGGAGCATT
>JBLIRN010000073.1:0-13535 GCA_049472315.1 bacterium
GGAGGGCAGGAACGCCTTTCTGGAGAAGCGGAAACCGGATTTCTCCCGGTTCCCCAAACAGCCTTGAGCAAAAGGGGCAGAACATGGAAACAGTCATGCAGACCGTTGAACCGAACCCCAGACCTACGCGGCTTGCGCTCTGGGTGATGGCGAGCAGGCCGAAGACCCTGTGGGCGGCCTTATCTCCGGTGATCATCGGCACGGCCCTGGCATTCGCCGACGGCGCTCTCCACCTGCCGTCCGCGCTTGCCGCCGCATTCGGGGCGATCATGATCCAGATCGGCACCAACCTGTCGAACGACTACTTCGACTACCTCAAGGGTGCGGACCAGGCGGATCGCCTGGGTCCGAAGCGGGTGACCCAGGCGGGTCTGATCAAACCCAAGGCGGTGAAAAGGGGGTTCATGCTGGTGTATGGGCTTGCGTTTGCAGCCGGGCTTTACCTCACCTGGCGGGGCGGATGGCCGATCCTGGTGCTCTGCATCCTCTCCATTGCCTCGGGCATCCTGTACACCGCAGGGCCCTTCCCCCTCGGATACCACGGCCTGGGGGATCTCTTCGTCCTGATCTTCTTCGGGCTGGTGGCGGTGGGGGGGACCTACTATGTCCAGGCATTGAGGATCACCCGGCAGGTCATGATCGCCGGTATCGCCCCGGGGCTCATGTCCACCGCCATCCTTACCGTCAACAACCTGCGGGACATCGACACCGACCGGAAGGCGGGAAAGAGGACACTGGCGGTGCGCTTCGGCAAGAGATTTGCCCGGATGGAGTACCTCATGAGCATCCTGGGGGCCTGCCTGGTGCCGGCGCTGCTGGTGCTCTGCTGCCCGGGCCATGCGTACGCCCTGGCTGCAACCGCGGTATTCCTGCTGGCAATCCCTTCCATCACCCGGGTCTTCAGGGAGGAACCGGGGCCCGTCTTCAATGTGATCCTGGCACATACCGGAAGGCTCCTGTTCATCTACAGCATCCTGTTTTCCATCGGCTGGGTCCTATGAGAATCATCAGCGTCGAAACCTACCGCTACGACCTTCCCCTGGTACGCCCCCTTTCCCTGAAGAGAGGGATGATGGAGATACGGTCCGGCATGGTGATTCGCCTCCGGGATGAAAGGGGGTACGAGGGGCTCGGGGAGGTCGCCCCGTTTCCCGGGCTGCACCGGGAAAACCTGAAGCAGGTGAAGCGCCAGCTTTCGGACTGCATGCCGTGCCTTTTGGATACCACCATCCCGGAGGGGATTGCGGGATTGAACGGGGGATTCGAGGCGTGGCTGGGGGACCTCGGCCTTTTTCCCTGCGTGCGATTCGGGGTGGAACTCGCCGTGTTGAATCTTCTTGGGGATGAGGAAAAACTCCCGTTGCATGCACTCCTTTCCCCTGTGTCACACAGGGAGGTCCTCATCAACGGGCTCATTGCCGATTCAGGCAATGACATAGAGGCGCAAGCGAAGGCAATGGCGGCGGAGGGGTACCGGTGCATCAAGCTCAAGGTGGGACACCTGCCGGTTGACTCCGCCGTCACTGCGGTACAAAGGGTGCGTGCGGCAGTTCCCGCCCAGGTGTCCCTTCGCGTGGACGCCAACAGGGCATGGACGCTTCCCCATGCCGTCTCCTTCGGAAGTGGTATCGCCGGGTGCGGCATCGACTATGTCGAGGAGCCTCTGAGGGACCCCGGGGACCTGGAGACGTTCCATGAAAAAACCGGTATCCCGATCGCCCTGGACGAGACCCTTGCAGGCATGCCTCCCAATGATGCCGTCCTGTTCAAGGGCGTAGGGGCCTGGGTGCTCAAGCCGAGTGTTCTGGGGGGATTCGAGAACGCGGCGCAATTCTGCCGTCTGGCAATGAAGAACGGGGTTGTTCCGGTGGTGAGCTGCGCCTTTCAATCGGGGATCGCCCTCTCCGGGCTCGCCCAGTTTGCCGCGGCGTTCACCCCTCCGGATGCGGCAATGGGGCTTGATACCTATCGGTGGCTTGCCGAGGACCTCCTGGTGACACCCTTCCGGGCACGAAGGGGGGCGGTGGATGTGGCGGCAATCGCCGAAACGGGCCGGGCGATCAGGCATGACCTGCTGCAAGAGATCGAGGGAGTCTACAGTCTGTAGTGCTCATCCGCACATACCTCGACGAACACCATACCTTCGCAGGCATATAACGAAACAGTTGCAGACCGGCGTATGCCTCGAACAGCGGTTGCGGAAGGGGGGTAATGAGATGAGGGAAGTGCCCGGCCGGTTTTTCCTGTGGGAGGGGAGGGATGCGCTGGAAGGCGCACCTGCCCTGGCGGGACCGGACTGCCTCCTCACCTATGGGGAGGTATGCAGGCGGATGCTTGGTATTGCGGACGCCCTCCGAACCGCAGGTATCGGGCGAGGTGACCGTATTGCCGTGCTCGGGCCGAACAGTGTGGAGTGCGTACTCTTGTTGATCGCCCTGTGGAGGCTCGGGGCGGTGGCCGTTCCGGTCAGCACCCGGTGGCCTCCCGGGCTCGTTGATATGGCTCTCGAAGGGATAGGATGCCGCACCCTCGTCCTGAGCAGGGATCACGCAGGGGAGTACGGCAAGGCATATAGGGTGTTCCTTCTCGATGAGGTGGTAGCCCCCTGCCGCTTGGATCAGGGCACACCCGAGGCCTTGTCTCATCCTGTTGACTGCGATCAGGATGCAACCATCATCTATACCTCGGGAAGCTCCGGCACGCCCAAGGCGGTGCTCCATACGCTGGGCAACCATTGCCACAGCGCCCTGGGCTCCAATGCACTTATCCCCTTCGCACCGGGGGACCGATGGCTCCTCTCCCTTCCCCTCTATCATATCGCCGGGATTGCCATTCTGTTTCGCGCCGCATTGGGGGGAGGTGCGGTGGCCGTACCCGGTACTACAGCCCCCATCGATGAATGCATTAGGCAGGAAGGGGTTACCCACTGTTCACTTGTCTCCACCCAGCTCTATCGATTGCTTCAGAAAAGGGAGACGAGGGAGGCCCTGAGCCGCATGAAGGCGATTCTCCTGGGCGGGGGGGCCTTCCCCGACCGGCTCATCGAGAAGGCTCTTGAATACGGGCTTCCCATCCACCTGAGCTACGGCTCCACAGAGATGGCGTCCCAGATCACCACGGCCGGGTGCGGAGGTCATGGATCCGCGCTGCAGTGCTCGGGAGCGCCGCTGCCCTTCAGAGAGGTGAAAATCGCACCCGACGGGGAGATACTGGTACGGGGCCAGACGCTCTTTAAGGGGTATGTCCAGGGTGCGGCAGTGACACGGGGTTGTGACCGCGAGGGCTGGTTTCACACGGGGGATACCGGTCTCCTGGACGAGAAGGGGGATCTGACTGTCACCGGCAGGAGGGACCGCATGTTCATTTCAGGCGGTGAGAATATCCAGCCCGAGGAGATCGAACGGCATCTATGCCGGTTGCCAGGGGTGCTGCAGGCAGTGGTGGTGCCGGTACGGGATGAGGAATTCGGTGAGCGGCCGGTGGCATTCGTGGAGATGGGGGAGGGGGCATCCTTTGAACCCAGAGTACTGGCCCGGCGTCTGGAGCCGCATCTTCCGCGTTTCAAGATCCCCGATCAGTTCCTTCCATGGCCGGATGCAGTAAGCCTTTGCGGGGAAAAACCAAACCGTATGCTTCTGCGGAAACTGGCTGAGGAATCCCTATCCCCGGGATGACACCCTCAGTGGCCTTCCCCGGCGCAGGAATCCTCGGCGGCATACTTCTCCAAGACATCCCGCAGTGCCCGTGGAAGGGGAATTGCCGCGCGGGTTGTCCTGCTTACCGCAACGTGTATGGTCTTCGCAGTACCCAGTGCCTTTCCGTTTTCACTCGCAAACCCGTATGAGATGGTAACGGAACTGGTGCCCAGTTTTTCCACCTGGACCTGGACCGTGATCCTGTCGCCTACCCGGAGAGGGGCTGCGAAATCCGCCTCCGCATGTACCACAGGCAGGATGTAATCCTCATTGTGCAGGATGGCCCCCACCCCGAGTCCCATCTGTTCGGAGAACTCCTGGAATGCGTCGTAGGCAATCATGAACAGATGTCCGAAGAACAATATGCCTGCTGCATCGGTGTGATAGAGCTTAATGGTTGTGTGATAGTAAAACATGGCTCCTCATATGCCCGTATTCGAATGCTCCATTATATCCATATCCAGCCGATTATCAATATGGAGTTTTCCATGCATATCTTGTATTGCGATGCCATTATTATATACAATGCCGGAAACGTTCATATGGTCAATAACACGAAGAGGAGCAGCCATGGACTACGAAGGCCTCATCCATGAAATGATCCTGGAGCACATGAGAAAGCAGCTTTCCAAGGATTATCGGGAGATACGGATCAACCCGCGCGATGAAAAGAAGGTCGAGTACAAGGGGCACTACCCTGACATGATCCTCGGAAACCACGGAATGGTCCTTTCCATCCTGGAGGTCGAAACCGAAGGGAGTGTTTCGGAGAAGGCGGTCCAGCGATGGAGGGAGCTTTCCGGGCTGGGCGTGAAGCTCGTAATCATGGTCCCCAAGGAGGCCAAGGTGAAGGCCACCGATCTCATCTGGAACAAGGGATTGATGGGAAAGGTTTCCCTGGGAATGTACGAGATCGTGATAAGGATGCCCTGATCGCAGCCCCGGTAGGAATGCCGATCTGCGTAGGAAGGGCACGTCTGACCGGTAACAAAAATGCCTCCCTAACCCCCTTGGCTCAGGCAAGGGGGTTAGGGAGGCTCCTGCCCTCGTGTGTCGTATCTATACTACAAATAATTTCTTACTAATAAATGCCGTAATAACCACCTAGGCCATAGCCGCCTAAACCATAGCCGCCAAGACCGAGTCCGTATAAGCCGCCATAACCATAACCGGGTACGACTGTGGTGCCCTCTGATATGGAGGTGCTTACCTCACCGCCAGGAACATAGGTGGTATAGGTTTGCTCAATCCCATAATCCTTGGCCGCCACGTATCCTCCTCCATATCCGTAAAGTCCGCCGTATCCGAGTCCTCCGCCGTACAGCCCAAGTCCTGAGCCATACAGCCCGTAGCCTCCGCCGTACAGCCCAAGTCCTGAGCCATACAGTCCGTAGCCTCCGCCGTACAGCCCAAGTCCTGAGCCATACAGTCCGTAGCCTCCCAGTCCATAGCCGAGAACATTCCCTACCCGAGTAGAATAGGGGGAATACCCCCCCAGCCACGATGCAGTGGTGGCAGGATAATAACTGTAATAGCTGCTCCCATGCATGCCACCGCCCATACCGCCCATACCGCTCATGCCGCTGTGGCCGCCGGCCTGAACAAAAACGGGAATGGCGACCATCATCAGGATGGTCACGACAATGATTGATGTCTTTATCTTCGCTAACCTAAGCATTCTTAACCCCCCAATCCGAATGGAAAATTATTGATGTGTAAATGATTCGGATCCACTATATTGTTGCACGTATCACCCCCTTGTGACACGTCCCTTTCCTGTGCGGAAGTGAACGCGGTGCGTGATCAAGAGGTCCATTGTCGGTAAAAGAAAAGGATATCGGGGAACTAAAGGACTCGGAGAGCAGGAATTGATTGGCAATAGGGTAAATTCGCATGATAACCATTTTCTCTCGAAAGCAAAGAATCAGAGAACGAAATCCCTTTTGAATACCAAAAGTTAGACGCAGCAACATAACGATTCATTACTCTTGATGAACTAACAACAGCAATCAGCGCCGCATGGATAAGGAGGGACGGAAAGGCTCCCCGTGCACAGCTCCCCCCGATGCTAATAGACCTCATGGAAAGGTAATGGGATTTGTAAAAGAACGATTAACGATTTTAAATAGCATATCATATGCCATGATATAAGATCTTCAATTATCGGCGCATAGCCCCGGTTATACCGTTTTTTGTAATTATATGCAGATCATGCATACACATGATATTGCGCAACAGGGCATCATTTTGATTGGAAGACATGGAAATGCCACCATGCGTGCCGATATTTCCCGGATGTATTTTCCTGCGGGATACGGCATTATCGCGGCCGATTGCACGATATAGGGAAGATTGAATGTCAAATCATGCATATGTCTTATCACGTAAGGATCACGAGTCATGCAGCAGAAATTTATATTGACTTTTTGACGGGAATGGATTATATTTTACTATGATACATTTATTCCATATTCAATAGCCCCCCGTCGAGGTTGTTTATACATCATGAAACCACAGCACCCGCGTTAGTTTAGGTGGAGATTCGTTTCAACATTATCTCATGTAGTGTGGAATTCCCCCATTCATTACACTGGTTCTATTACACAACAGAGAGTTTACATGAAATGAATCAGATGTCATTTAGGCCCCATTTCATTACATCATACGCAATACCTTAGGATTCGCCGGCTCGCTTCCGGGGATCCCTGTGCTCTCGTGCCCGTCTGTCTTGGCACGACGAAGGGGATGAAACGTAATTTCTTTCCGGAGCAAGGTTGTTCATATACACGGGTATGATCAATGAGAGAATGCATGGAAGAAAGGGGTGTTTTATGGATCAAGGGGTGCAGTAGCACGTTTGTGGATGTAAACTTACATGATTCCATAACCTTTAATTCGGGGGGGAGTATGTCTAAAAAGGTACTATCAATTGTCCTAGTGTTCTTTTTTCTCTGTGTTGCCGTCAATGCCCTTGCATTGACCAGGTCCGAATGGGAATCCCATGAGGGCGAGGCGATCGTATCCTTTACGGGTGTACCGCTGGTGCACGGCGATCAGGTGGAATTCGACGATGCGGTCATTCCGGAGTTGGATGATCCCAACTGGGCCATCCTGCCCGGTCCGGAGTATATTAATTATCAGGTGATCCCCTCAAGTCTGTGCGATCTCGATGAAGAATTCCAGTGCATGGTCGCAGGGCAGTTCACCTATTTCAAGACCGTGATGGAAATCCCGGACGATATGACCGTCTCTAATTTCCGGATAAGCGCCGAGGTGGTGGTGGACGGCATTCGCATCACCATCTTTAATTCCCTCTATCCTGATGGTGAGCACGTTGGCTATATAGGGGTGGGCGGCGGATACGTGGATCTTTCTCCGGTACATCTGGTCTCCGGGGAAGTAAACACCATCGTCATCACTCACGTGGATGATTGCTGCTATGTCTCCCTTTTGAACAATGTACAGATCATCATAAACGATGCCGTTGTTTCCACGTGCGAGCCTCCGTGGGTGGAACCCCATGATACCACCGTGTACCTCGATGAAAATGGACAGGCCAGTATCACGTTTGATTCCGTCGTTTATTCTGGTGATTGGGCTGCAGATTGCGGTTTATCGGAAACGATGGTCTTCCCTGATGTGTTTGACTGCGATGACATCGGGTACAATACCGTCATGGTGACCGTGACCGACGTCAAGGGACAGTCCGCGAGCGGCTGGGCCATCGTGGAGGTACTGGATGTGGATGGGCCGACAAGGGCGGCGGATGACTGTCCTGGGGATATTACCGTCGACAACGACGAGGGGGTATGCGGCGCCTATGTTAACTGGGATCCGCCCACCTATACCGATAACTGCACCGCAGACGAAGAAATCACCATCGATAACAATTACGATCCGAATACCTTCTTCGAGCCGGCGGTGTGCGCAGGGGAACAGGGTGTCCTGGTGACCTACAAGGCGTTTGATGAATTTGGCAATCACGATGAGACTCAGGATTGCAGCTTCACCGTAACGGTGGTCGACACGGAAGCCCCGGTGGTCACCATTACCGGCGTCGACGGGAACTATGAAGGGCTGAGGCTGGAGAGTGTGTACGGGTTCTGGGATGCAAACACAATCGCCTTCTGGAATACCGATCCCATCACCATCAGCTTTACCGTCACCGACAACTGCGATACCGATCCCAACGTCACTTACACCGTGTGGTGGGAAGGCGAGGAGCAGGAGGGCGTTGGAGTGCTCGATACGGGGGCGATGACCCTCACAATCGATCCCTATCTGCTCGTCGGCAACCTGAAGGTCACCATCACGGCCCAGGATTATTGCGGGAATATGCCTGAAGATGGCGCAACTACCGAATTCACCATTGTCCTGAGGGTCCCCGGCTGGAAGATGGCAGTCAAGCCGGAGCGTCTGTGCTTGAATCGCGGCAAGTTCACCGTATTCGTCCGATTCCCTGATCCCTTTGATGTCACGACCATCTCCGATGCAAAATGCGACGGGGCGCCCTTGCTTCGCATGCAGACGTGCGGGTGGTGTATGGATGACATCTGCGACAAGGGCAAAGGCAAGTGCAAAAAGTACAAGTGTGACGATGACTGCGACGAGGACTGCGATGACTGCAAATGCCACCAGTGCAGTTTCTGTGCACACTGGAGCATGAAGGCGATCCTGAAATTTAACCGGCAGGACATAGTCGAGTCCCTGTTTGACCGGCATTTTGTGCTGAGGGGGATCTTCGAGTACAACGGCAAGCAGGTCCTTTTCCAGGGCGAGGACGACACCCGGTGGGAGTGCAAGAAGCCATGCAAGCCCTGTAAGTCGGTCTTCCCTTCATGGAATAACTGTCCGTGGTCATCGTGCGAGATCAATCCGTTTAAGTTCGACGGAAACCACTACGGCTGGGACAAAGACGATAAATCCAAGGGAAAAGACAAGGGAAAAGACAAGGGAAAGGACAAAGGAAAGGACAACTGGTGGCTACCGCTGGGTGCCCAATTCTATGACCTGCCCTTCTTCTATGGTTTTTGATTAGGGTAGTTGAGACAAGGGACTACGCATTTAGCCCTTGGGCGGAATAGAATAGTGAACGACAGCAGGTAATGGAATCCCCGGGGAAGTCAGCGAAGACCTCCCCGGGGATTCGTCTTTTTGATGGGGAACACCGGTAACGAATGGGTCTGAACAATCCTCTTCAGATGCCCCTCAGCTTACCACAGGGACGCTTTATTTTTTGCCGGGTTCAATCCGTTCCCTTGATTTCTCTATCTCATTGCCAATGGAGTCTATCACGTTTCCAACCTCGTCGTGAGCCTGTTTCTCATCCTTTGTCAATCGTTCCGCCATGCTGTGTATGTCCCTCATCAGGTCATTAAAGACCGATTCTATCTTGTTTCTGCTCCATAAAAGGGCGTGTTTGAGGTGTTTCGCTGCAGCCTTCAGCTCGCGTGCGAGTTTCTTATATGCCTGCTTACCATGGGACTCGGCGGCCTTCAGGTGATAGTGCCGTGCAAGGGCGTAATGGGCGCGTGCGAAGGTGTCATCAAGTGCCTTGACGGATGTCACGCTATCGCTTTCAAGATCGTCCGCCAGTTTTTCCAATTCCTGGGAGGAGGCAATGAGGGGTCCCTTCCCCTCCTTTGTAGCCCAGCCTGATTCCAGCCGCAGAAAAACGGCGCCCTTGCGGATTTCCTTGGCCGCGGCCTGCATGTCATTTTTGAAGAAAAATTCACGTGCCCTATGGAATCTGCTTTCGGGCTCTTCCTCGATGGCTTCGATGTAGTCTTCAAAATACAGGATCTCCGAAGAGGTGTCTGGTTTGTCGGTCTCGGCCCGAACCTTGCCACTCATCACGGATGCGATGAGTGCCAGGGCCACACACAATGTCTTATACCGCATGTCTTTTGCTCCTCTCTGTGGGGTTGAAAGAAGTCTCTATGGGCGCTCCCGGATTCATCCCTTGGATCTTAGGCAAAAGTAGGGTGTCTCTTGCCCGAGATATTCACATCCAGCGTCAGTTGAACAACATCGTCACGCACCGCAGTCTGCGAGAAACCCATTTTTATCCAAAACGATAACGCGCCCTCATTGTCCCTTCTGGCCGTTGCCTGTATCCTTTTTACAGCGGAATATTGTTGAAGATTCGCTGTAATGAGTCTGAACGCCCGGGTGCCATAGCCCTTCCTCCTTACCCTTTTTTCAAACAAAACCAGGCTGATGTCGGCCGATTCAGCCGGAATCATATGGTACAAGCCAATAAATCCGATGGGAGTCGAATCCAACTCTATACAAAAGGGACACTCATAGGTCTTCTTGATCCACCACCACATCGAAAGCCATGAACCATGGAAAGGCATTCCCGCACCGGCGGAGGTCAAGGCGGTTTCATTATTCATTCCGCTTTTTACACAGGGTCCGTCAAAGATCCTGAATGGCCTCAGCCTCAGATCCCCATCCCTCATATTTCGCGGTACCTTGACCCAGAGCATTCATGA
This sequence comes from bacterium, assembly GCA_049472315.1. GTDB lineage: Bacteria > SZUA-182 > SZUA-182 > DTGQ01 > JAFGSM01 > JBLIRM01. The sequence goes on from JBLIRN010000073.1 coordinate 10,193, forward strand.
CACCCCTGCAGTTTTGCCTTTGAAGTGGTCCCAGTGCCGAATATCCTCCGGCTCATTCGCCTTCCTGGTGGTATCGTTGAAAGAATCCGTTTGTGCAGGCATGAATGACCATCGCAGAACGAAAGGTTCTCCCAGCATCATTTCGAACAGAAACACGATAACGTTTGCGCCGATGATCAGGGCCGTGGTGAACGGTATACGCAAAGGCCTTCGATCGATATCACTCAATGGGATCATGAAATTTCTCTCTGTTTTGTTAATGCCATGGGGACCCGGAAGGGGAAAATAGAACGTTAGCATTATCTTAGCCTATGCATTGGGGCGGTTCAAGGACGGAAAAAGGCTCGAAGGATAGTAGATTCCTTGGGCCGGATTGACAATATCCGCACCTATTGGATATAGTTAACTGAAAAGCACAAACATCCGTCTCCCTTGTATGTCTCATACCCTATGTCTTTTAACGAAGGATAACCATGCCTCCCATTTTCATCGTTGGGGTCATCATCTTTACGGGATTCATTTTTGGAGAGGTAGCCGAGAGATTCAGGCTCCCCAAGGTAACCGGGTACATCCTTGCCGGCATCGCCTTGAATCCCAATCTGATAAAACTGATCCCCCAGGATTTCGTCGAGCATACGACATTCGTGACCAATATCTCCCTTGCCTTTATCACCTTCTCGGTCGGCGGTACCCTGCTGTATGCCCGCATCAAACGGATGGGAAAGGGCATCCTTTTCATCACCCTGTTCGAGGCCGAATTCGCCTTCTTCGCCGTGATTATCGGCTTTCTTGCCCTGACCCCCTTTTTCATCCGGCGCGCCGATGCCACCTGGTTTAACACATTCATTCCATTGAGCCTGTTGATGGGCTGCCTTGGATCACCAACCGATCCCGCTGCCACATTGGCGGTTGCCCATGAATACAACGCAGAAGGAGATGTCACCTCGACCATCATGGGTGTGGCTGCACTCGACGACGCGACAGGCATCATCAACTACAGTCTCGCCATTGCAGTTGCCAATGTTTTTTTGCTTCATCAAGGCTTCAACATGTCTCTCTCCCTGCTGAAAACGCTCATTGTTATTTGCGGATCCATCCTGTTGGGGATCGCCTTCGGAATCCTTTTCAATCGCATCACTTCCTTTGTGGAAAAGGAGTCGGAGGGGGTCTACATCGTTTTGATATTCGCACTGTTGGCCCTATGCTTCGGCATCGCCACGCGCCTCGATCTGGACGAGCTGCTTGCCACCATGACCATGGGTGTAATGGTCGTCAATTTCAACCCGAAAAGGGACACAATATTCAGGGTCCTCGAGCGCTACACCGAGCAATTGATCTTCATCCTGTTCTTTACGCTGAGCGGGATGCATCTCAATTTTTTGGTATTGATAAACAATTTTCTCCTCATCCTGTTTTTTGTCCTTTTCAGGACGATTGGGAAGATTTCGGGAACAATGCTCGGGGCATCGCTTGCAAAATCGCCGAAGGCGGTAAAAAGATATACCGCCGGCGGTCTGATTCCTCAAGGCGGCATTGTCATTGGACTGGCATTGTTGATCAAACAAAATCCGGCCTTTCAGGGCATCTCCGATATCCTCCTGAGCGTAATCGTCGGTGCCACCGTGATCCATGAGGTCATAGGTCCCATCCTCTCCAAGATCATGCTGGAAAAGGCCGGGGAAATCACCAATGGTTAGGGGAAATCGGATCCCTGAAGACCTTTCTATTAGTGTGCCTGATGCGATCATGGTTGTATTTGTCAGTGGCATCCCTTTCGTCGCCGAGGTCCATTTCCTGTGTCGCTTGTAAAGATCCTGCCGGACAACAATATATGAATGAAGGGATGATTTTGTATGTTGAATCGATTTTCACGAGATCATACTATGTCAACAATGTTATACAATTGAAATTTTGTAGGCGAAAGGAGACGACTCATGAACAAAAAATATTCAAAGTCCTTAATAGCCTTTGTTGCCGTCGCGGCAATTCTTGGTTTCATGGTGCTATTTCAAGGAGTTCATGCAGCCGAGAAGCCGAGCGATGAGGTGGTTACCTCCTGGGTCAGGGAGGCGCTTGGACATGATCCGCACATTGTATCCACCGATATTGATGTGCGGACATTTAAAGGAATTGTGACCCTCTCTGGTTCGGTGACGAGTCTTGCGGAGAAGAGATATGCGGAGCTCGAGGCCAAAAAGATCCAGGGCGTGCTCGGTGTGATTAATGAGATCGTTGTCGCCCCGGATGTTCGGTTCGATACGGACATTGCGCATGATATCAGGCACCGAGTGATCAACAATGCCTTTATAAAGGCAAAGGGCCTTGATATCAACGTATCGGACGGTCATGTGACCATCTCCGGCACGGTTTCCTCGCGGGCTGAGTCCAAAGAAATAGAGCTGCTGGCAAGCGAGGTGCGAGGAGCTAAATCGATCATCAATGATCTCCGCATAGAATTCCCTTCACATCGGTCCGATCAGGATATCGAAAAGGACGTGATTTCCTCCATGAGTCGGGACGTGTACCTGAATGGTCTATCGATTTCCGTGGGTGTAAAAGACGGCGTTGTCACCCTGAATGGCTCGGTTGACAATGCCTACCAGAAAAAGATTGCCGGGGATGTGGCCCTTTGGGTCGGAAACGTGAAGGGGATTGAGAACAATCTCGCGGTCAAATGGCAGGACGAGGAAGCGGTCAAGGAAGGGCCTCCATCGATCTCCGATGATCAACTCACGGAAACCCTTCGTTTGGAGTTCAATGAAGATACCCGTCTGGCCCCTCTCAACATCACGATTGAGGCTTCAGCCGGGCATATTACGCTTCGCGGTTCCGTACCCTCGTATTTCCAAAAAAGGGTTGCCGGAGAGGATGCACGTGATGTGATCGGCGTTTCCGGAGTGACCAATCTGCTCACAGTCAAGGCTGCCGGGCGGGATGACGATGCCATTCGCGATGACCTGCAATTTGAATACAAGAGCGATTATGCGTTGAATATCTATGCCATCGATGTGAGCGTCAAGGATGGATTCGTAACCCTCTCCGGTATTGTCAATAGCATATATGATAAAAAGCGCGCTGGGATCATTGCCTCCCGTGTTCTCGGGGTCAAGGATGTTGTAAACAATATTGCTGTCAGCAGTGGGAGTGCGTTTAATTATAAGCACGCCGAGGTTGGATCATAAAATGGGTAAGAAGGATAGACGGTCATTCTGGAAAAGGGCCCCGTTTAACACAGCGGTCTTGCTTCTGTTCGGTGTGATATTCTTTGTTGTCGGATACGGAAAAGAGCAGGAATTCCTGAGGCTCCTTCGGCGATCCAGACCGGCGTGGCTCCTAGCGGCCG
>JBLIRN010000074.1:0-12953 GCA_049472315.1 bacterium
CCCAGGGTGGTGAGACGGTGGCGGCGTTGAAACGGGCACATGAGGCGGGGATGGTGACAACAGGGGATACCGTGGTGGTGGATTCGACCTCCCATCAGCTCAAGTTTGCCGATTTTCAAACCAAGTATTTCGAGGACTCCTATCCCGAGGCATATGAGATCGCTCCTGCGCCCCGTATGAAAAACGCCCCCACCCTCCTTCCTGCATCGGCCCGGGAGATAGCGGCATTCCTCTCCCTCAAGGAAAGGTCGTAGATGGCGGATATCCGAGCATGGCTTGCCCTTGCCGTCGACGCCGCTCACCACGCAGGTGAAATCCAGCGAAAGGGGCTGGGAGGACATATAGGGATCGCCTACAAGGGCCCCAAGGATCTGGTGACCGATATCGACCGTGAATGCGAACAGGCTGTATTCACGCGCATACACAGTGCATACCCCGACCACAGCATCATGTCGGAAGAGGGAAGCAACCTGGCGTTCCCTTCGCCGTTTCGGTGGATCATCGATCCCCTCGACGGCACCACCAACTATACGCACGCCTATCCCTGCTTTTGCGTGTCCATAGGCCTGGAGGCGGAGGGATCGGTTGTCCTGGGCGTGGTGTACGATCCGATTCTGGACGAGCTGTTCACCGCGGTAAAAGGGGAGGGGGCTCGGTTAAACGGGAATCCCATCCATGTTTCAGGCACCGCAACGCTTGAGCGCGCATTGGTTGCCACGGGCCGGATGACCAAGGGCAGGGGAAACAGCGATACGCAGTTTTCTCAATTCAAACGAATGGCCGTCGAGGTGCAGGCAACCAGGATGGACGGGTCCGCGTCCCTGGATCTCTGTTACGTGGCTGCGGGGCGCTATGACGGCTTCTGGGAGTTTGGGCTCAAACCGTGGGACACCACGGCAGGAAGCCTCATTGTCGAAGAGGCGGGCGGAAGGGTCACCACCTATGATGCCGGGTCGTTTGATCCCTTCAAGGACGAGCTCCTGTGCAGCAATGGCCTCGTCCATCAGGCAATGATCGATATCCTCAGGGATACCCCACCATAGCCCTAAGCATTGCGCAGAAACGCCTTGTACGCCTTATAGGTCATGTACAGATCGGCCTTGCTGATGATCTCATACGGGGAATGCATCCCCAGCACCGGCATGCCGGCATCGATCACGTCCATGCCGTACCATGCCATGAACTTCGCCACGGTGCCGCCTCCCCCTTCATCCACCTTGCCGATCTCGCCGGTCTGCCATATTACCTTGTTTTCGTTGAGTATCCTTCGGATTTTTGCCACAAATTCGGCGTTGGCGTCACTCGTTCCGTACTTGCCGCCGGAGCCCGAATATTTTGTAACACAGACGCCTCCCCCCATCCTGGCGGCGTTTCGCTTGTCGAACAGGTTCTGCCATTCGGGGTCGATGGCTGCATTGACATCTGCGGATATACACTCGGAGTGTGCCAAGGCACGTCGAAGGGCGCCCTCTTCGATCCCTCCCTGGGCCCGTGCGATATCACCCACCACGTATTCGATGAACCGTGAATGCGAGCCGGTATTGCCGTCGCTCCCTGTTTCCTCTTTATCCATGAACAGGACGAGGAGGGGACGCTCCGATGATTCCATCTCGCCTATCGCATGGAGTGCAGCGTATACGCATGCCCGATCGTCATGGCCGTACCCGGCGATCATGCTGCGGTCCCATCCCAGGTCACGCGCCCTTTCCGCGGGTACCGCCTCGAATTCCGCGCTGGTGAAGTCCTCCTCCACAATGCCGTATTTCTGCGAGAGCATGGCCAGGAGCCCAAGCTTGAACCGTTGATCCGTCTCCCTGTCCGCTTCGTAGGGGATGGACCCCGCAATCACATTCAGGTTCTCCCCCTCCACAACCTCCTCCGCCTTTTTGGTGGCCTGAGCCTTTCTCCAGAGATGGACAAGGAGGTCGGAGACCGCGAATACAGGATCCCCTTCATCCTCGCCAATCCTCAATTCCAGCGAGGATCCGTCGGATTTTATGATCGTGCCGTGCAGGGCGAGGGGCCGATTCACCCATTGATACTTCTTGATTCCCCCGTAATAGTGGGTTTTCATGAGGGCAAGGTTAACATCCTCGTAGAGGGGACTTTGTTTGAGGTCCAGGCGCGGGGAGTCGATATGCGCAATGATGATGCGCATGCCCTTCTCGATAGGCTGTGCACCGAGCACGGCAAGCGCGGCCACCTTGTTGCGATGGACCGCATACAAACGGTTTTGGGAAGAACCATCCGAAATCGCCCCGAATCCCTTTGCGCGGGCAAAGGCCACGATTTCCCTCACCGCTTCCCGTTCCGTCTTGCTGTTGTCCAGGAACCGCTTGTAGTCCTCGGCAAGGGCCATAATCCCTTCTTTTTCCCCCTCCTCCAGATGGTCCCAGACCACCCTTGCAGGGCGGAACAACCGCTCCTTGAGCTCCCTGGTCTCCTTTTGTGCATTATTCTTTTCCATCAGCATGCCTGTGCCTCCAAAACAAATAAGCCCTTCGGCAATCGAACCGTTATCCCTCCTCGATCACCCGCGGGACCCTGAAAAAGCCGTCCTTGCGGTCCGGGGCATTGGCAAGGGCGTCTTCCAGCGGGAGCGAGTCCTGCACCTCGTCCTCACGAAACACATTGGTCATGGGGAGGACATGGGAGGTGGGCTCTATGCCGGTGGTATCCAATTGGTTGAGCTTGTCCATATATGCCAGTATGCTGTCCAACTGATGGGTGAACAGCTCCTTTTCCTCCTCGGAAAGCTCAAGGTAGGCGAGGTGGGCCACATATTCAACCTGTTTTCTGGTTATCTTCCCCGAACGTTCCACCGGTGTCCCTTCTTAACGATGCATTGCCGGCAGTTGACTCCCTTCACGGCATTGCGCCTTGAAGTCCTTCTTAGGAGAGGATGCGCAACCGGGCAAATTTTAGCATGAGTTTTTTCTTATGGCCTCTGAAATCGACGGTCACCTTTATGCTATCATCCCGTCCCTCTATATTCAATACGGTCCCGGTACCCCACTGGTCATGAAAGACCTTTGCCCCGATCACCAGTTCTCCTGGATTGTGTATGGGAGACGTAATGGATGCTGCATCCGGCTTCGGCGCCTTCTTTATGGTATCGATGGGTTTTTTATGGACACGTGGTTTTGCAGGCGTGGAGGCAACCTCACCGAGACGGAAGCATTCGGAAGGGATATCCCGTAAAAACACGGAAGGGGCGTTTCGCTGGGTATGCCCGAAACTGCTTCGCTCATAGGCATGGGTCAGAAAGAGCCTCTTTTTTGCCCGGGTCATGCCTACGTAGCAGAGCCTCCGTTCTTCCTCCATTTCCTCATCGCTTTCCAATGACCGGGAATGGGGGAATACCCCCTGTTCCATTCCGGTCATGAAAACGACCGGAAATTCAAGCCCCTTTGCGCTGTGGAGGGTCATCAACGTCACCGCGGAGGTGTCGTTTTTGAGGGTATCGACATCGGACAACAATGCCACATGATCCATGAAGGCGGCAAGGGTGGTGTCACCCGATGCCGCAGCGAATTCACCGGTCGCGGACAAAAGCTCCTTGACATTCTCGACCCGTGCCATCGCCTCCTCGGTCTGCTCCTTTTCAAGGTATGGAATATACCTGGTTTCTTCCAGGACAAGGCCCATCAATTCGCTCGCCGGGACCCGCGAGGCCCGTTCGTGCATATCCCTCACAAACAGGTAGAAATCCTCCAGCCTTTCCTGGAGGTGAGAGGGGAACAACTCATCGGCAACGGCCTGGCGCATGGCCTCCAGAATGGGGATCCCCTTTTGTGTCCCCAACTTCGCCACCTTTTCCAGGGTCCCCTTGCCGATCCCTCTGGGAGGGGCATTGACGATCCTGGCAAGGCTTATGTCGTCGCCCGGATTATTGATCAGCTTGAGGTATGCGATGCAGTCCTTTACCTCCTTGCGGTCATAGAACCGTATCCCGCCGGCAATGCGGTAGGGGATACCCTGCCTTCGGAGCGCCTCTTCCAATACGCGGGACTGCGCATTCACCCGATAGAGGATCCCGAAATTTCCCAGGTCCTTGAACCCGCTTGTGGCCATCTGCCGGATTGTGCTGCAGATAAACGAGGCCTCATCGTGCTCGTTACCCGCCTTGTAGAGCGTAATGGGCTCGCCTTCCTCATTGGCGGTCCACAATTTTTTCGGCTTCCGGTTCCGGTTTCGTGCGATCACCGCATCAGCAGCGGTGAGAATGATCTTCGTGGAACGGTAATTCTGCTCCAGACGGATAACGCGGGCTTGTGGATACCGCTTTTCGAAATGGAGGATATTCCCCACCTGTGCGCCGCGCCATCGGTATATCGACTGATCATCGTCACCCACCACGCACAGGTTCTGATGCGTGGCCGCGAGCAGGTCCAGGAGGGCGGACTGCACGAGGTTGGTGTCCTGGTATTCGTCAACCATGATATGTGACCATCGTCCCTGATATCGTGCCAGAATATCAGGGTGTTTTTGAAAAAGCCGCACAGTCAACAGGAGAAGATCGTCGAAATCCAGGGCATTGTTTGATCGAAGCGCGCCTTCATATAGGGGATAAAGCTCGGCAATCCTTTTATCAAAGCTGGTGAGTGCCCTTTTTCGAAAATCCTCCGTCGACACCAGATCATTCTTGGCACGGCTTATCGCCGCAAGAATATTCCTGGGCTCCATGCCCTTGGCATCAATGCGTGACTCGGCCATACACCGTTTCAGAAGCCTCAACTGATCGTCTTCATCAAATATGGCGAAACCGTTCGGCAGGTTTAAATGGTGTATGTCCTGTCTCAGTATCCGAACGCAGGTCGCATGGAAGGTGCCGATCCACATGCCCTTGGCGTCATTGCCGATCAGCTCCTCCACCCTGCTCTTCATCTCCTTTGCCGCTTTATTGGTGAAGGTGACGGCCAGGATCTTCCGGGGAGGCACATTGCACTCATTGATCAGATAACATATCCGGTAGGTGATGACCCTCGTCTTTCCCGAGCCTGCGCCTGCCAGGATAAGCAGGGGTCCTTTTTCATGTGAGACCGCCTCCCACTGGGGCTCATTGAGAAGTTCCCTAATGGGGAGGGATACTTGATTGCCGTGTGATCCAGGGTAACTACCAGGGGATTCCATTAAAAACCATTTCACCGTGCGTAACGTGAATGAATTCGCATTCCGTTGTGCCGGATTGTGGTGGCAAACGGGGACGCGATACCTTTCATGACCGTCACGAATCCTCGGGACGGCCAAGGCATAGTTTGATACCATAATTCCGTGCAGAAGTAAAGACCAAATATCTCTTGACGAAGGGTTCCCTCTTTGTCTACAATATAACTCTTTGATAGGATTTGATTTCACAATTATGCCCATGCGTGGATGCAGACTCGGGCCCATGCTCGTTTTTTCGTGAACAATGATGACAAGCGCTTCCGGATGGTGATGAGACGAGATTTAAACACCCTTCTGCCCCCTGTGGTGTCCTCTCTTTCCGTATCACTTTTGGTGTGGACACCCCGGCTCGCCTTTGCATCACAGGGTGGTGCCCACGATCTCAGATCGAATCAGGTCATTATCCTGGGATTGATTCTCCTCCTCGGTTTTGCCGGCGGCAAGATCATACAGATCATAAAGATGCCGGCTGTGACGGGGTATGTCCTCGTCGGGATAATGCTGGGCGTTTCAGCACTCAATATCATCCCCATATCCATGATTCACGCCCTGCGCTTCATCGAGGTGCTCGGTCTCAGCCTGGTGGCACTGATCATCGGCGGCGATCTGCATTGGAAGAAATTGAAGGCCCTGGGGAAAACGGTGTTCGTCATAACGGTGATTCAGGTCATCGGTGCATTTGCAGCGGTCAGCATCGTTACCGGGGGGGTCCTTCACCTCCCGTGGTCCATCGCCTTTATCCTGGGGGCCATCAGCTCCGCAACGGCCCCTGCCGCCACTGTTGCGGTTATCCATGAGTACAAGGCGCGAGGGCCCCTCACCGATACCCTTATGGCCATCGTGGCCCTGGATGATGCGCTTTGCATCATTCTTTTTTCGGTTGTCATAGGCGGGGTATCCTTTATACGCGGCGCTGAGGCCGTTTCGCTCCGGCACTTCCTGATTCCAATTTGGGACATAAGCGGCTCGTGTATGGTGGGCATACTCCTCGGCATCCTTACCATAAATATCATGCGGTGGGTAAGGGACCGACACGACCTGATCATCGTCGTGGTGGGCCTTGCCTTCCTGTTCGGCGAGATTGCGGAATATTTCCACATGTCCGCCCTGCTTACCAACATGATGTTCGGGTTCGTGCTGGTGAATTTTTCCCCGAATCCGAAGTTTTTCTCGTATCTCGTGGATATCGAGCTTCCCATCTTTATCTGTTTTTTTACCATTGCCGGCGCCAGTCTCAACCTGGGGGTCCTTTTCCAAAACTGGATTCCAGCCGTTTTATTCATCGTGGCCAGGGGAATCGGTAAGGTGCTCGGTGTCTATGCCGGGGGATTGATAGTGAATGCACCGAAGATGGTCAAAAAGTACCTGGGCTTTGCCATGCTTCCCCAGGCAGGTGTGGCCATCGCGCTTGTGTTGGCAGTGCAGGTGGAGATGCCGGAAATCGCAAAGCTCATCACCGCCCTGGTGCTTGCCGCGGTTGCGGCCAATGAGGTCATCGGGCCGCTTGGTACGAAATTCGCCCTTATCAAGGCTGGAGAGACCAATAGGCCCATCCATAGAGAGGGCGACGCTTGACCTCACACTGCAATCGGATCGAAACATTTGTAAACAGAGAAGGAAGCGGAAGCCTTTTCTGAATACTTTCCGACGAGCTGAGGCGCTCGTCCGCAGTCCCCTGTTGCACGGCATTGCTTGCCTGAGGAGAGGGGTCAATCATACCTTTGGTTGAGAGCGGGAGGATTCGCGGAACAGAAGAGATATTGCAGGGGCGTCCGTGGTCGCTCCGGCCAGGGCGCGCCGGCCATATTGACAAACTTTTTTCTATTTTGTATAATTCATGGCTTAAAGGTCATAAGTATCAATAATTAAACATGTTATGCATGTGCATGCTGAAGGAATGATCAATGGGAATCGGAAATAAGATCAAGAGGATCAGGGAGGCGGAGAAAAGCGCCGAGGAGTCCATCGCACAGGTTCGGGCTGAGGCGGAGAGGATGATCGAACAGGCCCGCAACGAGGCGGAACAAGGTGTGCAACGTGAGTGTGAAAATGCACGGCGAGAGGCCGAACAAGTGCTCTTGGCCGCGGAAAAGGAAATACAGCAAAAAGTAAATAAGATTGAATTGCAGATAGGTCAACAGATCAAGGAATTGCAGGCAGAGGTTGAGCAGAAGCGGGAACAGATAACCACGTTGATTCAGAAGAGAATAGTAGGTCTGGATGTCGGTTGAAAAACTGAAAAAGATTGAGATCGTTGCCCTCAAGCGGATAAAACAGGAATTATTAGAGGTCTTACAGCATCAGGGAAAGGTACACATATCCGGAATCACTGATGACCTGCCGGACACCACGGCAGTCATCCCTGCGGAAGGTGATGTTGCGGAGTCGGACGATGCCGGATGGCTGGGACAAATCCACTACGCCATTAATTATCTGAATAAATTCGATCCCCTGCCTAAGGGATTCCTGGAATCGCTTGCCGAACCCCCGCTCACCATCTCTCGACAAGGCATTCAAGACCTCCTTTCAAATTTTGATCTGGACGCCACCATCCAGGAAGCGAAGGAACTGGACCGAACGGCCCAGGCACTGGAAGCGGAAAAGCGCGAACTGATCGTGAAGATAGAGGAATTCTCATCCTGGGATACGCTTGATGCCCCCATGAAGGACATCGTCGAAGGGACCAAATACCTCGATTTTTATCCGCTCCTGATCCATACGGAGCAGCAGGAACCCTTTCAAAGGGCGCTGGAATCCGTGTGTACAGGGGTTCATATCGAGGAGATCGGGGATATGCCTCCCTTCAAGGCCATATTCCTCATGACCTTCAAGACCGACCGGGAAAAGGTGGAGGCCGCAATGGGGGTCCATGATGCACGTCATGTATCCCTGCCCGCACTGGATGAGACCCCGGAGGAATTTGTGCGGCACTGCAGGGAGCGACTGGCCGCGATCGACACCGAGCAGGCATCCATCGTGGAACAGGGTGAAGGGCTTTTTGAGAAGATCGATACCCTGAAGATACTGTCGGATCATTTTCAGAACCAGCAATTGAAACGGGAGATACAGTCCCGTTTTGCCTTTACGGAACAGACCGTATCCATCTCGGGCTGGGTCAGGGAAAGGGACCTTGACGGGCTCAAACAGACACTCGATCAGTTCAAGGATGCGGTCGATCTTGACATCATCGACCCCACACCCGATGAGACACCTCCCGTTGCCCTGGCGAACAACAGGTTTTCATCGCCGTTCGAGCTCGTCACCAAGCTGTATGATCTGCCTCATTACCGGGAACTGGATCCGACGCCGGTGCTGGCACCGTTCTTTTTCCTTTTTTTCGGGATCTGCCTCACGGATCTCGGGTATGGTCTCGTGTTGGCCGGGATTATGTATTGGGGGCTCAAGACATTCTATCTGGACAAGGGGAAGCGGCAGCTTCTCCAGCTCTTCCTTTTGTGCGGGGTCTCCACGATTATCTGTGGTGCCCTCACCGGGGGGTGGTTTGGGGACATCTTCAATTACCTCCCCGCCTGGCTCGGTTTTCTGCGGACAATGAGGGATTCAATCACCCTCCTCGATCCGCTCAAGGATCCGCTGACATTCCTGATTATCGCCCTTGGCCTTGGCTTTGTCCAGGTATTGACCGGCATCGGTGTCCGAATGTATAAGGATTTGCAGGCCGGAGACTACTATGCCGCATTGTTGCAGCGACTTCCCTGGATGACGTTCCTGAGCAGCCTGATCCTTTTCATGGTGATCAAGGCGGGGAGCGGTCACCTGATCGCCAAGTGGACAGCCATCGTCAGCGCCGGGACCATATGCCTGTGCGAGGGAAGGTCGGAAACGAACATCTTCAGGCGCCTGGGCACGGGCCTTCTTGCGCTCTACGGGACGGTGGGGTACTATGCGGACATGCTTTCCTACTGCCGTCTCCTGGCCCTGGGCCTGGCTACCGCGGTGATCGCGAATGTAGTCAACCAGATGGCCATACTGTCGCGAGGGATACCCTATATCGGGATCGTTTTCATGGTGCTCGTGCTCATCGGGGGCCATATCTTCAACCTTCTCATCAATCTCCTGGGTGCCTTTGTTCATACCAGCAGGTTGCAGTTCGTGGAATTCTTCACCAAGTTTTTCGAGGGAGGGGGAAAGGCGTTCATACCATTTGAGCGTCAGAACAGGTACAGCTACATAGAATGAGATGTCCGAAATCATAGAGAAAAAGGGGGTACACGTATGGATTGGGGACTTATCTTAGCCATCGGAGGGGCAGCGGCTGCAGTCGTTTTAGCGGGTTTTGGGTCAGTTATCGGGATCGGCATCGCAGGTGAGGCGAGCGATGGGTTATTGAGCGAGGAGCCGGAAAAATTCGGGAACATCCTGATTCTGGCCGTACTTCCAGGCACCCAGGGAATCTACGGGTTTGTGGCTGCATTCATCGTCATGCTCAGGGTCGGTCTGGTGGGAGGCGAACTCGTGGCCCTTACCACCACTCAGGGGCTTCAAGTATTCCTCTCCTGTCTTCCCATAGCACTGGCTGGTTTTCTCTCCGGCATCTACCAGGGTAAGGTCTCGGCTGCAGGTGTTGCGGTGGTTGCCAAACGTCCGGCGGATTCCATGAAGGCGGTCATCATGTCGGCCCTGGTTGAAACGTATGCGGTCTTGGGGCTGCTGGTCACCATCCTGCTTCTTTTCCAGATAAAGCTTTAATAATCGAGACGCGAAAGGCATATCACAACGATTCACCATACGAAGGAATGTATGGTGACCGGATGAATCGAACATAACATTCATAGGTGCTGCGTATGTCGTTGGATAAAATAATTGAGCATATTGATGCCGAAATCCGGCAGAAGAACGAGCAGATCCGCGGTGAGGCCAGGGAAAAGGCCGAGCGCATCAGGCGGCAGTCTACGGAGGACGCTGCAATGAAGAAGGAGGAAATCCTGAAGCAGGCCAGGAAGAATGCCGCGGAGCGCGAGCGAAGGATGCTCCAGATGGCCCAGCTTGCTGGAAGGAAGGCAATCCTGACCGAAAAACAGAATGCCCTCACCTCCCTTTTTGCTGCGGCGCTGGACAAGCTGGCAGGACTCGATCAGGCCAGGTACAAGAGGGTACTTAAAAACATGCTCATGAAGACGGTGAAATCCGGCAGGGAGGAGCTCATTGTCTCCGCCAGGGACAAAAAGAACCTGGACAGAAATTGGCTCGATGAGGTCAACCGGCAGTTGCTCAAGGAGCGAGGCATCCAAGGGAAGCTGCGGTTTTCCGATGAAGCGAGGGATATGAAGGGCGGATTCGTCCTGCGGGAAGGTCAGATCGAGATCAACAGCTCATTTGAAGCACTCCTCAAATACAACCAGAACGAATTGGAAATAGAGGTCGCAGATTCCCTTAGCTGGAAATCATAATGTTCAGGATATCGTTTCACAATATACGTGATGACACCAGATACGCCTTCGCCGTTGCCAAGATCAGGGCGTTTGAGTCGCGAATGCTCGATGGCGCCAGCATGACCCGTTTTCTTAAATCGAGCGGCAGCGACGAGATGATACGGATGCTCCTGGACACCGAATACAACGAAGTTCTGAACGAGTCGGGTGCCGCTCCCTTCGAGACCGTCCTGGACAAGGAATTGGATCGCATCTACAGGACGGTGCATGAGATAGACCCGGATCCCGAGTGGACGGACCTGCTGCGATGGCGCTATGATGCCCATAATATCAAGGTGCTCCTGAAGGGGGGCGTGAGCAACGAGGAGGTCTGGGCGCACTGTATCCCGTATGGGGTCCTTCAACCGGATCAATTGATACGGGATCTCCAGCAGGGTGATCTGACGCCTCTGCCGGAGGCGTTCCAGGAGGCAGTGAATCATGTAATGGTGGAAGGCGAGGGCCAGGGCACAAAGACAGGACAGGAGATCGATTTCATGGTGGACCGGGCCTTGTACCGGCATCTTTTCCAGGAGGCCGCTCGGAGCAAAAACCCGTTCATACGCAACATGATCACCATCATGATCGATTGCATAAACCTGAGAAGTTTTTTGAGGACACGAGGACTGCAGACCGGCACAGACCTCTTTCACCAATCCTTCATTCCGGGGGGATCGCTCATCGAGGATGTCTTTTCCGCTCAGGTGGAGGGGACCGGATTCGAGAGTTTACGCGCGATCATAACGGATACCCCTTACAGCGATCTGAAACGTTCCCTGGATGCCGGAAACATGGCTGTCCTGGAGGCGGCCATGGACAATTTTCTCATTGATTATCTGCGGCAGACCCGCCAGAGGGCCTTCGGGGTGGAGCCCCTTATAGGATACATGCTCGGCAAGGAGATGGAGATAAAGAACCTGAGAATCATTTACGTATGCAAGGTAAACGGGTTTGGAGAGGAACCGATAAAAGAGAGACTCAGGGATACGTATGTCTGAAAGGCTTGCGATTATTGGAAGTCATGACAGCATCCTCGGTTTCAAGGCGCTCGGCCTGGATTGCTTTTCCGTGGAAAACCCCCAGGACGCCCTGAATGTTTTAAAGGACCTGATTGCCGCCGGCAAGGGGTATGCCGCCATTTATCTTACCGACGATCTGGCATCACCCATCGATGCCGAGATAGAGGAACTCAAGAAGGGGATACCCTTGATTCCCATCCTGGTCATCATTCCCTCCCAGCGGGGGAGCCTGGATATGGCGACGGTCAAGATCAGGAAGATGGTGGAGAAGGCCCTGGGTACTGACCTGTTCAAGGACGAGAAAATCTAACAAGGAGAGGATCATAGATATGGCTGGCAAGATAATCAAGGTATCCGGTCCGCTGGTCATTGCTGACGGCATGAAGGGTGCGAAGATGTATGACATGGCCCGGGTCAGCAAGGAACACCTCATCGGAGAGATTGTGGAGTTGAAGGGAGATCTTGCATCCATTCAGGTATACGAGGATACAGGAGGACTTGGGCCGGGGGACCCGGTGGAATCAACCGGATTGCCCCTGAGCGTGGAACTGGGTCCCGGGTTGATTGAATCGATCTTTGACGGGATCCAGCGGCCCCTCGATGTCATCTACGAGCGGATCGGAAACCTGATCACCAGGGGGGTGGATATCCCCGGGCTTGATCGCACGAAAAAATGGGAGTTCAAGGCCACAGCAAAACCGGGTCAACAGGTCGTTGAAGGGGATATCCTCGGAACGGTGCAGGAGTCGATACTCGTGGAGCACAAGGTCATGGTGCCTCCGGGCATGCGCGGCGAGATAGCGAAGCTTGAATCCGGCACGTACACGGTCACGGATACCATCGGAACGATCAAGGCGAATGGAAAGGCACAGAATATTACCCTGATGCACAAGTGGCCGGTTCGGATACCGCGGCCGTACAAGGAGAAGCTTCCCCCGACCGTTCCCCTGGCCACCGGGCAGCGGGTCATCGACATGTTCTTTCCCGTGGCAAAGGGGGGAACCGCGTGTGTTCCCGGTCCCTTCGGATCGGGCAAGACCGTTGTCCAGCACCAGCTCGCCAAATGGGCGGATGCGGACATCATCGTGTATATCGACGTGCTCATGGAATTCCCCGAGCTCAAGGATCCCCGGACCGGCGAGCCGCTGATCAAGCGGACCGTGCTTATCGCCAATACCTCCAATATGCCGGTGGCGGCACGGGAGGCATCCGTGTACACCGACCTTTCCACGATCTATGAGCGAGCAGGAAGGATCAAGGGGCTCAAGGGCTACCGGAAGCTGCGCCGCGAGGTGGAGGGTAAACTTGCAAGCGCGTTCCGCTCCTTCATCTT
>JBLIRN010000075.1:0-12910 GCA_049472315.1 bacterium
CCGAGAGGGTCCCCAGCACCTGGATGCCGAGCAGGGTAAATCCCCCTCCGTGCAACAATCCGTTTCTGGCCAGGCCGCCGAAGCCTTGACGTCCGAAGATGCCCACGGCGATCGTACCCCACACCCCGTTCATGCAGTGGACGGGCACGGCGCCGACCGGATCATCGATATGGATCTTATCGAGGAACATGGTCCCCAGAACGACGATAATCCCGCCGATCACCCCTATAATCATGGCCTCGTGGGGCATGACATAGGCGCACGGCGCGGTGATGGCAACCAAACCGGCCAGGGCGCCGTTCATTGCCATGGTCAGGTCCGGCTTTCCAAACAGAAACCAGGCAAAAAACATGGCGGAAAGGGCACCAGCAGCGGCTGCCAGGTTGGTGGTCATGGCCACCCGGGCCATGAAGCTCCCATCGCCGACACTCAGGGTCGATCCGGGATTAAACCCGAACCAGCAAAACCAGAGTATCAGGGCGCCGAGCGAGGCCAGGGCCATGGAATGCCCCTCGATGGCATTGGCGGACCCATCCTTGTTAAACTTGCCGATGCGTGGGCCCACGATGACGGTTCCCACCAGGGCCGCCGTGCCACCCACCGCATGGACTACCGTAGAGCCGGCGAAATCGGCAAAGCCGAGACGGGCAAGCCACCCTCCGCCCCAGATCCAGTGGCCGATTATCGGATAGACGGTGGCGGAAATGAGGAAGGAATACATCAGGTATGCCTTGAATTTCATCCTCTCCGCGATGCCGCCGGCAACGATGGTTGCCGCAGCCCCGCAGAATACGGCATGAAACAACCAGGCAGCCTCCAGGGGAATGGTCCCCTGGTGGGTGGCATTCACCAAGGCCCATCCGTTCAGTCCGATAAAACCATTCCCCTTCCCGAACATTATGGCATATCCGAACAGGAAAAAGGCCGTGGATGCCATGCAGAAGTCAAGGAAGTTGTTCATCAAGACATTGCAGGTGTTCTTCGTTCTGATCAACCCGGCCTCCAGCATCCCGAAACCCGCCTGCATGAGAAAAACCATAAAGGCGGCAAGGAGCACCCATAGGGTGTCGATCCCGGAGGTGCCGGCAGCGGCACTCCCCTGTTCGGCGAGTGCCGGGCCAGCCAGGCACAGGCCGATACAGAGCGTGAGCACGCCTGCTATGCACAACCATCTGAATATGCGGTATCGTGTATGACGCATTGTCATCCCTCCTTAATAATGATTAAAAGGATTCAGTGTTCCTTCCGGAGAGGAAACAGGGTGCGGTCATGACCTTGATGCTATAAGTAGAGAACAAGTCCCGTGCCAAAGGGGGCGAAAGGATTATCGCCCCCAAAAGCTTCGTATTAACAAATGGATATAAAGCTGAATCCCCTTTTTTGAGCAATCGTTGCTCGGTACGAAATTGACAGGATTCACACGGAAATGGCGCTCGCATGCTATTATCTTCTTGTTTTAAAAGGGTATAATACCATTGACCGCTTTTTGGCATACGCACAATATCTGGCAGGCATACAAACGGCATCCCTTGAGGGTGTCTCTTTCATCCTCTCGCACCTGATGTATGGATTGACACCCACGAGCATGGCGACGTCCTCTCAACGTGGATCGCTTTGGCATCATCAATCCCCCATGGGGTGAGCGTACCGGGTCCGTCCTCTCTTCTTTTTAATGAAATAGCGGGTGCCAAAATTATGGCAGATGCCAAAATTATGGCAGGATCTATAAGTGCATGATAGTGTGAGGAAATTCTTCGACAAGGCATCCCTTTCACCCTGCGGCCTCCGCGAAATGCCCATTTTTTACGCATCCCGCCAATCGACACATTGAAGCCCAACTCTTTGATACTATGTATGTTGTTAACATAATGTTCCGGGGCACCAAAGTTGCGGAATAGTCAGGCAGAGCAATCGAACGATAAACGCCGGCACATAGAAAGGAATGCATCCGGTTCTCCGGCGGCATCCGGAAAAGGCGGATAATTATATGCGACTGGATAAGAGAGACAACGGCCACGACACGACGATTCACCCCTCGGGGCTCATCAAGGGACTCACCGAGAAGGCCCTGAAGGTCCTGGACGAGATATGGTCCCTGTGGGAGATCGATCCAACCTCGCAGGATGTCCGGGACAAATTTCATGTGCTGGAGGAGTGCCTCGATCATATTAAAAAAATAACTAACGAACGGTTCTCGTCATAACGGCATCCAATGAAGGGAAAGGAGGAGCACAATGGCTACCAAGACAAAAGAGGATATTCTGAAGATCGTCAAGGAAAAGGATGTCAAATTTATACGTCTGTGGTTTACGGACATACTTGGGCAGGTGAAGAGCTTTGCGATCACTGCGGGTGAATTGGAGGGGGCGCTTGAAAAGGGCATGGGATTCGACGGCTCTTCGATCACAGGGTATCAGTCCATCGAAGAGAGCGACATGATTGCCATGCCGGACCCGAGCACCTTCAATATCCTCCCCTGGAGGCCCAACGAAAAGGCAGTGGCCCGTATGATCTGCGACATCCTTACACCGGACAAGAAGCCGTATGAGGGAGACCCGCGGTACGTCCTGAAGCGGGCACTGCAGCGGGCAAAGGACATGGGTTTCGACCACTATTACGTCGGGCCTGAGCTCGAGTACTTCTATTTCAAGAATGATCAGGGGACCGAGGTCCTGGACAGGGGCGGTTATTTCGATCTCACCACACTGGACGTTGCAAGCGACCTTCGAAGGGATACGGTATTCGCCTTGGAAAACATGGGGATCGCCATCGAGTACAGCCACCACGAGGTGGGGCCCTCTCAGCACGAGATTGATATGCGCTTTGCCGATGCCCTGACCATGGCGGACAATGTCATCACCTATCGGATAGTGGTTAAGGAGATCGCACAGAAATACGGATGTTACGCCACGTTCATGCCGAAGCCCCTCTTTGGACAGAATGGAAGCGGTATGCACACGCATCAGTCCCTGTTCAGGGGAAAGAAGAATGCCTTCTTTGATCCGGAGGATCAATATCACCTAAGTTCGGAGGCAAAAGGGTTCATTGCAGGCCAGCTCAGACACGCCAGGGAGATGTCCGCAGTATTCGCCCAGTGGGTAAACTCCTACAAGCGATTGGTCCCCGGGTACGAGGCCCCGGTGTACATTGCCTGGTCACGCCGCAACCGCTCCGCACTGATACGTGTTCCCATGTATCATCCCGGGATGGAGATGGCAACCCGGTGCGAATTGCGGTGCCCTGATCCTGCATGCAATCCCTATCTGACCTTTGCCGCTATACTGCATGCGGGGCTCCAAGGCATCGAAAAGGGATACGAGATGCCCAAGCCGATGGAGAAGAATCTCTACCACCTGTCGGCTCAGGAGCGAAAGGAGGCAGGCGTTGAGTCGCTGCCCGACAGCCTCGGGGAGGCAATCTCGCTCACCGAGTCGAGCGAGCTCATGAAGAGCGCCCTGGGCGATCACGTGTTCAGCCGATTCGTGTCATTGAAGAACAAGGAGTGGGAGGATTACCGTATCCAGTTGACCCGCTATGAGATAGAAAACCTGTTGCCCATTTTGTAGGTTTTGTAAGAGTCTTTTAACCAGCTATTGTTTATAAACCTTCATCCCGTGTTGTAATCGAAAGATCAGAGGTGTTATCAGGATGGTGTATAGAGGCATGCAATCCTCCCGGATCTCGGGAGGATTGCATGGCCCACCGTAAGCGACAAGGCAGGAAGGGTGTGTTTTACTATGTGGAATTGCTTACTTTTTAGGCAGCTGCGCACAGCGCGACTGCGGACCGCAGCAAAAGGAATCTTAGAAAATCTTAGAAAAAACATTGCAATTTATGCTATAGTGATGGATTATGGAGATCAATGACACGAAACAGAAATATATACCCGTTCGGAACCGACTCCTTGCAGGCCGCTATAAAGGATCTTGAGACATCCTGCTTCGGCGCGGGGAGAGAGGGGGTATATAGGCTTGTTATCGAAATGACGGAACGAATACTGATCGAGCACATACTGGTGAAGACCGGCGGAAACAAGCTCCAGGCGGCGAAGATCCTGGGCATCAACCGCAACACACTGCATTCAAAGATCAAGAAACTGGGAATCACGGAACAATGACGCTATCGTTTATGGACAACCTATCATATCTTGGCGACCGGGATTACCATGTGCCGGGCGGATGCGCGGTTTCCGGCATCATGAACGAATCGGGAAGGCGGTTCAGCGGCAGCGCGGTCATCGAATCCATCGCCCTCATGCACGACCGGTCAAACGGCATGGGAGGCGGGTTTGCCGCCTACGGTATCTATCCGGAGATGGCGAAACACTATGCATTTCATGTGATATACGACGAGGAAGCGGCAAAGCAGGAGGCGGAGGCATACCTTCGGAAATACTACACCATCATCCACGACGGCCCCATCCCGTTCAAGAAGGTCGATGCCATAGGAAACATCCCCCTGCTCTGGAAGTATTTCCTGGAGCCGAAGGAGGAGGTGCTGGCGCAACTGCATCTCCTCTCCGAAGAGGACCTGGTGGTGCAATCGGTGATGTTCGTGAACAGCCGCATACCCAACGCCTTCGTGGTCTCCAGCGGGAAGGACATGGGAATATTCAAGGGGGTGGGGTACCCTGAGGACATCGGCGAATTCTATTGCCTTGACAAATATAAGGGATACCTGTGGACCTCTCATGGGAGATTTCCCACGAACAGCGTAGCATGGTGGGGAGGGGCGCACCCCTTCGGCCTTCTGGACTGGTCGGTGGTGCACAACGGGGAGATATCATCGTACGGCATCAATCGCCGCTATCTGGAAAATTTCGGATACAACTGTGCCTTTTACACCGACACCGAGGTCATCACCTACCTGTTCGATCTTATCCACCGAAAACACGGGCTTCCCTTCGAAATCGTGGCAAAGGTCTTTTCCGCACCCTTCTGGGATGACATCGAGCGGATGCCCGAGGAGGAGCGGGAGCTGTACCGAAGCCTGCGGATCGTCTATGCCTCGGCGCTCATCAACGGGCCCTTTGCTGTGATAGCGGCAAATGCGCACACCATGATCGGCCTGAACGACCGGGTGAAATTGCGTCCCCTGGTGGCGGCCAGGCACGGGGATTTCGTGTATATCGCCTCCGAGGAATCGGCCATCCGGGAGATCTGCCCCCAGCCGGACAGCGTATGGATGCCCAAGGCAGGGGAGCCGGTGTTCGGCCGGCTGAAACGAAGCGAGGTGTCGTGATGGCCAAGGTGCCCCTGACCTCGGACTTTGTGGTGGACCGGGATCTCGACCGGTGTATAAACTGTCAGGTATGCTGCCGGATGTGCGCCTTCGATGCCCACCGTTTTGACCCGGATACGCAGCAGGTTTCCACCGATTCCACCAAATGCGTGGGCTGCCATTTCTGCGAGAGCTTCTGCCCCACCGACGCCCTGGTCATACGAAAGAATCCCTCGGATGTGCGTACCAACACCAACTGGCAGCAGGATGTCATCCTCGGCATCACTAGGCAGGCGGACACAGGGGGCGTCCTCCTCACCGGCATGGGGTGTGACCGGCCCTATCCCATTTACTGGGATCACATCCTCCTCAATGCATCGCAGGTGACCAATCCCTCCATCGATCCCCTCAGGGAGCCCATGGAATTGCGGACCTACATCGGCCGCAAGCCGGACAGCCTGGAGATCACCCGAGGGAATGACGGCCGGTTCGAGATCAAGGGCACGCCGGGCGGACAACTGATCCTGGAAACCCCCATCCTTTTCTCCGCCATGTCGTACGGATCCATAAGCCTGAATGCGTGCCGGGCGCTCTCCAAGGCGGCCGCAGAATTCGGCACCTTCTACAATACCGGCGAAGGGGGATTGCACAAGGAACTATACAAATACGGGGGCCACACCATCGTGCAGGTCGCCTCCGGCAGGTTCGGGGTACATGCGGAGTATCTCAATGCCGGCGCCGCCATCGAGATAAAGATCGGACAGGGGGCGAAACCCGGCATCGGCGGGCATCTTCCCGGTGAAAAGGTGGACGTGGAAATCAGCCGTACCCGCATGATACCGGAGGGGTCGGATGCCATTTCCCCTGCGCCCCACCACGATATCTATTCCATCGAGGACCTGAGCCAGCTCATCTACGCCCTCAAGGAGGCCACCCAATACAAAAAACCGGTTGGGGTGAAGATCTCGGCCGTTCACAATGTGGCACCCATCGCCACGGGTATTGTCCGCGCAGGTGCGGATTTCGTCACCATCGACGGCCTGCGGGGAGGAACCGGGGCCGCCCCCACCATCATCCGGAACAATGTGGGCATCCCCATCGAGCTTGCAATCGCTGCCGTGGATACGCGCCTGCGGGAGGAAGGCATCCGCAACCAGGCGTCAGTGCTTGTAGCGGGCGGCTTCCGCAACAGCGGGGACATCATCAAGGCCATCGCCCTGGGGGCGGACGCCGTGTACATCGGCACCGCCGCCCTGGTGGCCATGGGATGCCACGTGTGCCAGAAGTGTTACACAGGAAAATGCAACTGGGGCATCGCCACCCAGGACCCCTATCTCACCAAGCGTCTCAATCCGAACATCGGCGCGCGCAGGCTCTTTAACCTGCTGCGTGCATGGTCACTGGAGATCAAGGAGATGCTGGGAGGCATGGGGATCAATGCCATAGAGTCCCTGCGCGGAAACAGGGAGGCCCTGCGGGGCATCGGGCTCTCCGCCACCGACCTGAGGCTCCTGGGGATAAAACCGGCGGGCGAGCCCTGGTGATCGTCCCGTAAGGGGGAATGAATTATGAAGAAGATCGCCATTCACGAGGAATATTGCATGGGATGCAGGCTGTGCGAGATCCACTGCCTTGTCCAGCATTCAAAATCAAAGGAGATCATCAAGGCGTACAAGGGGGAGTATCCCAAGGCACGACCCCGTCTGGTGGTCGAGGAGAAGGGATACCAGTCATTTGCGCTCCAGTGCCGTCACTGCGAGGATGCCCCCTGCCTGGAGGCCTGCATGACCGGCGCCATGCACAGGGACCCGAACACCGGCGCGGTCATCTGCGACGAGGAGCGGTGCGTGGGCTGCTGGATGTGCATCATGGTCTGCCCGTTCGGGGTCATTGCCCGGAATACCGAGGGGAAAAAGGTCGCCTCGAAATGCGACCTGTGCAGCGGAGAGACAACACCGGTGTGCGTGCTGCATTGTCCGAACGAGGCCATCGTGTGTGAGGAGTGAAGCCATGACCAGTGCGCGCTATGTCATTATCGGAAATTCCATCGCCGCCATCAACGCGATCGAGGGGATTCGGGAAAGGGACAATAAAGGGGACATCCTCATTATCAGCGATGAGGAGCACCCCATATATTCCCGTCCACTGATCACCTATTACCTGTGCGACAAGGTGGGCGACGAGGGGCTGCTCTACAGGCCGTCCTCCTTTCATGCGGATTACAACGTCCTAACCATGCTGGGGAGACGGGCAGTCAGGCTGGATACCGGGAAAAGGATGGTGGTTCTGGACGACGACACGAAGGTGGGGTTCGAAAAACTGCTCATCGCCACCGGCGGGACCCCCATTATACCGGATGTCCCCGGGAAGGACCTCCAAGGGACCTTCACCTTCACCACGCTCGATGATTCCCTGTGTCTCAAACGATTCATCACGGATCACGACGTAAAACGGGTGGTCGTGGTGGGAGGAGGGCTGATCGGACTCAAGGTCACCGAGGCGCTCCTCGCCCTCTCCATCAAGGTGGTCATCGTGGAGCTTGCCGACCGCATACTGAGCGCCACCTTCGACCTCACCGCCTCACGGATGATTGAGCGTGCCCTGAACACCAGCGGCTGCACCATCATCACACAGAACACCGTTCAGGAGATCCGCGAAGGCGAGAAGGGAAGGGTGGGGACCGTCCTGCTCAAGGGGGACCGGTCTATCGACTGCGATGCGGTGATCATGGCCATAGGTGTGCGGCCACGGCTGGATCTGGCCACAGGAACGACGATCACCACAGACAAGGGGATCCTGGTTGATCGGCATCTCAGGACCGGCGCGGAGGACATCTATGCCGCCGGTGACGTCATCGAGTGCAACGATTGTATCAACAATATCCGAAGGCCGATTGCCATTCTCCCCAATGCCGCAAAACAGGGAAGGGTCGCCGGCTGCAACATGGCCGGAGGATCGCGCATCTATGAGGGATGCATGGCCATGAATTCGATCGAACTCGCCGGCATTCCCACCATTTCGGTCGGATTGACCGACCCCTCCCTTCTTCCTGATGAAAAACGCAGAAAGGGTATAGAGGTGCTCCAGGATTCGAGCGACGAGGATTCCGTGTACAAAAAAATCGTCATTGAAAAAAACCGGATCATCGGGGTGATAATGATCGGAAGGATCGACCGGGCCGGCATCTATACCGGGCTTATCAGGGACAAGGTGGACATATCATCGTTCAAGGACCTCCTCCTCAGGGATGATTTCGGCCTGCTTTCCCTGCCCAGGGAATATCGCAAACACATCGTGGTCGGACAGGGGATAGAGGTATGACTACGACCGCCATCCGAAAAAGGGGAGAAAGCATGAGGATCAACGCAAAGGGGGTCCATTACCGTGCGTTGAACGAATGGATCCGGAAGGCCCTCACCGTGGGCATGAGGGAGGTGGTCCTGGAACAGGTGAATGGACAACGGTACATCGGTGACGGCCTTTCAGGGGATATCCGCATCACCGTCAACGGTACCCCGGGAAACGACCTGGGTGCCTTCATGAATGGCCCCACCATCGAGGTGTTCGGCAATGCCCAGGATGCGCTCGGCAATACCATGAACGCCGGAAAAATCTTGATACACGGGCATGCCGGTGATATCATCGGATATGCAATGCGGGGCGGGAAGATATTCATCCGGGGTGACGTGGGATACCGGGTAGGCATCCACATGAAGGCATATAAGGACCTTCATCCCGTCATCATCGCGGGAGGGGTGGCCCAGGACTTTCTGGGTGAGTACATGGCAGGTGGAATGATCATCCTCCTTGGCCTGGACGCCGACCCGCAGAAGCCCATTGTTGGAAGGTATTGTGGAACCGGTATGCATGGGGGTATTATCTATCTGCGGGGCAGCGTGGAGGAGTATCAATTGGGCAAGGAGGTCAAGGTCTTTCCCCTGGAGGAAGGGGACAGGACCACACTGAGGCGCTCCATCGAAGAATATGCCCGGGTCTTTTCGCTCGATCCGGAGGAGATACTTGCGGCCCCGTTTTCAAAGCTCATGCCGTTTACCCACCGGCCCTACGGAAAGCTCTATGCCTACTGAAAGCCGCTATTGCTCAATATCTTATGGGAAGAGGGGTGCCTCAACAAAACTTCGTCAGGCGGGGCGAAGCGGAGCTACTATGTTGCTCTTTCCGGTCACCTTTGCCTGTAGTACTCGTCCGCAGGCACACGGGCGCACCCCCCTTCCCCGTCAGCCGCGAGGTATTGAGCAATTAGTTAAAACCACATGATTTTAAAAAAATATGGATAACGATGCGCAGAAAGTACTCAGGAATAAAGGGGCGATAAATTTCCCCTGGCGCTGTGGCGCCGCTATCCTTGCCCTCCTGATCCTCCTGTGCATCCCCTGCGCCGCCCGCCCTGAAACCGGGATCACCGCAGACCACATCAAGGCAATCACCGCACATGCTCAAGCACTCGATATCATCTGGCTGCTCGTTGCCTCCCTCCTCATCTTCTTCATGCAGGCCGGGTTCACACTCATCGAAATAGGGTTCACCAGGGCAAAAAATGCGGGCAATATCGTCATGAAGAACCTCTCCGACTTTACCGTGGGCTCCGTCATCTTTCTCTTTCTGGGTTACGGCCTTATGTTCGGCACAAGCTTCCGCGGGCTGTTCGGATCATCCGATTTCTTCCTGAGCCACATCATGCAGGGCGGAGCCGTCAACAACTGGCTGTTTGCCAATCTCATCTTCCAGGTTGTCTTTGCCGGCACCGCTGCCACCATCGTCTCCGGCGCCATGGCGGAGAGGACGAAATTCGTCGGCTACCTCATCTACAGCCTCATTGTCACCGCCCTGATTTACCCGGTTGTGGGACACTGGATATGGGGGGGCGGATGGCTTTCCCGGATCGGCATGATGGATTTTGCCGGCTCCTCGGTGGTGCATTCCCTGGGCGGCTGGGTGTCCCTGGCAGGCATCGTCGTTCTCGGCCCCAGGATAGGAAGATTCGATCGGAAGGGAAAACCCATCCCCATACCAGGTCACAACATTCCCCTTGCCGCACTGGGGGTATTCATCATGTGGCTTGGCTGGTTCGGATTCAATACCGGGAGCGTGCTTTCGGGGACCAATCCGGGTATCGCGTTCATCGCCGTCAATACCATCCTCTCCGGCGTGAGCGGCTCCATTGCAGTCATGCTCTATACGTGGCGGATCAGGGGAAAGCCCGATGTGGGAATGACCCTGAACGGGGTCCTGGCCGGCCTGGTCACCAGCACCGCGACCTCGGCCCTGGTGAGTCCCATCTCCTCAATGGCCATCGGTGCCTCCGCAGGGATCATCCTGGCGCTTTCCATGAGACTCCTGGAACGATTCAAACTGGACGATGCGGTGGGCGCCATCTCCGTCCACGGAACCAACGGGGTATGGGGGACGCTGGCGGTCGCCCTCTTCGCCCAGGAGGAATTCAGCATGAACTGCCTCGGGATACCTTATAAAGGCCTTTTTTTCGGAGGAGGCCTACGTCCCCTGGCGGTGCAATCCCTGGGCGTCCTGGTGGTATTCGCATGGAGCTTCGGGGTGGCACTGGCGGTGTTTTATTGTATCGACCGGGGCATCGGCCTGCGGGTCTCCGTGGAGGAGGAGATCAGGGGGCTGGACTCAAGCGAGCACCTGATGAGCTCCTATCCCCTGTTTGACGAATTCCAGCGGAAACAGGACCTCATTTTCAACGAATTGAAACGGGTCAGGGAGCTCTCCGTGCTCCATGCGATCAGCCGTTCCATGCACAGCCTGAACCTGGATGATATACTGCACCTCATCCTCGAGGGAGTCACCCACTGCATCGGATTCGACCGGGCACGGCTCTATCTGGTAAACGAAAAGGAGCGTATCCTGGAATGCAGGATGGCTGTGGGAATCGATCAGGACATCATTCCCCTGATCACCCTACCCCTCAATCCGAGACGAAGCCTCATTGCCCGGGTGGTTGCCGAACGAAAGCCCTATATTATCCAGGATGCCATGAACGATCCCCGGGTCAATGTGGAGCTCAAACGGATCTTTAACCTCAAATCCTTTGTGGCGGTCCCCCTCCAGGGGAAGGACCGGGTCATGGGGGCGATTTCCGCCGATTATATCTACCGGGACAAGATCATCACACAGGAAAAGGTGGAATCCCTGATGACCTTTGCCGGCCAGGCAGGGCTCGCCATCGAGAATGCCCAGCTCTACAGCGAGCTGAAACAGTTCAACGAGGAATTGGAGGAACGGGTGAGGCATGCAACGGACGACCTCAGGAAGACCCAGGAGCAGTTGATTCAATCGAGCCGTCTCTCCGCCCTGGGTCAGCTCTCCGCCGGTGTGGCCCATGAGATACGCAATCCCTTGACCAGCATACGAATCCTCATCCATTCCCTGAAGGAACGGCTTTCCCCGGGGGATATGCGCAAGGAGGATATCGCGGTCATCGAGAACGAAATCGAGCGGATAAACCAGATTATCATGCAATTCCTCGATTTTGCCCGGCCGAGGCAGCCGGCGATGGAACAGGTGGATATAGCCGGGCTGGTCGAGGAAACCCTCCTCCTGATCTCACATGAGTTGAAGGAACATGACATCCGGATCGAAACGGACCTCCGGCCCCTGCCGACCATCTGTGCAGACCGGGATCAGGTAAAGCAGGTGTTCCTGAATATAACCCTCAATGCCATGCAGGCCATGTCCGATGGGGGGACGCTCGCTATTGCCACCGCGGCAAGGAATGATCATGTGAGCATATCCTTTAGGGATCAGGGGCCGGGCATATCCGAACCGGTTCGGCAGAGGCTCTTTGAGCCGTTTTTCACCACCAAGGAGGAGGGCATCGGCCTGGGGCTCTCCATCGCCAAAAGGATCATACAGGCACACCATGGCACGATCCATGTGGAAAGCATGGAGGGAGAGGGGACCACGTTTACCATCACCTTGCCGCTGGCATATTCCGAGAGGGGTTGAGCATGTCGGAGACCATACTGATCGTGGATGATGATCGAGGCGTACGCTACTCCTTGAAGAGGATGATCGAGGAACGAGGGATGCAGACCATAACCGCCCGGAACGGCCGCGAGGCCATCGAGTTGCTGAAGCAGGGGGCGTCGCCCGACGTCGCCCTGATCGACATCGTCATGCCCGGCATCTCCGGACTCGACCTCCTGGAGGCCATCAAGAAGGACTTCCCGCGCCTCACCGTCATCATGGTCACCGCTCACGGCACCACTGAGCGGGCCATACGGGCCATGAAGCTGGGGGCGTTCGATTACCTGCAGAAACCTTTCGATATCAACGCCATGTGGGCAACCATCGAGAAGGCCCTCCAGGTGGCGCAGTCGATTCGGAACCCGGTGAGCTTTCAGACCGCTCAATGGGAGGGAGAGAGCATTATCGGGGATTCTGTAGCCATGCAGGAGGTCTATAAGACCATCGGTCAGATCGCGGGAAAAGAGGTCAACGTGCTGATCACGGGTGAGAGCGGCACCGGAAAGGAACTGGTTGCAAGGGCCATATACAACCACAGCCTGCGCAACACCCGTCCCTTTCTCTCCATCAACTGCGCCGCCATTCCGGAAAACCTCCTGGAGAGCGAGCTGTTCGGCCATGAGCGGGGGGCGTATACGGGCGCCGAGCATCGGAGGATCGGCAGATTCGAACAGGCTCA
>JBLIRN010000076.1:0-12770 GCA_049472315.1 bacterium
TTGATAAAGATCGTACCCCTCGGCTGTAAATGAAACAGGGCGTATGCAGTCGCCTTTCCGGCCCTGTCGGCGACAAGCGCCCCGGTCTGTCTCTTGGTCATGGGGCCGTGCCATGGCTCATATCCGTCAAAAAGGTGATTGAGAAGCCCGGTGCCGCGCGTATCCGTCAGGAACTGGGATCTGAATCCGATCAGCCCCCGTGAGGGGATGCGGAATTCGAGGCTCACCCTTCCGTGCCCGTTGTTGTGCATCTTCATCATCCTGCCTTTGCGCATGCCGATCTGCTGCGATACGACGCCCACAAACTCCTCGGGCACATCGATAAAGACCAATTCCATGGGTTCATGCACGACACCATCGATGGTTTTGGTTATGGTTTCAGGCATCGATACCGACAGCTCATATCCCTCGCGCCGCATCATTTCGATGAGAATGGCGAGCTGCAGTTCCCCCCGCCCCATGACCTTGAATGAATCGGTCTCATTGAAATCCACCTGTATGGAGACGTTGTGGAGGAGTTCCTTTTCCAGCCGCTCCCGCAGCTTTCGCGAGGTGACGTATTTGCCTTCCTTGCCTGCAAAGGGGGAGGTATTGATGGAAAAGACCATCGATATGGTCGGCTCGTCCACCGTTATCCTCGGCAGGGGCCGGGGATCCTCCACATCGGTTATGGTATCCCCTATATTGATTTCCTCTATGCCTGCAAGGGCAACGATGTCCCCCATGGATGCCTCTTGTGTCTCCTTCCTCTCCAGCCCTTCGAATGTATAGATGAGATTGATCGTTGTCCTGGTGATCGCATTGTCCTTGTGTGCTATGGCTACACGATCGCCCGCCCTGACCGTGCCCGAGACGATCCTTCCTATGGCCAGCCTGCCCACGTAATCGTTGTAGTCTATGTTGGTGACCAGGATCCGCAGGGTTTCGTGCACGTCACCTTCAGGCGCCGGGATCGTCGTGAGGATCAGATCGAACAACGGCCGCAGGTCGTTCGCATCGTCCTTCATGTGCAGCTTCGATATCCCCTTTTTGGCGTTCGTATAGATGACGGGGAATTCCAGTTGCTCTTCCGTTGCATCGAGATCGATGAACAGATCATACACCTCGTTCAAGACCTCCCGGATCCTGGCGTCAGGCCGGTCTATCTTGTTGATGACAAGGATCGGGGGCAGCTTGAGCTCCAGGGCCTTTTTCAGGACGAATCTGGTCTGGGGAAGCGGGCCCTCCGATGCGTCAACGAGCAATAAAACGCCGTCCACCATCTTCATCGTTCGTTCGACCTCACCGCCGAAATCGGCATGACCGGGGGTGTCCACAATGTTTATTTTGACACCGTCAAAGACAATGGCCGTGTTTTTGGCCATGATGGTGATGCCCTTTTCCTGCTCGAGGTCGATGTTATCCATGATCCGTTCTTTTACCTTTTCATTGGCACGAAAGATCCCCGCCTGTTTCAGCATCCAGTCCACAAGGGTGGTCTTGCCGTGATCAACATGGGCGATAATGGCGATATTTCTCAGATCCTCACGTCTCATACATCCTCATTCCGAATGGTTGGTGAAATGAAAAACGATTATTATACCGCTTTTATTGTTAAAAATGAAGGAAGAATCCGATTCATGTCTGATTCATGCGAGGACTGATCCCTGATGTCCCCGCCTAATATTCCTGCGTACTGAAGAGATAGCGCCCGAAAAGTGCGTCCCCGATGAGCAGTATCCCCGAAATGATAAAGGGATACTTGAGGTCCATGTAGTATCCGATGAGCGAGAAAAGGATGGCCCCGGCCATATGCCCGAGCGTCATGATCGCCACGAGCATACCGGAGCTTCCGCCGATACTCCTTTTTTCAAACAGCCTGAATATGAACACGAAGCTTATGGCCGCCATTATGCCGTCACCGATCTCGTGGATGATGCGAAACAGAAATGAAACCGCAAGGGAGCGGCTCACCATGAGGATATGCCCGGCACCCGAGATCACCATGGCAAAAAGAAAGATCCGCTCATTCAGCAGGGGATCGAACCGGATAAACACCACCCAGAGCGAGGCAATGCAAAAGAAGACGAGGGGTATCGCGATATAGAGCGCCATCTGCAGGTGGTTGAGATGAAACATCGACTGCAGAAAGGGGGTGTATACGGTGCCCTCGGCACCCCAGTGAAGGGCAAGGATAAAGATCAGGATGGAGAAGAGGATGGTCTTTCTGTTGACGAGGTCCAAGGTGTAGTCATGGACGGACACGGCGTGCAATGCCGCCCTGGGAATACCCCCGGTCACCATGAGCACACCCAGAAGATATACGGCAAAGAAATAGAACATCCCCTGAAAATTCGATATGTGGGTGAGAATGCCTCCCAGCAGCGCCCCCAGCGCCATCCCCACGGAGGGCCAGAGGTTGAACATACCGAATCTCCTGTTGAGGTCCGTATCCGCATCGTCCTTGTAATAGTAGCTGTTTGCGGATATCTCCAGGGCATTGTTCGCCACCCCCACCAGGAGGAAGATGGCCGCCATGGCGAAGAAGTTCTCCACGTGTCCCATGGCAAGGAAAAGGAGTATCATGAGCCCGAGCGCTCCCTGGATCACCCGCTTGATGGAGATGCGGTCATTGATCCATCCGGTGGGAAAGGAGAAAAGAAGCGGGGCAAAGGCAAGGAGCGAGACGATGACGCCGATCTGCCATCCGCTGTATCCGAGCGTGATGAAATGGAGGGGGATGAAGAAGAACAGTGACGAGTAGACGAACCTGCGGCTGAAATTGATGATATGTATCCTGGTCATGGGGGTGGCCGTTTGATTGCGTAATAGTAAAGGGTTACAAAAAATTTACGCCGACATGTCATTGACCTTAGGTTGATAATCCCGCAATGACTGAAAGGCTTCATAAGGGAGCAGGAATCTCCCGACATCTTCGATGTTACGGTGCAAATCGGTGCCCGCCAGTATAAGCAGATTGTTTTTTCGTGCGATTTTGACGTAGATATTATTCTCCTCCGGTTCATCATAACTGCCTGTGTATGCCTCGATACCCGCAAGCCCTGCCCTGATGAGGGAGCTGATGACCAGTTGCCTGTACTCCTCCGGTATTTTATGGGGGTGGGCCAGTACAGGTTTTCCGCCCCATTTGAGCACCCTTTCTACAGCCATCACGGAATCGATGGTTTCCCTCTGGTGATAGCAGGGCCCCCCAGGACCGATAAGGGTGTTTGCCTCCCTGGTATCTTTGGCCATACCCCGTTCCACCATGGCCTCCCGGAGATAGTGCCATCGGAGTGGGCCGTGTGCGGAGATGTAACCCTCCTTGTTCTTTTTTAATGTCTTATGGCCCAGGTCCCTGTCCAGATCAATGCTCTTCCCCCTCATATGGAAGAAGTGATTCAGGTTGCGGCAGGTGCTTTCAAATGCCTCAAGCCGCTTGTATTGCTCTTTAATCACATGGCGCAGAAAGGAGAAATTACTCGCATCGATGTCATATCCAACGATATGCACATGGTCATTATCCGCGCTGATTTCCGTGCCAAAGATGAGATCGGTGTCATATCGTGCGGCATATTCCCTGGATGCCTTGATCATTGCCTCTTCCGGGTAGAAATCATGATCTACAATGGCCAATCCCTTGATTGCAACCCCTTGATCATGGCTCAATACCCTGTTTATCTTACGCAGTTTATCCAGAAGGTCTTCCACCTGAAAGCTGCCATCTGAATATTTGGTATGGTTGTGGAAACTGGCCTTATAAATCATGCGATCGCACCCTCACTGACGCTCCGCCGTTGAGCAAGATATTCCTTTATTTATAAAACCATAGACAAGATTCCCATTCTTGTCAAAACGAATGCCTGGATGAGATTTTTTAAATTATTTGTTTTCATGAACTTTCGTTCCTGCAAAAAACCTTTGCATTCCCGCTTTTTTTATTGTGGGAAATCTTATTTCACAATCCTCGAAATCTCGCTTGACAGTCAGCCTACTTTTCTGCTGAAAATCCAGACCAGATAAGTATACCAGAAATTGCAAAATTCGGGTAAGCTTAAAAATCCCATTTTCCGTCTTGACAATGGGGGAGACCCTGCTATTCCACTCTTCATCATCTGCTAAATTCTATTTAGGCGATTGTCAATGGCTTGGTAGGGATTGTCAATGGCATTGATTTAATATAACCGATAGGGTACAGCATGGAACTAATTTATCAGTTTTATACCTTTTCGGGTATATTTTAATCTTTTCTTTGTCTGTTATAATACCCTTTAAGGTATAATAAGGGGTGTCTAATTTTTAATACATACCCTTTAGGGTATACAAATAGTATATTTTATCAGCAAACACAACGAGTGAGAATGATGGGAATTGCCGAGCAGGTCAAGAATTTGAGAAAAAAGGCGGGGATCACGCAATCCGAGCTTGCGTTCAGGGCAGGGGTGAGACTGCTCTTTGAGCGGGTGCTCCTCTCGTTCCTCATCGGTAACGGGGATGCGCACCTGAAAAACTATTCCATGATGGAGACCGATTCCGGCGGCCTGCGCCTTTCTCCTGCCTACGACATTGGCTGTTCAAAGCTGCTGATCCCGGGCGAGGAGGACTCTGCCCTCACCATAAACGGCAAACACAACCGCATCAAACGGGACGATTTTTTTGCATTCGCAGAACACCTCGGCATCCAGGAAAGGGTGCGCGACACGATTCTCAATCGAATGAAGAGGGTTCTGGAAATCGCCCAGGAAGATGTGCCCGATTCCTATCTGCCGGCCGAAGACCGGCAACGAATGCTCGATATCATCGGAGAACGCTGGGGCCGCATTTTTTAGAGGATCGCTCCAGGCACGCTGGTTGCGGAATTCAGTGAGCATCTGGAAGAAATCCCCTGGTGCCCGCTGCAAGGGATTCTGCGATGGCCCACGCACTGAGACTGGAAAAGAAGAAAGGTAGTGCTGCAGGCCCCGTCATCCGCCCACAGGCGCGGATACAACGAGGCCTGCAACACCATGCTCGTTTTTAGATGACCCGAAGAAAAATATCCTTAGGGATGTACCGAAGGCACATCCTCCGAAAACACCCTGAGGCTATTTGCCGGTCTGGGTCTGATTCCGGATCTTCTTCTGGGCCTTCGTTTGGGTCTGACTCTGGCTCTTGACCTGATACTGACCTTGACTCTTGGTCTGGGTCTGCGTCTGGGTCTTCACCTGATACTTGTTCTGGCTCTTGGTCTGAGTTCCCTGGGCATAGAGATTGATTGGAAAAGCCAGCATCATAATGAATCCTGCCGATATGACATATATCATTACCTTTTTCATTTTTTCCTCCTTGAGATGGAATGAACGTCCTCACTGCAGTCCTTCTCTCCACAGGGATATCAATGATCAATCTGGGCAATCCGCCCCTTTCTCGAAGATGAAGGGCGTTTTCAGACCGTATGCAGTCAATATACGTTTGACACACAAAGAGGCGCCTCACCGGTGTCCCGCCTATGGAGATGTCTTGTCCCTCCTGGAACCGGATGTATATCCGTAAGAGGGATCAGGGGCTATTCCCCCGTATCGATGATATACGAGGACCACCATGGCCCTCCGCCCCCATTCACGAACCACGAGGGTACACATGCAGCGCTCGTGGGATCGAGATACCATGCGGGGGCGATACCGCTGACATCATAACCGTTGTAAGCCTGCCAGAACCAGGGACCCGAACCTTCCTGGGGATCGGTCAGCCATGAAGGCCCTCCCGGAAAACCCTCAACATTATTAAACCAGGGTGGTGCCCCGGCACCGGATTGGAAGTACATAGCCTGGGAGGCATTGCCCTTTCGGTACCTGGTGAGGGATTCGGATTCGGTATCCTCATCCGTAATGTAGGAAGCCCACCATGGCCCTCCGCCCCCATTCACGAACCACGAGGGTACACATGCAGCGCTCGTGGGATCGAGATACCATGCGGGGGCGATACCGCTGACGTCATAACCGTTGTACGCCTGCCAGAACCAGGGACCGGAACCTTCCTGGGGATCGGTCAGCCATGAAGGCCCTCCTGGAAAACCCTCAACATTACTGAACCAGGGGGGTGCCGCAGAACCGTTTTGCATATATCCATTGCCGGCATTCCCCTGATTCTGATTCCCGTTCTGGGCCATGGCCGGATTGACCGTAACGACAAAGCAGAAAATAACGAACAGAGACAGTAACGTGTAAAGATAACCCTTTCGCATGACTTCATCCTCCTATGATCTTACGAGATGGAAATAGATAATGATACGAATTTTGGCGCCTCATAGTGATATACACTTTGGGACGAAAAAGGTTACAGGAGGAAATCAGATATCCATGCCCACGGTCAGGCCGAATCCATAATCCGCACTCCCTGCATTGAGACCTGACACACCGTATGCACGGACCCAATAGGTGTCCCCTATCTCTCTTTTGATACCCAACTGCAGTGAGGAATGGGGCGAGCCTCCCGTATATAAGGCGGAACATCGGGAGAGGTCAACCATGATGGCGGTCTTGGGTGAAAAATCATAATCCGCGCCGCCACCGTAACAGGTGAGATTTTTGAAATCCGTGTCCCCGGTGTCCCCGACCCAGGTGTAATCACCGGACAGGTACCATCCCATGCTGCCCGCTTTCCAGCTCAGGGTCAGGCCCAGGGTATAATCATATTCACCGGTACCCAGGCCGTTGTGGGAATCGGCGGTGGGAATCTTAAGACCGGCATAGAGGTCAGGGATGGGGATGATGCGGGGAAGGTAGGGTACAAGGCCTTGGACATCCGATGATAGTGAGAGATGGATATCACCAATGCCCTGTACAGCCTCATTGTTGTTCTCTATACATGCATTTTGGGCGGCCTTGTCCGCCACCCCATCGGGTGGGTTACCGCCCCCGGAGGGGGAACCACCGAGGCCGCTTCCCTCGCCC
The DNA here is from genome assembly GCA_049472315.1 of bacterium. Classification (GTDB taxonomy): domain Bacteria; phylum SZUA-182; class SZUA-182; order DTGQ01; family JAFGSM01; genus JBLIRM01. The sequence continues at coordinate 6,912 of JBLIRN010000076.1, forward strand.
GCCTGATCACGCAAGAGCACCCTGGTGTTGCGGCATCCACCATATTGGTTGCGAGCGGGCGCGCCGAATCCCTGTCCGTTGGCCCCGGCAAAGGTTTGCCCGCCCACGGAGATGACCCCGCCCCCCTTCTGATAGATATAGGGGATCGTCAGTTCGGCGACCACGATTGGAAAGGGCTTGCCTTGGATGTGAAAGGAAGCGGAGGCATAGGTGGTATTCTCTTCGCTCCCGACCTCGCCCTGGGTCACCTGGAAACCGGTGTCCAGGGAGAGGGCATGTAAAGGACTTGGCCGGAAAGGGATCCGAAGCGAGAGGAGAAGGCACAGGAAGAGGAAATGGATTTTCCCGGGGGAAGAAAGCAAAAAATACCTCACAAAAAACCTCCTGATTTTGAACCCGCGGTTCTCCTCTCCCGAACCCTTTCAGAAGACCTGATGATACGTCAAAAAGACACTGCCATTTCGATGGCTGATTATCGCCTAACGAGGTGAGCGGTGACGATGCCCCCCTCCGGGCTGCCCCCCCCTCTCCATAGGGGAAGGCCTGACACGTCTATGATTTTGTCTTCGACGAAGGCCTTCCTCCATCCCTCTTCCGCTTGTGATATTGGAAAGGAGGATATCCTTTATCTCCTCATCGGAGATCCCTCTTTCCCGCGCCTTACTCACCGCCAGGGGAATCCCTCTACTCGGCTTTGTGTAAATACCGTGTTCCAGGCCTGTTCGGACGATCTCCATGGCATGGGCAGGGGAAAATCCCAGGCCCTTGAAGGTGGCCAGGTCCTGAGACGCATTGGCCAGGTTTACGGAACGAGGCGTGGGCGCATAACGGCTCAATGCCTCCAATTCCTGAGCGGAAACCCCTCTGGAGATGGATTCGCCCAAAACAATCAGGGATTGTTCCCGTTGGGAGGCCGGTTCCTTCTCCGGGTCACCGAGCTGATTCAGCATTGTCCGGGCCATCCGAAAATCGTGGAGCATCCCTTCCAATACATTGATAATAGTAGAAGAAGGGGCCCTTTTGGCCATGCCCTCCAATGCCTTATTGAGTAAGGGTTCGAAAGGAATACCCTGGGCATCCGCCTGACGGGCGATATTGAGTATCGTGCTCACGTCCTCATCGGGGATATCTTGCCGGGAGGCACCTTCCACCAGCTTCTGCCATTTTTCCGTCTCCGTGATGACCTCCCCCCGGGCAGGCCTGTATCCCGGCAGGCAGACCAGGGAAAAAAGAAACATCATGACCATGATGGTGGAATGTCTTTTATTCATTGTTACCCCTTCCTCAATAAAAAAGGGTGATGGTCATATCTCCCGGATGACCTCCACGATACTGTTTCTGTGGCCGAAACCATCCGAACGGGAAGCCACGGCGCCCGGGTCTGTCACCCACTCGCTTTGATCCACCACGAACATGTATTCATACTGTCCGGGTTTCAGCATCAGGGTAATGGACCACACCGGCCCGCCCCCCGTATTGACCAACCGGAATTGTTCGTCAATCTCCCAATCATTGAAATTGCCTGCCAGGTGGACGGACTTTGCCATAGACCGATAAAAGACGAACCGCGTGGGGATCGGTTGGTTCTCAAGATCCGCAATCTGCTGCTTCAATTGATCGACCTGCAGCCGAGCCCTGTGAAGCTGAAGATACTGCCAGGTGGCTCCGGCGGTTATCAGCACAACCAGCGAGAAAACCAGAGACCATTTCCACACCGGGTTCAGACGCAGATCCATGAGGGATGCGACCCGATGTAGGGCCTTCTGTTCAACCCCCATCCTTTTTTCTTCGATCCGTGCCATCACCCTTTCGGTAAAGCCGTCAGGCGGCTGCACCGCAGGAGACCCTTTCAAGAGTGATACGGTCCTTTCAAAGGAGGCCTTTTCCTCGGCCAATGCCTTATTTTCCCGGCACTTTTCCTCAAGAAGACGTTTGGCTTCCGGGGTCGCCTCCCGATCCAAAACATCAAGGATCAATTTCTTGAAGCCCTTTTTTTTCATCCCTTTTTCTCCGTTTCCATTAAAAGGGTGCGGAGTTTTTCAATCCCTCTGTGGACCCTCACCTTAGCCAGACTCAAAGAAATGTTCAGGATCTCGGCAATCTCCAGATAGGACAATTCCTCCTGGTATCGCAAAATAACCGCCGTGCGGTATTCCTCCGGAATCTGTCTCAAAAGTTGATCAATGAGTGCCTGTTCCCTTTTCTTTTCAATCCGTTTCTCTCCCTCAGCCAATCTTCCGGTTGACGGCCTATCAAAATGCTCCACTTCATATCTCGCCTGGGGCCCCTCCCAATGACCTGCCTCCCGGCTGCGTTCCCTCCTTTTCAACTCGTTGATGGTCACATTGGTGCAAATGGTATACAACCAGGTAAAAAAACTCCTCTTCCGATCGAATCGATGGAGGTTTTCATAGGCCCGTACAAAGGCCTCCTGGGCCATATCCTCCGCCATATCCCTGTCGTGGCTCAGGCGATAGGCCAGATTGAATAACGCACCTTTGTAACGCTCCACCAGGACCCTGAAGGATCCGGTATCTCCCTTTAGGGTCGCTTCAGCGAGAAGACTGTCATTTGAATCGGCCATATCCGCCCACAGGGTATACTATTCTTGCTCCTTTTCCTTCGATATGGTTGTCTTTCATTTCTGTCAGTTATACAAACAAACCCCAAAAAGGTTACACCCTTTCTCATGTCGAAGCATTTTTTATTCCACGACCAGTATCGAATTTCTATGTCCGAAGCCATCCCTGATGGTCAATTCCGATCCGGGGTCCGGGATCCAGACCGTGTGATCGATGACAAACATGTATTGATATCTGCCCTTGGGAAGGGGAACCACAATGCGCCATTCTCCCTCCGTATTTTCGGACAGGACATGGGTCGTGGGGTCCCAGTGGTTGAAGGAGCCCGCAATACTGACCCGTTCTGCGTTCGGATAGGACAGCCGGAAAAGTATCCCCGAAGATACCGAAAGCGGCCCGGATGGGGACACCATGGAACCCGCACAGCCTGCGGATATCAACAGCACAGTTACCAAGAAGAATAAAGACAGGTCTCTGAAATGGGTGAACATCGTGATTTGATTATATCAGGTGAGATGTTTTAGAGCCAATCACCAAATGTGGTTAAAGCCCGGCCAAGGGGTGGCCCTGCAATTCAACATACGATCCCCCCCTTTCCTTCGGATCCCTTTCCTTTTCCTATCTCACGAGCATCTCCGCGAGGACCTGGCCGGTGTACGATGAGGGGATGCGGCTGACCTCCTCGGGGGTGCCTGCTGCCACCACCTCCCCTCCCTGGTCCCCTCCCTCGGGGCCGAGGTCGAGGATGTAGTCGGCGGTCTTGATGGTGTCCGGATTGTGCTCGATGATGACCACGGTATTCCCTGCGTCCACCAGGCGGTTGAGCACCGCGAGGAGTCGGGTGATGTCCTCGAAGTGAAGGCCGGTGGTGGGCTCATCGAGCAGGTAGAGGGTCCTTCCCGTGCTCCTTCGGGCAAGTTCCCTGGAGAGCTTGATGCGCTGCGCCTCCCCCCCGGAAAGGGTGGTCGCGGGCTGTCCCAGCTTGATGTATCCGAGCCCCACATCCACCAGGGTCTGGAGGATGCCGGTGATCCTGGGATGGTAGGCGAACAGGGGCATGACCTCCTCCACGGTCATGTCCAGGATCTGGGCGATGTTCATCCCCTTGTAAGTGATGCGCAGGGTGGATTCGTTGAACCGGGTGCCGTGGCAGACCTCGCAGGGCACATACACGTCGGGTAGAAAGTGCATCTCCACCTTGACCATCCCATCCCCGGAACAGGCCTCGCACCGCCCCCCCTTCACGTTGAAGCTGAACCGCCCCTTGCGGTACCCGGCGATCTTCGCATCCCGCTGCCGGGCAAAGGCCTCCCTGATCGGGTCGAACACCTTCACATAGGTGGCGGGATTGGAGCGGGGGGTGCGGCCTATGGGATTCTGGTCCACGTAGATCACCTTGTCCAGATGCTCCAGCCCGGCGATCTCCCGGTATTTCCCGGCGGTCATGCGCGCTGCGTGAAGATGGTTCGCCAGGGCCGGATACAGGGTCTGCCTGATCAGCGAGCTCTTTCCCGCGCCGGACACCCCGGTCACAAAGCAGAGCACCCCCAGGGGAATGGATGCCTCGATCCCCTTGAGGTTATTCTCCTCCACCCCTCGGATGGTGAGCCACCCCTTCGGGGGCCGGCGGGAAGCAGGCACCGTGATCCGCCGCCTGCCCGCAAGATACTCGCCGGTAAGGGATTCCGGATGGTTGACGATCTCGGCAGGCGTTCCGGAAAAGATGATCTCCCCACCGTGCAGGCCGGCACCGGGGCCGAAATCGATGACGTGATCCGCGCTCCGTATGGTCTCCCGGTCATGCTCCACTACGATGAGTGAATTACCGATATCCCTCAGGTGGAAAAGGGCGGCAAGGAGCTTGCGGTTGTCCCGCTGGTGGAGCCCGATGCTCGGCTCGTCCAGCACGTAGAGCACCCCGGTGAGCTCGGTGCCCATCTGGCTTGCCAGGCGCAGCCTCTGGGACTCCCCGCCGGAAAGCGAGGGGCCGGAGCGATCCAGGGAGAGGTAGCCGAGGCCGACATTCAGGAGGAAGCGTACCCGCGAGCGCAGTTCCTTGATCAACTCCTCGGCGATCAGCGCCTGGCTCCCCCCGAACCGAACGGCCTGGAAGTACTCGTCCAGCCGGTCGATGCTCATGGCGGTAAGCTCGGGAAGCGTCCTCTCCGCCACCCTGACGCTTCGTGCCTCAGGACGCAGCCTGGTGCCCTGGCATGCGGAGCAGGGGATGCTGCTCATGTACTGCTCATAGCGGATCTTTTGCGACTCCGAGGTGGTCTGCTTCATCCGGCGCATGAGCGTGGGGATGACCCCCTCGTGCCGGGTGGTATAATCCAGTTTGAACTTTGGTCCGTCATACCTCACCATGAACTCCTGGTCCCCGGCTCCGTAGAGAATGGCGTGCTGCTGCTCGGGGGGAAGCTCGCCGAATGGTGTGTCCAGGTCGATCTTGAGATCGCGGGCAATGGAGGCGAGGATCTGGTATCCCCAGCCCGTCCTGTTCTTCATGGAAAATCCCGCCGCTTCCAGGGCGCCTTCATTGATTGATTTGGAAGGATCGGGCACCACCAGGGTGGGATCGATCTCCGCACGTCTGCCCAGGCCGTTACACTCCCTGCACATCCCCTGGGGGCTGTTGAAGGAGAAGAGCTGGGGCGAGAGTTCGGGGTAGCTTATGCCACACACATCGCAGGCCAAATGTTCGCTGAAGGGGAGGTCCCGGGAAGGAGCGCCATCCCCGAGGCAGGAGACCACGAGTTGCCCCCTGCCCACGCGCAGGGCGATCTCCGCGGAATCGGTCAGCCGCTCCGCCCGGTCGGGGGACACCACCAGCCGGTCCACCACCACCTCGATGGTATGCTTCCGGTTCTTGTCCAGGGCCGGGATCTCCGCAAGCTCCAGGATTTCCCCGTCCACGCGCACGCGCACGAATCCGCCCCGCTGGATCTCCTCGAACAGGTCGCGGAATTCCCCCTTCCGCTGCTGCACCACCGGGGCAAGCAGCAGGATCTTCGACCCGTGAGGAAGGCGCAGGATCTCCCTGACGATCTGCTCAGGGGACTGGGCCCCTACCTGGCGCCCGCACTGATAGCAGTACTGGGTGCCCAGCCGGGCAAAGAGCACCCGGAGGTAGTCGTAGATCTCCGTGAGCGTCCCCACGGTGGAGCGGGGATTCCTGCTCGCCGCCTTCTGCTCGATGGCGATGGTGGGTGAAAGGCCCCTGATGTAATCGTAGTGGGGCTTTTCCATCTGCCCCAGGAACTGGCGGGCGTAGCTC
>JBLIRN010000077.1:0-12703 GCA_049472315.1 bacterium
AACTGGATTATTGAACTCTTTTATATCCCCCGGTACGTATTTTTAAATCGGATCGATTATAGAATGAACCAACATATTGTAAAATATAAAATTGCCTTCATGATTGATCCCATTGAACATTATATTGCGCTGTCGTAGCCGCATTATTTGATATTTTTGCATTATTAGTACATTCTTATTTTCTGTTACAGCAATATGCGCACGGAACATAAAATGCATTTCATAAAGGTAGAGATCACAATTTTCCAATCAAAAACAAGGAGTTTCCTTCATAAATATGTATATAGGGGGGATTACCATGATTAATTTAATTATAAGCATGCTCTTGATGACGTGCCTTGGCATCGTGTGTGTGTATACCTCAAATATGAACATAGTGTAAGAAACCCCAACCCCCTCCTATCTCTCTTCAAACCGAGTGATAGGGGTCTTTGACAGAGCTGCCTGCAAGCAGGTGGCTCTGTTTTTTCGAAGCCATGTATTATTTGATACCCTGTCATGTGAAAATCCATCCATTCCCTTGTTTTGAAGTCCTGTTGCGCCATATCAGCAGGTGCCTTCGTGAACACTATTCCTGGTCAATATTCCTTGTATCGAATACTACCGAAAGGCATGGTACCCTTTGAGGATCAAAAGGGCAGGGAATAGGTAAGCTTCAACGATTCGATCCCTGGGTTTTTGTTGCTGAAACTCGCATTGGAATAGTGCCCGAATGACACACCAACGCGGGAATTATCGGAGAAATGGTAGCTGATTTCAAATGACGATCTGAATTCAAGGGCATATCCGAGATCGATTGCGTTGTGCGTGTCATAGTAACCCCCGCCAAAACTGGGGGTGCAAATCCAGTGTTCACCCAGGGGAACATCCAGAAGGAAGCCGGTTCCCAAATATACGACATGTCTCGTCCCTTCAACGGTAAACCATGGGGTCAGGGTATAAAAGCGGCACGAAGGCCGGTATTCAATTACGAGGTATCCCTCCTGTTGGTCGTCCAGGACACCGCCGACACCAATACCGAGCGTTAACAGTGATTCCTCATGTGCGTATGAACATAACGGAAAAAGGAGCATACAAAGGCACAGCACGGTAATATATCTCCAGCCCTTCCCAGGAGATTTCCGCCCCTGATTACCCGATCTCCCCATTCCTGCCCTCAAAATCACTCGTGTCATAAATTCTATGAAAGAGGGAAAATATTATGCGCACCTCATACCCTTCCGTTGACAAGGAGCCCGTGATCGGTCCTTACCGTATTGTTACTTCCTGCCTTGGCAGACAATACATTCCGTTCAGTTGCTGATCGCCGCCTTTCAATAACGATGTCGATCCATTCCATCTGAATAGGGTAAGAGAGCATACATCGTGCCGGATCAGGCAGGGGATATTTCGAGGTGAAACGGAGAGGAATTCCTGAGCAGGGAATCCCTTATTGAAGAAGAGTTTTTTCTATGGTGACGATAAACATTATAGATTTTTTTATTTTAAATTGGGTATTATTTTATTCAATATTGTTTATAGTATACCGTTAAAAGGGATGCTCGTTGATGCCTCATATACCCAGTCCTGCCGGCAATTCCCAGGTTGATGAAATCGTTCCCCTTGATACAAAGCGGCTCTCCCAGGCCATCATCGAACTGACCATCGCACGCAAAAATTTCCTGATATATCCCGCCGGCCATATCCAGACCACTCAGAGCGTTGATCGGGCCCACGAACTTCTCAGCGAAATCCTTGCGACCATCCCCGAAATAACGATCGGCGTGGCAAGGGATACCCTTCTGATCGGGCATGACTACCTCGATCACAAGAATCCGGTGTTCAAGGAATTCAGCCTGGCATTGAGTCAATACGAAATCGCAGGGCTCACCATATCCAGGGGAATGGACAGGGAAGAACTCTTTCGCCTGCTTCGAATCCTCGGCAAAAAACCGGAGGACATACGAAATAGAGGGGGTATGGATAAAATTTTGCCCGAGAACGGCATATCCCATGTAAGGATCACGAACATCGACTACAGCGGATTGCACCTCACCGAGGAACACGAGATCATACGGCCGCGGCCCCTCAATGCAGCGGTTTCAGACATCCACGTCTGGCATGATTTCGTGGCACATCTGCTTGAAAATCGTTTGGATCCAAACGAACAGGGTATGTGTCTCGGCGGGCAGGGCCAAATCGATCCCCGGGAGCTCGCCCGGTTCATCAACGAGAACACATTGGATGCAAATGAGATTGCAGATTGCTACGATCGAATCATCGCCAGACACCTCACAGAGTTGAGAGGAATGGGGCAAGCGGGGGCCGAGGAATCAAAGATTCAAGAAAAATTCGTCACCCTCATCAAGGAACTGCGCCCGGAGCTCAGGCGCCAGCTTCTCTCGGTTGTTTTTGACCATTGCACCGCCAATGGGGCGGCAGGGGATCTGTTGAACATATTTCCCGAAGATCTGGTGTTGGAAATGATTCAACAGGCCAATGAGGAGGGGAGAACCATCTCCCCCTCGCTCATGAAGCTCGTGTCCAAATTATCATCCGCCTCAAACGGAATCCATGAGAATACGGTACCGCCAGACATGCCTTCCGAGGCCCCGTGTGAACCGCTGACGGCCCTTTTCGAGCGTGAAAATCATGAGGAATATGTGGAGGCGGAATATGAGGCCATGCTCTCGAATCTCGTCAGGAGGCAGCCGGGGGCACAGACTGTAGAAGGGGAGGGATTCCTCGTTGACGAGCACCTCGAATCGCTCAAGGAGGATCATCTGGATTTCCAGATTGCCCGGGCACTGCTCGCATTCATGAACGAAGACATAGGTGAAGAGGAATACGAGGACTTTTCGCGTACATTGCTCACCAGTGTTGATGCGCTACTGCAAAGCGGAAGATTCGAATTCCTGAATGAGGTAATCATGACCCTGCTGCGTCATGGCATTGAAAAGAAGCAGCATCATATACGATCCGTGGCGGAACAGTCATTAAAACACCTCTTGAAGCACCATTTCCTTTCAAAGGTCATTGTCGCCGCGAAAAAATGGGAACGGAACAAGGAAGAGGAGGTGCTTGGCTTCATCAGGAATTTGGGACCGGTTATTGTACCCGCACTCATCGCATATTATCTGGAAAAGGAGAACAAGGACGAAGAGGATATAATTGTCAAGCTCCTCGGTCATTTCAAGGAGACAACACTCATCGAAGCCAAGAAGTGGATACAGCAGGCGGATCATTCAACCAAGAAGGATTGTGCACTCCTCATCAACAGAATGGGAGAGTATACGGATGTTCCCCTATTGAAGCAAATGCTGGAGCACCACGATGAAAATGTCAGCATGGAGGCCCTCGATGCCCTCCTTCGCCTGAAGGATCCATGGGCAGTAATTGTGCTCCGAAGGTGGCTCAACGCCAAAAGACCGGAGACCTTTGCCCGCGCCGCCTCCCTTGCCGGAAGATATCGGATAGCTGAGGCCATCGACGATCTGCTCAACCGAATAAAAAGGATGCCCTTCTTCAAAGCGGATTACGTCGTAAACGAGATCATTATCGAGGCACTCGGGCGGATAGGAAATCCCCGGGCCCTGCCGGTCTTAGAAAAACTATGTAAGGCTTCCTGGGCCTTCAGTGCAAAAGGAAGTGCACGTATGAAGCGGGCGGTTTTCGAATCCCTTGAATGCTATCCCCGTGATAGCATCACGCGCCTCATTGCTATCGGGAGACGATCAAGGGACGAAAGAATAATAGAGGTTTGCAGGAAGCTGTTCAAGAATGGGTAACGAATGGCTGATGTAAAGAATATTTTATTTTGATAGATGTAGGAGGGGGAAATGCCGAAGACAGACTGCTGTCATGATCCTTTTCAGGTGATTATTCAATTGATTGCGGCAATTACCAATATCCGCCTTTACGGCCCCGCACATCCCCAGGTGAGCCAGTGTATCGAAAAGGCGTACGGAGGACTGGCCGAACTGCTCCGGGATAAACCCGAGGTTACCTTTCTCACCATCGGCGATGACATCGTTGCAAACAACAGGCCTCTTCCTGCCGGAGGTCATTTCACAGCCAAATTCATCACCCTGTTGCGAGACGCCGGAATAGAACGGCTGACCTTCCTCCCGGGACTCCAGAAAGATGTTCTCGATCGACTGATCCGGGACCTTGCCTCACCGGGGATCGCCTCCATATGCACGGGGCCCTGTATAAAACTGGGGAAGGTCGAACTCATGCTCGCCGCAAATGGTTCCGAAGGGACAGGTATAACGGGGCCCGAAGGCAAGGAATTGGAAACGGCAGCCCTGCTGCAGGGGACCCATCTTGATCATGTAAAAGAGCTCTACCGCATGGCAAAACGCCATGGGAAGATCAATATTCTCGGCATTGAGGATGTCATCAAATCCTTCATGGAATGCTTCAGACGAGGAATCAATCCACTTCGTCTGCTGACCTCCCTGAAATCTTCGGATGAATACACCTTCACTCACGTGGTCAATGTCTGCATCTTGACCATGGCCCAGGCGGAGGTCCTCGGCTTCGGCAATGACCATCTCTACCAGATCGGTATCGCCGCTGCGCTTCATGATGTGGGAAAACTCTTCATCCCCGAGGAAATTCTGAACAAACCGGGTGCCCTCACCCAGGAGGAAAGGACGGTGGTTGAAACGCATTCCCTCAAGGGAGCCCGGTATATCATGTCGCTCGACAGGATCCCCAAGCTCGCCGTACTGGGTGCGCTCGAGCACCACATAAAATATGACGGCACCGGGTATCCGAAGATCACCGGGCAGTGGACGCCGAACATCATAAGCCAGATCATAGCCATTTCCGACGTCTTCGATGCATTGCGAAGCAAACGCTCCTATAGCGATCCGAAGCCTCAGGAGGTAATAGTAAGGATCATGCTGGAGGAAAAGGGGAGGGCATTCAATCCCCAACTCGTCGAGAGCTTCTTGAAGATGATTACCGCCTGAGGGGAATCGTACCCTGCGGTTCGTATGATCCTCGCACTGCCCTTTCAGTAACCCTTGGTCTCATCGCCCGGTTTTTAATCCCTGCTCAGGCGCCCTTTCTATCCTCGATTCTTGCTGTAACCGCTTCGCATGCATTCATCCAGGCGTTGTCCGATCGACCGAACCGTTTCCAGGGTCGTGTCCACGGCCTCCCTGGTGACCTGATAGCTTGCAATGCATGCGCGCAGGACCCGTGTGCCTCGCACATCGGTGCCCGACACGAGGGCCTTGCACCCGTCGGACATCTCATTCTCGATTGCCCTGTTGAGGTCGTTGAGATAGGAGAGCCGATCGTGATTCCACTCCTGGATGCCCGGCGGCACATAACGGAAGCAGCAAGTGCTGAGCACGGGCTCGCTCACCAGCTCGAGGTCATCCGCCTTGGCGATGCGGACGGCCATATGGCGGGCCAGGGCCATATGGCCGGCAATCATGCGCGCATAGCAATCCGCTCCATACTGCTTCAGGGCTACCCACACCTTGAGGGCGCGGTCGGTGCGGCTCAGCTCGAATCCGTATTCGTATTGGTCGTGGGCCTCACCCATCTGGCTGCGCATGTAAGGGGGCAGGAGCCCGAAGGTATCCCTGAGACCGGACCATGTCCTGGCAAGGATGCAACCGGCCTCGAAGGGTGTATTGAGCCACTTGTGCGGATCCACACACAGGGAATCCGCCCGGTCGATCCCTGCGAAAAGGTGCCGGGCCTCAGGATTGAGCGCGGCCAGCGCACCGTAGCTTCCGTCGATGTGAAACCAGAGCCCGTACCGATGGGCAATGTCGGCCAGCGTCCTCAGGTCATCCACGGCTCCGGTATTGATGGTTCCTGCCTGACCCACCACACAGAAGGGTCTGAATCCCGAATCCAGGTCATTCTGTATGGCATCCTCGATGAGGTCCGTGCGCACCCGAAAACCGGAATCCGTGGGGACCTTTCGCAACAGCTCCCTGCCCACGCCCATAAGCTCCACGGACCGGTCAAAGCATGAATGCGCCTCTTCGGAGGTATACACCGTCAAGGGCTCACGGCCTGCACACCCTTTCGCACGGATATTCCACCCCGCGCACCTCACGCGCGCCATGGCAAGCCCCACCAGATTCGCCCACGAGCCACCGGAGGTTATATATCCGGCGGCATTCGAAGAAAAGCCGGTAATCTCTCCGAGCCACCGGGCAACGGTGATCTCGACCTGGCAACTGGCCGGCTGATTCCGCCAGGTCGTGGGGCGGACCTTGATGGTGCCGACCAGCGCCTCAATCAGGCCTGAAAGGGGCAACGAGCCGGTGAGCACATTGGCCATGAGGCAGGGATGATTATGGTTGCCCGAGGCGGGGAGAAATTCCTGCTCAATGATGCGGAGTATCTCCTCAGGGTCCATCCCCCTTCGGGGGAGCGGGCCGCCGAGGATCGATTCCAGCCTCTCGATCGATTGAAGGGGAGGGAAGGGTGGACGCCGGGTGGGATCGGCAAGGTCCCTGACGATGATGTCCACGATCCTGTAACCCAGGGCGCGGATATATTCCGGATCAAGCCGCATGTCGCTATGTTTCCCGTCGAAATCCTTGTTCATGCATACAGATTACCCTTACTTTCCTCAAAAAGCAAGTATTTACTATATGTTTCGCCGGGAGCTGTCAGGCAGCCCGGAAATATCATGAGTCAGCTCGGGGTGGCTAATCGCCCTGCGGGATCTCGACGTGGACCAAGGGGTTGTGCATGCAGATCAACGCTTCCGTGGTGATATTTTGATGTCAAATAATGATACCGTTATGACGCATTATGGCTGGATGAATGTTCAATTATAAAACCATTGAATTATTTTATATATAGTTTTACTCAAATAAGTTCAACTAAATCAATATAATATTCTACTAATAAAAGAGAGGCACAGCTATTGCTTTATGTAAGATTTAAGATTAAATGCATTTTACGATATGAATACATTATATGTGATATATAGTGACAAATTTTAATAATGGAGATGTTTGTGAAATTGAAACGGTAATTCAGTATCATTTAAAGTTATTTCTTCATTCAACACCTTTTTTAGAAAGGAGTTAAAAATGAAACGAATTTTTCAAATAGCAATAATTCTTTTCTTTATTTTTGTTGTCTTATCATTACCAACTTCAGCTCAGGATACAAACGGTCTATGTATCAGCCCTCTCATTGCAGGTAAGGAAAATTTAATTACTAAAGATTTTGCAGGAACTGTTGCAGTATATTTTGAATCAGGTATGTTGATTATTGAATTCAAAACACATGATGGATGGGTGCTGCAGGAAACGCATCTGTATGTCGGCGTCGAGGCACCGGCAACAAGCGCACCGGGTAGATTCCCGTATAAACATGACCTGCTGGAAAACTCTGATACGGACACATATGAAATTGATTTAGAGGAAAATAATCTGACTCTGGATAATGAAATAATATACTTTGCTGCGCATGCCGCTATGCAACTGATAGGTCCCGAGGGTGACATTCTTGAGGAGGAATCGGCGTGGGCCCTCGGTGACCCCATCCGCGAAGGCAAGAATTGGGCAATGTATTTCAGATGCACCGGCGGCGAAAACGGGGGAGACGATGTGGTAAATTGACCCCGTTTAAGATAGACGGAGGGCCCCTCTGAGCACAGCAACAGCAGCAGAGGGGCCTTCCATAGAATGGCGGGGCAACCCCGGATGGCATGCCGCATAAAGCAGTACACATACGAGAGGAGCATCACGATGAAAAGACATATCCCTGAAGTGCTGCTTGTCGTTGCAGTGCTGGTCTTTCTGATGGGTAATGCCTTCGCAAAGGACATCAATCCCAATGGGTATCCCTCCGGGCCGCATTACAATCTTAATATCATAGGGAAAAAGGCCGGGTTCACCTGCCCCGGGCCGGAGATCGATCCCATGACCGGAGACCCTGTTTACGGCAACGTAATATTCATCCCCGAAGATGGAGAGGGGATTGAAATCTTCATGGAATCGGGAAAGGGAAAGAAGGCGGAGGCGATTACCAGTCTCCAGGTCGTTGATCCGTGCGCCGGGTTTGACGGTGACGGGGCGATCGTGCAACTGCCCAAAAACGAGGCAGGGTATCGCGTGTACGCACGGGCCCTGGGCAAACCGACGAATTCCCCCACCATTGTGACCAGTCCTGCATTGATCGCGGTTGAGGATGAAATCGGCAGTGATCTCATATATCTCGGATTGGTGAGCGAAGGTGGATTCACAACGCCGTCCGCATCCTTTACCCGCAATAAGGGAAAATCAAAGGCAACAGACATCACCGGCCTCTTCGAATGGTCGGGAACCGTGTGCTACCTTTCCGCACCCGATGGCGCGTATGCCTACACGGAAGAGCGTTGCTGTATTGATTATGATGGCGACGGCACATACGACGAGTGTACGGAAGCCGCGACTGATCAGATAACAGGTGAGCCAAGCTGCCCGGTAGGATATACGGCGGTTACCCTCTATTGCACGCAATATACGAACGAGTGGGTCTTCAATATCGGCGCCTTTGTCACCTATCTCTGGCATACCGACAACAAGGGAGTCAATCTGCTTCAGGTACGATTTTATCCGAATTGACGCATACAACAACCCCCGCACCATCCTGTTCACGCCACCCCGCCGCACGGTGGGGTGGCGTAGTCATTTCGGGCGCAGGCCGTGGATAACCTACCCCGCCGCAAGCAGCGGGGTATTGATGCGGGGAATTAAACCCGCGGAGATTAAATCCGAACATCACCTTATGAAAACCGGAGGCATCGGTCTCAGGCAAGTTTTCGGAATTCCTCGTCGACCTCCACCTCGTCGACCTCAACGTGGGGCATGTAGTAGTCAAGGGGAGGGAAGGAATCGAGGCTCTTGGTGATTGCGGCATCCAGAAAGGAGTCCACCCACCAGAAGATGTCGTATTTCTGGATCCTGCGCCTGAGCTTGCGCATGCGGGCCCTTCGCTCATCCTTGCTCATAACGAAGCCCTGGTAAATGGCGTCGGCAACCCCCTCCATGTCGTAGGGGTTGACCAGGATGGCGTTACGATAGAGCTGTGGTGCGGCACCGGCGAATTCACTCAGGATGAGGACACTGTTCTCGTCGAGGCTGCATGCGCAGTATTCCTTCGAGACCAGGTTCATGCCGTCCTTGAGCGGGGTAATCAGTGCAATCTCCGCAGTCCGGTAATACGCGAGCAATTCCCTCCGGTTCAGGCTGCGATGCAGGTAGTAGATGGGCACCCAGCCCTTCTGGGTGAACTGGCCGTTGATCTGTCCGACAAGACGCTCTATCTCCCGCTTGATGTCCACGTAGTCGTGAATGCTCGCCCTGCTCGGCACCACCACCTGGACAAGGGTCACGTTCCCCCGAAGCTCCGGATAGCGCTCCAGGGCATTGCCAAACGCCTTGAGCCGCAGGGGGATGCCCTTGGTATAGTCCAGCCGGTCAATGCCGAGGATGATCTGCCGGTTGGGGAGATTCTCGTGAAGGTACCAGGCCTCGTCGGCCACCTCCTTGCTCGCCGCCTGTGTCTTGAATGCCTCGTAATCGATGCTGATAGGGAAATTGCCGATCCTGAGTTCCTTCTCCGGGGTGACGATCTTCGACACCTGCCCTCGTCCCTCCACCCGCACCCCCCTGACCAGGGCGCGGAGGCACTGGATGAAGTTGCACCGGTCCCGCATGGTCTGGAACCCGATCAGGTCGAATTCGAGCAGGCCCCTGAGGATCTGAAATCTCCAGGGGAGCTTCAGGAAGATGTCAAGCTGGGGGAAGGGTATATGCAGGAAAAAGCCGGTCCTGTTGGTTATCCCCAGGTTGCGCAACTCCTTGGCAACCAGCATGAGGTGATAGTCGTGGACCCAGATATAATCATCCTTGCGCGCATTTCTGCTGATAACCTTGGCGAACTTGGCGTTGACCCGCTGATAGGCCCACCAGAACTCGGGATTGAAATCGCACCGGGAGAGAAGGTCGTGGAAAAGCGGCCAGATGATCTCGTTTGAAAAACCGTAGTAGTAAAGCTTGATGTCCTCTTCCTTCAGGACAACCGGCTTTATGGTGTATCCGATCTGCTTCATCCCCTGGTCCGAAGGCTCCAGAAAATCGGCCCTCCCCACCTTTCCGGTCCATCCGATCCATAGTCCCCCCCTGTTTCTCAGCACAGGGGCAAGCGCCGTTACCAGTCCTCCGGAGCCCCGCTTGATCAGCCAGGCGCCGTCAGGCCCCCTGGTTATGACGATCGGGAGGCGATTGGACACAACCACCAGGCGTTGTTTCTCCGGACCATCCTCATTGTGTATTGATGGTGACATCGACCCACCCCCTCACGAAGGTTCAATCCTCTCTTTTACATTATACACCAGGGCGACGATAAGGGTAAGGTATTCCCGCAGGCAGATCCGCCGCCCCCCATCCCCGGCTGGATGCCGTTCCTCGAGCCGATCTTTACCTTCTGCCCGAGATCTGATATATGTCTTGTGGCGAAACCGCTCAGATGGAATGTCATTGATTCACCCCTCAAAAAATCCGGGAGCCAATGGCCTTGAGCCGAAGGGGCGCGGGCGTCATCGCCATGGTCGATATTATATTAATATTTACAACATCATAACCCATTGAACGAACGAGGTCAACCGATTCCGCGAACATCAGGTGATTCCAATTTGGATATTGCATTGTTGCGGACGGATATCTATTGTATCTACCCAGGTTCAAGGAATGAAGGTTCAAAATCAGAATTGCCGATGAACGTCCTTGCGATGGATGAACAGGCTGCAAGGCTGAACAATTCTTCGGAAAAACACATAATACCACTTGGAGGTATTGAGGCAAAGGAGTTAACGCATGAATAATCAGACCGTTCCCCATGATTCGGGCCCGAAAATCTACAACCTTTTTCCGCGCCTGGCCGGTACGGTGGATCACTGGTATCCCCACATCGAGCGGGCATCGGACATGGGCTTCAACTGGCTGTACATCAATCCCTTTCACCCTACGGGAAGCTCCGGCAGCCTCTATGCCATTGTGGATCACTTCGGGTTCAATCCCCTCTTCTTCGGTCCGGTAAATCACGACAATCCCGAAAAGGAGCTGCGAAAATTTCTTGATGAGGCCCATCGCCTCGGTCTCAGGGTCATGGCGGACCTGGTGATCAATCACACCGCTAAGCAATCACCGCTGGTAAAGGAACACCCGGACTGGTACAAGAGGGATGAAGAGGGCCACCTCATTCATCCGGGTGCCATGCACAAGGGGAAGATGGTCTACTGGAGGGACCTCGCCGAGATCGACAACCTCGAATCACCCGACCGTGACGCCCTCTGGAACTATTGGCTTTCCGTATCCAGGCACTACCTGGAACTGGGCTTTTCAGGATTCAGGTGCGATGCCGCATATCAGGTGCCCAAGGACCTGTGGCGCTTTCTCATCCAGGAGTTGAAGGCCAAGTCCACCGGGGTGACATTCTTTGCCGAAACCCTGGGGTGCTCGGTCGATCAGACCCTTGACGTGGCCCGATCCGGGTTCGAGTATATCTTTAACAGCTTCAAATGGTGGGACTACCAGGAGCCCTGGTTTGTCGATCAGCATGGGCGCACCCGGCCCGTGGTTCCCTCGGTGAGCTTTCCCGAGTCCCACGACACCGCCAGGCTGGCCGCCGAGTTAAAGGACAATCTTCCTCAGATCAAGCAGCGCTACCTTCTTTCCGCCCTCATCACCAAGGGGGTGATGATCCCCATCGGTTTTGAATTCGGGTTCCACACCCGGCTGAACGTAAAGACCACTACGGCAGAGGATTGGGAGCCGGTGAGGATCGACCTTGTAGAGTTCATCAGGCAGGTCAACCGGTTAAAGGACACCCACGGAATCTTTATGAGCGAAACCCCGCTTCGAATGATCCCGCACCCGAACAAGAATATAAGCCTGCTCCTCAAGACGATCGAGGGGCAAGAGCACTGCCTCCTGCTGATCAACAAGAGCAAGGGACAAAAGGCGCGCCTCGAGATCGACCTCGCCGACGTATTCCCCGAACCGATCGGCGGCATCCGTGACCTCTCCCCGGAAAGGCCCCTCAAGAAGGTGCCCCACGTGCTCGACATAACCCTCTCCCCGTCCGAGGTCAAGGTCCTCCATCACACACGGTAAGGGATCCATCTGCACGGGCTTCTATCTCGGCGAGATACGCCGAGATCACGGCATTCCGCCATGCATGCTGGGTGAGCGGCTTGCTTTTAGCTCTTCGGGCAATCCCATGGGCGTTAATTCCCCGAGGCTTGATTCGTCAAAGTAATAGATTTTGTTTTAGGTATCCCGCCGCAAGCGGCGGGGGTGTTTATGCGCGTCCCCTGGGAGGAGAGAGCAGTTCCACCGCTGTGTCGAGCTGCTCGTGGCTGCCGAACATGATCAGGATGTCCTCGGCATTGATCTCCATGGTAGCCGCCGGATTGGTGATGGAACGATCGGCGCGGATGATCCCCATGACGGTCACCCCGGTCCTGGAGCGCAGTTGCAGATCAGCCAGGGTCTTCCCTACCGCCGGGGAATCCGGGGTAACCAGGAAGGTCTCCGTGATGCTCATGGCGATGATTCGCTGGATGCTCTCGAACCGTTCATCGGGAAGGCTCGACCCGCGAAGCATGCTGTAGCCTGCATCCCGTATGGTATTGACATGAAGGTTGATGACGTTTCTGGGAACACGGTATTGATGCAGCACGTGG
>JBLIRN010000078.1:0-12572 GCA_049472315.1 bacterium
ACGTCCGCCATCCCCTTCAGGTACCCGAACATGCCGTTCAGGGCATCGCCCAGGTCGCGGGTCTCGTCCTTGGAGGTGATTTCCACCTGTCTGGAGAGGTCGCCGCGGGCAACCTGCTTGGCGAACTCCACGCACTGGACGATGGGCCCGGTGATCCCCTTGGTGATGAAGATGCCGATAAAGACGCCGGTCACGAGTGCCAGAATGGTCACCATGATCAGCAGGCTCCGCGATGATGCCTCGGCTCGATCTGCGTTCTCCATTGCATGTTGCATATCCCTTCCCGCGTTCTCCTCAACAGCGGCCATGGCATCGTTGACCTTCTTCCCGAGGTCGTCAATGGCTGCCATGTGTTCGCGGGTGTGCCCTTCATTGTAAATGGCGTTGTCCTTGAGGTCGAACATCTTTCCCCTGCCGACGGCAATGGTTTTAAAGTCCTCATATTTCTGGACGATATCCCTGGGCAGATAGGGCTTCAGCAGATCGAATTCCTGGGCCGTCTGCATGAATTCATCACGGAGTTCCTTTTTGGAGGCGTTCTCGAGGGCAACATACTCCTCGACGATTGCCTTCATCTTCTGCATGAGGGCCTTGGCCTCCATGGAGGCGTCTATTTTTTTGTCCAGCGTTATGCCTTGCTCGCTCGTTATGGATTCCTCGTAGCCCGCCAAGAGCCTCTCCAACTGCTCTGCGTCGTTGTCAAATATCTCCATGAGCTCGGTTGCCTCTGCCTCCGCCTTGAGATGGTCCCTGAAGTGCTCCATGAGCTCAAGGGCATTGCTATGGAATTCCTCGTGGATTTTCTGGACATTTTGGACCGACCGGGCGATCTCCGATCCTGCATCCACCGCGCGCACACCGATGGCGCTGTCCCCGTTGACAATGGCGTTGAGATGCCGGTCGAATTGGGTGTTGAATTCGTGGAACTCCCCCTCAAGGACCTTCAAGTCCTGCTCTTCCTCGCTCAGGAGGAATTCGGAAAGGGCGTCCCTGGCCGAGATGATGTCGATTGTGCTCTCCATGGACATATCCGCAACGGGTACCTTGTCGTTCAGGATGACGTCGCCGGCCTTTCCCACCACACCGATATTGTAAATCCCCAACAAACCTGCTACACCGACGAGAAGAGAAACAAACAAAAAACCTCCGATCAGTTTTGCTCCGATGTTCAATCGCATTCCTCAATCCTCCATGATTATCGATGTTTTCGCTTCACCTTCCCACATAAACGAGAAGACCTATGCGTGCAGTGAATCCCGATTCAACAAGGACGCCAGTGCGGCTACCTCCCTCCTGCACTGAGGACCATCAGGCAGCCACCTCCTTTCCTATGATCTGGTCGAGATCGAGCAGGATGATCATCCGCTCGTCAAGTTTTCCCACCCCTTTGAGGTAGTTTTCATTCACCTGGACCACCTCCTCTGGGGCCTTGTCGATCTGCTCGGCAGCGATGTTCATGACCTGTGAGACCCGGTCCACCATCAGCCCGAGCACCCTGTTCCCTTGTTCCACGACCACAATCCTGCTGTCTATGTCGATGGCCGCCTCCCCGAGCTGAAGACGCTTCTTGAGCTCGAGCACCGGGACGATTCGTCCCCGAAGGTTCATCACACCCTTGATGTGATGAGGTGCGTTGGGAACCCGGGTGATCTCTCCCACCCGCTTGATCTCCCTGACCTCTGAGACGGGGAGGGCATATTCCTCATTGTCCAGAAAGAAGGTGACGAACTTTATCAATCCTTCCCTCCTGATGGTGCTGTAGCTCCCAGCATTTGTCTGCTCCCGCCTCTCCGCTTCCCTCATTTCAGCAAAGAAGTCAGGTCTCAGGATATCCTCTGCAAGCCCGCATGAGGGGAGGGGTGAGGATTGCTCTGGCGCATTCTTCCCCCCCTTTTTTTGTGCTTTGTTTTTTCCTGTGCCGGGCTCCTCAGACGCCTTGGTCTCAGTGGAGGGATCAGGCCTCAGGATATCCTCTGCAAGCCCGCATGAGGGCTGGGGTGAGGATTGCTCCTGTGTTCCCCGGTTTTTTCTTCCCTTTTCTCCCATCGCTTCCTCCTTGTCAGTTCCAGTTCTTTATCCGGTTGACGATATTTCGCACCTCGTCCTGTTTCCAGGGTTTTTTCACGTATGCCTTCGCCCCAAGATCGAGGGCCCTCCGGATATCATCGTCCTTGTCCTCGGTGCTGATGACGATTACCGGAATGTGACTGTAGCCTTCCTTGGTCATGGTCTGCAGAAAGGAGATACCATCCATCTTGGGCATATTGATATCCGAGATGATCAGATCGATATCCCCTTGCAGGGCGAGCTGATTCATGGCTTCGAGGCCGTTTTCGGCAAAGAGAAGCTCACATCCCTGGTATGAGCTGAACACCATCCGGTACATCTTTGCCTGAAGGGCCGAATCCTCCACAATCAATACCTTTTTAAGCATGTTGTACCTCCAATGGTTCTTCCTGTTCGCGGAATTCCCTGACTTCATCCATCAATTCAAGGACATCCAAGATGAGGACCACCCTTCCGTCTCCCAGGATGGTGGCCCCTGCAATCCCTTTCGAGCCGCTGATGTAGTCGTCCAGGGCCTTGATCACGATCTCCTGTTGCCCGAGGAGGGCATCCACCACAATACCCATTTCCCGGGTGCCGCTCTGAACGATCACTACATAGTTCCCCTTTTTGGTTACAGTTCGAGGAAGCCCGAACAGATCGGACACCCTGATGAGTGGAAGGATGCGGTCCCGGACCCGGGTTACCTCCCGGTTATTGACGAGATGGATTTGTTCATCGCCGATGCGAATACTCTCCACCACCGAGGTGAGCGGGATGGCGTATTGCTCTCCGGAGACGCCCACCATGAGTGCGGTGATAATGGCCAATGTAAGGGGGAGCTTGATGGTGAATCGGGTCCCCATGTTGATAATGCTTTCCACCTCGATGGAGCCGTTGATTTTTGCCAGGCTTTTTTTGACCGCATCCATACCCACACCACGGCCTGAGACCTCGGTAACACGTTCTGCGGTGGAGAAACCCGAGATGAAGATGAGGTTCATGAGGTCCTGTGAGGAGGTTTCGTTCTTTTTGAGGAGCCCGTTTTGTTGGGCCTTTGTGCGCAATTTTTCCTCGTCAATGCCCCTGCCGTCGTCCTCAACGGTGATGATGATGTGGCTCGATTCCTGGTAAGCCCTGAGCTTTATCAATCCTGCCATGGGCTTCCCCAGGGCCTTCCGCTCCGCGGGTCTTTCAATACCATGGTCGATGGCGTTGCGGATCAGGTGCATGAGGGGCTCGCCGATCTCATCGATCACGGTTTTGTCGAGCTCCGTCTCCTCACCCTCGAACTGGAGGTTGATCTCCTTTTCCCTCTCACGGGCGAAGTCCCTCACGTAGCGGGGAAACCGCATGAACACCTGCTTTATGGGGAGCATCCGGACCTTCATGATGGCCTCATGGAGCTCGGTGGTGACCTTGCCGATCTGCTCCGCGGTGTTGGAAAGGTCCATCACCACCCCCCGTTCCCCGAATGCCTCCTTGAACTGGACATCGATCTGCCCGAGACGGGTTCGTTGAATGACCATCTCTCCCATCAGGTTCAGCAGGTGATCCATGCGCTCGAAGTCGACCTTGAGCAGGTTGGTTTTCTGGGCAAAGGGATTGTAGTGCTCCTTGGCTGAGGAGACATTGATGACCGTGTTTTCGGTTTCCCTCTCCCGGCTTTGAGCAAGAAATGCCTCCAGTGCCTCTATTTCTTTGGCAAGGAAGGGCTCGATGCTGGTATCTTTGGATACTTGATCAATAGCGGTGCGGATGATGGTCGTGCACTGCATGACAAACTCGACGAGTTCGGCATCACACTCGGCATCATTTGCCTGGAGCGCCTTGAAGAGGTCCTCCATCCGGTGGGCATAGGTCTGGAGGTGGGAATACCCCATCATCCCGGAATTGCCCTTAAAGGTGTGAAGCTGCCGCAGGATCTCGCTCAACAGATTCGGGTCCGAAGTCCCACCCACGCCCTGCTCCAGTTCGAGGAGCAGGCCTTCAAACCCGTCGAGGAACTCACAGGATTCGTCGATAAAATCCTTGATCAATTCCCTTTTGTCATTGAAGTCCACAATAACCCCCCTTGTGCTATGACCTTTGCAGCCGCATTCTACACGAAGCCTCTACGTCAATCCTGAAACCATATTGCTGTAAGTGCCTTCAAATGGTGTTAAAAAATGTTCATGAGCCATTGATGGAACCCATGATACACAGGCATTTTGATAGGCACGTATAATAAAAATATTTTTTATTATTATATTTTTAATAATAAAATTATTGTCCTTCTGTATGCTTCTTATTCGGCAATTGCTATCCGTTTATTCGATGGTAGATGAAAACAGGTGACACATTGATTTTTTTGCTGCGGTTTTTTGTTCGGTAGCGAATAAAGGATATCGGAGTGCAGGTAATGGATGGATGCGCATGAGGGAGGGAATCCGATTGGGTGCTCTCAGCACAGAATGCACGGGGTATTGTGCGTGGCAGAGGCTGTCATTGTAAGGTGTTCGGATGCGTTTTTCTTAGGCATTATTCCGGGGTATTCTTTGGGGTATGATTTCAATTTTGTTTCATGTATATTAGAAGGAACAGTCACTAATCATGGCTGAGGAGAGATGGATATTGTTGAAATTGTAAGGGGAGGGGGGCATGGACGAAAAAGGGGCCGGGGTGCTCGAGGTAATCCTTGACCGGAGGAGCATCAGGGGATTCGAATCACGCCCCCTTACGCGGGAGGCCCTTGCCTCGATCCTGGAGGCGGGCCGCTGGGCGCCTTCCGGTTTGAACAATCAGCCCTGGAGGTTTGCGGTGGTCGAGGAGGAACATACCCTCCTCAAGCTCGCATCAATGACCAAGTATTCCTCCATCATCCTGCAGGCGCCCACCGCCATCGCGGTGTTCCTCGACCAGGAGGCGAGCTATTCACGGGAAAAGGACATCCTTGCCGTTGGCGCATGCATAGAGAACATGCTTCTTCAAATCCAGGGAATCGGACTGGGGGCGTGCTGGATGGGCGAGATCCTCAACAGGGCGCGGGAGGTGAAGGAGCTTCTCGATGTGCCAAAATCATACGAATTGATGGCGGTTTTGGCTGTCGGGCACCCGAAGGAGGGTGACCGGGGGGGAGGGAACAGGGACCGGAAGGACTTGAGGGATCTGGTGTTCGGCCCCTGGCCGTTTGATTGAGGGGGCATTCCGGGTGGAGGAATGATTTCGGGATGATGGAATGGATGTGATGAAAAGGGGGCTCGTGTTTTATACCGGCATGGCGTGCATAGGGGCGTGGTGTCTACTCCTTGCGTACGGCTGCTCGACCAGTGTATGGGTTCACTACCCCATGCGCGTATCACGCGCCAGGATGTACCTCGTCGAGGGTCGGGATCAATTGGCGGTAAAGGAACTCGATGCCCGGGTCCGGTCAGGTCAGGATCAACTGCTGCATTCCATGGAAACGGGCATGGTGTATTACCTGGAAGGGGACTATGGGAAGTGCATTCCGGAATGGCTCGATGCGGAGAAGATGATGGAGCGGTTCGACTACCGTCCGGTGGTCAGTATCAGGGAGGTCAGTGAGCAGATCGGCACCCTTGCGGTGAACGATTATCTCATCACCTACCAGGGTATGACTTACGAGCGGGTCCTCGTGCACCTCTACCTGGCCCTTGCCTACCTCATGAAGAATGATCAGGAAGGGGCGCGGATCGAGCTCAAGAAGGCCGAGCAGGTGCAAAAGAAGGCATTTGACAAGTGGCAGGAGAAGAGGGCTGCCCAGCTCAGGGATGCCCCCGAGGCGAAAGCGGCCGAGGATAAGGTGCTGGAGGTCTATAAAACGCGGTACGGAATGCCCGAGCACTACTCCTCCTTCAGCCTGAATCCCCTTGCCTACTATCTATCCGGTTGGCTGTATGAGAAGGAGGGGTATCCTGACGAGGCCCTCATCGATTACCGGCGGCTCCGTGACCTGGGGGTGCGGCAGGAATACCTCGGCCCCCTGGTGTCGCAGCTCGAAAAACGGATGCATTCCTCATGGGGATCGGGGGAAGGGCAGGCGGGGAAGGAGGCCGGGGACCTTTTCGTTATCCATCAGCAGGGGCTTATTCCCGAACTGGAGGAGCTGAGGGTACCGGTTGAGATCAAGGGGCAGCTCGTTATCATGGCGATTCCCGTCTATGCCCAGGGTGCACCTTCGCCCATGCATCTAACGGTCACCGTCGGCCAGGAGCGGTGTGAAACCCAGGAGCTGGTGGATGTCTATTCCCTGGCCCTCGAATCCCTCAGGGAGCGTATCCCCGGCATGGTTACCCGGCAGGTGGCAAGGATGCTGGTGAAGGCCACCGCATCCCGTGAGGCATCGCGAAAGGGTGGAACCCTTGCCTCCATGGTGACAACTATATATAATGTGGTGAGTGAACGGGCAGACCTCCGTTCCTGGCTGACCATTCCGCTATCCATCCAGGTAGGCAGATTGAGGTTGCCGCCGGGAAGGCATGTGGTTCATCTGGATCTCGTCGAAGGCGCGGGGAGCATGCAGGTCGAGGTTGATATACAACCGGGGGAATACCATATCCTGGATGTCCGTACCATTGGATCGAGGATGGTGGCCCATCTCTCATAGATGGCGAAGACATTTGCAAACATAAGGGGGATGCAGCGATGAAGAAACGTTTTTTCCTGCCGGCTGTTTTGTTGGCCTTCCTGTGCGCCTGCTCTGCAACCACGAGCAACGTGGGGATCGGGGAGCTCGCCTATACACCGGAGGGGAACTATTCCTTCAGTCAATACGTGCTTATCAACAACCAGGAGCTTGCGCGGAATCTGCAGATTGTGGATATCACCGGCCGGAGATTGAATGACCTGTTTCAGGCGCAGGTGCAGGTCATGAACAAGAATGACCGGAATTACAACTTCGAGTACCGATTCCAATGGTTCGACAACAACGGTTTCGAGATCGGGTCCGTTAAGGAGCATTGGACCCCGGTCCTGGTCTATGGTCAGGAGGTGAAGACCATTGTCGCCACCGCTCCGAATCCGGAGGCGGTCAAGTTCAGGGTAAATCTACGGGAGGCACATCCCATTCGATGAGAGGGGGACGATGATGAACATGAGAATGGCCGTGCCTGCGCTCTTCGCAGCACTTTTTTTGGTGGCAGGCTGTGGGGGGATGCGGGTGAACTACGGGGACCCGGAGGCTGTGGAGACCGTGACCGCTGATTATGGCTCAACCGACCTTCAGGCGATAGCGGAAAAGATGATTGAATCCCTCCTCGTGCATCCGGTGCTCGAGGGGCGGCCGGTGGTATACGTGAGCAGGATCCGGAACAAGACCTCCGAGCACATCGATACCGAGGCGATCACCGACAAGATCAAGACGGCGATGCTCAAGTCGGGTAAGGTACGGTTCACCGCCATCAGCGAGGTGAACGAGGAGATGATCGATCAGCTCCGGTATCAATCGGAGTCCGGGATGGTGGACCCCAAGACCCGCACTGCAATCGGGAAGCAGGTGGGGGCCGACCTGATGCTCTACGGGGACATCATCTCCATCGTCAAGACTGCGAATCGAAAGAAGGATGTCTACTATAAGATAAACCTCGAGCTTGCAGACCTCACGACCGGATTGATCGAGTGGTCCGAGGAAAAGGAGATCCGCAAGCAGGCGAAGAAGGCGGTTTTCGGCTGGTAACAGACAGAAAGGATACGCAGAATGCAACACAAATACCGTACGCTGTTGGTTTCCATCGGGGTCTCATTGCTCCTGCTCCTCGTCTCTGCACCGAGGATCCGTGCCCAGGGGTATCCCCCGGGATTCGACATGAGGCTGGAGTGGGAGTTTTACGAGGAGCAGTCCAAGGACGGCCAGGAACTGGATGTGTCCCAGGGAGGGGCCCGCATCGGCTATTCCCTTCCCCAGACCTTTGACATCTTCGTGGGGCTGAGCTGGCAGGATATGGATGTCCGGCTTAATCGGGCGGATATAAACGTCGATCCCGCCCTTGCCTTCCGGATAGGAGGGAAGGCGTATGCAGTGCGCGCCATTCCCATGGGGGTGCCCGCGGACTTCACGCTCTCCTTCTCGTACAGCACGGCAAAACATGAAATAGAGGATACCGACCAGGATATCACCCATCGGCGGATCATCGCCACAGGTGGGCTGGAGTGGCGGTATGTGCGCAGCGTTCCCTACCTGAACTTCGGCATGCTCTATTCCGAACTTGAGGCACCCGGGCAGGATTACGACCAGACCTCCATGCTGATCGCAGCCGGGGTGTATGCCCCGATCCTGGAGAACATGCACCTGCGGATGGAGATCAACATGGTCCAGGAAGTCGGGTATGCACTGGGGATCGTGTATCGGTTCTGATGCAGGTATAAGCCCTGTGAGGGATTTATCAAGGGATTTGTAGACGGGAATACTGTATAGTATTATATATAAGGATATATTAGGTTGGTGGAAAGGGGAGCGGGGAGCATAGAGGCTCCGCTTCGCCCTAACAAAGTTTGGTTGCTCCGGGTTGCTTCCCCCGCAATGACAGGATTATAATTTTTGACTCAGGGGGGCGTCAGGATGCAGCAATCACGCCCCGCCAACTCCTCTAATATCACGACACGATTGGTGTGCCTGAATTTTTCATGGCAGGAATACTTTTTAGCCACTTAAGATGGATTCCCCTTTCCTGATATTCTCTCTTCCCTGCAAATAATTCCCCTTTTCCTCTTCTTTTCATCTTCCGATAAATTCCCCTATGTTTTTATTTTGGGAAAAACTCGCATCTGCTTATCATCAAAGCAAGTTTTTATTATTTAATATCTAACTGTGTTAGATCGAGTCTTCGCTTTTACATTCCACATCAGTCGCTGGATTATATGCTGCCGACCGAATATTTTAAAATTTTTGTAATGCAAAAGAACCTGTATCAACTTGCCCGGACAAATAGGGAGCATCACAGAACTGTTTGAATAAAATGGCAGAGCTATTTCTCACCCTGCCCTTAAAGCGATTCTTATAATTGATACTATTTTTTTCTTCTCCTTATTCCTACAAGACCAACTAAGCCAAGACCAAGGAGGAGCATTGTGGAAGGTTCCGGAGTTGGAACAGGCGCTGCATCTAACCGTACATTGTCAAAATCAACTTCTAAACCAGAACCCGTTGATATGTTTAGTAATCTAATTGTCAGGGCCTCTCCTAACATGAGATGATCAGACGGTGCGGTAAAGGATACAGAAGATGTGCAAAAAGTTCCTTCATCAGGAGATAGAGTATTATCGTCGTAGGCAAGGAGCATATAGTCATCGTCGTCACCTGCTACGTTGCCTGCTAATAGTTCAATTCGGTATCCAGGGAAACCACGATATTCATAACCCCTGGTATTGCCAATATCGACTTGTAAATCATAGGTTATGCCTGCCATCAAGAAGGCATCTAAGGTCTGCGAGAACCCCATGAACCCTTCCATATCATATCGCGGATAAATCTCAATATATCCGACATTCCTTCCCTCTGGCGCTCCGTTGGGAGTAAATGGATAATCCTCTAACCTAATGGGATTCCAGGCACCATAATAGGCATCATAAGCCCCGGTCAATTCAGAATATATCTCCCAACCAGGTGGTTCATTCTCGGTGTATGTACCGTTGGTTAGCACTTGATTTTCAAATCCCGCGTTTTCTATTGTAATCAAATATGCTTGGGAATAGCCGAAGTTAATAACAAGACCAAATATTAATAGGGTCATTGTGAGAGTAACTATTTTTTTAATCATAGTTTATATCCTCAAGTTAAGTAAAAATTCTAAATTGATTAATACCAAAGGGTTTCTTCTCATAAATTAGACTTATCATATATTTTAATGCTTGAGCAAGATAAATACCTTATCATTGCATCACCCCCTTGACATTAAATAATTGACTCCCATAATCTCTTTAATAACATCTTCTATGACCAACTACTCTGCTCATCGAACATGCTTAAATTATCGTATTAGGTAAGATGATGAGATAGGACATCACCTTCGTAATGCACATACCACGATGTTCTATCATTCATTAACCAATATATGAAATGATTTAAGCAGTTAGCAGCAAGTCTATTTATTTGATAGCCAGATTTCAAAACTCCTTATTTTTTGCTGACAATTTTTCAAAAAAGGTGTTTTCTGCTATCGAATAAGGCGGATCACAGATATCCAATGAAATCAAGGAAGTCAAACTGTTGATGGAAAAATAAAGAGGAAAAACAATGTGTTGGCGAAAAACTATGCTCATATGAAAAAAGAGCACTATGAACCTTCTCAATTATAGTATATCGCAAAATCTCAACTTGACAATCAGGGCAGACCCTTAAACTTATATCAGGGAATTGCTCATATTATTCATCTATTCATCTTGGTCACAGTGTAACCGTATGTAATAATTAAAATATTATATAATGCATTGAAATTATACAAAATATAAAGTTAAAAACACTTCTCGGATGATCCAACCATTTTAACTCAGAAGGACGTCAGGACGGAGCGACCACGCATTGGCAGAACCGGGCGATGCCCTTCGGGGTGAGGCCGTAAAGGCCCCGGATCTTCTCCTGGGAGCCTGCCGGGGAAAAGGTGTCCGGAATGCCTATACGGAAGAAGGTTACGAACTGGGCGAGCACTTCCTCATTGAGCGTCTCCGTGACCGCGCACCCGAATCCCACCGCAAGGGTGTTAGGAAGGATTCACCCACCATGGTTTCACGTCCAAAAAGAATTCCATTAGTGCATATCCGCCTCGTATATCGTAGAAGATGATCTCAACATTATAAGATCCTGGGAAGTCGCTCTGAAATTTCCATATGAAGTTGCCTTCTTCGTCCCTTTCGCAGGAACCGATATTACAGGATACGTAGATCTCATCGCCATCCGGATCTTCCACTGAGAAATCGGGCGGACCCAGGATGAACTCCTGTCCGGCAACCGTTGTTACAGGCTGTGTGGGACCACCCGTGATGATGATCGGCTGATTGATGGGGCTTCCTCCGCGGCATTCACTGGAGATTTTCAACTCGATGTCGGCTGTGCCGCCACGGTTGTCCGAACAGGTCACGACTGTAGTATAAACCACTTCATACTTCGGGACCCAGGAAATGAGCCCCGAGTATAGATCGATCTCGCTGTAGGAGGAGCCCTCCGGAAGGTCCCATACCAGTGAGCACATGTCATCCCTGGGTTCCATGCCGGGGATATTCCCAGGCACATGCGTGGTGTCAGGGATCTCTCCGTACAGATTGTAAGCCTGTGAGAAGATGAAACAATCCGGATCGATGCATTGAAAGGCATAAAGACCCAATTCTCCCACATATACTGTCATTTCGACATCATCCGATGCTGGCACGGGATCATAATTTTCCACCGGATAATCGAGTACGGTGATGGGAAAGGTGCTGACCTCCGAATCTATCCCGTTGGTCACCTCGATGGTCACCATCAGTTCCTCCAAATCTATCGGCGTATAATCCAGGGCCGCCACATTCGGCCAGATCGAGACACCGGAGTTCCACAGGGCAGCTTCTATCGCCAAGACCATTCCTCGTGGGAAGCACGGCCTTTGATATTGGTAAATCACATCAATCGTATTATGGTTTGCCGGCAGATAGGTGGGCATACCATCATAGGGGTCCACTGGAAGCGGATTGATCTGCAGGGGTTGCCCCTCAACAGATCCATTCACGGATACCTTCCATCCCATGTGGCCCTGTTCGATGATCCTCTCCGCCAAATGACCGCCGAACCTTAGATTCGGGTCTGCAAAGATTGGCAGGTCGAGATCGACCTTGAACGATGCCCTGTCGAAAAGGGCGGCCATATGCGGATCGTTTTCACCAAACAGGGCCGGGTCCGCCCCCAGATCCATCCAGTATCTCACCACCTGATCATTCTGATCATTGGGGTCATCGACAAAGAGGAGGAATTCCGCGGGATCAAGCAGGAAATCAAAAATGCTGGTGCATGAGAGCAGATCACCATTCGTGCAGCAAAACTGCAAGCTCTCGGATGTATGATATGTATAATCAGCGATGAACAGATACCGGTAGGGCTCATCGATCTGGGCATAGAGAGGACCCATTTTAAAAAGGCTTAGGTTCTCAAAAACAGGGTGGAACGGTTCCTTGATTTTATTGGATGGGGAAGAGCAATATAACCATGGATGGGACCACAGAGGAATATAATTGAGGGTTGATGGATACAACCATGTATAATAGGTATGACTGAGGTGATCGGCAGGGCTGGTCCCGATTTGGCTAAAGGGCGCGTTCCATAAAGGCATCCCTAACGATGATCTATACGAGCCGGGAATGTCTAAAGGGAGAGGGTATTCGATCTCTATCTTCGCCCCGGCCATGCCCTTCCAAGCTAAAAGGGGATTCCACGAATACATGCACAGCGGTAGGTTATAGGAGGCGGGAATATCAAAAAGGAATGAGTGCTCGGTCCCCATCTTGGCCCCGGCCGTAACCCTCATCCAGGTAAGCAGCACGATAAAGACCATCAAGATCCATAG
>JBLIRN010000079.1:0-12459 GCA_049472315.1 bacterium
GACGAGAAACAGGAGGATAAAAATCCACCCGGAGACGGCGTGGGATATCCGGTACAGATCCGGTTTGGAGATGTCGCGGCCCGATCGGGCCATCATGGTATATACGGCTATTGCACCGAAAGCAAGACACACACAACTGAGGATGGTGGTCCAGAGAGGGCCCATATGGTTTCACCTTTCTATCGATTGGTATGTTCCCGACGATACGTCATTTTTTCACGTATACGTGCCTTTGTAAAGGATCAACTGATGATGATGAGCGGTTACCGTAGGCCTTCGACGAGACAAACGCTCATGCCCTTTCAGGGCGCCACGAAGCATGAAAATATAATTTTCAATAGAATAGAACAATAGAATATAGAATAGAATAGGATATGTGATATTTTCGGAGCAAAAACTGATAATTCAAGACCTGACCCCAATTCTTCATGTGACCCCAATTCTTCATGACCCCAATTCTTCAATTCTTTTCCAATCGATATACCCTGTGAGACAAAAGACAGCGATATTTAAAGGGGAACGCCAAGGCGCACCGGAGGGGCGGGAATTGCAGCCATAGAGATCACAAACGTATGTTGACATGCAGGACGGCATTGGCTATATTCTGAGAGGATTATCTCTATCATGCCTTTCGTAGCAGATTTTCAATGATTACTTATTGTGATGGGCCTTCATTCTGCGTTGTGATCGAAGGATCAGGGGTATTATTGGGCTTGGCCGGAACGGCAGGTCCGGTTCACTCCGAGCATCGCCTGGGGGTGAACAGGGTGGACGGAATATAGTGAACCGGCCGGAGAATGGATCGCCCGATACCCATGTCCAGGGGAAACATCATGGATAATGCCGCCTTACAGGAGCGCACGAAAAGGGCCGCGGCCATTGTGGAGGAACTGAAGAGGCTCTTTCCCGAGGCGCGGATTGCCCTCGATTACAGAAGCAACTGGGAGCTTCTGGTTTCCGTGATCCTCTCCGCCCAGTGCACCGACAAGAAGGTCAACGAGGTGACGGAGAGGCTTTTCAAGAAATATACGACCCTCGATGACTACGTGAGTGCGGATCAAGGCGAATTCGAGGAGGACATCAGGCAGACCGGATTTTTCCGCAACAAGGCGAAGAATATCCTTGCGTCGGCGAAGATGGTAAAGGAGCGGTTCGGCGGGCAGGTTCCCAGGACCATGGAGGAGTTGCTCCTTCTCCCCGGCGTTGCCCGCAAGACCGCAAATATCGTTCTGGGAAATGCCTACGGGATCGTGGAAGGGATTGCGGTGGACACCCATGTGCGGCGATTGTCCATCAAGTTGGGATTGACCGACCACGAGGATCCGAACAAGATCGAGCAGGACCTGATGAAGCTCCTCCCCAAGGAGGAATGGTTCGACTTTACCTACCGGCTGATAAGCTACGGCAGGCAGATCTGCCCTGCGCGAAAACACGATTGCACCGGGCATCCTCTGACCATGATCTATCCCCCTGCAGCGGAACGCTGGCCCTGATTTTCCTGCCGGGGCGAAAGAGGATCCTCGTATTCAGTATTACCGGTACACCGGGTAGACAACCCGGACGAGTGTATAAAGATCGAGGAGAATGAGGAACAGAATAAAGGCATAGGTCCAGAGATGCGTTCTCATGGAGAGCAGCCTGGCCGGATATGTAAGGACCCAATGCACGCCTATGGCCATAAAGATACAGAACCCCGCCAGAACGGGGAAGATGAGTCGTGCCTGTGCGGAGGCGAAGGTGAAATTCATCACCACCAGGTTGCCGACCGTGATGAGGATGGCAGCCACAAACAGGAGCATGCAGATCTTCGCCCGGCTGTCATGTCTTTTGCTCCTGAATACCTTGATCAATCCCGCTATCCCCGTGAGGCTGATAAGACCGTATATCCAGTAAGCCCATCCGGGAAGGGGGACGGTCAGCCAATCAAACAGGCCCCAGAATGAGGTGAAGAGCCTGGGGAAGAAGATCCTTTTAAAAAACATCGTCCTCATCTGGGCGGGCAGGATCAGCCCGGGATTTTGGGCTGCCAGCAGGTTCCAGCCGAACGGATCATTCCGCCCATAGATCAAGATATTTCTCACGAAGTACCATCCGGCGATACCTACGATCATCACCAGGAATAATACGAGATTGACGGAGAGGACTCGCAGTTTTTGTGCGTTATCGGCCAATGACACAACAATGATTCCTGCAAGGGCAACAAGGGCTATGGCAGCGATATTTGCCTTGGTGATGAATCCAAGCCCCAGGACGATCCCCAGCGGAATCACCAACCGATTCTGCTTGCGGTAATCCTTTCGCATCAGCCTGGCAACCAGCCATAAGGAGATGGTGGCAAGCAGAATGACCAGATTGTCGTTATTGAGCGAGCCGCTCAGGAAGTTGAACTGGGGATTGAAGGCGGCGATCCCCATGGCGAGTAGGGCAAGGTCCTTGTTCCCGGTAAAGAGGGTGCGAGCGGTTGTGAAGATAAACAGGATGGTGAGCGCGCCGCACACCACGGAGAGTATCCTCAGAAGATGCACCAGCCTGATTCCGCCGGAGAAGGGAAAGGTGTCCTCCTTGGTGGTGAGGAACATATTCAGGTCCCTTCCCCGGCCCCATTTGACATACCGTGGATTCAGCGGGGGATAGGTCTCGCTTCCGAATCCCTGGTGAGGGTATCGAGAAAGATTCACGATGTCCTCATACCCATGGATGTGTATATCGGAGCCCTGGTTGGGGGAAAGGACACGCAGGAAAGGGGCGTTTATCGCGTAATAGAGCGGAGGATTGAACCCTTCGGTTGAAATGGCCCTTTCCTCGACGGCCTGATTCGGTAATTCCCTGTTCTGGGCAAGGAACCGTATGTATTCGAAGTGGAATGGCTCGTCCGGTGCATTGAACACCGGGACAATCATGCTGTAGGCCAGGGAGAATGCGATAAAGAGGATGAGCACAATAATGCATGGATAGTCTATGCTTTTCATGCCCCTATACTACAGCCATAAAGGGTAAGGGTCAATCGCTATCGACGATGTGCTGCAGATGCATTTCCCTCTGCTTATAGCCAGTTGTTCAGCATGAGTCCGACACCGAGCCTGCTCACCGAATGGTTGTAATCGATCAGGGTCTCGCCGTAGCCGTTGAAATACTGCACATACCCCTGGAGCTTGTTTTTGATGGGAAAGCTCCAGTCGATCTGCACAGCCCCGCGGTTTTTATCCCAATCCAGGTTGTTCCTCAGCATCAATCCCACCCGACTTGTACCAAAAACCCAGAGAGCCGTTATCTCCCCATATCCCAGGTAATCCTCGATATCGGGATTGTCGTCGCCTCCCGGGTCGGTCGGACTGTTCTTTGAACGCTCGGGGATCCGGTACCATGGCTTGAGGCTGAAATAGAAATCCCCGTAGTCGAAGATGATGTTCATATACAGACGATTCCAGCTTCGCGACAGGGGCAGGCTGTGGCCGTTTGACTGGTGAACGAAGCCGAGAATGAACCATTGGTTGCTTATCCCTTCGTCCCCCTTTGGCAGCCAGAAGCCCCACATCAGCTCAGGCTCATAGTTCGTCTCCCGAAACGGGCTGGACAGCCTCTTGTTGAATGCCTGCCAGAAGGAGAGCTGCGTGTACCCGAATGCGAGATCCCCGCCGCTGTTAAGAAAATCCCTGGCCAGGGCGATCCTGAGACTGATCTGGAACTTTATTTCGTAGGAGGTGAGCTCCTCGAACCGTTTGTTCGCCCGGGTATTATAGGTGAGCGGCAGGACATAGTTCGGCTTGTAGGTGGTTATCCCAAAACGGCTCTGCTCAACACACCATTCCTCCTCCCGGCGCCTTTCGAGCGCGCTCTCGGATGCAGGTGACTCGGATGGCTCGGAGATTGCAGCGGCGTCCGCGGGTGTCGTATGCTCAGGGGGCGGCTGTGCAAACACGGCAATACCGCACATGAGCACGCCGATTATCAAGGCTGCGGCAACGCCGGAGCGGCGCGTACGAGAAAGGCGAGGAAAGGGTACACTATGGTCATCGTGCGGTGAGATCATTATCATTGTTTTTCCGTCATTTTTGTATTAGCAGGTCCAAAGCATTCTCCCATAGCTTAATGATATACACTACGTTTCGTCAAGGGTTAAAATCAGGGTTAAAATCAAAAGGCCCGGAATCGAATCGATATGATTTGTTGCGCTATTTTGTAATGGGGCATTCGACCGTTGTGCCTGCAGTTCGGCAGTAGTCCCTCACGCACACGGCTGTAAATGGATCATGGCCGGGAGAAAGGGCAGTGACGAGCGATAATAGGGCCTATGTCAGGTTACTTCAGGGGAAGCTGTCCGCGCGTCCCCACGGGCTCCTTGTTCATGTAGATCGTGTAACACATCCAGGCGGCGATCACCATGAGGAGGTAGAGGAGGTATTTGAAATGGGTGGACACGAGGAGCATGGTTATCCTCTGGTGCTTTTCCCGGGTGATCAGATGGTTGGTCACTGAGATGGATTTGCCCATCTCGGGCAGCTCGAATTTTACCGGGAGCACGCCTGTCCTGGTGGGCACGGTTATCGAGCCGGCCCCTTCCCCTATTTCAACGGTGCCCTTGAATTCGGGAATGCTCTCCATTTCCTCCGCCTGGTAGGTGAGCGCCTTGTCGGCAAGCCTGCGTGCCGCCGACCTGTCGGTGGATTTGAGGCAGAATCTGGCGGGGGTGAGTATGGATAAGAAAAACGCCACCAGACCTATGACGGCAATAACCGCAATGATGATTACCAGGGCCTTCTTGAATTGCATCCTTTCGACATGCCTGCGTACGATCAGCACCAGGCTTAGTATCACGAGCAGTATGAACAGCCGGATGTCGAAGTAGAACGCCCCTGTGGCCACTATCACAAACCAGGCAACGAACCGGCGGTCCTTCGCCAGGAGGACCCCCAGAAGGCAGATCAGCACCAGAAAGAGTATGACATTCCGTGCCTCGGGCATTTCGCTCCCCTCCCGGGCGCCGAATGCTGCGACGGAAACGTAGTCCGGAGGGTAGAAGAGCCGCGTGGTTCTCGTGGTGATGGGAAGGTCCATGTCTGGAAAGGGGAGCTTCACCAGGCAGATGAGTCCCAGGGGTCTGCGTGAGACAAACGAGACCAGGTCGAAGGTGCCGTGGTTTGATTTGGGGAAGGAGAGGAAGAGGGTCTGGTCCTTGGTGAGTTTTATGGGCCTTCCCTGCATGGCTGCATACAGAGGGGTCCCTGTTACCTCCACATCGAGGTAATCCATGCCGGTATTCTGATATTGGCAGTTCATCTCATACAGCATGCTTCCCTTCTCGTTGACAGCATAGGTGACCCGGGTGCTCCGCGAAGTCGCGGCAAGGGAGGGAAGAAGATCCAGAGGCTTGACCGTCAAGGCGAACCGATCATGGACGGATGCAAGAAATGCACGTGAGTTTGCATAGATGACCTCGATGGCTGCCTCTGAGAGGTCCTTTTCCTGCGCCCTGGTCTCAACCACCAGCTTCTTTTCCGGGTCCGAACCGATCACCACGTAGTGCACCCCGCTGCGCACCGGGATGCGTATCTCCTCGGGCATGCCGAATGTCCCCCTGATGACCACCTGGGCGCTGGCGGAGGTGAGATCCAGGGTCAGCCTGGTTCCCTTCTGCTCCCATTTGAGGGCGCCATCCACGGTGAGGACCTGCTCCCCGTTGGGCAGATCCATGAAGAAGCTTCCGATGACATCCCCGTATGACTGAAACGAGATACGATACAGAAAGGTGTTGACATCGGCGATCGAAAAGCGAAACACCCCCTGTACCAGTGTGGGGCGTGTCTTTTCATAGATACGCTGCAGGACCACATTTCCGTCAACCACGCCGAACCGGTCACCATCCACCGCATATCCGTGGGTCAGGTCGAAGGCGAGCCTGTTGACGGGGCCGACAGCGGTAAAGGTGATCTGGCCCTTGTCCCTGATCTCCATGGTCCCGGAAAACGAAAATGCCTTTTTCCTGGCGATGAAATAGTATCCCTGTTTATCGAAGGCTACCATCACCCTGGAGCCGTCCACCGTAAGGTCCCTGATCAGGATGTCCTGGTTTGCACTGAACAGATGGACCTTGACGTCGGTCCCCCGCATGACCGCGCCTCTGCCCGTAACACGCAGCTTCCCTGCGACCATGTCACCGCTTATGGTCGCCTCCTCGATGAAGTAATCCCCCTTTTCCTCCTTCTCCTCGGGGATGATAATAATCCGAGCTGCATCCTTCACCCGTTCCGCATCGATCCATTTGTCCATCCATGCCTCGTCCGCACCCACTACAATGGTTTTTCTGGTTTTTTCAGGTTCGGAGGGCACGGCATTGCCGGCCCATACGAGTGGTGAGCACAGCACAATAAAGGTCACCAGCACGACTGCCCTTCTCATCGCTGCCTTTCTCATAACCATTCTCCTTAACCGAATGTATTGATACTTCCCAACACACACCATATCCGGAACGTCCTTGTTTTTCCGATATTCTTTGATCAAACAATTTCCCGTTGTTTGATGATTGTCTGTTTACTTCCGCATACTTTCATTTCGACCGTTTTGCCTATAATCCCTTTGCCCGAGTTACCAATAGCTCATGGATGTTTCATCTGCCGCATGGAATGTGCTATAGTTGTATCTTGTTGAAAAGCCGATAAATAACGTGTGGTTGTGGAACGGGTCAACCGTTCTGACCCCTTCAGCCGAGACAATGATCGTATACCTATGGAGCACGCCATTCGTAAGACCGATATCCTGGTAGCGGGAGCGGGGATTGCCGGATGCGCCGCATCCCAGGCCTTGCAGGCTGCCGGCGCAGACTACCTGCTCCTTGAGAGGAATGTGGAGCCCGGAGGCCTCACCCGCTCCATCAGCATCGGGGAGGCGCATTTCGACTATACCGGCCACTTCATGCACCTGGCTCGATGCTCAAGCC
This sequence comes from bacterium, assembly GCA_049472315.1. Classification (GTDB taxonomy): domain Bacteria; phylum SZUA-182; class SZUA-182; order DTGQ01; family JAFGSM01; genus JBLIRM01. The sequence continues at coordinate 6,935 of JBLIRN010000079.1, forward strand.
CTGCGGCATTGCCCTTTGCGCATCAAAATGACGAGGACTGGAGCCTGATCGATCGCAGGTCCACGGTGTTCATAGAGGGCGAGATGGTGCCGGCCCCCTTTCAATACAATCTCTTCTACCTGCCCGACGATATCCGGAAGCGCTGCATCGACGGTTTTCACAATCGACCCGAAGCCGTTGAAGCTCAATCCTTCAGGGAATACCTGCACACAGGGTTCGGTGAGGGAATCTGTCACCACTTTCTCTTTCCTTACAATGAGAAGATCATGGCATGCCCGTTGGATGAACTTTCGGTGGAGGCGGTGAAGCGGTTCTTCCCCGTGCCTGACAAGAAAAGGATCGAACAGGGATACAGGCACGGTGGGGTGAATCAGGATGCCGGGTACAACAGTCGGTTCTGGTATCCGAAGCACCAGGGCATCGGACTGCTCGCACAAGGCCTGGCCAAGGGTCTAAAAAATCTCGTCACCACCTGTCCTGTTGAAGGCATCGATCTTGCCGAACACAGGGTGTCTACCCCCTCCGGAACAGTCCGCTATGAGCGGCTGATCTCATCGATCCCGCTTAAGAGCTTGTGTACGCACACCTCCCATCCCACATTGCACAGCCTTGCGGATTCCCTGCGGCATACCCGGGTACTGTGTCTGAACCTGTTGATACGGGGCTCCATGCCGGAGATCTTCCGCGGGAGCCACTGGATTTACGTGCCCCAGAGGGACATACCCTTCTATCGCCTGGGGTTTTACTCCCATATCGCACCTCATATACATCCCCGAGGAATGACGGCCCTCTATGTGGAGGTTGCCTCAGCCCATAGTGCGCCGGCGCCTGACATGGGCACGCTCCTGGATGGGATTCTTTCCTCCCTTGAGCGTCTTGGCTGGGTGCACAGGTCACAATGCGCGATTATGACGGCAAACTGGATCGATTACGCCTATGTCCTTTTCGATCATTCCCGGAAAAAGACGGTGTCTGAAATTTTCAGTATCCTCAAGGGGTATGAGGTATACCCCATTGGCCGCTACGGACTCTGGGATTATATCAGCATGGAGGATGCCATCCTCTCCGGTGCGGAGACAGCGGGAATGCTCCTCAAATGAACCGCTTCCCACCTTTCTTTCAATCAAGCGGACGTTGAAATCCTTTCGCATAAGTGATTTCTGTTGTGAGAAGAATCATATCGGCGTTGACCAGGAGAAAAATTTGGCTGGGGCAGGGGAGGGATCGGTGATCTGGGCAGGGAGATGAGGAGGACTCCATGGTGCGGAGGGTGAAAACCACAGGCCCACCAGGGAACGTTATGGTGGGCCTTGTGGTGCATGGTGAGCCTCCTGGAAGGCTGCTCAATTCGAATATGGGCTGAGTTTTGTCTCCAAACAGTCAGCACCTGGATCATGGTGGGTAATGGTTGCCATTTTAAGGTCTTCATTGGTTGCCGGCTGATCCGGCTTGCGCGTGGTATCCTTCGTGAGTTGTCTGAAGGGATTCGTATGTGCTTCATATCGGGCTTCCACGTGCGTGGAGTAATTCCGGACATTTTTCGGTGAGACGGAGCCGTCTGCGAAGATCTTCTTCAGTATCCTTATCGTGATTTGCCTTATTTCCATTGTTCTCCCCCCTCCTTCTCTACAATGGCTACAGTACCTTTATTGATAACAGGAATGATCAGTACCCCCCGGAACCGGCAAAGTCGAGCTCACAGATCACCTGGTAATAAGAAGGGCGCCTTTGATTGAAATAATCCTTAACCTGTTCCAACTGATCCCAATCATCCACAAATCCTCTGACCGTGATGCCCTTTTTTGACATATTAATACATATATTAAAGACCTTTTCTGCGACCTCGATCTTACGGTTCCTGAGCATATCGGATTTCATGACCTCGCCCAAGGTGACAGGCCTTCTTAATGCCTCCGCCTGTCCCCTTCCCATAAGACCCAATGTGGCCATCACAATGGCTGCAATACACAATCCCTTTTGTAACCCTTTGTGTGTCATTTTGATCTACCCCCTTTCTTTTTTCTCTTTTGTGAACCCTTGTCAACCCTTCCCTCTGTCTACTCTATGTATTGAGCAAATGGGATGCCAGATGGATAAAAAACTGTAATATGAAGCCAGACGCGGAATATGGAGAAATTATAGTGCACGCGGAGGGGTTATTTTTGTTAGTTATGACCTGACAAAACTGAAGGTCATAAGACATAACAACCTGAAAAATAATGATATATAAATTTTTATGGTGTATTGTGTATAGCAGATAAATACTAACACCTTGCAGATGACATTTCCCTTCGGACTATCGAACATATCCCCCTTTCACCGGGTATTTGACATTGATCATTGACAAGTCTAAGGATTATTTGTTAATATTTAAAATGAAATATATTTTTATTTATAAGTCTTATAACCGATCAATTAATAAAGACGATCCTTCAAACAATTTTGCATTCAACCCTTGTAACGGATTTTCAACCTGACGATTCGGCCTGAAGATTTTCGCATCTTCCTGTGGGGATTGTAGGGCACGCATTTCGTATCTCCTTCTCTTTTTCAACCGGTGCCGATATGAGGCCTTATTCTTCATTGTTTTTATTTGATATGGATCTATATCAGATGGAACAGTCAAGAGAGACCCCTATTCGATATATAATATAATCTTTGACTTTCGGATACCTCATGGCTTGGTGCAGAGAGATTCAATAAATTTCGCTCCATGGATGTGGGAAATATTTTACAGCGATGGAAATCCATGGCTATGTTTTAACCGACCAAAGCATTCGTTAAGGATCATGGACTATCTCAGTGTGGAAAATCTCGATGCCATAAACCGTGATCTTGAGCATAAGGTTGTCCGATTGACAACGCTCTACAGCATTTCGAGCGCACTCAATTCCATCATCGATCGGGACGAATTGCTGAAGTTCATCCTGCGCAAGACAAAGGAGCTCTTGGACGTGGAGGGTGCCTCCATCATCTTCTGGGACCCGAGGGAGAACATGTTCTATTTCCCTGTTGTGGCAGAGGAGTCGGATGAGGTGGAGAAAAAATTGAAGCAGCTCCGTTTCCCCTCGGATTCGGGTATTGCCGGCTGGGTATTCCGCGAGAAGAAGCCGGCCTTGGTCAACGATGTCGCCAATGACGAACGCTTTTACCACGTGGTCGACGAGATCACCAAGACCCAAACACAATCGATATTGTGCGTTCCGCTATACGGTACGAACTCCCCCCTGGGGGTGATCGAAGCGGTAAATAAAAAGAGCGGTCCATTTACAGAGGATGACCAGCAGCTTCTGACAGCCATGGCCGACAATATCACTACCTCCATCGAAAAGTCCAACCTGTACCATGATCTGCAAAAGGCCGAGGCGTTTCTCAGGCGCCAGAACGCAGAGCTGAAACAAACCGTCATGCAGAGTTACCGGTTTGAAAATATCATCGGGAACAGCGACAAGATCATGGACGTCATGAAAAAGGCCGAGCATGTGGCCCTCACCGATGCCACGGTCCTGATCTATGGAGAGACGGGCACCGGCAAGGAGTTGCTCGCCCAGGCCATTCACAATGACAGCCCCCGGGCGCACAGAAATTTTATGGCGATCAACTGCGGCGCCATTCCTGAAAACCTCCTGGAAAGCGAATTGTTCGGGCACGAGCGAGGGGCGTTTACCACTGCAACCACCCGGAGGATCGGGCGGTTTGAGGAGGCAAACGGCGGTACGCTCTTTCTCGATGAGATCGGCGATATGCCCTTGACCCTCCAGGTGAAGCTCCTGCGCGTTCTCCAGGAGTGCGCCATACAGCATTTGGGAAGCAACCAGGAAATCCCGGTGGATGTCCGGGTGATCGCAGCCACCAACCATGACCTAAAAAGGCTCGTGGAGGAGGGCAGGTTCAGGGAGGATCTCTATTACCGGCTCAAGGTATTTGAACTGGAGATCCCTCCGTTGCGTGATCGAAAAGAGGATATACCGCTCCTCATCGGTCATTTCGTCAAGGCAAATAATAAAAGGTATGGAAAGAAGATACTGGGGGTGGATATCAATGCCCTCGATCTTTTGTGCAACTACGAATACCCCGGTAATGTGCGGGAACTGAAACACATCATGGAAAGGGCCTTTATCCTCTCCAGAAAGAACCTGATCGGAATCGACTGCCTCCCCAAGGAGATATGTCGCATACGAACGGCTGTTGAAGTGCCGTCTTCACCCGGGGACACCTTCACCGTCCCCCGGGATAACGAGGAGTTAAAGGCGGTGAAGGCGGAGGTGAAAAAGAAGGCGGAAGAAAGGATTGAGCGTCTGTTCCTGGCGGAGCTTCTGTCCAGGACCAGCGGCAATGTCTCCGAAGCCGCTCGACAAGCCAACATGAACCGCTCCTGGCTTGCCCAGATGGTTTGCAAATACAAGCTTGATCTGAGTCAATACCGGAAGAGAAGACATCAGGTTAATCCGCAACCACGATCTCCGAGACGAGCCGATATGTCCTGGGGCCCTTCATCATAACATATTCCTCAACCTCTCGTTTTTCCTTTGGATCATCCACCGTACCGACTATCGTAACGGTCTTCTCATCGCGATCCACAATGACCTGGAATAATTTCTCGCGAAGCTCCAGGCCCCATTGCATGATGTTCGAGGATTCCATTGCGCCCCGCAAGTCTGTTACCCTTCTTGATGCCTCGCTGAAACGAACAGTTCCGCATACGAAGGAGATACAGCGCCATGAGTGAACGACTCAATGGGGCTGAACTCAATAAGATGATCGAGGCCTATTTTTCGATCTTCATGGATGCCATCTATGCCAATAACGGTGATGTGAATGAAACCGCAGGGGATGGTCTCATGGTCATCTTTTTGAATAAGGATGAGAAGGAGAATGCATTGGAGGTCGTGCGATCGGCATTGATGATCCGCGAGAAGATTGCCCTCATCAATCGAGAGGCCAGGATCTCCTCGGAGCCCCTTGTGGTCAATATGGGGATCAGCTCCGGCCGGGCTTTCCTGGGCGTATCAAGATTCGAGAGCCTGACGGAATGCCGCTGTACCTATACGGCCCGGGGGATGGTCACGAATGTGGCTGCAAGGATAGGTGCCCATGCATCCGAAGGTGCCATCCTGATCTCAGGATCCACGGCGGACCGCGTAAAGGCACATTTTGCCGTCACCCCTCTCGGAAAATTGAACCTGGAAAATGTGTCGGATGAGGTGGAGATCTTTGCAGTCAGTGTAAAATAAAAAGGGCCCCTTCAAATATCAGAACCCTTTTTATGTAGAAGGAGAGTTATTTCAGGCGTGGGCAAAACCTCTTTTGAAATACCCCCAAAAGGGCATATTGTCGTTCAATTTCTGAATGTTTTCTCCTGAGTCGCGATTCCGTGAAGGTCCCTTTTCAACCCGATCACGATTTTCATCCGTGAGCATTGCAAAGGGATTGGTTTGTTTCAGGCATTCGGTTTCCAGTGCCCTGTAATAATCCTGTTTCTTTTCTATCGGCATGGCATATTTGGTCCGACAACTTTCCGCTGC
>JBLIRN010000008.1:0-47388 GCA_049472315.1 bacterium
ACCCCGCTCTACAATATCCCCTCCCAGCTCGTGTATGCCGCTTCAGGCCTCGACGTGGACACGGTCATCATAAACGGGGAGGTCCTCCTTGCCGACCGCAGGTTCACCCGCTGCGATCCGCAGGAGATCATGGACGAGGTCAAGCGATGGGCTCGAACCATCCGCAAAGAAATCCTCATACCGGCATTGCATGCCCAACCCTGAAGGAACGGAATGGGTGCTGACACAACACTGCTCATCCATGGCGGTACCATCATGACGATGTCCCCTGCATTGGGGACCATCGAACAGGGGTATATCGTATGCAAGGGCGGAAAAATCTCGGAAATCGGCAGGGGGCCGTACACCCCGCCCGAATCGCCTGAAACGGAACGCATCAATGCGGCAGGGAAACTTGTCCTTCCCGGGCTGATCAACACCCACACCCATGCACCCATGTCCCTGCTCGGGGGGATTGCCGACGACCTCCCCCTGATGGAATGGCTCAACCGGTACATCTTTCCCCTGGAGGCACGTGTCATGTCACCCGATTTCGTCTACGTCGGGACACTGCTGGCGGGGCTCTCCATGGTACGCTCAGGCACCACCACCGCAGGGGACGGCTATTTCTTCGAACACGATGCAGCCAGGGCTTTACGCGACCTGGGCATACGGGGGGTCATGGCACAGGGCGTCATCGATTTTCCGAACCCCCAGTATCAAACCCCCCAGGAAGGATTTCAGAGAATCGAGGAATTCATCCGCCGATGGAGCGGATCGCCGCTCATCAGGCCCGCCCTGTTCTGCCATTCTCCCTATACCTGCTCTCCGGAGTCCCTTACCTATGCCCACAGATTATCCCTCGACACCGGGGTGACCTCCATGGTCCACCTTGCGGAGACCCGCGACGAGGTTGAGCAGATACGGCAGCGGTACGGCACCACCCCGGTGCGGCACATGGAGCGGCTGGGGATACTGGGGCCTCAGGTGCTTGCCGTGCACTGCGTATGGCTCGACGAGGAGGAGATCCGGATCCTGGCCGACCACCAGGTGAAGGTAGCCCACTGCCCGGAGAGCAACATGAAGCTCGCCGCAGGGATCGCCCCCGTCCCCGCCCTCCTCAGGGCAGGGGTGACCGTGGGCCTGGGCACGGACGGATGCGCCAGCAACAACAATCTGGACATGTTCCAGGAGATGGACATGGCAGCAAAGCTGCACAAGGTGGCCACCGGTGATCCCACGGTCATGGATGCCCCCACGGTGCTCGCCATGGCCACCACCGAGGCGGCGCGGGCACTGGGGCTTGCGGATGAAATCGGATCGCTCGAGCCGGGCAAACGGGCGGATATCATATGCCTGGATCTCAACCAGCCCCACCTCACCCCGCTCTACAATATCCCCTCCCAGCTCGTGTATGCCGCTTCAGGCCTCGACGTGGACACGGTCATCATAAACGGGGAGGTCCTCCTTGCCGACCGCAGGTTCACCCGCTGCGATCCGCAGGAGATCATGGACGAGGCCAAGCGATGGGCAGGAACGGTTGCACAGGGGACATCCACCCTGTATTCATTTTCATCGCCATGATGGGATGAAATGGCGTAGTATCGTACTATCTCAATATAGCTTTCTCCAGCCACGGAAAAAGCCCTGCGCTTCTTGGTTGCAAAACAGGTGTATCGTATATAATTTATTCGCGTGTATAGGGATTATACGCCATGGATCAGCTAAGGGATTTTAAATTATATTTATTATAATTCAGGTAATATTTTTTCTTTATACTATACAAATAATGCCCGTCACCTCTACCATTCCTTCACCACACCAGCGATTGGCAACCCTATCCCCCGCATAGAAAAACCGCCATAAATTCTTATTATCATATTGATTTACCTTGTTTTTATGGGCAAAGCACCGTGCATTCTATCAGGCACGGCTTATGCTATGACAACATGATATACCGAAGATGTTTGTATTGCACCGTTATGGGGATCGAAGGAGATAAGGAGGGAGAGACCGGACACATAGTAAAAATTTAAAAAGCCTTGCATTAATATAATTAAAATAGAGGTAAAGGAGGCATAGAGGTGAGTAAGACATACTGTAAACATGGTGGAATCCACACAACGATGGTCTTTTTGCTCATTATCGGAGGGCTTTTATTCATTCTCATCGGCAGTGGGGGAGCACAGGCACAGTATCTTCCTTCATTTTTCAACCCGTACTGGTCGCCGGCGCCGAGTGTATTTTCCTTTCCCTTTGCACCGTTTTCCTTCTCATCCTTCTATACCGGTTTTTCACCGATAAACCCCTTTCTTTCCTCTATCACGCCGTTGGGATTTCCTGCGGCCCCTGCGCCTGTTACGCCGAGCGCCTCCATACTGGGCGGCCTGATCCCATTTCCTCCGCTCCCCGTGGCAACCATTGCAGGTACCACCATAACCGCTCCGACAACCATCACCGAGGTGGAATTGAGGATATGGCTGGAAGGGCCACCCTTGAGCCTTGTCTTACCGGTACCGACGACGATCTACATCGTACCGCAGGCAACGGCATCCGGGCTGCTCATTCGCCCGCCCACCTTACCAATAATATGAACATCATGTGAATTGGAATAAGCTTGCGCCTCCTGCGGTTGGCAGGAGGCGCATTTTCATTCCAGGATTCTTTCGTTTCCATAAATATGCCTGCCGATGACGACACAATGCATGAATCATAATTGCAGAACCCTGCCCCCTGCCCCCCTTGACTTGACAAGACACGGTATGTGGGGTTACATTAATTAAATTGTGCGAGATTTCATAATCCCCGATCGAAAAAATGGTAAAAACTGAACGGTAACAATGAGGAGAATGCAGGATGAAAGAATATCAACCGGATAAGATCAGGAGCATCGGGTTCATATCGCATAGCGGGGACGGGAAGACCTCCCTGGGTGAAGCAATCCTCTTTGACACCAAGAGTGTCAATCGATTGGGGAAGGTTGATGAGGAGACCTCCAACCTTGATTATGATCCCGATGAGATCTCCAGAAAAATCACTGTAAACGCAACCCCGACCTTCTGTGAATGGAATAAAAATAAAATCAATATAATAGACACACCCGGCGATGTCAATTTCATCACCGACACAAAGGGAGCGCTCAGGGTGCTCGACGGGGCGGTGCTCGTGATGAGTGCCGTTGATGGGGTGAAGGTCCAGACGGAGACCGTATGGGGGTTCACCAGGGATTATCAGATCCCCTGTATCATATTCATCAATAAGATGGACAGAGAGCGGGCCGACCTCTTCAGGACCTTGGAGGACATAAAGGGGGTCGAGGGAATGCATCCCCTCCTGCTCCAGGTACCGATCGGGGCAGAGCATGAATTCAAAGGGGTGGTGGATTTACTCACCCGAAAGGCACATATATACAAGGAAGCGGAAACGGGAGAATTTCAGATCGCCGAATGCCCCGAGGAATTGAAGGAGACCGTGGAGAACTATCGAAACGAGATGATAGAGACCATTGCGGAGACATCCGATGCACTCGTGGAGAAGTATCTGGAGGAAGGCGCGCTGAGCGATGAAGAGATTTTGAGCGGCCTCAAGGACGGGGTGCAGCGGTGCCTTTTCGCCCCGGTTGTATGCGGCTCCGCACTGAAGAATGTCGGTGTCCAGCCCCTTCTGGACACAATCGTCGACCTGTTTCCCTCCCCTGTCGACCTGCCTCCCTTGAAGGGCAAGGATTCCAATGGTACAGAGGTCACGCGGGAGCGGAGCCTGGAAGCACCCTTTTCCGCCTTTGTCTATAAAACCATCGCCGATCCCTATGCAGGAAAATTGACCCTGTTCAGGGTCTATTCGGGGAGCCTCTCCTCCGATTCCCAGATATATAATGCAGTGCAAAAGGTGAAGGAAAAGATCGGACAGATCCTTGTCCTGGACGGGAAGAACAATCATCCGGTGCCACGGGTGAATGTGGGGGACATTGCAGCACTCCCGAAACTGAAGGCCACCACAACCGGCGACACGCTCTGTGATGAGGGCGCCCCGATCATTTATCCCCCGATCGACTACCCCACCCCTGTCATATCCTATGCGATCGAACCCAAGACCAAGGGGGATGATGAAAAGATAAGCACCGCCCTTACAAAGCTCTGCGAAGAGGATCCCACCCTCAAGATCTCCCGTGATTCCCAGACCAAGGAGTTCATCATCTCCGGCATGGGCCAGATCCATATCGAGGTGACCGTGGATCGTATGAAGCGAAAATTCGGGGCGGAGGTCAACATCAAGACGCCGAAGGTTCCGTACAAGGAGACAATAAAGGGGAAAACAAAGATACAGGGGAAATACAAGAGGCAGTCCGGAGGGCGTGGCCAGTATGGTGACACCTGGCTGGAGATCGAGCCCCTTCCGCGCGGGGGAGGGTTCGAGTTCGTGGATAAGATCGTGGGCGGGGTAGTGCCCCGGCAGTATATACCGGCAGTGGAAAAGGGCATCATCGGGGCAATGGAAGAGGGCATCCTGGCCGGCTTTCCCGTAACCGATGTAAAGGTTACCCTGTATGACGGCTCGTATCACTCGGTGGATTCCTCGGAGATGGCCTTTAAGATCGCCGCGTCCATGGGTTTCAAAAAGGGATTCATGGAATGTAATCCCATGCTCCTGGAGCCCATTATGAATGTCACGGTGGTGGTTCCCGAGGAGTGCATGGGGGATGTGATCGGTGACCTCAACTCCAAGCGCGGCCGTGTCATGGGCATGGATACGCAGGGGAAGAACCAGGTCATCAAGGCACAGGCCCCCATGGCAGAAATGTTGAAGTACATGCCGGATCTCAAATCCATTACCGGCGGCAGGGGAATGTATACCATGGAATTTTCCCATTATGATGAGGTTCCCGCGCATTTAGTCGAAAAGATAATTGCGGAATTCAAGAAGGAAAAGACGGAAGAATCATAGAAGGAGACAGGTATGTCAGGTCATTCGAAATGGCACTCCATCAAGCATAAAAAGGCTGCGGTGGATGCCAAAAGGGGAAAGGCGTTCAGCAAGGTAATCAAAGAGATCACGGTGGCCGCCAGGCTCGGTGGCAGTGACCCTACAGGAAATCCGCGTCTGAGATCAGCCCTTCAAAATGCCAAGGCCGTCAATATGCCCCAGGACAATATTACAAGGGCAATCAAGAAGGGGACCGGGGAACTTCCCGGGGTCCACTACGAAGAGGTGACCTACGAGGGGTATGGACCGGGGGGCGTTGCATTGATGGTGGAGGTATTCACCGATAACAAGAATCGAACGGTTGCCGATATCAGACACATCTTTTCCAAGCACAACGGTAACCTGGGTGAAACAGGCTGCGTCGCATGGATGTTCAATAAAAAGGGGCTCATCATACTCCCCGCGGATAAGGTGAGCGAGGACCAACTGATGGAGGTGGCACTCGATGCAGGCGCCGAGGATATAACGCGGGAGGACAAAAACTACGAGGTCACCACCGACCCTGAGTCAATGGAGACGGTCAAGGAGGCCCTTGAGCAGGCGGGCTTCCCCATAATCGAGGCCTCGGTTACCATGATTCCCCAGTCCACCATCAAGCTCGAGGGGAAGCACGCGGTACAGATGCTCAAGATGATGGACTCCCTTGAGGATCATGAGGATGTGCAGAATGTCTACGCGAACTTCGATATTGACGAAGATGTAATGAATTCCATGTAATGGCGGAAATCCTTTCCTATTCCGTCCTGGGTCTTGATCCGGGGCTCAATTGCACGGGCTACTGCCTTCTTCGCATCAGACCTGAGGGCTATGGGCTGGTGAACTGCGGGACCTTTCGCACCTCCTGCTCGTCCCCGCTTTCCCTTCGTTTGAAGGCGATTTGTTCACGTCTTGAAGAGGTGCTCACTGGCTACCATCCCGATGAGGCCGCATTGGAAGAGACCTTCATGGCGCAAAACGCCCGATCCGCCCTTCTCCTGGGGCATATACGGGGTGCACTCCTCCTGACCGTATCCCGCTTCGATATACCCGTTTTCGAGTACAGTCCCAGGGAGATGAAAAAGGCGGTGGTCGGGTACGGCGCCGCGAGCAAGGAGCAGGTGCGGTCAATGCTCCCTCACCTTCTCCGCACCCCAATCGAACAATACCCCCTCGATGCCACCGATGCCATAGGCGTTGCCATCTGTCACGTTCACGCGCACCATAACAGGATAACACAGGCGGATGATCGCGCATCTAACAGGAACGCTCAGTTATAAATCGCCGGAATACATCGTGCTGGATGTCCACGGCGTAGGCTATGGGCTCTTTGTCACCCTGTATACCTTTTACGAGCTTCCGGACTGTGGGGCGCAAACCACCCTTTTCACCTATACCCATGTTCGTGAGGATGCCCTGCAACTTTACGGATTCCTTACCGAAGAGGAGCGAGCGGTTTTTCAACACCTCATCAGCGTCAACAAGATCGGGCCTAAGCTTGCCAGAAACATCCTCTCCAGGCTCTCCGTTACCGATCTCACCTCCGCGATTCTGCACGCCGACTCATGCAGGATCAATGCGATACCCGGCATCGGTGAAAAGACGGCACAACGTCTCATAATCGAGCTCAGGGATAAGATCGCCCGCCAGGATACCCAGGTACCGGTCATGCCTCAGGGAGTCCCCTCCGCAGACAGGGATTCCCTGTTTACGGATGCCGTTTCAGCCCTGATCAACCTGGGATACCCCAAGAACAAGGCGGAGAAAACCGTACGATCCTGCCTTACCCAACGATCCGACGATCCCTGGACCCTGGGTGACATCATCAAACATTCCCTGGACCTGATTACCCGCTGAGGGCTTCGTCCTGTATTCCCCGTTTATGTTTATGAATGCGCAGGTGCGCAAGTTGCATTATGCCACGCAATGGGCTACCATACACTCAATCGGGGACTCCGGACAGTTATGTTCCACAGGGCATCATAATACGGATGATATGAGCTCCTTGCAGTGTTGTCACATGGTAATTGCTCTTTATCGTGCGGGAAGGGGGTGTGGCAACAAAACTTGTTAGGCGCAGCGAAGCGAAGCACTATGCTGCCCTCTGAAGTCGGTGAAGGGCCTGGGAACCAAACTTGTTAGGCGAAGCGCGCAGCTACGCCACATGGATGCAACGAGAATATATTATATCCAGAGAGGACGAAGAGAGACCGTATGCAAGAAGGTAGTGATGATCGCTTGATAGGCAATACATTCCGGGAAGAGGATTTGGGCCTTGACGTTACGCTGCGCCCGAAGAATTTTGATGAATACATCGGGCAGCAAACGGTCAAGGAGAACCTCGCCATATTCATCGAGGCGGCAAAAAGGAGGGGTGAATCTCTTGACCACAGCCTGTTTCATGGACCTCCGGGAATCGGGAAGACGTCCCTCGCCTATATCATCGCCCGGGAAATGGGGGCATCCATAAAGACCACCACCGGTCCCGCCATCGAGCGGGCGGGAGACCTGGCTGCCATCCTCTCCAACCTTCAGTGTCATGACATCCTGTTTATCGATGAAATCCACCGCCTCAATCACACCGTAGAAGAGATCCTCTACCCCGCAATGGAGGAATTCAAGCTGGACCTCATTATCGGCCAGGGACCCAGCGCCCGCACCATACGCATCGATCTTCCCCGCTTCACCCTCATCGGCGCCACCACCAGGGCGGGGCTCCTCACCTCACCCCTGAGGGACCGGTTCGGCGTCATATGCAGGCTGGAATTCTACACACCTGAAGAACTCTGCATGATCGTCAAGCGGTCAGCCGCCATTCTGAATGTCCCCATCAAGGAAAAGGGGGCAATCGAGATTGCCCGCAGATCACGCGGTACTCCCCGGATTTCCAATCGTCTCCTGAAGAGGGTCAGGGATTACGCCCAGGTAAAGGCAGACGGCATCATCACCAGGGAGGTGGCAGACGAGGCCTTGAATGCCCTTGAGGTGGACGAAAAGGGTTTCGATAAGATGGACCGGAAACTCCTCCTCACCATCATCCAGAAGTTCAAGGGCGGGCCGGTAGGGGTTGAAACCCTCTCCGCATCAATAAACGAGGAACGCGACACCATCGAAGAGGTGTATGAACCCTACCTCATCCAGGAGGGATACCTGCATCGGACACCCCGGGGAAGGGTTGCCACCCAGCTCGCATACAGTCACTTTGACATCGCCCCCACCGGAACGCAGGCCGGTTTGTGGTAGCGCAGAGCAGGTTCGTCTCGAATCCATTAGGTAAAGTCGACGTTATTGTATCACACAATCAACGCACATAAATTCATTCACCCTTTGCCTGATCCCTCTGTTTTTCTCCTTCCTTGAATTCCTCCAGCATCTTTTTCAGGGACTCCACCTTGACCTCAAAATCGCTGGTCAACTTCTCCACCTCCTCCTGGGTGGTGACCACGTGAGGGGTCATGAATATGAGCAGTTCCGTTTTTTCCATCACATCCTTGGACCCGCCGAATAATTTCCCGATCACTGGTATGTCGGAGAAGAAGGGTATTCCGGTTTTTGATTTGCTCACCTTGTTCTGAATGAGCCCTCCGATGACGATGGTCTGCCCATCGCCGATCACGACCTTGGAGGTTGCCTCCCTCTTGTTGTATATCCCCTGTCCGGTATCCTCATACTTCTCGGCAAACTCGCTCACCTCCTGCTTTATCTCCAGGGTGAGCAGGTTGCTCTCATTGATCTTGGGGGTGACATCCAGCTTCAGTCCGACCTCCTTGTAATCGTAGGTCCTTTCAATCTGAGGGATCCCGGTGACACTGGTGATCTCCCGCTCCCTGGGCACCGGATACTGACGGGTGATGTTGATGGTTGCCTTTTGGTTGTCCAGGGCCATGATGTAGGGACTGGACATCACATTGAGATTGGTGATCTCATTGAGCTGCCTCATGAAGGCTACAAAGCGCTTGCTGTCGGTGATCAGTTTATATCCGAAGATATCGGTGAAGCTCTCGGCCCCGGCGGAGGTGGAAAGGTTTACACCTGCCAGATTGGCCCCCAATGATTGTTCTCGTCCCCGCAGATACCATCCGAGTCCGAATTCGGTTCTGTCCGTCAGGGTAACGTCTACGATCAACGCCTCGATCAGTGCCTGTTTGGGCATGATATCCAGTTTTTTTATCGTTTCGAGCACCGAGGGATAATTCCGCGGGGAGGTGACGATGATGAGGGCATTGATCTCCTTGTCCGCAGTGATCCTCACCTCGCCGCTTACCTGCTCGGGAGCCACCATGGGGCCAAAGGGGGTTTGGACGATCTGCGGGGGCTCGGGCTGGGTCGGTGGTTGTTGATCCTTCTCACCGGTAAGGGGCGAGAAGGGAGACCATTTCGATTTATCCTTGTCCTTGTATATGCTGCTGAGGGTGCTGGCCAATTTATCCGCATCCCCGTTTTCCACGTAGTATACGTACACCTTTTCCTTCGGCTGGTAAAGCGGCTTGTCCAGTTCCTGGACGAATTTCAGCAGGCGCTTGACGTTCGAGGAGAAGTCATTGATGATGAGGATGTTCAGGTCCTCGTGCGTGATCACCGGGGGCGCGGACTTGGACAAAAAGGGCTGCAGGATGTTTTGCATGTCCTTGACCGGTATGTAATCGAGGGGAATGATCTGGGTGATGAAGGTATCCTCGGAGGGGAGTTGCTCGCCCTCCTTGCCGGAAACCACCTTTATAGGATACTGCTTTGCCTCCTTGCCCGCCACCAGTTTAAAATATCTTCCGGAGGGAACGAGGGTCAGGCCGTTTACCTCGAGCACCGATTGCAGGATCTGAAAGAGTTCCGATGCAGGCACCGGTTTTGAGGTCTGCATGGTTATGGTGCCCTTGACACCTGGGGACATGATGAAATTCATGCCCAGGGTTTCACTGACCGCGTTGAGGATCTGGGCGATCGGCGCCTGTTCGAAATTGAGGGTGACGTATTCCTCCTCACCGCTCACGCCGAGGAGCTCCTCGCGTATCTCCTTGGGAAGCGTCTCACCACCTTCTTGTAGCGCCTCCTGCCGGGCCTTTTCAGGATCATACGGTTCGAATATGGGGACACTCCCCTTCTTCGCAACACCTTCAGTTCCCACCTTTGGGGTTGCCTCCACCTTCTTCTCCTTCGTATCGGGAACCTCTTCAATATCCGTCAGGATAAGCGGACGTCTCCGCGCACCTTTTCCCTCTTCGGTGGCCGTCTGGTCCTCGGATGAAGCAATCCGCCTTCGAGAGGTTTCCACGCCGGTCATCATAGGCTGTGTCTCGGGCTTCGGCTGTGTACCCTTTTTCGGCAGGATTGCACATGAAGTCAGCCACAGAAATATACAGGGTAAAAGGAGCGATCTGATCAGATATTTCATATATTGGTTCCTCCGTTCGAGATCATCGTCTGAATGGTCCGGGGTAAGGTGGCTGCCCCCGAGGGATGGAAATCCCTGCAGGGGGAAATCCGGGCGGACTCGGGAAATTTCGTTGCGCGGGCTCCGGCAAATTCGGGGCTTGAGGAGACGGAGGAGCCACTGGTCTGCCTTGAGGCACGGCTCCCGGCGGCACAAACCCTTGCTGGGGTATGGGATACGCAGGCATATAGGGATATACCGGAATCCCCGGCTGCATGGGTATTGGCTGGCCGCCGGGGAGCTGGGGCATGGGGAATTGGCCCGGGATCATCCCGGGGTATCCCGGCGTCTCTTCCTCTCCGGATGAAAGCTTCCATATATCCAATTTCGTCGGCTCTCTCAAGAGGATCTCGTACCGCTCTCCGTCATCCTTTTCCAAAACAACCTTATCGGGTTGGATCTCCACCAGTTGAGCCTCTGAAATATAATCTCCGATACGATATGCAGTGACCTTGTCTTGTTTTAGCTGACCCGGGAGGGTCGGTAACGGCACCTCCCGTATCTGTCCGTCGGCCAGACGGATCTTTCTCGTTCTCTCCTGTTGATCCTCCCTGCCCCAGCCCTGCATGATCGCATACCGTTTCGATTCACCAATGATAATGACGCCGAAAAGGTCCGGCTTCTTCATTTCGAGTTGAGGGGGCTGTCCGGGATACTGGGGAAAGGGAGCCGCCTGTTTGACCTCGGTCTCCTCCTCTTCAGGGGGGGGAGGCGGTTGCCACTCCTCACGCTCAGGTCTGAACAGGTCCTTTTCGATAATCGGTGCATAGCTCATGCGTGAGGATGGTGCATAATCGGGGCCATCGCCCGCCGATGAATAGGATGTCTCGGACCTTTGCATCTCCGCCACAGGACCGGGGGACGGTTTGATATCCACTGCCACCTTGGACCAGATCTTATACAGGTTATAGGAAAGTAATAGCACGATGACAAAGAGGCCCGCATTTATCAAAAAGATCTTTCGGAACATCAACCCTCCCTTGCAATATCCTGTGCGACAATGAAACCGGATATCGTCAGATCGGCCCTGACATCGATCGGGTTCCTGATGTTGATCACCCGAATATTCATCTTCGAGATATCCAAGAACTTCTCGAAATCCTCAATGGCGTAGATCAGGTTGGTCAGCTTCGTAATGCTGCACTTCAGGGTTATCTCTACCGGGACCTCGATGAACGGGCTTCGCTCAACGATGTCCAACTGTTTTTCACTGATGATGTCCACCCCTTCATCGGCAGCCATCTCCTTGAGGATATTCTGGAGCCGCGCTGCAACCACGGGCGGTTTATCCGGTGCCATCAGCCTGCTGCCATACTCCTGTTTCCTGCTCTTTAATTGGTTGAGGTTGGCCTCCTTTTCAGGCCTCTGGCTGATCAGTCTGAGATAATTATTATACCGTTGTTCCTCGATTTCCAGCTTCTGGCTCACATCCCTGTTGAGGAAGAAGGGATATACGAGCGCAAAAAAGAGCACCACGCCGCCGAGTAAAACACCCAGTATAATCCACATCTTTTTGCCGAGTTTCGCCGGGATCATTCGCTCAACCCCTTTTGTACATCGGCCTTTATCCTGAACCGCTCTTTCTCCCCGCCCCTCTTGGTGATGGTGGATGGAAAGATGACATTCTCAAACAGGGGGGAATCCTCGAGGGTGCCGATGAGAATCGATGAAGAATCGGCATATCCGTTCAGCTCGATGCCGTCATTCGCAATCGTGGCCCTGTCCAACCAGGCGTCCTCCGGTATGAGCGAACTCAGCTCCTTCAGGATCTCCAGCTTGCTTACGCGGGAATTCATCAAGTCCTGTATCTTACGGGTCTCCTGAGAAACCTGTTCGATCCTCAGGGTGAGTTCCTTTACCTCCTGCACCTGATCCTGGAGTTCCCGAGAGGCAGTGAGTACCTTATTGAGCTTCATCCGTTTCGGGAGATAAAACCGGTTGTCCTTGCCGAAACCGGTATATACGGTTGATGTCAGGAGCACGAACAATAATGAGATGAGAATAAGGGCCATGCCGAATGCATGGGATTTCTTTCGTACCCGCATCTCCGGCGGGAGAAGGTTGATATCGGTAAACCTTTCCTTGAGCCCCTTTGCGGACAGACCCGTTGCCAGGGCGAGGGCGGATGCGATCCGCCCGGGTATCTTTTTATCCGTCAATCCCTGAAATGGGTTGGGTATGAGCACCTCGATCCCCGCCTGTTCATGGAAATAGTCAGCCAGATAGGGGTAGTCGTAGGTATTGATACCGGTCAGGATGACCCGTTTCAGAGGATCGTTCAAAGGGGGATCGGTTGCCCTCAGCCACTGCCCGACGGTAGTGAGCAATCCGGAACCGAGGGTTCTTGTCTGCACGTCGATCGGCGAGGGTTCCTGATCCGTTGCCCCGGGTTCTTCGGTGCGGGCCACCTGATCCATGATGAAATCGTCATCCAGCCTCCCCTCCTTCACCGGGATGCTTCTGCTGAAAAGGACCTTGTTTCCTCGAACCAGGTCAAGCTCGAATTCCCTTTCACCAAAGTCGACCAGGAGGCCAAGGGTCCGGTCATCCAGATCCTCGCAGGCAGGACAATCCTGCAAGGCAAAGGTTACCGGGGTGGCCAGGGTAGGGATGAGATCCGCCCTTTCCATGATCATGAGATAGAAATCGAGATCCTCCTTGCGAATGAGCCCCAGGATGATCCTCTGTTTCGATTCGGATACCTTTCCCATGATCTTATAATCATAGTATACCTCCTGGGAGGGAAGCGGAATGTGCCGTTCGATCTCATAGGATATGAGCTCCTTCAACTCCTCCGGATCAAGAATCGGCAGATTCACCTCCCTGAGGATGACCTTGTCCCTGGGGAGGCCCAGAATCACCTCGGGCGGACGAGTGTGTCGTGCCAGGAACGACTTGAGGTCCGCCACCATTTCACCGACCACCTCCCCTTCCCGTGCCTTATCCGTCACGGCCGGATAACGCTTGATGAGATAGTCCACCAATACGACGCGGTTGAATGCCCTGCCCAGCAACACCACGCGAAGCGTATCCTCGCGGAAATCTATTCCCAGGCTCTGTTGTAAGTAAAGCATTGTATGTGCCGTTCGTTCCTTTCTAAAAAACGGTCAATTCAATATCCGTCCATTGTTCGGGGATGTTCGGACGATCCCCTCATTCCCTATACGCTAAAGCGTTTCTTCCTCTTCGCCAATCTTGTTCGGATCCAACTCCTGAACAGGCATATAATTATCCGACCAGGAAAGCATCTGGATTTTCCTGCCCCCTATGATCTTGATCTCGGCCTTTACCTTCCTTCGTACGGGGCTTCCCTTCACCCATCCGGTCGCCACGATATCGTACTGCGTGGGCTTCGACTGCTCCTGCACGATCCGTTCCCCGAAATCATCAAAAAGATTCTCAAAATCCTCCGGCTCGTTTTTCACGTCATCGGTGGGGGCATTGATAAAATTTCGATTGGGTTTATTGTGGGTGAGGAAGGGATGAGCGGTGACCCGCGAATACAGCTCGCTCAAGAGCCTCTTTTTCTCGTCCCGCTCTTCATCGGTCTCGTCTCCCTCCAATCGCAGGCCACGAATGAGGGCCAGTTCCGCGACCGAGTAAAACCGGTCGTCCTTGCATTCATATCCCTTCCAATTATCCTCGTACCAGTCATCCTCCGCGCTGTCCGGGCCGGAAAGATCCGAATCGGCGTCAGCCCAGTCGATGATCGCATTCTTGAGCATGCTCAGGTGGGCGCTCGCCGCCTCCACCCCGCAGGCCACCAGGACATCCTCCAGATCCTTCTGATTGCTTTTTGCAAGGTAATTGAGATCGTAGCGGTCCTCCTTGACGTGATACTCAATACTGCAGGTGCCGCCGCCCAAATCGACCTCTCTTTTCCACACAGGATTCGCATCCCTGTCAGCCCTCTGGGGTCGAAAGTCCACTGCGCCATCCTTGTTCGCCACGGGGGTGTCCTTGGTGATGGCCACGCTCGCCACATAGGTGAGCTCATACTGCGCCAGTTCGGCTGCGGCCCTGGCCAGGTAGTACGCCTCAATCCGATCCCTGAAGTTCCGGGTGATCTCCGACTCCGTTCTCATGGAGGAGGCAAACTGGAGCACAATGATATCCAGCATTATCAACACCCATAAGATCATCATGAGTGCGATCCCGCGGTTTCCGATTGCCACAATGCCGCGGACCTTGCGGAAAAGCCCTTTACAATGTTCAAATTTCGGAACCATGTTCCCCTTTCTCCAGTGAATGATAATCATTCCTCCGTATAGGACTCGATGGTCACCTCGAACACCACCTCTTCGGTCTCCCCTTCCTCGCTGGCAAAGATCTTGGGACGCATCATTCTCACCTCAACCTTCTGCGGTAGGGTATCCTGAATCAATCCCTTATCGCACGAACAAAGGTCCTGGAAGGGGTTCCATGTCTCATACCAATCGGGCTCCTCATCTCCTCGATGAATTCCATAATACCTGAAGCTGAGCTCGGTGACCTCGGGATAGATGGAATAGACAAACGGGTCGTATTTGAACTCGTCGGCACCCTTCTCACATCGATCGCATAATGTCTCAAAGCGAAAGAAATCGGAGAAGAGCCATGCATATTCCTCCATCACCACCCCTTCGTATTCGCTGTTATAATGCTGCCCCAAGTAGTAGGTTACCACCCGATAGCTGTCCTTGTTCAGACTCGGGTCAAGGCCGGGATTCGTGGTGACAAATCTGATCCGGTCCGACTCCCCGATGAACAGCACCGCCTTCTGATTGCACCCCTTTCCTTCGGGACAGATGGGTATTTTACCATAATCCCCCTGTCTTCTCCCACCGGAAAGTGGGATCGACCTGATATCCTCGGAGAGGATATCGTAGGTCACCCGCATTCTCTGCAGCCGGTCGATCCGTTCCTCCCCTTTCTCCCATGATCTGCTGCCGAGGCGCATGGCTCCGAATATCACCCCCAGAATGAGCGTCAGGATGGTCACCGATATCATCAATTCGAGCAATGTAAATCCTGACTGGTGGTGTATGTTCCCCACGGTGACCTTATTCCTCCTCCTCCAGTATCTTAATACTGGTAAAACTGACCTCCCTGTCATGCAAGCCCGATGCCCAGCGCACCGTGACCGTTATCTGGTAGGGATGAGAGGTCTGGTCCTCCAGGGGGCCGCTCTCTTCTTCAATATCGGTAGACAATCCTTCCGGCAATATATAGGGCTCAGGTTCGCTGATCTCCCATCGGTACCCCTCCATGAGAGCGCTGTCAAACTCCCCTGTCTTGATGAGCTCTTCGAATTCCTCCATGGTCGTTACCGCAAGGGCCTGGTCCATCTTCTCCTTCGCCCCCATCACCCCCAGCGTATAGTCATAGGAGATCTTTGCGGAGCGCAGGGCGCCTGAAAGGAGTTGAATGATCGTTACCAGGGCGGTGGCCATAATGGCCATTGCCACCATGATTTCAAGCAGGGTGAAACCCTTATCATGGTCAATCCCATACAGCATAACGATTTATTCCTCTTCGGCAGTTGCCTTGACCCGACCGGTAACCGGGTCGATGGTAAGGATGAAGGAGGTCTCGCGGTCCGCCAAGGCGAATCGCAGCTCACCGCCGGATGCGAACCCGCGGGACAGAAAGGAGATTTCGTATTCCCCCTCATCCATCCATTCGCTTTCCTTACTGGTTCTCCAGCTCAGCGTGATGGCAGGTTCGATTTTCTCCGTCTTTTTTTCCCGTTCCAGTTCCGGCAAAGATTGCTGGTTTTCGACAAATTCGTCGTCCTCAAATTCCTCCTGGGCCATTTCCTTCTGCCGCACCCTGTAGAAGGTGTAAATATCGCTCTCCTCCGGATCACTCCTGAGTGTAAAGGTGACCTTTTGGTCGGACTGGGTGGCAACCGCCGAACTCCGTGCGTACCTTAAAACCGCCGAGCATGTGCGGACAGCAGCGCGAAGCTTCATATTGGCGATCGCCCCACTGAACCGAGGCGCACCAACGGCGGTGACGATCGAGATAATCGCAAGGACGATGACCAATTCAATCAAGGTGAAGCCGCACGGCCTTGCCGTGTGAACGGTGAAATACATCGGCATCAGCCCGCAGGCACCACGGAGCCCTCGTGCATTCCCGCTCCCTCGGGGATATCCGCATTCTCTCCATCGCCGCCGGGCTGCCCGTCCGCGCCATAGGATTGAAGCACGTAATCGTCCTCCTGCCTTGCATAGTGGTACTCGTTATCCCAAGGGTCCTTCGGTATCTCCTTTCTGAGGTATGGTCCGAACCACTTGCCCTCGTCCACGTCCGTCGGCTTCATCACCAGATCCTGCAGACGTTCCGGATATCGCCCCACATCCAGGCGATAGGCATCCAGGGCGGTCTCGAACATGGCGATCTGTCCCTTCGCCGTCTTGATCTTGGCCTGGCCGACTTGCTTGAACATCTTGGGACCAACCAGGGTTGCCAAAAGGCCGATGATGATCATGACCACCAGCAATTCTATAAGGGTAAAACCTTGCTGCGAGTCTCGCAATACCCCTTCCCTTCTCTTTTGTTTCATGGTTTCCTCCAAAAAATTTGGGCCTGACATGCCAGACCCAATCGCATATGGTATGAATAGTGTTTCAGTTCAGATCCGAAATCCGAATCCTGATTTTTTTCCTACGCGTCTTTCGGTGCCTCCCTATACATTTCCTTCGGGGATAGTCGTTTTTTCGTTCCTGTGATCAAAATGGTATTTCATTGATACTGAAGATCGCAAGAAGCATGCCGATCACGATGACGGCGACAATGCCTCCCATGATCAGGATAAGCAGTGGCTCAAGCAGTCCCACCATTCTCTTGACGGATGTCCGCACATCGACCTCGAAGGCATCGGCGACCTTGAACAGCATATTCTCCAACTGACCGGTCTCTTCCCCCACGTCGATCATGTGCACGGCAAGGGGAGGGAAAACGCCGCTTTGCTTGAGGGGTTCCGATATCTTCTCCCCTTCCTTGAGACTGCTCTGGACACTGCTAATGGCCCTGGAAATAACCGTATTCCCGACGATGTCCTTGACGATGTTCAGGGCCTGGAGGATCGGGACACCGCTCTGGATCAGTGTCCCAAAGGTCCTCGCAAAACGGGCGATTTCTATCTTCTGGACGAGTCCCCCAAACATAGGCATCTTCAGCTTCAGGCGGTCCCAGTTCCATCTGCCCCGGGGGGTGGTGATGTACCGCCGGACGCTCATGATGAGGACAAGGGCCACCCCTGCAAGGAGCCACCAGTAGTCCACGAGAAACTGGCTGAAACCAAGGAGCATCTGGGTGAGCAGCGGAAGGCTTTTCCCCATGTCGGCGAAGATGACCCTGAATTTCGGAACCACGAACACGAGCAACACGGTCACTGCTATGCCGCTTACCACGGTGAGAAGGATCGGATAGATGAGGGCGCTCTTTATGTTTTCCCTAAGATCGTGCGAGCTTTCCAGGAACTCGGCCAACCGGGCAAGAACCGCTTCCAGCACGCCACCTGCTTCGCCGGCCTTTACCATGTTCACATAGAGCTTGGAGAAATACTTGGGGTGCTGGGCGAGTGCATCCGCAAACAGACTCCCCCCATGCACATTCTTGTGGACATCATCGATGATGGAGGCAAGTTTTTCATTCGTCGACAATTGCTTGAGCGTGGAAAGGCTGCGATCCAGGGGAATGGCGGAACCTGTCAGGGTGGCCAATTGCTGGGTAAAGCCCAGGATCTCATTATTGCTCACCCTCTGAAAGAGCCGTTTTCCCCGTACCCGTTCGGAAAGGGATGCGCGGGTGGCGGCACCTTGCTCGATCTTTATGGGGAAATAGGCGGATGCCTGGAGCCGGTTTATGACCGAGGACCTATCCTTGGCCTCCATGGTCCCGGTGACAATGTTCCCAGCCTTATCAGCGGCTTTATAGACAAAGACGGCCATGACCCTGTGCCTATTCCTCCATGAGCCCGACCAATTCTTCCTCCCGTGTCACTCGAAGGACCTCCTCAATGGTCGTGATTCCTTGTCTAACTTTGTTCCAGCCGTCATCCCGCAGGGTCCTGAGGCCCAGTTGGACAGCCTTCTGCCTGATGATGTTTGCCCCCACCTTTTCTATGACCATTGCCCTGATCGGTTCCGTAAGGGTCAAAAGCTCGAAGATACCCGTTCTCCCATGGTACCCCGTGTTCTTGCACACATCGCATCCCTTTCCGCGATAGGCTATCCTGATGTCCTTTGCCTGGGAGTCCATCTGATCGAACAACTTCTTGTCCGGGACAATGGGCTGCTTGCACTGTTTGCATATGACCCTGACAAGCCTCTGTGCCAGGATCCCCTCCAGACAAGAGGAAACGAGGTATCCTTCCACTCCCATATCCAGAAGGCGTGTGATTGCTCCGGGTGCGTCGTTGGTGTGCAGGGTGGAAAAGACCATATGACCGGTCAATGCCGACTGAATGGCAATCTCAGCGGTCTCTTTATCCCTTATTTCTCCCACCATCATAATATCGGGGTCCTGCCGGACAATCGACCGCAAGCCATTGGCAAAGGTCAATCCGATCTTCGGATTGACCTGTATCTGATTGACCCCGCTCAGCTGATACTCTACCGGGTCTTCCACGGTGATGATCTTCTTTTCCGGGGAATTTATCTTCTCCAGGGCGGCATAGAGTGTGGTTGTCTTGCCGCTTCCGGTGGGCCCGGTCACCAGAATGATGCCGTGTGGTTTGTGTATGAGGTGCCCGAACTCCTTCAATTTGTCACGGGGAAATCCCAGGTCTTCGAGGCTGAGGAGGATACTTCCTCTGTCCAGGACCCTCATGACCACGCTCTCTCCGTAAAGGGTCGGAACCGAGGACACCCTCAGATCGATCTTTTTCCCCGCCACCCTCAGGCGGACCCGTCCGTCCTGGGGAAGCCTTCGTTCCGCGATATTCAAATTCGCCATGATCTTCACCCTGGAGATGATGGCTGCCTGAATGCGCTTGGGCGGCGATTCAATATCGTGCAGGATGCCGTCGATACGAAACCTCACCATCAGCCTGTCCTCGAAGGGCTCAATGTGAATGTCGCTCGCCTCTTCTTCGATAGCCTTGGAGATAAACAGGTTGACAAGTTTGATGATCGGGGCCTCCGATGCCATATCGCGCAGATGATCGATGTCCTCCTCTTCCCCGGAGGCGAGGAGCTGGAGTTCCTCATCGGCCATGTCCCCGATGATCTTTTCCATGGTGGAGGCGCCTCCGCCGTAGTGCTGATCGATAGCAGCAAGGACATCCGATTCCTTTGACACGTATACGCGAACCTTGCACTTGGTGAACAGGCGCAGTTCATCTATGGTGTAAAGATCGATGGGGTCGCTCATGGCCACCCGGAGGGTGCCATCCTTTATATCCAAGGGGAAAAATTTGTATTGACGCATAAACTTCTGAGAAAAGTCCACATCCAGAATGGGGGTATCAGGATATTCCGACTTCGACAAAAATGGCATATGCAGTTGCTCACCAAGGGTCTTATAAAGATCATCCTCTGAGATAAATCCCAGGTCCATGAGCACCTTTCCCAGCCTTTCGGCTGTCTGCTTCTGCTGCTCAATGGCCTTTTCCAGATCCTCCTTGGTGATGAGGCCCTTGTTGATGAGAAGGTCTCCCAATCTATTCTGAGGCAAAGGCACGTTAAAAACCTCCCAAACTCTTTGATTTTTGGAACTATTTTAAATCAGTATATCGTATCGTTACTATCAAGTCAACTCCGTTTACCCGCACCCAGCATAGGGCTTTCACTGTATCAACGGGAATCATTCCCCCTGCGGGTATCATCTGCATAGTAAAGTGATTCAATTATGCAAAAGATATGCCTTCTTTTTCCACCCAGCGCATCCCTTCTTTGACTGCACCTCCCATCTGTGGTACGTTATGATATCAGTTGTTGTGCCATTTGTGTCGAATATACAGCGTTCACTGGATTGAAACGGGGTGAACTGAAGCCGATAACCATAGCAGGAGTTTTTGTGACATGTCCGATAGACCGATCCCTGAATCACTTATTACCATTATGGAATCATATCCTCGTCTCGGAGAGATCATCCGCTTCGGCTACGAGCTCACCGACGAGCTGAACCGTATCAAACCGGATCTCGATCTCACCGGGATGGAGCTTTCTCAGGAACAGGCAACACTCAAACTGAAACAAGGATTCCCCTTGGTCAACAAGGCCGAGGTGATGATCCCTGCCGACCAGTTCAAGGGGACATTCCGGAGGATTGCCCATTTTGTGGCCGATAGGAGGACTTTGCTCAGACCGACCATTCTAAAGATTTCGGAGCGGTTGGAGGATGAAGGGACCGATGTCCATTCATTGGTCCGTGTACACCTGAACCAGATGCACAAGCAAGACCGGGAACACGAACTTCGGCGCCTTTGGAAAAACCCGGACGAGTACCCCATGCTGGATTTCCTTCTCGGGGCCGGCCTGAAGCCTTATGGTCACGCCTACGGAAACGCCCTCAATTCCTACCTTCCTTCCGACGGGGATCTATGGCTGGAATCCTTCTGCCCCTTGTGCGGGACAACCCCTCTCCTCTCATACATCGAGGGGGAAGAAGGAAGGAGGCATCTCCTCTGTTCCTGGTGCGATACCACATGGGAGTACAGCAGGCTTAAATGCCCGTACTGCCAGACCACCGATCAGAAGGACCTTACCTATTTCTTCCTCGAAGATGACGAAGGGAAAAAGGAACGGGATCGGATATCCGTATGCAAAAGGTGCAAGAGGTACATCAAGACACTGGATTTGAGAAAACGGGAGGGGAAACAGGAATGCACTTTACACATCGATGACCTGGCCACCCTTCACCTGGATTTACTTGCCGAACGGGAGGGTTATGAGCGAATGACCAGGCATATCCTCTTTTTTTGATGCCCCATTGTCCTGTTTCTTCTCTAATTGCGCCACCCTTTCCTTGATATTATCGATGTAGCGATGTCCTGCCTTTCTGCTTGTTCCCAGACGTCGCACCATCCGCGCATAGGAGTGCAGCGCACGTAAAAGACGCTCATCGGAACAGGGGGCACCTTCCTCCCGCTCAATCCTCTTTGCCGCCTGGTCCAATGCTGATTCTATAACGCCCACCCGGTTCAACAAAACCTCATGGGGTGTTTCGCGGTGCTCCAATGCATCGATCTTCCGCTCGATGCCCTGCAGTATGTCCCGGTCCTCATAGTAACTATCCTTGAGCAAACGCTCATAGACACTCTCCTCAAAAAAGGCGACCACGGCCCAGTCAACCCTCTGGTCCGCTTCAGCCAGGGCGGGCCTGGTGTCATCCTTTTGCTCATGATACTGCCGGCTCGCTATCACATACACACACTCCTCAGGGCAACCGGACTGGCCGTGCATCCTCTTGCCGCAACACGGCGCGCAGACCATACCCCTTAGGTCAAGGCAAAAGCGCCTTCCCTTTCGTGTCCCGCAGATAATGCATTTCGCATCCGCCATGATCTCCCTCGCATCATTGCCTCGTTCACGCATGGTAAAAGCTGAAAAAAGGACCTCAACTCATCCTGAAGTATTACCTATCATTATTTTATACCATATCCCCTGCAACCAAAAAAAGGGGCCTTCGACGCACCGGACGTCGAGGCCCCTTTTTCCCTCACAAACCTTCCTGGATATGGAGTATGATCCGTTAACGATAGGAAAAATAATACGGATAATATCCTCCAAAGCCGTATGAAGGATACTGCGGATAGTACAACGAACGTCCCCATGGGGTGTAGAGCCGGGAATAGGGATATACCGAAAAAAGCTGCGGGGTGAGCACTGGGAACTTCGGATACGATATGGGGATCCGTGGAAAACTGAACATGGAAGTCATAAGATAATACTGTGCAGTTTGCCAAGGGAGGAATGGGCCAGCGGATACAGACCGTCTTACATATGAATAGACATGTGACGGCACAACGGCACCCAACTGGTTCCCTTTGTCCACTGGGAAGGTCAGTGAAATCTTGGCAGACCCCGTGCTTTTGGTATCGAAACGGAGGGCCAGTAATGCACCCGAACCTCCGGAGGGTGCGTCCTGGCTGATGCCTGAAATCACCACCAAACCTGGCGTATCGTCATTGATTTCCAGGAATTCGTAGGCAGTTGTCAAGTCAGTCTCCCTGACCTCCAGGAGATCCAAAATGGAGCTGTTATACTGCACGTCCAGCCTCCACGCCTGAAGATCCTGTATGTCATTAATATAAATGGGTACCGAGATCTTCTTCCCCGTAATAACACTGTCAGGTTTTTGCATGGTGATTGCATACTTGACGGTCTGTGCGTAGAATACCCCCTTGGGGCCTGCAACAAGGTCCGGAGCATCGGGTCCCGCGCCTGAATCCGATGCTGCCGAGACTTTGATATCAGTTGCCCCCGGACCCGGTCCATTGACTGAAAATGCAATATAAAAGAGTGCACCGGAGCCCCCCGGCGAACTAGAGGGATCCGCCAGATATGCGCCAACCGTCACCCTCTTTTCAGTGGCATCGATATCATGAAGTTCATACTCCACCTGATAGTAGTCGGTAAGGGCGGTGTTCTCAATGCTCTCGAATGTCACGACATTGGGGTCAAAATCAACAGAAACGAGCCATGCCTCCAGACCTGCAATGGAATCGATATAGATAGGCACGAATACGGTGGAGCCGATGAGACCGGAAGAGACCGGTGGCGCGTAAACGTATACGGCGGCCTCAATGGGGCAGCATAAAACAATACCCATCAGAAGGATCAGCAAGGCACCTGTGACTTGCCACCTCCTTCCCTTTAGTCTACATACCATAATCCTACCTCCTTCTCCTTTACCCTAAGAAAAAAAACATGTTGTCACGTTTCGCTCACATCCTTTCCGAATGCGAAAAGATGCGCACCGTCATCCGGAAGAGAGCACCGAGGGCATAAACTCAGAAGGATACCAGGATGCGGCCCCATTGAATTTATATCAGAATGGCCTTTGCGATTTTCATTCCCCCTTTCTTGCACTTTAGGATAGGGTGAAAATGAAACTCAATCGAGATAGAAAATGTTGGCCAGACCACGAGCGTTAACCCTAATCACTAAAAGGGCGAGGGGAATTCCCTTAAGGTGATCGATAGGGTTTTGCGCTATCGCACATGCATGTGGCCGGCTAACAAATACCGTGAACGTACCACAGCATTTCTTTGTATCGCAGACAGTGAAATCTCATTTGTATTGGCAACCCAAGCCCTTCACGGAACACACCATATGTCGGAACAGAATGTCAGCACGGAAAACCGAACATCAATCCAACACTGTAATGAGCTGCCTTGTAATAAAGACTGTATGATTTTTATGACCTTCTGTTTTTGAAAAAAATATAAAAACAACATATTACAAAATTCGAGGATTATATATAGATCAAATTATTAAACCAGCAATTTATGTGCCAAATAGTGGCCTCTGCCAATCAACGAAAATGCCCTTCCTTTTTTCTCAACTCCCTGATTTTTCTTATAATGCAAGTCAGACATTCTTAATTGATGCCAATCCTTGTCAAAAATCCAGGGTATAGCAAGCCGGTAGTTGTATTTTGATGCATAATTATGAATCTTTTTACATACATTCCATTAAATAAGACCGGAGCACCTTCTTCCCCTATGGAGAAAAATCATATTTACACAAGGTTGGAGGTTGATATATTTTTTTGAACATGGTATGGTATTTGTATATGATATCTTAAATGTTGTGTTTATCATCTTGTTCATTCATCCCTTCCATTGATTTCACATTAATTCAATCAAGGCGCGCAGCGCGGTCATCCATTGTCGTCATTAATCCTTACAATGAAAAGCATTAAATGAATGCTTATACAGGATCATGGACATGAAAAATAGGCATCTCTCCGTACCGCTTGTGCTCCTCATCCTTATGTGTGCCCTTTTCACTGCCAGCACAGCGTCCGCCCTTATCATATTGTCCATTCCTGATGCTGAAATCACCCTTGATTCACCCCAAGATGTTGTCATTGAATTGCAATCCAACGATCCGGAAGGGATCGAGGCCTGGGGTTTCGCCTTTCACTATGATCCCAACATACTGCAGCCAGAATTCTACCCTAATAACCCGGGTTTGGTCGTCGTGAATAAAGATGATGACAACTACTTCACGAAAGATTATTACTATATTTATGCCTACGAACATGAATCGTTACCCGGCAAAATAACTGTTGGAGGCTGCGTAAAATACGATAATAACGGAGATCCCATTCCCACAACGGGGACAGGGAAACTACTCGGCCTCAGTTTCATTTTGAAAAGGATATACCCCCGGGCCACCATTCACTCTTCTCTCTGGATTGATAAAAAGGTGAACGACCTGCAAAATGCCGTATGCGAGCCGGGTGAAATCACGAGCCTCCCTTCGATAACCTCAGCGATAACAATCACTCCCTCCTCCGGGCCATTCGATCACGATGTTGAGTGCACCATTGCGGGCCAGGGCTTCAAACAGGGGGCTGTACCGGTAATCGGTTCCCTCCGTATCTCGGATGCCACTTATTCCAATGGGGTAATCACTGCCCTGGTGCCTGCATATGTCTTCCTTCCCGGGTTATCATTCGATGTCATTATCACCAACCCGGATGGCGATTTTGCCTTCATCGCCAATGGCATTGGCACTGACCGCCGGTTCGAGTCCGGTCTGAATCTTTTCGGGTATCCGACAGCACCCCCTGAGGGGTGTGATGGATCCCACGAGCTTATGTCACATCTTTCTCAAACGGCGGACGATGCGGTTTGCTGCCTTATGACACGAGACCCGAACACCCTACGGTGGGACAAAACATGGTGGGAAAACAATGAAGCAAAGGGAACGGACTTTGCCCTGATCCCTTTTCAGGCCACCCTGGTATATGTCCAAAAAAACGGCTTGTCGCGGACATTTCCCGGACAATGGGACCATAAAAATGCCCAAACCCAAATAGAAGATCTCGCCAAATGCATCAGCCCGGGTTTGAATTTTATCAGCCTTTATTTGCCGCCGGACGAGCAAATAGATTCTCACGAACTTATGAAAGTGCTTTCGGAAAAAACCGGTAAAAACATCATTCTTCGCCGAATGCGGCCCGAAACAGGACAATGGCGAAGTTTTGTTCATTTTTTTGGTCGTCCAAGCAGTTCCCATTTCCCTATCCTGAACACCGAAGGGTACGTCGTTTACAGTAGATAACCGTCCGGTATATGCCCCTTTTTCCTTCAATTCGAACAATCCCAACAAAAAAGGGGACCTATAGAAAAGGCCCCCCCCTTTTTTAATCTTCACGGTTTGTCGTAGTGTCGTGTCACAGACACCTATGAAAGAACATATTCTCCCTTATCTCACTTTGTTTGAACAGTCTCAATAAAACAACCACCGCCACCGCCACCACGTGTTGGGAAGACGGTATACTCCCCGACATACCAGTCACTCGCATAGGGAACGCCTATATTGAGCATGATCACCCCGTTTTCTTCAAAGATATTCAAGGATCCCCCATGTACGTTCGGGATAAAAAGTTCCGGATCCTCTGATTCTCCATGGATGAAATAGATGCCGTAATAATCGTCAGGGGTCACGGTCTGTTCGGACGTGGTGAGTATCTTATCCTCTATGGCTTCAAGCGTGAGGTTTGGATCCTGTAATGCACGGGGTGCTGGTATATCAAAAAAGATCAACGAAACGCCTCTCTCCCTGCCTTGATTATATACCACCTTTTTGCCGTTTTGGTCTGTAAATCCGACAGAGACGACGATGATATCATTGGGGTCCTTCACACCAGGATGCTCAGCAGTAAGGCCTGCACCCGCTCCTGTGGTATACGAAACCTCGATGCCAAGATTCTCATTCGGATCAACCGCATTATCGGCATCAGGGAAGCGGGTAAAGTGGAGGATATCCGCACCTTTCGCATCAAATACCAGATTGAATGATTCCGTTTGATTTATGATGTTGGGGTCTACCTGAATAGTGATATATCCCTTTATTGTAAGATCTGCCTTCGGTTTCAAGGTCACTGCGCCTGAAGCAACAACCTTGGTAGATTCCGATAATTGCGACTTTTTGACAATGAACCGGTGGATACGATTCTCATTCCCATTGGGATCAAGGAACACCTCGCCAGACTGATCAGTCCAACCATCATCCCACTGCTCGGTCCTAAAGGCGATCACGTATTTATCGCTCAGATCGGCCATGAGATAATTTTTCACGGGAATTGTAACCGTATATACCTTATAGCCATTCGGACCATCGACGCGATTCAAGCCATCGTCAATAACGGGACCATTGGGAATGGTATTGGGATCGGGCCATTCGTCATGATCAATATCATTCGTTGAGTCAAAAAATCTGACCCTCAAGGGATACCACTCCGGCCAATCGTCCTCAATACCAGTGTCTGTAGTATATTTAAAGGTAAATTTCATCTGTGGTTCATTTGGATTAATGACAATATCCTTTCTATTAACGTTATAAGAGGGCATCAATTTCTCATCAATAGTCACATATGCAGTATTTGTATCGCAATCGAGGAGATCGCTATAATAGGGAGCATATCCAATCGATTCAGCCTTTATCCTGTATGTACCCTGTTCGACGTCAAAACTTACTACGTTTGAGTCGGACTCGTTCCAAATACGGGACGTACGTGTAGTATCACCCCTGATTGTATACCCGGCAAGAGAGAGAATTATGTCATGAACACCGCCCGGTTTCGAAGCAGAGTCGATTATTGCGTTAATTGTACAGGCAGGTGTAATAGCCGTAGTAGTGATTGACCCTGCTCTCACCTTGGCATCGTATAGTACATGACCTTTCTCCGATTTATTTACGAGACTGATGGCAGAGTTCGCTGATTCTGAGAGAACACTAAATTTCATTACAAAAAGGGCGCCGTTAACGGCAACACTACCATCGATATACCCCCCGATGGTCACCCTGCCTCCGTTCGGATCCTCATTGTCATCAAAATCGTACGTTGCACTAGGATAAACGGCCGGAGCGAACCCATCATAATCAAGTACGCTCGAATCATAAAGAACATCAATTAAATAACCTTTATTAAGATCAAGAGGGGTTTCAATATTTACTGGCACATGAACGGTTGATCCCTTAATCCCTGTCAATCCTGTGGGAACACTAAGGGTAACAGCTGACAATTGTCCGGGAATCATTATACCAGTGACAAAAAGAAGGCTTGTCGCAAGAACCGCGATAAAAATACCTTTTTTTCTATTATTCATCATACTCTTATCTCCTTCCCAAGTAATCCCGGTCTATTCATGCTATCCATGATCCTTTTATTATATATGCTTTATTATCTTTCAAACGCCAAAATGCCCCGCTGGATTGTCAGCTGACATTTGATTTTTATTTTCATTTGCTTTAAATGGTACTAATCAGTCCCATGCCGCCAGGTTCAGTCAACCGAATAGGGCGAAGACAACTGATACGAGAGACGATCGTTCTCAGATCTGTTCCTTCGCCTTTTTTCATATTGATAGTCTCAATCCCCCCTTATCTCGATGAGGGTTACACTGAGACTGAGCTAATGCATCAGAAACAACGTCGGACCAATATCCTCCGCCACATGGTCTCCGGTAACCGAATAGAAATTCTTCACCTTCTCGCCGAGATGTATCCGATAATTTCCGGATTCGACGCGCACCTCGCATACGTGACCGTTTTCCTCGCTTCATGTGCCGCCACTGGCTTCATGCCGCATCCGAAGATTGCAGACGGGTATATCTTGAGCGGGATTTCGTGCATATCCGCGTGAAAGACATTCACAAATACAGGCGCCACAATACAACGGACAAACAACACCATCCGTCGGGCCAGGACATGACTATCTGAACGTGTCAAGCGTATCTGCGCTCAATAACGAGGCCAATCAGGCACGACAACCTGATTGGCCTCCTTCTTGAGTCAATAAAAACATTGGAATTCACCAAAACATCAAGGTAACGAGGGAAACAGGGCGCAGGTTATGCTTACTGCACATTGTTACCCGGGTTAACCTCTATCTTCTTCCCGACCGATGCCTGGAGGATTGCAAGGGCGTCCGCAGGGGCAATCTGATTGTCGCCGTCTCGATCAGCGGCAAGGAGCGCCGGTCCATCGAGATTGATCATTCCCAAGTATGCCTTCAGGGCGTCCAAGGCATCCCACGGAAAGAGCTGACCGCTCCTGTCAACATCCCCTTCGCCGCAGCTTGCATGGAGGGCGTCAAGCGCCTCTGCATTGTACTCGGAGACGTTCTCCAAGTCATCTTGCTCGGGGCGTTTGGTGAAGCCTCCGTCGACATCCTGCATCTCCATGAGGGCATTGGCTGCCCAATATGTTCCGAAGTGGTTCGTGAAGTTTGTGGAGGTGGTTTGGTTGTTATACGCCAATGCCTTTACCGCAAATGCCTGATCCTGAATCATGACACTTGGGAACAGGGTCACGGTTCCGGCACCGGTATTGAGCTCGCACCCCCAGCGAAAATAGCCGTTGTTGTACTGCAGATCCTTCAACAGGGCCAATCCCTTCGAGATCTGGGTTGCCTTGTCGGTTGCGTAGAACCTCTTGAGGACCTCCACTACCCGGGCCTGATCAAGGGTCCTGACGTAGTTCTCGACCGTATTATAGACAAAGCCGCCTACCTCATTCACACCTGTACCTACGGTAACATAGCGGTTCATGATCTTGTCGACCACTGCATCGGCGTAGTCGGTCTCGCCATAAAGCTGGAATACCTCCACCCAGTTGGCAAGCTGCCAGAGCTTTCCCTGGCCGTTGTCGATGCCGTCCAGCCAGGTGGCCACATCGGCGGCGGTGCCGCCGTGGGCAGTGATGATGTCGGACTGGAGTTCGCTCTCTGCAGTCGTCTTGTAGCTGCTATCCCCCGATACCTCCGCATAGTAGTGCAGGAAGACATAGTCGGTCGCCTGCCAGGGAAAAGTACCGTCAATGATTGCTTGAGCGGTATATCCGGCTGCAGTAAGATAGTCAGGCTTATCTGCAGTCACGACAGTAACCGTCATGGTCTTGGTGAGGTTGTACGCTCGGAGCAACCCGAGCCCCACCACACCGTAGATATTGGAGGCGGTTGAGCTCCCGGGCAGGTAAAAGGCCCAGCCCTTTGTCGAAACATTCTGGGCGTCGTACAGCGGGTCCGCTGCAGCCTCGATCTTCGTCCGCATCTGGCTTGAATTAAACTCAGCGGTTTCCCACCCCGACAGCGTCCTCATGCGGGTACGCGCGACATACTCCGGCTCAGCCTGCGTTTCAGGCCGCTCCGGCCGTACCATGCGGGCAAGTGGCTCTGCATGGGCGTATGTCGCGCACATACAGAAGCACATTCCGGCCGCAAGGAGGCCTGCAATTATCAGTATAAGATACGTCTTCATCATTTGTCTCACCTTATAACCCCTCCCTCCTAACCTGACATTGGAATGCGAGGTTCTATGCATGATTTCAACCTTAATTAGCAAATCGTTACCCACAAATTATCATAATCACTGCTTACTAATCACTACGTAGTACCTGTGAAGAAAACGCGTGATGGCTGCACGTAAATAACCCCTGGAGACTATCCCCATGCACCATCTCTATCCCGATTGAGTTGTTTAACGCCTAACGATTGTTACCTTTTCGTACCTGAGTGTAAAAACTAAAAATGAGGGCTGGTATACACCGGCTCTTCCGGGTCATTATCCATAATGGGATCTGCCGACAATTTTGCCCGGCTGCCGATCTTCGCCCTGATGGGTGAATCCTTGCCCCCGGCTACCTCGCTGATCGGCGTGCCCTCGCTGTTGAGACCCAAGGACTGTCCATGAGCGATTCTATAGAAATCTTCCCCCCATACTGCCTCGATCTCTCCAGACATACAGACCATATCGACCCTGCCGGCATTCCCAGTTGAAGCGAGCTTAAGCTTGTCCTTCGCCTCCATGACTACCTGGACCTCTCCGACCTTGAGAATGGCAACCCCGTCAATGCACTCAACGACGGTATTGGTCGGAATGGTCTTCACCTCCTGAGGAATGGCATACGTGGTCGCAATGTCATTCTGGGTGGTCACTGCAATCTTGCCTGTGTAAATCAGCACCTCGACTCCGGTGTCAGCCGACACTGTGGAGAAGGAAACCACCATACACAGGCACAGCACGCAGGCCAGAGATATAGAAAAATTTCTCGTCATGAGCTCACACCTCCTTTGGGCGGCATTTGTTAAAGACATTCCCCTCATTTAAAATTATATGTATGCGACATTCAGACTACCCTGAGCGAGCTTTTCCCCATCAACCTCCTTTTCTATTGGTTGCAATTGCCGTTACATCATTCCCAACGACCGGGAATCGGCTTCTTGCAATCAGGACATTCCCCTCCTTGTATTACATTTTTCTTGACTACGTATCCCCTCCTTTCCACAAGAAGCTTGTGGCAATGCGGACAATAGGTGTTTTCCGCCTCATGTCCCGGAGGCACATTTCCGATATAGACAAAGTGCAGGCCTTCTTCCAGTGCCACCTCCCGCGCCCTCTCCAGTGTTTCCACCGGGGTTGGGGGAAGGTTGCGCAGCTTATACCTGGGATAAAACCGGGAAAAGTGCACGGGGACATCAGGCCCTAATTCTCCCTTAATCCATTTGACCATGTTCCTGACAGTCTCCATCTTGTCGTTCTTGGTTGGCACCATCAAATTGGTAAGCTCAAGATGGACCCCTTTTTTCACTATCGCTTTAAGTGATTCGAGGACCGGTTCCAACGCCCCCCCGCACATCCCTGAATAATATTCGCTGGTAAAACCTTTCAAATCGATATTGGCTGCATCAATGTACCGGTATAGCTCCGATAAAGGCTCGGGGTTGATAAAGCCGTTCGAGTGACATGTATTTATAATTCCCTTTTCATGAGCCTTTTTGGCAATTTCGAGCATATATTCAAAAAAAACGGTTGGTTCGGAATAGGTATAGGCAATCAACGGACATCCCTTATCCATGGCCCTTTTGACAATCTCGTCCGCTGATACCTCCTCGTACGCCACCTCCTCCGGATCGGCCTGAGATATTTGCCAATTCTGACAAAACAAACAGTTGAGATTACAACCCACTGCTGCTATCGAAAATACACGAACGCCTGGGAACACATGGAAAAGTGGCTTCTTCTCAACCGGGTCCACATGTTGTGCACAGGGTCGACCGTAATTGAGGGAATAATACGTCCCTCCAATGTTCTCCCGTACCCCGCATTCGCCTCGTTCCCCTTCAGTTACTTCACATCCGTGGGGACATAAGAGACATTGTACCTTTTTCCCCTCCAGCTTCCGGTAGTAACGAGCTTCAGCGAGAGAGACCTTTTTACGTTTCCCTTCCTGTTGCGTGAGCAAC
This sequence comes from bacterium, assembly GCA_049472315.1. Taxonomy (GTDB): domain Bacteria; phylum SZUA-182; class SZUA-182; order DTGQ01; family JAFGSM01; genus JBLIRM01. The sequence continues at coordinate 31,784 of JBLIRN010000008.1, forward strand.
CTTGCACACACGTAGGACGGGGAAAAGGCCTGTGCGAAACAAAGGCTGAGAATACTATGTTGAGCTAAGGCCTCTAAAAATTCCTTCCGGGTACACCCTCTTTTTTTACACCCATCGAGGCCACAGTCCATGAAAAACAGAGATGAAAGAAATTAAAGATATGTACACATGATGTATTGAATGATTACTTATTTAATAATATACCACATGGACACAAAAAAGCAAGCCTGCAAAACTTATTTGCCCTTTCTGGCCATTTCCTCTTCAAACATTTTTTGGTAGAGAACCTCCCACTCCGAGCTTCCTTCAAGGATTTTACGTGAGTAAGACTCCAATTTTCCGCGCACGATTTCATCTATCTCGTCTTCAATCTTCAATTCACGTGTTATGATCCTCACGATGTCCAACCGCACCGAATTCGAATCCTTGAGTAATTCAACGGAGGGATCCTCCTCCAGTGCCTTGATAAGGATATGTGAGAGATGGTTGATTCTCGCTCTGCTCAATCTCATGGTGCCCTCATTATATACGATTTAGTGGAACAATGCCAGCGATTCCCCACCATTGTCACAATAATGCCCAGAGGTGCAACGCTGTCCTTTACTCCGGTGGCATGGACCGGCATATCGTTACCAAACGAATAAACATCCTTCCCATCGCGATGCTATAGCACGATGTTTCGTTCCTTTGCCAGTTTTTCTTTCACCAGTCGGAACATTTTATGGTATTCAATACTTCCTTGTCGAATCTCCGAGGAATGCGCCTCCAGGATCTGCCGCACCTCGTCATTCAATTTATCCTCGACCAGGAGATCTTCCATTATAACATGGCGAATGGAGGCCTTGAGATCCTCATTGTTGTCGCACCTGAGGGCCTCATCCTTTATCAATTCTCCGACGATGTTTTCCGCTATTGATTCAATTTGTCGCTTGCGTAATCTCATAATTGTGCACCTCCCTTTTTCTGATTGATCAATCTCTTGATTTCCATTACCCTTTTTGCAGCAAATCGTTCGTACGATTCACCTTTCCCTTCACGCTCCACCTTTTCGAAAAGCTCCAGGGCCTTGTCCAGATCACCCATCTGCTGGTAGATTTCCGCCGATTTGAATCGCCCGGTGATGGCCCAGATGCGTGCCTCAGGATAGAGATGGGCAACCCGGAGATATGCCTCCGCAGCCTCATCGAGATCGCCTTTTTCATGGTAGCATTGGCCGATCCAGTATTGTGCCTCCGCCTTCAGCGAGACATCCGCCTCAGCGTCGAGCACCCTGTGAAAAACGCGTATGGCCAACGCATGCTCAGATGCATCCTCCAGGAAAAGACCCAATTCGATTATTTCACCGATAGGGATGTCATCCAGGATATTCCCGTGAAGAAGTGCCTTCAAACGTTCGAATGTCTTCGGACTCCGGGCGCGAACATAATCATTGAGCGTTGAAAAAAAGGCGGCACGGGCACTGATTTCAGGGGATGACGACAGTATTGCAGCCTTTTTGAAATGTGGCCCGGCAATCTCATACGCCTTTTCCCTGAATAGAATCTCGCCCAAGGCCTCATGCACCCTCATCCTTTGCGCATCCTGTGTGCAGCGATCCATCGCAAGCAGGTACATACGTAAGGCCGTCTTATGGAGACCCTGCCCATCGAGGGTCATCCCCAGATTTACAAGGGCGTCCACCTCTTCGGGCAAACCCGCGCATTCGAGGGAAAGATCCTTATACACACGTGCGGCCTCCTGCAATTCACCCTTCTCCACCATTACGCGTGCCTGTGCGAAGCCCTGGGAATCATTGTGGCCTACCTGCGGCCTGTTGTCGAGGAAAACCGCATACTGTTCCAGGTAGTCCTTATATTCATTTTGATTAAGAAGACACTGCAGTGCAAGGGCCCGTGCGGACTCATGGTACAGGGTGGGGGTCGCCTCGCACAAGATGAGATCGATCCAATGCATGGCACCCTGGTAATCTGCCAAAAGATAGGCGTTTTGTGCAAGCCGCCATAAGAGATAGAGCCGGGACACGGAATGGCACGGTGCCGGATACGATTCCAGGAACCTTCTAAACGCGCTGCTGGCGTTTTTGTATCTCTTTTCTGCCTGCCAAATCCAACCCATAAATAAAAGCGCCTCCCTGGATTCCTCGTTGCCCGGTTTCTCGATGAACTCCTGGAATTCCGCTCGGGCCGGATCGAGGTCGCCGGCCCTGAAATGGGCTAGTGCCCTAAAAAATTTCGCCTTTTGAACGATCTTCCCATCCGATGCCCTTTGTATACAATCCGCCAAAAATCTCAAGGCCCCGGCATAATCCCCTCGATGAAAACGGATCTGCCCAAGTGCCAACAGGGCCTGGGCATCTAATTCATCCCCGCAATCCTTATCGAGCAGGTGGTTAAATACCTTCTCCGCTTGTGCCATATGGCCGAGGGAGATATGACTCCAGCCCAGGCGATACAGCGCCCCTCCCAGAAAGGTGGAACCGGGATACCGCTGCATGAAGTCCGTTATTACATCAATCGCCGTATTGAAATCCCCCTGGTCGAAGCACAATTTGGCGATCCTCCACCACGTTTCCTCTGCGTACGCACTATCTGGATACAGGAGGATCATCCTCTGCAGGAGGTCATGAGCCTCCTCGTATCGCTTGATATGGCAGAGCGATTCTGCTGCATGAACAAGGATCCTGTCTCCGCATATTCCTTCCATATTACCCCGAGTAACGAACAAGAGGGCCTCATAGGCAGGACCGAACCACCCATGTTCAAGGCATAGTTCCCCCTCCTGCGCAGAGGCGAGTATCTTCAATTCCTCATCCGCGGCCCCCTCTCGGATCCCTTGAAAGACGAGGCGCGCCCTCGAAAAATTCCACGACCTCCAGAGCGATTCGGCCAACCTCAAATGAGCGAGCCAATAGTCATGTCCACGAGGTCCATCCCCCTTCACAATTCCCTCAAAGTATTCCTGGGCCGTACCGAATTCCCATCTAAGCATGGCCTCCTCGGCATTGATCCACGACCCGGCACGCAGGGAAATAGAGGGTAACGGGCCTTCAGATTGAGAGGGCAGACAATCCACCGCCTGTTTGTAACGACCGGTATGATAAAGCACCCACGCCTTGATGTACATGACCCGGTCGCGTCCGGAGCCTTCGGGATCGAGGGCCAGAAAACGATCCGCATCCTTTATGACCCGATCCCATTGTCCGAGGGCATACCGCGCAAGCAGCATCTGTTGATCGATCTCCGCACGGACGGAATCACCGGTATCCTCTTTTCGCACCTCTTCATAGGCATCGATCGCGTGCTGCCACCGTTTGAGAAAAAAGAGACAATCCGCACACCTCTTTTCCAATTCTACACGCCTTTGTTTATCCCCAGCCTTCCTCACAAGCTCCTCGATAATGCCCTTCGCCTCCTCATACCTTCCCGCTTCCATATATCGCTCGACAAGCTCGTTTTTGAGCTCAAGCAGATGGTCCTCGACCCTGAGGGCTGGTGCGGTATCATGATATATGGCGAGCCATTCCTCAAAGACCTGTATCGCGCCGGATAGATTACCTGCCTTTTCAAGGGCATCGGGCAGATGGGGGAACAACCGATCCATGCAATCCCGTTCAGGGGTCCGGGTGCGAAAGGCCGTATATCGTTCAACCGCCTCGTCCCATCTGTTCAGTGCATAAAGGCATTCGGCACTGTAGAAAAGGGCGCCGATGGCCTCAATGCTGTTCGGGTCGCGCCGAATCACCGATTCGAATCTCTTCAACGCCTCTGTATAGAGACCCTCATGAAAAAAATTGACCGCCAAAACAAGATCCTCTGGAATGCCGCTATCCCGAGCACATGACTGATGAAGCGGCAGGAACACGACCGCCGTGACCATGAGGAATCCCACGATGAATGCCCCTTGCATAGAGAATATATCCCTGAGGTGTTGCGCCTGTTTCATGATGCCCTGTATCTCTTGACCTGTTCCCGCGGGATCGGCGAAACCGTGAAATGCTCGCACACCACGCCCCCCCTGCTCACCGCCATCGCCACCTCCCCCACCGTCGGGTGGTCGCTGTAGCTCGCCGTGATGGAGGCGGCAAGTCTTAGTGCCTCACACGACCGATTGCCGAGAAGAATTGCCGTGGGGCCGGGAATTCCCATGGGGTAAATAAGCAATTCATCGATGCGAGCCATATCCGCTATCCTTTCGTTTTCCCCCTTGTTTCTTCCCACTACCAGCCTGCCCCCCCCGGGAAGCGTGAAATGGCGTCCGATCTTCACCCACTTCAGGATTTCCGGATCGGGGAATCCCTCTTCCAGGAATGGCTTGACCTTGTCGGCAAAGGCCGCATCGGTCAACAAACACCCTCCTCCAGGGGTGGGGTAATCCTGCCAGTCGATTGATTCTGCAAGGTGCATCTGCGTCTTTCTCGATCTTCCCTGCAGATCCAGGAGTCTCTCGCGGTCCACCAGGCCTTCCTTCTCCGGCTCGGTGGGTTGAAGAAGCCTGGCAGAAAGCGGCCGCAGAAGTCTGCCCTCAAGCCCCGATTTCACCTCTATAAGCCTGAGGGTGTCCCGCCGTTGCGACATAGGCCGCTGTCCCAATACCTCGCCGGTAAGAACGAAATCTGCACCCGTTTCCTCCATGAAGGCCTTGGCATGCCTTAACATGAGAATCCTGCAGTCGATACAGGGATTGAGGTGCCTTCCGAACCCGTAACGGGGATGCCGGAGGACATCCAAGAACGTCTCGGTAATATCGATACAATGAAACCCGACAAGGGGATTCCCCTTTAGAATACGAGGGGGATTCCTCGGTATGGAACCGAAAAACGGTGTTATGCATGTCAGGGCTTCAATGCGAATGCCCTGATCCAGTAAGAGCTTGATGGCAAGGACGCTATCCAGGCCCCCTGAGTATAATGCCACAGCCTTCGGCATGTGATTCTATCTCTTGATAAGATAGAGGAGGAAGAGCCCCAAGAGCATCAACGCAAAACCACCCGCTCTCAGATACGATTCGTCCACCTCTGTCAGGATGCGAACCAAGTCCTTTAGTTTTCGCGGAAACATGAAATACGGAATCCCTTCGATAATGAGGACCATTGCCAAGGCTGTCAAAAGATCGCGCATCAACTCTCCCTCAGCGATATATGCATGCGACAAAGCACACCCTTCTGCTGGTATATCACAATCATAAAAGCATCCAAAAGAAATTACGATAAAAATATTTATTAAATAATTAGAATTTATGATACCATCCTCCCTGTTGATACTGCAACTCCGGCTGGGTATTCTCAGCAACAAAACTTTGTCAGGCGCAGCGGAGCGGAGCTGCTATGCCGGTCGTTCCAAAGGCAGCCAAAAGCCCGGCTGTATCGATTATTGAAACAGGCCTTCCCCAACGACGAAATATCACAATAGACTACCCCGCAGCAAGCAGCGGGGGATTAAGAGAGTTTTTCTGATCGCCCCAAGGGGCGGGGAATCAAACCCGCAGAGATTAAAACAGCAGCACGCGCACGGTCAAAAGATAGGTTACCGGCTGAAGCGTGAGTCCGGGCGTGGGTGAGCAAGCCATGACTCCTGTTCCCCGATCATGTGATCCTTGGCAAGGTGAAACTCCAGGGGACGGATGAAGATCCTGAATCCCCTTTTACCGGCCTTGATCGTTTTGAAAACCTGTCCGATGCCGATGAGAAACCTTTCCCGGGGAGAAAAAACCGCATCGCCGAACCGATGCCGCGAGAGACTCGTCAGGTCGAATACTACCTGAACAAGTGCACCTGCCTGAATCGGCTCCTGTGTCTTGATTATAATCGGTTTTTCGATGGTGAAGATGTTGCGCCGTTGGCGTGAGAAGCTCACCCTGATGGGCTCGTTGATGCGATGGCATTCACCCTTGATGTCCTCAGGAACCCGGATACATCCCTCGCATACCAGTGAGCGATCTGTCTTTGCACCCATGGAAGTCCTCCTGTGTCCGGTAAATGGTGCTACCGCATAACAGAGTAATCCCTCGTGTGCAAACCGTGTCCTCACGCCCATGGATTATCTCATTGCATGTTCTCCAAGCCATCCTGTTCCAGAACATTCGATGGAAGAGATGCCTTTTCCTGCATTATATACAACCCCCAGCGCAAAAAACTTGCATATTAAATACCAGAAGGAGAAAACCTAAAACTTGGTTATTTTCTTATAGTTATCAACACGATTTCCCGGTTTCAGCGGCGGCGGGAACCCATGAAAGGAAGGGCGGATTGTTCAGAATCTGATCCGGTTGATTGATTTTTGAGCTTTTTTGGATGGGATGAGCGGGGTATTGACACGCTGCGGCATGGCGCATTCCCGCACTGCAGGACGCCGTCATGAAAGGGTTATCCTCTCCCCCTGTTCCGTTACCTCACCGATCACCGCACACCAGGTCTCACCCCTCTCGGACATCCGTGCACACAGGGGTTCAGCCATTTCAGGGGCGACGCATGCCAATAATCCGCCTGATGTCTGAGGATCATAGAGGAGATCGACCGCTGCATCGGGGACTCGAGACGCCTTCTCGACATGTGATTGATAGAACCTGCGATTCGCGTATGCCCCGGCAGGAAGGAAACCCATGCGGCAATAATTCTCAGCCCCCTTGATCACGGGGATACGATCCACGAACAGCTTTACGCAAACCTTGCTGAAGCGGCAGATATTATAGAGATGGCCGATAAGTCCGAATCCCGTTATATCGGTGCAGGCATGTATGCCTCCTATTTCAGCCAGTACCTCGGCTGGGATCCGGTTCAGGCGGGCCATTACCCTGACCGCCTCGCTGATCTCTCCCTCGGAGGCCATATCGGCCTTGATGGCGGTATTGAGCACACCCAATCCCAGAGGTTTGGTGAGAATCACCCTATCCCCGGCGCGTGCACCGGCGTTGGTCCAGACCCGGTCCGGACGCACGATGCCCGTGACTGAAAGGCCATATTTCAACTCCTGATCGTCAACCGAGTGCCCCCCTACCAGAACCGCTCCCGCCTCATGGATCTTTTCCAGACCCCCCTGTATCACCGTTGTTAAAACGGATAATTCCAGGCTGTTGACAGGAAATCCGATGAGATTCATGGCAGTCAGGGGTGTCCCTCCCATGGCATAGATGTCGCTCAAGGAATTCGCTGCCGCTATCTGTCCAAAATGGCAGGGATCATCCACCATAGGGGTGAAGAAATCCACGGTCTGCACAAGGGCAATCTCATCGCTTAACTTATACACCCCTGCGTCCTCCGAGGTTTCAATGCCGCAGAGAATACGCGGGTCCCTTGTTAATGAGAGACCGCACAATGCCTGATCCAGGTCCCCCGGACCAAGTTTCGCCGCTCACCCTGAAAACCGGCTGAAACTTGTCAGCCGTGCGGCCTTCTTCGCTTCCATCCATCGACCTCCTTGCTCAATGCCTTAATTGTGACAAGGTATTCGTGTTCGATACGGGACATGTTCCATGCCGGCATAACCAGGATGTAAACGTGCATAGGAATAATCAGAAGGATTTTGGGTACAATGTGCCCAGATAGTCCTTGAGCCCCTCGCCAGGACCGGTTCGGGCATGCCACCAGTTTGCCCCCGCGAAGGTTGCCCCTTCAAACTCCGTGATCTCGGAAAGATCGGTCCCCGTAAGGATGGCGTAGTCGAAACATGCCCCGCCAATCCTGCTCTTTCTCAAATTTGCGGACATGAGATTTGCATCACGAAAACTGACCCCACTCAGGTCCGCCTCACAAAAATTTACCCCGATCAGGCTTGCCGCACTAAAATCCCGATGTGACAAATCCCTGCCCTGCAAGTCAACATGATCCAGGTTCATTCCACACAGATCGATTTTCGTCATTCCAAGGCTCGTGGGGTCGACCTGGGTGAGCGTCGCACCGGACAGATCCACCCCTTCAATAGTCGCCTGCCCCAGATTGACCCTTTCGAGACCCGCCCCATGAAAATTGCCCCCCATTATCTTGGCGGCAGCGAAATTGACATCGGCAAGGGTCGCCTCACCGAAATTGCACCCTATAAGCGTGGCACCTGCCAAATTCACATTGCGAAGCTGGGCACCCTGCAGATCGGTATTTATCAATTTCGCCCCTACCAGCTTTGATCCACTAAGGTTGACCCCGGTCAATTGGGTGCCCTCCAAATGAGTATGTGAAAGATCGATTCCATAGAGAAAGGCAAAGGGGAATCTGGCTCCGGTCAGATCAGCCCCTTCAAGACACGCGCGTTCCAGATTGATCCTCTGGCCCCAGCAATCCCTGAGATTCGCATTCCTGGCGGATGCTTCACGGGCATACACATTCTCCAGATTTGCCCATCTGAGGTCAGCACGATCGAGGTTCGCCCTTTCGAGATTTGCCTGATAGAAATTTGCCCCCATAAGATTTGCGCCCGCAAGATACCTCCCCTGCCAAAAAACACCCGCAAGTTGCTCTGCCATTTGTTACCATCTCCATGTCGAACCGGATTTGTTCATGTATCATACCGCCAAAGGGGTGAGCCATATCGTTCAATGTGCCTTTGTATCAAGAGGTATAAGGGTAATCCGTCATATCCTCCAAATCAGGAAGACTCACCAGATCAAATTCGATATCCACTTCCTTCGACCAGACCTTAACCCTCTTGAGTATCTCCTTGTTCTTAAAATCGAGCCAATCCCGGTAATACTCCGGATACACCCGGAGGATATCGACGAACCTTTTCAAGGCACCACGCCCCAGAAGGGTCTTTTCCAGCTTGTCACACAGATCCTCGTTATCCTGTATATTGGTGATGTACTTCCTCCGAATCCTCACCCCTTCCTGTTCCGGAAGCCGGGGAATACGAACAAAATGGGGGTCGGAAAAATAGTCGATCCCGAGAAGTGTCTCATCAGCACAAAAATCCTCACCCACCTTGACAACCTCACCGGATGTCTTGTTCAAAAAGTAGTTTATGCTGGGATTGCTCGACTCAAATGCCTCAATGATATCCGGACGTTCAACCTTTATGCGCCCCATGCTATTCCTCATCATTGATGACTGCAATCATTAACCCTTCCGCACAGTTAGATCCTTTAGAATATAATCTTATTCTTTTTTTGTGCATTGTCAACAAAGAGACGATTAATACACAAAATACATTTTGAGCGAGATTTATGAAAAATATGTAATATTTTTTTAAATTATGCTTTTTTTTGCATAATTTTATTTTGAATTAATAATCAAATAGTTATTAGCGAAAAAACGTCTCTGCTTCTCAACGACTCGTTGTCGCTCACGATTCATCGAGAGGCAGACCATACCAGGTACAAAAAAATATCAACGATTACAACATATTATATAATCTTCTGCGGCAGCATAAGCATGGCACATATTTTGCTTTTAATATGCGTGAATTATGATCATCAAAAATAGGGTTTTGTTTAACACTTACAGAAAGGTGGGAACAGCATAAGGGCATAAACGAGAATACCGTGCTCCTTTTCGAGTCTGCGTTGGTTGAGTAGAGCGGATTTTGCGTGAGGGTACACAGACACTACCAAAAAAACTCGTGAAAGGAGAGCTTCTTATGCTAATGAAAAGGTCTTATATCCCTCTTGGTTTTATCCTCTTGGTGATAACGCTCTTCTCCTTTTCCATATGTTTCGCCCAATATACAGCCTATAATACTTCGAGCAGCGTATATCCCTATTATCAGAGCAATATATATCCATACTATCAAAACTCATCATATTGGCCCGTCTCTTCAGGAGATCCGATAAGCCTGTATAATCAGTTGGGGTATAACACAGTGGCGGGAGGATACCTTTCCTCCATTCTAAATTCCTATGGAACCAGTTCCTTATACCCCTATTCCGGCTTTAGTACGGGTTCACTGTTGTATCCATATAATCAGCTGGGATATCTCTCCAATTCCCTGATATTCAACCCATATGGAATACAGTTGAACCCATATTATACCGGGGGCAATGCCGGCACCACTACAAGCACCGGTGGAAGCTCAACTGCTGCAACCAACTATACCGCCCAGGCAAGCACGTTTTATCCCGGATTGTATTCCGGACTCACTACGGCTCTTCAATACAATCCGTATGCGGTCTCCGGATATTCGTTATCAACCCCCTATGTGAATCCCTTTAGCAGTTATCTGCCAAATCAGAGCTACTATCAAAATCCATATGCATCGTATCCGTATAACTATGGGACCGCGCAATACGCATCCAATTACTATCCATATGGATATCAGGTCAATCCTTATACCCAGCCGCTTCCTTATTATCAAACTCAAGGTGGTAGCACGTCGAGTCAAAGCACCCTCCAAAACGTCTACGGGACCTGGGTGGGAACATGGTATACAACCCTGAGCAGCGGAACGGTAAACAATGGTAACGCAGCGCTATCATTGATCCAAAACAGCGCAGAGCTCAATGGAAACATATCCATGACCCAAAACGGCGTTCAAAAAATAAGCGCGAACATAGGCGGCACAATTACCGGAACAAGCCTGAACCTGACCGGATCGCTGCAAAATGGGACCGATATTTACACGCTGACGATCACCGGAACGGTCTCGGGTAACAATCTCAGCGGAAATTACAGTATAGCAACAAATAGCGGGGCCATAATCGAATCAGGCACCTACAACCTGACCCGAATGTAACACCTCCTCGACAATAACGGGGCCCGATGATCTGCTATATCATCGGGCCCTTCAACACTCACCCGGCATTCATCCATGATACCCGACAGGTGGCTTCGATACCCTCCACTCCCGCATGCACAGAAGACCTTTATCCGATCAACGATGTCCAGCGGTGTTCCCGGCAGTATAGGCGTAAGGGGATAGGCAGGCCCTCGAATCCACTCCCTCTCGATCGTTTGTAAAGGGACGCCCGGGCAGCCGATGTCGATGGAATACTCCGACGAGGGCATATATTTTATGAGGATGGGGAGAAAAATTATGGATTTTTGATGCCAACGATATGCTGCCTGAGCCACTTGACCACCTCCACGATGAAAAGAATCGTGCTGCTTGTGGCTATGGCCAGGAGCCAATCATTCGATCCGAGCGGATGGGTATGGAATACCCTATTGAGCAGGGGCAGATGAATGGCCGCGATACTCAAGGCAACGGATACGGATATTGCGGCAACGAGCCAGGGATTTTTCCATGGCGGCCTCCTGGCCATGGAGTATCTGTGGGAGCGGCAGTTTAAGGCATTGAACATCTCCAGCAGGATCATGCACAGAAAGACCATTGTCTGTGCCTTTATCAATACGGACACACGCAGATAGGCATAAAAGATTCCCAGCAGTACCAGAAATATGTGAACTGATATGATTCCAATCAATCCCACAAGCCATGGGGTAAATACGGAGGAATCCTTTCCCCTGGGCGGAATGAGCATCAGATCGGGATCCGGGGGATCGATTCCCAAGGCCAGGGCCGGAAGGCCATCCGTAGTGAGATTGACCCAAAGTATCTGGAGGGCGATCAAGGGTATAGGGAGGCCAAAAAAGAAGGCCCCGGTAAGGATGAGGATCTCGCCTATATTGCAGGAAAGGAGAAAGACAAGATACTTCTTGATATTCTCGAAGGCCGCCCTGCCCTCTCGCACGGCGCTGACTATCGTCGAAAAGTTGTCGTCCGCAAGGACCATGTCGGATGCCTCGCGGCTTACATCGGTTCCCTTTATGCCCATGGCAACACCGATATCCGCCCTTTTGAGTGCCGGGGCATCATTGACCCCGTCGCCGGTCATTGCCACCACATCACCGTTCCTCTGATAGGCCTCAACGATCCTGAGTTTGTGCTCGGGCGATACCCGTGCGAAAACCTTCACCTCACCGATGATGCCGTCGATGTCCTGATCCGACATTCCTTGCAGGTCCTCGCCCTCCATGACCGCGTTCGGGTGATCCTTCATGTCTTGAGCAGGGTCAAGAATGCCGACGGCCATGGCAATGGCCTGTGCTGTGGTCCTGTGATCGCCGGTAACCATAACCGGCCTGATCCCTGCGGAACGACATTCCTGAACGGAGGAGCGGACCTCATCCCGCGGTGGATCGATCATTCCAACCAATCCGCAGAAAACGAGAGAGTGTTCAATCTCGCTTCCCTCCCCTGCACCGTCGCCCTCCGGCAGTTCCCTCCACGCCAGTGCAAGTACCCTGAGGGCATTGCGTGCCATTTCCTCGTTTTCCTCCAGTATCCGTTGCCGTTCCGTATCATGTAACTCGACGACCTCATCCCCTTGTTGCATATGGGAACAATGGTGAAGGACGATTTCAGGTGCGCCCTTTGTGGCCACCAGCCGCATCCCGTTTCCCTGATCATGAATCGTGGACATCATCTTTCGCCGTTCCTCAAAGGGAATCTCTCCCACCCGGGGTCTCCTATTCCTCAATGCATCGAAATCGAGCCCCCCTTTGACGCCGGCGACAATCAGTGCACCTTCGGTCGGATCGCCGAGAACGATCCAGTTCTCCTCCCGTTTCTGGACCTGGGCGTCGTTGCACAGGGCCCCCACCTCGAGGAGGGTCATTACCACAGGATGATCATCCACCCTGATCATCCGGTCATCCTTCATGAGCATGCCTTCGGGCTGATACCCGACCCCGGTGACCCGGAAATGCTCCCCGTACGTCCACATCTCCTGAACGGTCATCTCATTCTTGGTCAAGGTTCCCGTCTTATCCGAACAGATAACCGTCGTACATCCCAGCGTCTCTACCGCGGCCAGCTTTTTTACGATCGCATTCTGTTTGGCCATCTTCTGGACCCCAATGGCCAGGGCGCTGGTCACCACCGCCGGCAAGGCCTCAGGTACCGCTGCCACGGCAAGGCTCACCCCCCACACGAACATTTCAAAGAGACTATGGCCCCTCACAACCCCCAGGAACGAGGCAAGCGCGCATACGCCGATACAGATGATCCCGAGCCACTTCCCGATTATCCCCATCTGCCTTTCCAGGGGGGTCCTTTCGGAGGTAACCTGCTGGAGCAGGCCGGCGATCTTCCCAAACTCGGTCCTCATCCCTGTTTCGGTCACCACCCCTTTTCCCCTCCCCCGGTTGATGATGGTGGATGCAAAGACCATATTGGATCGGTCTCCCAATGGGATCTCTCCTTCGGGGAGGGGATCGGCATCCTTCGAAACCGGGGTTGACTCACCGGTGAGAATCGATTCATCCAATGAAAGATTATATGCCTCTATTATTCTGGCATCTGCAGGAACAAGATCCCCTGTCTGAAGGGTGATCATATCTCCGGGCACGAGATCTTCGGATGGAATCACGCATTCTTCTCCATCCCTGATAACCCGGGCCGTGGGAGAGGCCATCCTCTTCAGGGCCTCGACCGCCCTTTCCGATCGATACTCCTGAAAGAATCCCAGGAATGCACAAAGGATAACGATCACCAGGATGACCATGCCATCAAGCGTCTCACCGATCAGCAACGAAACGACGGTTGCCGCCAGGAGGATAATGATGAGAAAGTCCTTGAATTGTCCAAGAAAAATGAGAAGGGGATTTATGGTGCGAGGCTGGTGAATCCGATTGGGCCCATAGAGGGATCGGCGCCGGGCAACCTCCTCCTTATCCAGACCCCTCGGATTCGATTTGAGAACGGCAAGGGATTCACTGGCGTCAAGATGATGCCAGTTATGTGTCAAACCAGCCGGCATGAGGCTCGTATACCAAGGATGGTGTTTACCATGTCGCTATGGGTGTTCGATCATGTATATGAAATCATTCAACTAATTATTTGTTCTTATAAACGTTCACCCCTCATTGTGATCGAAGGATCATGTGTTACGATGGAAAAGGGGATGTTTCATGGATACGATGAAACGGATCGACTATAGCCCATCTGTCAACACAATGCAAGGAGAAGGGTCGGACGAAAGGGGTGTATTTTTTGTTTCTTCTCGTGAATGGCGAGGTTTCTAACAGGGTTTATATCTATCGTCCGGCTTCCCCGGATTCCCCTGGTTACTTGCCTCTTCCAGGATGAATTCCGCAATGAGTCGTCGATCCTGGGGATCGATGTTCGTAAACTGAACCGCAATCTTGTACGGCAGCTCTGGGTCGCGATTCTGGCTTATCCGCACGATTCGGGCATGGGTAAATATCATATAGGTGGTAAAGGAGGGGATCTCGAATCCCAGCTCAAGGATGTCCCCTACACCCAGCCTCTCCCTGGTGAGAAATTCAAGCCCGCCGCAGGAAATATTTTCCCCCCTGCCGGTCCTGATGCGTTTGGAACGCGATTCGGAAACGGATTCAGGAGGGGCAATCCATTTATAATCAATGGGAAGGGTCCTGGAAAGGCGGATGTGTTTTCTCTTCTCAATATAGCAAATGGTGTCGAGACGATTGAGCGTCAACAGGTCGGATTGTTTTTGATAGGGGTAAAACGACGACGCCGTTCCACAGAAATAGTATCGTCCGTCCTCCCAAAACACCTTTATGGTATCCGCGTCACCGAGCTTCTCTTCCAGAAAAGGGATATGAATCGAGATCTGTTCATTGGTTACCTTGCGTATCTTTCCTTCTCCGAGCGGAATCATGCCATCCTGCCCCGGCATGGTCTTTCGCACGGACACACTCATTCCTACGCGAATATCAAGACCTTCGGGTTTTATCTTTTGTTTGAAGACCATCCGTCTCTACCCCACGCCATGCATCCCGCATTTCCTCACTCCCTGACCATACCTGTATATCTATTCGGCTTTTTCAACAATTTTGTTCTTGGGGCAGAGCTGTCTCACCCGTGCGCACCTGCGCGGTGATTCATCATATGGAAGGCAAAAAACCTTGTGAATTGTGTTGATTTTGTGTATAGTATTTAATGAGGTTTTATGTAAATTCATAATCCGGATCCAGAAATAATATGTATACAGGTATCTGTACTACGAAAAACTGTTCTTGCGTTCAATGATCCATTACGTCATAAATAAGGCATAGAGTTTGCAAGGAAGAATAGCACATAGCGGCTGATGTATTTCATTTTTGCTGATATGTTTAAAGGTGCAATGAAAGGTTAAACCAACAGGGTTCAGGAGGTGAATGGCAGTATGAAACATTTTATCAGACTATTGGGAATATCGTGTGCAATTCTCTCGGTAATCATTTTTTCCTCGACGATCATCCATGCTCAGCTATACCCGAGCACATTCGGTACCACCTCGGTGAGTAATTACGGGATCACGTCACCATTGGATGTATTTTCCTGGTCATACGGGGCAACATCCCCAATCGGCTACGGTGCATATCCGTTCTACTCGGGTATTTCACCCTTGTTATCACCGTACCTTGGCAATACCTTCGGCGGGGGTATCCCCTCACTCGGAGGATTTTCACCTTTCTGGGGTGCTGGGATCGGATCCGGATACCTCGATCTTATGAAGACAATACAATATTATCAGTATCTCATGTACGCATACAATTTTTACCTTGTCGCCCGGTCCACGCCGATGTTCTATATGAATGATCTTGTTGCGGATTACATCGGGAGTTCCCTCTATTCCTACATAAACAATCCCGGGCTGTCTCAGCAGCAGGCAATTTTAGGATTTATTCAACAGTATCTTTTATGATTTGATGTTTT
>JBLIRN010000080.1:0-11968 GCA_049472315.1 bacterium
AGTGATCGGCAAGGGATTCGGTGTAGTCGCCGTCGCCACCGGTGAAGGTGATATACCCGTTGCTGCCGACGTAGAACGTTCCATACCTGGTGCCATAGAGTGACACCGTTTTCCCGTTGAGCAGGTTCACACTCCTGTACGAATCATCCGAAAGGCTCAATATCGTGCCGCCGCCCGGGTCTATCGGCAGATCGGCGATCGCCTCCACGCATCCCGAGTAATAGTCATACGAGCCATCCGGCGTGAAGGTCAGGCTCAGGCAGTCGAGGTCATTGTCAAAGGGGTCCACAAAAATCTCGGTAAAGCAGTCGGGAATATCATGGGTCGTGAATGTGTAACACACTCCGTGGTTGTCGTCGCTGACCGCATTGCCTGCCTCGTCCCTGGCATCCAGTGCGTAGAAGTATGACGTGTTGTGCTGCAATCCCATGAGATTGATCGCATGGGCCGTGGGAAATCCGCTCTCTGGTGCCGTCTCCGTTAGATTCCCGCAGCTCAAACCGTACCGTACCGTGCCGCAGGCAGGCTCGTCCGTATCAAAGGTCACTGTTGCGGTGTGCGTGGCAATGGCGGCAGTCTGAACATTGCTGATGACCGGAGGCGTGCAATCCACAATGGCGGTAGCGATAACAGGAATGCCCTGGCCGCCCTGGCCATTGTCGTCATCGATATATGTGGCGATTATCGTATCGCCGCCGACAACCACAAGAATGCCTGCGCCACCTTCGACAGCCACATCAAGCGTCCCGCGAAATTCAGCGGTGCCTGCGGCGGTCTCGGTCAACTCCACCATCTCACCGCCGGGTTCGGAATCGGATGTGACCGTGACCGCAACCGTCTCGACCGTACCGCTGTCCATGTTCAAATCGCGGTCGATTACCTCGATGGCGACCGTGGCGGAACAGGCATACCTTGATGCATCCAGGGCAATCACGCCCGCTGATGAGCACGCAATCAATCCCGGAGACGCACACAAAGAGAAGGGTTGCGGGCCCTGCGGCACATCGTGGCCGTGGACCTCGATTTGCCAGACACCCGATGCGGGATTTTCCACATATACCTGCTCGATGTTGTTGACATGATCGGCCTGCGTTCGCACCGCCGGGCTATCGGGATTGTATGGATCAAGCGTCCAGGGGTAGTGCCGGGTCGATGACGGGCTGAAGACCCGAAGATCGAGGTCGTTCACCAGGGCGGCACTCACGTTCGGGGTCCCGGGCACGTCATCCCAGGCCATCGTCACCTTCAGCTCGGAATCACCGGGATTCACCAGCACCACAGCGGAAAAGGTGCCGTCCTGATCCACCTGGTCCTCGATAAAGTTCCCGGTCCGCATGAAGTCGATGGTCTTCTGAATCCGTACCGACCCATACCCGAATCGATAATCCGGGCCGATAGTGCCGAGATCCACTGCATTGTGGGCAAGGAGGATCTTGAGGGTGGAATTCCTGAAGCTGGGCTTATCCGGGAACCGGGCACGGAAATCCTGCAGCAACAAGGCGGAGAGGCCGCACACGGTGGGAGATGCCATCGAGGTCCCGCATTTAACGGTGTAGGCGGTGTCGCCGAGGGACGAACATGAGGTTACCCCGCCATCCCCGCCGATCTGGCAGCCCGGCGCAGAAATGTCCGGTTTTATCCGACCGTCGTCTACCGGGCCCCAACTGCTGAAATAGGTCATGGAGTCGTCGTTCGAGTTGAGTGCACCTACGGTGATGTGATTTTTTGCACCGGCGGGTGGTGCCGTGCTGTAATAGTCCCCATAGCCCTCCACGTCGCAGCGGCTTCCCTGTCTTTCATTACCATTGGCCCAGATGATCCGGAAGGGGTTGCCAAGGGAACCACGAACGATCGCGTCGATGAGTGCGGAGGTAACGCCGTAGTCACCCTGGATGTCACAATCAAAGCCGTTTGGTTCCGTATTCGTGCCGATGGAATTGTTGGATATGTCCGCACCATACATGTTGATGGCCTCGGCGTAGTCAGACTCGATGTCCCCTGGGTTACTGTAAAGAAAGATCCCGGTGCCGTCGTACTGGAACCCATAGGACTCTATCCGAACACCGGGGGCGATTCCCTTGTAAGTGGGATTGGCCACCCCTGCGCCACCGATGGTGCCGCAGACATGGGTGGCGTGATCTGCCATTCCCGATAGATCACGAACCGCAAGGCGCCCCTGGAAGTCGACGTGCGAGGATCGACCAGTGCCGCCGTCGTAAACGAGCACGGTAATCCCCGAGCCGTCAAGGTCGTAGGGCAATGCCTGGACGATATCCGCCTCGGTGATCTCCCGGTTGCCGTCGTTTACCTCGCTCAGCCGGGGCAGCGGCCACTCGATCCATTGCACCGCGTCCTCATCCGCCAGGGCAGTGATACATGCCCACGGGAGCTCCACAACAAGACCATTGATCGACTCGAGCCGATCGGCGATTGCGGCCCCATGGGTCCTGGCGATATTCACCCCGGTGGTTCCCAGATCCACATCCCGGTGAAAGATAAGGTAGACCGCCACGGTCGGGTTTTCTGAATCCCCTTTGCCCAGTATCGCATGGTCCGGAATGATCCGGGCGCCAACGGCCGGGTGGAGTTTCCATCCGCGATCCACTGCTCGTGCATCGACAAGGCCGGGTATCCGGGCCATCGCCTGCGGAGCCACACCAGGGAGTGTCAACGAAGCGAAAAAGGCATTGTTGCCCAGATAACTCAGAAGCTGCAGTCCCGCTTGTTTGAGGGCCTTTTTCTGTTCCGCCTTGACAGGCCCTCGAAACTGAACTACCAGGTGCCGCTGATCGGGGCGTGCGGCGAGCATGGTGATCACCTCTTGGATTTCCTGAGCCGTCTTTGCTTCCGATGAAACCGGACCGGAGCGAAACCGCACCTGCGCATCCGCTGGATGCGCCCCCGGCATCCATACGCCCATCCAAAACACTACGAGCACAGCAATTCCAAGCATGCCCAGTCTTCCCAGGCATGCCGTACAGGTACTGCCTCTTCGCCTGCCCATCGTTTCCATGGCCTTGGTCCTCCCGGGTGGTGAGGGTTTCGAATTTCATGCGATGCCTGCAACTACCCATTTGAAAAAAGACCGTCGTTGCGGTCATTATTGGTGCAACAAGGGATGAGACCCCTTGTCTCCTTGTTCAATCCCCTTTTCTATGAGATCTCTGACGCGGGGCGGTTTGCGCTGTCAAGGCATCGTGGATAAATCAGGGGCACGGTGGATTCGTGCATCAGGGGTGTCAGCAGCGTGATTCCAGGGAGGTCGAGTCAGGTATTCTATTGTGTGCGCGCATCAATTCTCATATTCTGAGTTATATATGCTGAACAGTGTACATCGCGTATTAATACATGATTATCGCTCAGGATGAAGAGGGCCGCCTCCGTGTGCCCTTCCGCATGAAATGAATGGAGGTCGTAATAAAAGATGTCGGATCGGAAAAATCCGGATCGAGAATTCATTGTACAGATTATCGAACCATAAATCCACCCTCGTAAGAAAACCCTTTTCAAAAAAACCTTTCAAGACAAACACTCATGACCCTTAGGGCCGCCACGAAGCATGAAAACAAAATGGGGTCAGGTCTTGAATTGTCAGTTTTTCACAACAAACCCTCTTGGCGCCTTGTGGCACCACGAAGCATAAAAATCTATTTTCGGAAAAAAACTGTCAATTCAAGACCTGACCCCAGGACGTATACGCCCACCAGGGCCGCACCTCGACGGAAAACTCCGTGCGGGCCCGGCCGCCCTTCAGGTCGTAGAAGATGATCTCCACGACGTAAGTACCCGGTAACATGGAAAGGAAATAGCTTCCGGGGGAATCGGACGAAAATCCCCATTCCCAGACGAAGGTGCCGTCCGGCATCCGGTTGCAAGTGCCGAGGTTACATGATGCATATAGCTCGTCATCATCCGGGTCTTGGACGACAAGCTGGGGATAACCAAGGAGGCACCCCTCCCCTGCCCTGACCACCACCGGTTCTTCGGGCGCTCTGAGGATCTCCGGGTGACGGTTCGATCCAGTGCCGCGATAATCCACGAATATCTCGAATTGGACAAAGCCATGATCACCCCTTGCATCGGTGCAGGTGACAAGCATGTCACGGATCCCCACGGAATCCGGCTCCCAGCGTATCAGGCCGGTTGTGGGATGAACGATGCTCCATGGATAGTTCACCCATGACCAAGGCCAAATCATACCGTGGTAGTCATTCCAGGACAATCCCTCCACGTCGGTCCTGTAGGACGCGGATACAGGGAATCCGGGAAGATGTGCACTACCTGCGCCCGAGGACATATTGAAGATGAAGCAATCGGGATCGATGAAGTTCACCAGGTACTCCCCCTCCTCCCCCACATAGAAGACCTGGTCCTCGACTGCCTGGGGCACCGGGGCATGGTTTGCCACCTCGTAGTTCACCACCGAGAGGGGGAATATGCACGTATCCGAACGGATACCGCCTGTCACCGTGAGGGTCACCATTAGTTCCTCGATGTATAGCGGGGTGAAATCGAGTGCCGCGATCATGGGCCATTCGGTCATTCCGATGTTCCACAAGGCGCCTTCCAGTATGAACACGAAGTCGGGCCTGAAAAAGGGCTTCCCGGTAAATTTGACAACCTGGATCACCGAGTAGTGGACAGGCAGATAGGTGGGAACCCCATCGTAGGGATCGATGGGAAGGGGGCCGAACTCCAGGGATGGATCGGTTTCCGCTGCACTGTGCCCGCTCACGTCGGCGCTCCAGCCGAGGGCTCCCTGGTCGATGAGTTTTTGGGCGGCTGGACCGGGCCCCAAGGGGCCCATGCGCAGATTGGGGTCGGAAAAGATGGGTAGCATGAGGTCCACGATGAACTGGTCCCTGCCGAAGAGCGCGGCCATGGCGGGATCGTTCTCCCCAAAGAGGTTGGGGTCCGCGCCGAGATCCCTCCAATAGCTAACCACCGGGTCATTCGGATCATCGGGGTCCTCGGCGAAGATAAAGAAGTCGGCGGCATTGAGGCAAAGGTCGATGATCCTCGAGATCTCCCGGTTCTTTGTCCCGCCAAAAACAGTGACCTTTTCCCCAGTGTAGTCGGCGACAAAGAGATACCTGTTGTGCTCCATAAGCTGGGCATGCAGGGGACCCATCCTGAAAAGCACAGGGGATTCGAGGCCCCCGGTGGCACAGGATTCCCTGAACATGATGTCATCCAGACGAAACCTCCGGCCTCCTGTTATCATGACCGCATATGCCATTTCGATGCACCATGCGTCGGGATCGAGCCCCTCGTGGATCACCGCCTGCCTCACTGCGTCCGCGAGGTCAATCCATACGGTGTGCCAGGAGCCATCCAGGATGTCCCTGCCGAGCAGCACGTCAATCCTCAATTGCTCACCATCGGCTGCGCGCACCACGGGGGCGATGGTGTAGGAGCCGGAGGCCGTATGCACCTCATCTACAATGCATTCATCACACCACGGCCGTTTGGTGACGAGCCTGATGGTAATATCCCTGCCGCATCCCTCGCCGATGATGTCCAGTTCGGGGATGTCCTGCTCCCTCATGCCCAGAGGGGCCCTGAAGTCAAAGGTGAAAATCGCGTGGGTCTCCATGCTGATGCCGATTGCACCGTCCGTATCCGCTGCGGACGGCGGGGTGTAAAGACTGTACAGAATGGAGTGCCAGTCCTCAAAGGAGTAACCCATAAGGGACCGGAGGAGATAGTGATACTGGTACTGAAACACATCAAGTACCCTGCTCCCTGCCTGCAGGTCCAGAGTGGTGGTGAACCATGATGGGCCTGTCCAAGGTCCAATAGGATAATTCGGCCAGGGGTATTCCGGGGCCCGCCAACCGTGATTATAAGGCGAGTCCCAGTATTCGAAGTTGTCGACGAGGATATCGCCCTCACCCTTAAAGGGGTCCTCCCACGTGGGGACCTGCGTCATTGGAAAGAACCTGGGCTGACCGTAAACCTGACCATAGTCAAACCTGACGGGCGGATATGCCAAGGGTATGAATGCGAGAGCGGGTGGAGGGACGAGAAGGGGCAGGATAAGAACCGGAATGAACAGGATAAGAAGAAAATGAACCAGGAGCCTTTTTTCGACACGGTTCATACAACAGCCTCCGGCCGGGGGATTTTGACTTGGGATACTATAATTATATGTAAAATTTCATAAAAATACAATGTACTTCTCACCTCTTGTGCACCGCCACCGCCTCCTTGCCTGTTCCCGGCATGGGTGTGCCATAATAACTACCCATCAGGTAAGGGCATGACCCTGATTTGCATTAAAAGGGCCGGGCACCAACCATCCCGGCCTCGCGGTCTTTCCGTACTCCGAAACACCATCATTTTTTTACCTTCCTGACATTTCAGGCGGAATCTCAGCAATCGTTCAATCGAGAGAGAAGGGCTTCGAGGATCCACGCCAGGGGACCATGGTCATTATTGTGCAATCCCCATTCCTGTTTTGAGGATCGATGCCGGGGATACATCAAAAGCACCGATACATTGAACGGCATCTTCCGGCTGCTGACTTATTACCCCATTATAGGCACCGGGCTATATAGATGGTTCTTGACGTCATCCTCGATACGGGCGGATATTGGGTTGCAGTGATGAATCCGGACGGGAATGAGACATGGTTACAGTAAATATGGATATTCGTTATAAGATCCAATATAATTATTATAGTGCTTATTTATTCCAGCTTCTGCTTCCGACCTGCTATTGTAAGTTACTTCGTATCGAATCATTTCTCAGAAGGAGGCATGGCAATGAATGCCAGACATGTCCACAAAATGGTGGATTTGTCCCTTTCTATCCACATTGCCTTCGCACTGTTCCTTTTTTTGCTTTTCACTCTTGGAAGGCCCGCCCTATTGCAGGCATATTCATTATCAGGCCACTATACCCTGCCTGATCTCTCGGATCTGAACCCTCGGATCCCCGGCTATGATCTCCCGTTGGAGCTTTCGAATATCGCCAATTACGAAGAGGTTAAAACATGGCTTGATGCCATTGGAATCGATGAGGATGCAGAGGCCATCCTACGCAATAACGGATTTGTCGTGCGCCCCTGGTCCAAGGAAGACGATATAGTGGAGGTATATACATCGCTCAGGAAATCCTGGATTCCCGTATTCATAACCTCGGACAGCCTCCTTCACCTTTACCATGTCCAGTTTGACACGACCCTGATGAAAATCGAGAAAGACCACCTTTTTGCAGATGCCCTGCTTTTGAGCCAGGCCCTCTTTGATTATTTCCAGGAAAAATCACACACCTATTCCGGAGATCTCGCGCAGGCGGCACAAAAAAACGCGGCCTTTTTCGCGGTGGGCAAGGAGCTTCTGGGTACCCCCGTTACGTCCGGTCTGGATGCGGAAATGGCGGAAAAGGTCAATGCGGAACTCTCGCTCATCCGTCAACACCAGGGATTTGCGGACAGCCCGCTCTTTACCTATAAAGAGGACTATTCACAGTATGTCCCGAGAGGTCATTATACGAGGAGCGATCAATTGGAGAAGTATTTCCTCGCCATGATGTGGTATGGCAGGATGGCCTTCCTCGTGAAGGGGGACCCTTATTATTGCGAAAACAGCGCATGCCCCGCGCTCATACCTCCTGAAGTGGCCCGTCTCCAAACGCTGCAGGCGGCCCTCATTGCCGATGCACTTTCCCGATTGACGGCGGAGGGAAGGGGCCTTGACGAAATATGGGATCGCATTTATACGGTGACCGCCTTCTATGTGGGGCTTGCGGACGACCTCACCCCTCATGACTATCTGTCCGCACTCGAGGATGTCTTCTCCAACGAGGAGATTGACATAGAGACGCTTGCACGGGATGATGCCCTGTTCGCCGATTTTCAATCCAGGCTTGACCTGCTTGAATCCCCTTTGATTTACTCAGGGACCGGCTTTGCGGTCATTGATCCGGTTCCCAGCAGCCCTGAGATGCGGGATCAGACGATGGAAGCAATACGTGACAAGACAAAGGGGATGCGGATTATGGGACAACGGTTCGTCCCGGACTCCTTTATCCTCAGCCAGCTTGTGTTCCCCTATACAGGAAGGCTCACCGGTGATCCCTGTTTTACCTGCCTTCAAGAACAAAGGGCACTCCCCCTCGGGCTTGACGTGATGAGCCTCCTGGGGTCAAGGCGGGCCAAGGCCATCTTGAAGGCCCAGGGCGATACGGCCTATGAGGATTATGAAAGCCAATGGAAGAAGATGGCCGATCTTCTGGCGGATCTCACCCCGTCCGACTGGCAGCGAAACCTGTATTGGGGCTGGCTCTACTGTCTAAAGCCCCTGTTCCAGGAATACGGGGAGGGGTATCAGACATTCATGAAAACCGGTGCCTGGCAGGACAAGCAGTTGAATGCGGCACTTGCCTCGTGGACTGAGCTGCGCCATGATACCATCCTGTCTGCGAAGCAGAGTTACACCGGAACCTGGGGGGGGCCGCCCCACGTGGTGGGCTATGTGGAGCCGGTGCCCGAGGTCTACGCCCGTCTCCTCGCCCTCAGCCGCATGACCAGGGAGGGATTGAAGGCCCTGGATGTCCTGGAGCAGCAGGCGGAAGACCGCCTCGTGGGTCTTGAGACGATCCTGGACCGGCTCATCCAGATCTCCCTGAAGCAACTTGAAAACGAGCCGCTCACCGATGGAGACTACTATTATATCAATGAATTCGGCGAACTGCTCGAGTCATTGGTGCAAGGCGTCTCCGCCGCAGGGCTCAGCACCCTGCTCGTTGCGGATGTGCACACGGACCAGAACAGCGGAAAGGTCCTCGAAGAAGCAGTGGGATACGCGGAGATCATGCTCGTTGCCTATGAGGTGCCTGACGGAAGGATACTCCTCGGAGCAGGGCCGGTGTTCAGCTATTACGAGTTCAAACGTTCCATGCAGGGTCGGCTTACCGATGAATTATGGTCTGCACTGTCGGAAGTGTATTATGATGAACGTGTGAACAATCATCATGTCAATGGAGGCTTCAAACGTCCGGCCTGGACGTTCAGCTATGCCATGGAATGGGAATGTGTCGATTTTGATCCTCCCCCAGGATCCGCTTCCCCTGATTATGAATGGAGAATCATCGACAGGAGGGATCAGGCCCCGGATCTGACGAACATCGATCTTTCGGAGTTTGATCCTGTTCAACCTGATGCTCCCACTCAACAATCACGGACGACATCGAAGGCGGTTCGTTGGCCCTTTTCCTACACAACGTTTGCGGCAAATCCGTTTCTTTCCTTTTCCGGCATGCCATTGCTTCGGTATCCTACCGTCTCTTCTTCATGGCAGACATCCGTGATTCCATCTGCGATCTCTTCCATTTCACATGCTGCACAAGGAAGGGGACAACCGTTCAGCATGGCCGCCCTCATTGTGCAGGAAAAGACATTCACAATGCCGGCATTTACGGGGTATTACCATTCCCCATGGTCATTGACGTCCTCCGCTTATTCCTTGCCGATCTCAACAGCATTATTTGAGAATTTCACGTACCAGGTACCCTGGACATTTCAACGGGCCTCCATTCCCAATTTCTTGCCGACATCCTGGTATGTTCCCGTAGCCTTCCTGGAGTAGCATGGAATAGACAATTCAGACAATTAATGGGATCCTAATAGGACCACCAGGGGCGCACCTCGAGGGAAAACTTCATACGGGTCCAGCCGCCCCGTATGTCCATAGAACACGATCTCCACGAGGTAGTTGCCTGGCACCATGGAAAGGAAACCTCCGGCCCCCTGTTATCTTGACCGCATACGCCATTTCGATGCACCATGCATCGGGATCGAGACCCTCGTGGATCACCGCCTGTGTCACAGCGTCCGCGAGGTCAATCCATACGGTGTGCCAGGAGTCATCCAGGATGTCCCTGCCGAGCAGCACGTCAATCGTCAATTGCTCACCATCGGCGGCGGGCACCACAGGGGCGATTGCGTAGGTGCCGGAGGCCGTGTGCACCTCCGTTACAATGCATTCGTCACACCGCGGCCGTTTGGTGAGAAGCCTGATGGTAACGTCCCTGCCGCATCCCTCGCCGATAATGTCCAGTTCGGGGACGTCCAGATCCCCGATATCCCGGGGGGCCCAAAAATCGAAGGTAAAAATCGCGTTGGTCTCCATGCTGATGCCTATTGCGCCGTTCGTATCCGCAGCTGACGGCGGGGTGTAAAGACTGTACAGGATGGATTGCCTGTCATCAAAGGATGTACATAGACGAGGTATAAATGCCCATGGCGGATACCAATGCTGAACCACAACATCAAGAGCCCGGCTTCGTGCCTGCAGGTCCAAAATGGTTTGGAATGGGCCACTGTAACCGGAATCAATTATTCCATATACGGATCCATATCCCAGGTTCCGCCAGCCATGATTATAGGGCGAGTCCCAGTATTCGAAGTTATCGACGAGGATGTCCCCTTCAGCCATGCCAGGGTCCTCCTTCATAGGAAAGAAGATCGAATGGTCTTCCTCTCTCCATTCGAATGGACACCACGTGGGCATGAATGAGAGAGCGGGTGAACTGAGAAGAATGGGCAGAATAAGAACCGGAATGAGTAGAACAAGAAGAAAATGAACCAGGGGCCTTTTTTCAACATGGTTCATACTACTGCCTCCGGCCGAGGAAATTCGATTTAGGATATTATAATTCTAAGGGAAATTTCACAAAAAATACAATATCATCTCCCCTCTCGCACATTGCCACTGCTCCCTTGGCTGTTCCCGGCATGGGTGTGTCATAATAACTACCCATCAGGTAAGGGCATAACCTTGATTTGCATTAAAAGGGCCGGGCACCAACCATCCCGGCCTCGTGGTCTTTCTGTACTCCGAAACACCATCATTTTGTTGCTTTCCTGACATTTCAGGCCCAATCTCAGCAATCGTTCAATCGAGAGAGCAGGGCTTCGAGCATCCACCTCAGGAGACCATGGTCATCATGCAATCCCCATTCCCGTTTTGATGATCGATGCCGCGGATACAGCAGAGGCATTGATACCTGAAACGCCCTTATACGGCCACTTAATTATTACCCGTTCCTATGCCCCATTGGAGCATAGAATTGCGGCGTAGATATGGTGTATGGAGTATTCCCTGTAATAGGTATCGATTGCATCACGGCGATGGGATCCGGATTGTAAGGGCATACGCATGGACGAAAGAATACACGGGAGGAATTGAATAGTTTTTATTTCATATTAAATTGATATTACGATTATTTTGATTAATTCTCTATTTTTTTGTTTAAGTATAGTCATATAATATATTATTTTTCAAAGTAATATTTAATATTATTTTTGACAAGCCGCGCCGTAATGCGCATCACCAAAAGGTTGGAGGCCCCTATGCGCAGAAGGAAAGAGTGCCATTCCTCTACTCGTCTTTTTGATCTGATGCATTTCAAGGCGGGCCAACACCTATCGTTATGTGTTTCAGTGACAGCGATAACGAGCGGTTATTAAAGAAACGATACTCTTTTCCTGTGGCAGGCGCGACGATTCCCTTTGAGCATCGTGAGACCGTTTCAATCCGGTCCGGCAAGATCATTCAGGCCATCCTGTGCCGTTGGATAGATCGTGGCGAATTTTGTAATCCCCACCAGAGCAAAGATTTTCTTGAAATGATCTGAAATTCCTGTAATGCCGATCTGTTGATCCCTCTTTTTTCCCTCGGCAATAATCTGGATCAGGATGGCGATTCCGCCGTTGTTGATATACGCATCCGGGTCGAATGTAAACAGGATCCTGTTTGTGCCGCAATCGCACGCCTTGGCGTAGGCATCGTTCAGGAAGGGCTCGGAAGAGGCGGTCAGATCGCCCTGGATGTCGATACATGCGACATCCCCCTTTTTTTCAACCCGTGTCGTGTTTACCTGGTCCATATCCACCCTTGTATTGTGTCAGTCTATTGTGTCAGTCTCGTCAATCAGTGAGCTTCATCTGCATGGTCACCAC
>JBLIRN010000081.1:0-11885 GCA_049472315.1 bacterium
CGTGCACCCCGGAGCTCTCGAAGGCGGCTTGAATCACGTGGGCGTGATCGCACATATAAGGGATGTAGAGCATCCGGTCCCTTTCATTGAGTTGGGGCGTTCTCACCACAGGCCCTTGGTGCTGCACGTCCCCTTTGATATTTGCGAGGCTGTCCGCGAATGCCTCACACCGGGTGATGGCCCCTGCATCCGCGCTGTGTTCGTCGATCTCCATCTGGAGGTAGGGTTTGCCTTCCATCTTTGTGCTGAAGAACTTGGCAATGAAGGAGTCGGGGCCGCAGCCGAAATTGGTCAGGTACACGGCAAAGAGCCGGGGATCATGCCGGATGATCTCCGCTGCGGCAAGGATTCTTCGGCCGTACCGCCAGTACATGTTCGGCCAGTCCCCGGCGATATCCACCGAGGCCAGGGGAAGAAAGTCGAGGGGGAGAACGGTGAGCCCGAGGTCCCTGAATATCTTCGGAATCTGGAGATTGATTCCCTGGTCGCATCCGTTGTAAGGCCTGCTCACAATCACCATGGCCTTCTGATCGGGGGGGAGCGCGGAGAGGATTTCCCTCCCCCGTTTTGATACCGCCTCGTAGAACCTCCTCTGGCTGGTCAATGCCATATAAATGGCCTCCCTGACGGCGTATCCCCTGAACCCGAGGGCCTTGCCGATCTTGAGGAGGGTAGTGGAAAGATGCCTCTCACCCCAGTTGAGCTGCACCACCGGGTGGAGGAGTTTCACCCGGTGCTGCGCCATATCGATGGCGGATTGTATGGTGTAGGGTATGGTTTGCACGTAGGGACAGTTGAGGTTGCTCCTCATGGAGTGGTTTCCCGCGTGACTCTCGTGCGGCATACTGATGATGCTCGGCAAAAAGATGTATTCCACCTGCTTTTTGATGAGATCCAGGATATGCCCGTGGGCCACCTTGATGGGAAAGCAGGTCTCGGCGACCACGGCCTGAATGCCGAGGTCGATGATGGGTTTATTGGTGTGCCCCGAGAGGATGACCTCGCAGCCGAGCTGCTCAAAGAAGGTCTTCCACAGGGGCAAAAGCTCATGGTAGAAGAGGGCCATGGGAAGGCCGATCCGGGGGCCGCCCTTCTTTGAGGGTGGAGGGAAGTATTCTTTCTGCAAAAATGACTCCCGCTCGGCAAAGAGGTCGGGGATGTCGGTCCGTTCCCTTTGGCGTTTCTTGACATCGAAACGCTCGCACCTGCTTCCGTAGAACAGGGGATCCTCCCCTTCCACGACGACCTTGCGCACCTGACACACATTCGAGCATCCCTTGCATTCGAAGCTTTCCACTGCGTAGGGACGGCGGCTGAGATCGAATCCCTTGAAACCCGACCGGGTCCAGTGACGCTTCTCCTTAGCGATGAGGGCCACGCCGATGGCCCCGGTGACCTCGTGGTGGGGAGGGACGATGATCGGTTTCCCGAGCACCTGCTGGAAGGCGGCGATAACCGCCTTGTTGAAGGCTACCCCTCCCTGGAAGAAGATCCTGGTGCCGATGGACCGCTCGCCCACCACCCGGTTGAGGTAATTATGGCAGATTGAATAGGCAAGCCCCGCAATCAGGCCATCCTTGGGGGCGCCTTGTTGCTGGTGGTTGACCAGGTCGCTCTCCATAAAAACGGTGCAGCGGTCACCAAGTGAGACCGGCGCATCCGCCCGGAAGGCAATGTCCCCGAATTCCTCCTTGATGCTGATCCCGAGTTTCTCCGCCTGTTCCTCGAGAAAGGAGCCGGTGCCCGCAGCACAGACCTTGTTCATCTCGAAATCCACCACTGCGCCGTTTTCAAGTCGTATGTACTTGGAATCCTGACCCCCGATCTCGAATATGGTGTCCACCTCGTCGTCGATTGCTGCTGCAGCGCGCGCCTGGGCGGTGATCTCGTTTTTGACGATGTCTCCCCCCACGAAATCCGCGATGAGATACCTGCCCGAGCCGGTGGTGCCCACCCCGAGGACCTCGATGCGGTCTCCGATTTCGCGGCCGATCTCGTCGAGCCCCTGCCGAACGGCCTCGATGGGACGGCCTGCGGTCATCAGGTACCGTTTGGCGAGCACCCGTCCATCCTCATCGATGGCAACCACGTTGGTGCTTATGGAGCCGATATCGATCCCCAGGAAGGCCCCGATCAATGTATTGGATGTGCACCGTTGTCCCGGTGATGCGCATCCCTGCGCATCCTTTTCCGTATCCTGCCGGGGGGAGGAAGACGAGGTCTTCCCGCAGAGTTCTCCTTCACAGTCGAAGGCGGGCTGGGTCATGGTGCCGACGCCCTCGCACAGGCAGGGAAGGGAATTTTTCCGGTAACATGGCCGTTTGAGATGCCCTTCCAGCCGGGCAATGAGCCCTGGAATGTCCACCGGAACGAGGGATCGTCCCGACCCCTTCCCTGTATTGACCGGGATGCCCTCACCAGGGGCCTGGCCGGCGGTGCACTGGGTGGTCCGTATCTGCTCCCTCGTGAATGCCCTGTCCTTGATGCCCAGTATGCAGGCGCCGATCGCCCCCATTGCCGCATAATGTTCAGGGATGATCAATTCACCCTGATCGAGATTCAACACCGACTCGAATGCGCGTATCATGCCCCTGTTTGCTGCAACCCCCCCTTGGAAGCTTATGGGCTTATGAAAGGTTTTCCCCCTCCCGATGGTCCCCTTGAAATTTCTGGCCATGGCGAAACACAGGCCGGCGACGATGTCGTAATCCGTGGTTGCCTCCTGCTGGAGATGGATCATGTCCGATTTGGCGAATACACTGCACCGTCCCGCTATGCGGGGAGGGGTAACCGATTTAAGGGCCAGGCTGCCGAATTCCTCGATGCTCAAACCGAGACGGGAAGCCTGTTGGTCAAGGAACGAGCCGGTACCTGCGGCGCAGACGGAGTTCATGGAAAAATCATCCACCCGGATCATGTTGAGCCGTTCGTCCCGGTCCAGGCATATGAGCTTTGAATCTTCCCCGCCGATCTCTATGATTGTCCTCACCTGGGGGTAGAAGTGAGCGGTTGCCCTGGCCTGTGCGATTACCTCGTTGACGGTGCCGGCGTTCAGGATCTCTGCCAGGAGTGCCCTGGCGGAGCCTGTTCCCATGATGCGGGTGATGCGGCATGAGTAGGGGCCTGACGAGAGGTCGTCAAGAATATGGGCGATGGTCGAAAAGGGCTGGCCTTTATGGCGGATATAAGCTGTCCGGAGGATGGTGCACTCGGTATCCACAAGCGCCATATTCACGCTCACCGATCCCACGTCAAGACCAAGCAGGATGTGTGGACCGTGCATACAACCAGGGCGTTTCGCCATAGTTTTCCCTCCCCGTCGACATTTGATCTAAAAACGAGATTTCGGCACCACGATCATTGGCATGTTCATGATAGGAAATCTTATTATATAGAGAATGCGTCCGTTTAATCAAGGGACAGGGAATGATTGCTGTCCCTTTCATGAATTGCCGGATCGATACGCTTTACAAGGAATGAAGACATATACTATAGTTACCGGGGGATGACGTATTCGCAAAAAGTCCACGAGCGACGGATCAATGGTTGTTCGCATCCGGTCTTCCCTAAGACAAATCCTGAAAACTCGACGTTTGCGATTTTCAGAATCCATATTCCGCCGAGCGGACGCTCCGGGCACCATGCAATGCCCCGGCGTAGGGGAAAGGACAAAAATTTATGGGATATGCGCAGCCTGTCATTTTGGGGATAGTCCAGGGATTGACGGAATTCCTCCCCGTCAGCAGCTCCGGTCATCTGGTCCTTGCGGAGCGGATGCTCACGAATTTTCAAAGACCGGGCGTATGCCTGGAAATTCTTTTGCACATGGGCACACTCATATCTCTCATTGCTTACTTCAGAGGGGACCTGAGGGCCATCCTGGCCGATCTTTTTGCGGCAAAGGGTGAAAAAGGCGCCCCTGGACGGAGGTGGGCCCTGTTGATCGTGCTGGGTTCCATTCCCACCGCCCTGATCGGCTTTTTGTTCGAGGGGTGGTTCGAGCGCATGTTCTCCAGCGTTTCCGCCGTGGGGATCAGTCTGATGATTACCGGGCTTCTGCTCTGGGTTTCGGATCGGGTCAAGGGAAAAGAGAAGGGGATTGCCCGGATGACGGTGTGGGATTCCCTCGGGATCGGTTTTGTACAGGGCCTGGCCATCACCCCGGGCATTTCGCGGTCCGGTTCCACCATCGCCATGGGGATCTTTCTGGGGCTTGATCGTGACACCGCAGCACGGTTTTCCTTTCTGCTCTCAATCCCCGCACTCTGCGGTGCATTGCTGTTCAAGGTGAACGAGGTCTGCCGTCTGTTTTCCTTCAATTGGATCGGGTATATGTTGGGTGCGTGCACCGCGGCGGTGGTCGGATACATAAGCATTATCGTGGTCCTGAGGATGGTCCTGCTGAAAAAGCTCTCCCCCTTTGCCTATTACTGCTGGGCCGTGGCCGTGATCGCCCTGTTTCTGGTATAAGATTGGGCGATGACAGGGTTTCATTTGCATGGTTCCCATTTACGGGTATAATGATTCATGACACCATGTATCCGTGCTCATTCCCGAAACAGGGATCGGCGGTAAAATGATGCGGGGGGAATATGATTTCATTGAAAGGTGAGCGGATCTTCCAGGAGGTGGTCGGACTCTTCCTGATTGCCCTTACCATATTCCTCATCCTCAGCCTGGTCTCCTATTCCAAGACCGATCCCTGTCTGAATGTGGCCTGTGGAGGCGATGCCGCGAAGGTGCACAAGGTTTCCAACTACGCCGGCCCCCTGGGCGCGATTGTGGCGGATGTGCTGATACGCTTTTGGGGGATCACCGCCTTTTTCATCCCTCTGATTACCCTTGTGTTCGGTGCGCACATCATGGCAATGAAGCCCGTTGCCCGGAAGTGGACGGTAACCCTGGGAATCGTATTCATCCTCTTCTCCACGCCTCCCCTGATCTCGTTGCTTTTTTCCAGGCAAGAGTTCGCCATATGCGGACTCACCCTGGACTCTTCCGGGTGGGTGGGACGCTCCATCGCCCGGGATCTCTTTGCGCATTACATGGGGCTCCCCGGCGCCTATCTGGTCCTCGTCACCATCTGGGTGGCAGGGACCATGATGTTGACCCGCATTTCCCTGATCAGCCTGGGCGGGGCCATAGGCTACTGTATGCGCAGCAGTGCGTACTTTGTACGCACCCGGTTAAAACGGCAGGATCACTTCGCGGACAAGGCCCCGGTCATACCTAAAGAGATCACCCGAAAGAGAAAGGAAGCGGCGGAACAGCCCGTGAATATCCAGGTCGCGGATGCCGAGGAGAAACCCCCTGAATTCAATCGCCACCACCTCCTTCCCCCCTTCAGTCTCCTGCGCAAGGCGGAGAAAAATCCTCAGAAAAAGGCCGAGATACAGCGGGAAATCACCAACAATTCCCGGCTGCTCGAGACCAAGCTGCTCGATTTCGGCATAGAGGGGAAGGTGGTGCAGGTGCATCCGGGGCCGGTGGTCACCCGCTATGAATTCGAGCCTGCACCCGGGATCAAGATCAATCGCATCTCCAATCTCTCCGACGACCTGGCGCTCGCCATGAAGGCGCTTTCGGTGCGGATCGTGGCGCCGGTGCCGGGGAAATCGGTGGTGGGCCTGGAGATTCCCAACTCGCGCAGGGAAATCGTGGTGCTGCGCGACATCCTTTCATCAAAGGAGTTCAGAAACGCGGATTCCAAGCTTGCCCTTGCCCTGGGCAAGGACATCGCAGGCAAACCCTATGTCACCGACCTTGCCCGGATGCCGCACCTGCTGGTGGCGGGGGCGACCGGATCGGGTAAGAGCGTGTCCGTCAACGCCATCATATGCAGCATTCTGTTCAATGCGACCTCGGATGAGGTGAAGTTCCTGATGATCGATCCCAAGAGGCTCGAACTTGGTATCTATAACGATATCCCTCATCTCCTGGTACCGGTAGTGATGGAGCCGCGACAGGCGGGAAATGCGCTCCGCTGGGCCACCGAGGAGATGGATAACCGATACCGGCTGCTTTCCGAGAAGGGGGTCAGGAATATCGACCAGTATAATGCCCTGGTGGAGAGCGGGGTGATGGCAGAGGAGGATGACGAGCCGCTGGAAAAGCTCCCCTATATCGTCATTGTGATCGATGAATTTGCGGATCTGATCCTGATAGGGGGCAGGGAGGTGGAGTCGCTGCTTACCCGTCTTGCCCAGATGGCAAGGGCGGTGGGCCTGCACCTGGTGATCGCCACCCAGCGTCCCTCGGTGGACATCATAACGGGGCTCATCAAGGCCAACTTTCCGTGCCGGATTTCCTTTCGGGTCTCCTCAAAGACCGATTCGCGAACCATCCTGGACCAGAACGGTGCCGAAAAGCTTTTGGGCATGGGGGACATGCTCTTCATACCCCCCGGGTGTTCGGATCTGGTGAGGATCCATGGCTCCTCGGTCACCGAGGAGGAGATAAATTCCCTGGTGGACTTTCTCATACAACAGGGTCCCCCTGAGTATGATACCTCCATAATCTGTGATCGCACCGAGGATGAAAAGGGGGCCGATTCCTCGGAATATGATGAGCTCTATGACCAGGCGGTGGACCTTGTGGTCAAGACGAACAAGGCCTCCATATCGATGGTGCAGAGACGACTGAGGATCGGGTACAACAGGGCTGCCCGGATGATCGAGTTGATGGAGCGGGACGGCGTGGTGAGCAAGCCCGAGGGAAGCAAACCCAGACAGGTCCTGGTGAGGAAGGAACATGAGGCCATATAGCGTATCTACAGGTCGGGCGGTGAAGGCATATGCGGCGATCGTCATCATGGGCATATTCCTTGGGGGGCTTCACCCCGCAGGATTCGCCGCGGAAATCATCCCCGGCGTGCTTGAAGGATTCACGGGGTGGTATGCGACGGTGCACTCACTTCGGGCGGATTTTCGTCAGACCACCTTCAATCCCCTCTGGGGGGAGAAACAGGAGGCACAGGGGGAGTTCTGGTTCAAGAAGCCGGGGTTGATGCGCTGGCAGTACACGATGCCTCAGAAGGACGTCATCACCATCAGCGAGGAGGGCCTGTGCTGGTACATCCCCGAGGATGAACAGTTGATCAGGAAGAGCAAGGAGGATGCCTTCACCACGGTGAGCCCCATGTCGCTTCTCGGCGAGAATATGGAATTGGAAAAGGATTTCGAGATAACCGGCATGGAGGAGATGCGGGAAGAAAGGGAGGATGAGAAGGCACGCCGGGTCCTCGGGTATGTCATCCATATGAAGCCGCGCAACGAGCAGATGCCGGTCACGCGGATCGGCATTGAGGTGCGGGCAGAGAAATTTTCCCTTGCCGCCATATCGGTTGAAGAGACATCAGGGAACACCAACCGGATCGCATTCGAGGCCCTTACGGTAAACCCTGAGGTGCCCGTCGACCTGTTCCGCTTTGTTCCCCCGCCGGGCACGAAGGTCATAACCCCCAAGGACTTCCCGGCCCTGTAATGCTACCGTTGTTCCGCCTCTCCGGTCATGGGCACGAACCGGACCGGGGCGATCTTTTCCTCGCGGAGCCCCTCCCGGGTCTTTCTGATCCTGTAGAGGTCCTGGGACTGTGATCCCACGGGTAACACGAGCACCCCGCCCACGGCGAGTTGATCGATCAGGGGGGCGGGGATGTGGTCCGGGGCCGCGGTAATGATGATGGCGTCAAACGGGGCCTCCTCAGGCCATCCCTGATATCCGTCTCCCGCCCTCACATGGATGTTTTTGTATCCCATGCCCTCCAGTCGCTCAGCGGCAGTTCGAGCCAGATCATCAATGATCTCGATGGAAAAGACCTCCTTGGCAATCTCTGCGAGGACGGCGGCCTGATATCCGGACCCCGTACCGATCTCCAGCACCTTTTCACCTCCGGATAGTCCCAGCAATTCCGTCATCAACGCCACGATATACGGCTGGGATATGGTCTGACCATGGCCGATGGGCAGGGGGTAGTCGTTATAGGCCATATACCTGAGGTGCTGCGGAATGAACAGATGACGTTTCACTGTGTTCATTGCATCGAGCACGAGGGGATCTTCAATACCCCGCGCCTTTATCTGGGTTTCCACCATACTGTTACGAGACATCGCAAATGAATCGATTTCCTTTGTGGTTTCCCTTTCGTGAAAAATACCTTTCGGGGATGAGTTACATCCTGAAAGGAGTGAAAAGACAGGCAGGACAACCATCGGGAGGACGAACGCCAAATCTGATCCATGGTGAAACAGCCTGAAGAAAACGGACATCACCACCATCTCCTTACACTTTCATTGTAGCCCATATCATTGTTGAAGGTCAATACAATGGCGGCTATGGCCGTGGTTTGAACGTACATATTGCAATTCCACAATGGGATTACCGGGGAAACACGGCATGGGTAGACAAACGGGGTATGAGGGATTATAGTAGATATATGCCGATCATAGGGTCATACAGCCCTTCGGGCGTAGCTGAGAAACCCATTGAGGGAGGCAGGCATTGGAAGGACCCTCCCCCTTCCCGCATGGCATTGATTAATCGTCTCAAGGGGCATCATGCTACGGTTTACAGGCAGTGACCGCATGCGTGTATTCTCGATTTACGTATGTGCTTCTACAATGTTTGGGAGAGGGTTTCCATGGGCTGGTTGACGATTTATACATTTCCTGATCCAATCTTGAAAAAGAAGGCGCAGGACGTTGAAAATATAGACCAGCGGATGCAGCGGTTGATTAAGGATATGACCGATACGATGTATTCCGCACCGGGTGTCGGGCTTGCCGCTCCTCAGGTGGGTGTCAGTTCACGTCTGGTGATTGTCGACCAATCATTGGGAAAGGGACGTGCCCCACTCGTCATGATCAATCCGAGGATTATATCCTCGGAGGGCTCCACCTTCGAGGAGGAGGGATGTCTCAGCCTGCCGGAGACCTATGGACAGGTAAAACGATCAAAGGTGATCGAGGTCGAATTCACCGACCCGACCGGAAAAGAGGTGCGCATGGTGGCGGAGGACTTTCTGGCCAGGGTGTTCCAGCACGAAATCGATCACCTCAACGGTATGCTCTTTATCGATCGCATGGGGCGTTTGCGGCGTGATTTTTTACGGATGCGGTACCTAAAAAGGATGAAAAAGAAGAGCGATCTCTGACAATGCGGGTCCTTTTCATGGGAACCCCGGATTTTGCCTGTCCTGCACTGGAGGGACTGGTAAAGGCAGGGGTGACAGTCATTGGGGTATTCACCCAAGCGGACCGACCAAAGGGGAGGGGCCAGGCATTGACACCCCCGCCGGTCAAACAGGCGGCCCTTGCCCATCATCTCCCTGTATTTCAGCCAGCCCGACTCTCGCACGAGACAGTCGACACCACCTGGGCCGGTCTTAATCCCGATGCGGTGGTCGTTGTCGCCTATGGCTTCATCCTCCCCCCCTGGATCCTCCACGGGACCTCTATGGGGTGCATCAATCTGCATGCATCGCTGCTGCCTCGCCACCGGGGTGCCGCACCCATCAATTGGGCCATTATACGGGGGGATGAGGAAACCGGGGTGACCACCATGCTTATGGACGAG
Organism: bacterium; assembly: GCA_049472315.1. Taxonomy (GTDB): domain Bacteria; phylum SZUA-182; class SZUA-182; order DTGQ01; family JAFGSM01; genus JBLIRM01. The sequence continues at coordinate 9,574 of JBLIRN010000081.1, forward strand.
GGCATGGACACCGGTCCCATCCTCTTGCAGGAAAGGATTCCCATATCGCCGGAGGATACGGCCGGAAGCATCCACGACAGGCTTTCCCTGATTGGCGCCGACCTCGTTGTCAAAACCCTCGAGGGATATCGGCAGGGGATCGTCATCCCGAGGAGGCAACCGGATGAGGGCGTTACCATAGCGCCGAAACTCGACAGGGAAATCGGAAGACTGGATTGGACCAGCGACGCTGTCTCCCTGTGGAACCTTATCCGGGGAATCAATCCCCATCCGGGCGCATTCACCTTCCTGCACGGACGGATGATCAAGATCTGGCACTCCCTGCCTGTGGAAGGGGACACCGGCGATGCTGAGCCGGGTACGATCACCGATGTGGATCCACACCGGGGGGTGATCGTCCAGACGGGAAAGGGACGGATTGCCTTACAGGTGGTACAGCCTGAGAACAAAAAGAAAATGAGCGCCCAATCCTTCCTCAGCGGTTATCGGGAGAGATTGGTCGGCGAGGTATTCACACGGTTCGGTGGCGCAGGGGATTCTCGCTGAATTTTTTCTCCGCAGGTACCCGAGCATGGGTGCATACAACTCCAGGACATACGTGTGGAACGAACAGGCAGAAGATATGTCAATAACCGGGAGATGATCTTCATTCTTCTCCTGGTGGGTTTTTGGGTGTGCGTAGGTGCGGGAGCATATGGGTTATGGCGGCTCACCGGTCCCGGCCTTTCCCAGATCCATTCCGTGCTTCCGCGGGTCATAGGATTTGTTCTGGCCGCGGTCCTTTTCCTCATTGCATTGGGGATTATGCTATTTCTCAACATCATCCTCTTTGGCCGCAACACCCTGTTTTTTACCCCCATTCGTATGCTCCTCTCGCGATACCTTTTCCCACTCATCATGGTTACGGGACGTGTATTCCGTATTCCGGAGGAGATGATGCAATGTTCCTTCATTGACATCAATAACCGTCTGGTCCGGATCAAAGGGGTGTCGGTACGGCCTGAAAAGCTCATGATCCTGCTGCCGCAGTGTCTTCAAAACGATGATTGTGCCTTTCGGATTACCAAGGATATGCGGAGCTGCCGAAGGTGCGGCCGCTGCCAGATCGCCGAAATCGTCCCCCTCCTTGAACAGCACGGAATTGCGGGTTGGGTGGCGACGGGGGGAACCCTGGCGAGAAAGCACGTGACCGACTTTCGGCCTGATGCCATTATAGCGGTGGCCTGTCCCAGGGATCTTTCGAGCGGCATCATCGATTGCCTTCCCATTCCGGTCTACGGTATCCTCAACCAGCGGCCCGAAGGCCCCTGTGTGAACACGCTGGTGGACATGGACGAGGTCCGGTGGGCGATCCGGCACTTCGTCCTGTCCGGGAGTTTTGATGAAATAAAGGGGGGGGCATCGCAGCCCGAGTGATCCTTTTGGTGATGTCGAGAATACGATATGAGTGATTTACCCACTGTTGGGAGATTCATCGTTATAACCGGTTTCATACTTATCGCGTTGGGGGGCGTACTCATCCTGGCGGGCAAGGTCCCCTTCATCGGCAGGCTGCCCGGCGATATTCACATCAAACGGGATAACCTCGACGTGTACCTCCCCCTGGGAACGTCCATTCTCATAAGCATCATCCTGTCTCTTCTTCTCTATATCATCAGCAAGATCCGGTAAGATCGGGTATCCGGGATCAGTAATGCCGATTGTGATGTTTTCATTATCGTGAGCGGACATGTCTGCCTATACGCCCTGCCCAAGGATTCACAATCAACATTACTGATCGGGGATGAGGTCTGTATATGACCTTCACTTTATGACACGAAAAAAAAGGGCTGCGTCCGAAAGGACGCAGCCCTACAAATCAGGACCTCATCTGGGGGGGAATAGATGGGTAGTCCTGATTGTGATGTTGTTCTATGTGTTAACCGGCTAAAAAAGCAGCCCACCTCCGAGCCCTAATCCGAGCCCTCCGAGTCCTAATCCGAGCCCTCCGAGCCCAAGCCCCATACCAAAGGGATCGACCATGCTTAAACCTAAACCCAGACCATAGCCGCCCATTAAACCGAGGCCACCGTACATGCCAAGGCCGCCATAGAGGCCGCCCATTAAACCGAGGCCGCCGTACAGGCCAAGGCCACCGTAGAGGCCGCCCATTAAGCCGAGGCCGCCCATCATGCCAAGGCCGCCGTAGAGGCCGCCCATTAAGCCGAGGCCGCCGTACATGCTGCCGTACATGCCGCCGTACATGCCGTAGCCGCTGCCGTACATGCCGTAGCCGCTGCCGTACATGCCGTAGCCGCTGCCATACATGCCGT
>JBLIRN010000082.1:0-10650 GCA_049472315.1 bacterium
GTCCATCAAGTCGGGCAGGTCTTCCGGCTTCGGACAGACGAAATGGACCTTCTCTTTCTGCCATGCGACCGTCTCACCGACATAGTTCTGGCTCAATCGGTAGTCGGATTCGGAGAATCGCGGATCGACAATGCGATTCTGCAGGTCGATCAATTTTGCCTTTTCGCAGAAATCTTCTTGCTCCGCTAACTGGAGCAGGGCGACAAAGCGCTCGGTACGGGTCGAATTCGGCTTGATATGTTCGATCTCGAAGGATGATTTCGTTTCCTTAGAGTAGAGATAACTCAATGCCCGATTCAACAATTCAAACGAGTAGCCGGAAACGACCTTTCGGCAATGATCGGGAAGGTCGTTTGCCTCGAAACCGTGAAGGATGTCGGTACGGCGAATCGTCGGACAGAAGCGGCCATCGCCCAACAAATTGTCGTTGATCCGCTGACGGCGCACCTGGCGGGCCGAGAAGGCCGTATAGTATTGTTCCGGATCGAGAAGGTCGATGTAGTTACCCTGCTTCACATCGTCCATCTGGAGGGCTGTGCCGGTAAGAAACTCGTACAGAAACCACAACCGCCGGGCGTACTTGCCGGTTGGTTTGGACCGGACATAACCCAGGAAATCCTCCGGCGCAACCTTTTGAAAGAGCCCGGCGAGTATCGCCAGATTCGTACCGTCGTACTTGAGTGCAAATTCCAGATGATCGCCGAGCGTGTTCCCTGGCCAGTACTTCGCCGGATAGACCTCCTCGATCACGCCCCCTGTTGAGTTGATCCGGTGGCTTCCGGTGGTCGTGACCAAGGACCTGTGCCAGTTCGGGATGACGTCGATACCATACCGATCAGCAAGCGCCGCATATCCTGCGGGCCTAAGCGTCGCCTGTTCTTGGACCTTTCCAGACATGGCATCCTCAGGAAAAATGATTGCAACACGAGAATTATACTTATATTTTAAGCCATGTCAAGAAAAATAGTTACAGTGCATGATGACGTCATTGCTCCCCTGACCAAACAAGAAAAACGGTTACAGGCCCAGAAAAAGGGTTACAAAAAGACTTGTTAGGAGAAAAAAGATTACGTTAGGTGCATTCAGGGCTCCCCCGGAGACGTGCTCATAGGTTGTGGCCCCATTGCCCTTTCTATTGCACGGTTATGAATACACTTCCTGAATGGCTGTTGAACTCAGGTGCATACATGCACTGGATCGTGGCCATTCCCATCTGATACTCCCCTTTATGCTGTATCCTCAGGGGATACTCGAATACATAGGTCCCCTTGGGAAGGTAATCGATGAAGAAATGCGTGGCCGCGTCCTGTGTGGATTCGTAATATGCAAGCCCATCCTGATATCTATACCCGGAGAGGACATTGACCGGCTCGGTCCCGGAGCCTCGGTAGTCCTTCATGTGCACATACTCCATATCCCTGTCCACCCGCAAAACGATCTTCACGATGATCAGGTCCCCCACGGCAAGGTCACCGTTTACCGGCTCTATCACCGGTCCTGCCGTGCTCTGCCGTTCCACATAGAGGGACTTTTCCAATTGAAGCGGCGTCTCGTGCGGGGTGACCTTGCTCATATCCTCCAGATACTGCCAGTGGAGGCTCCCCCAGGCAACCCCGTCATCGAGCTTCTGCACGGTGACCTGGCCGTATTCGGGCAGGACCTCCTCCTTGATGAATTTTTTCTCATAGAACCCGGTACCTGCCTCGGTCGTCTCCGGAACGATGGTCGTACTTCCCAGGGTCACGCTGACCAGTTGATCGGAGGCAAGCAGGTCGGCACCCCTCAGCAGGAGGGCATAGACGGCATCGGCGGTGGCCTTGGGGGTCTTCCAGTTCTGGGTTTGCTTCTGCTTCAGCAGCCATACCTTCAGATCCTCAACCGCTTCCTGGTCATCGGCCACTTCATCGAATGCCTCTATCATCACCGCCTGGGTCTCGATGGGGGCCCTGTACCACCACCAGGAACGCTCCAGATCCCTCCAGTACATGCCCATCTCTTCATCATACACGGAGCGTTCCTTCAGAGAGGCCATGATCTTCTGCGCGGTCACCTGGTCATTGAACCTGTTACAGGCAAGGGCCAGATGGCCCTGGGAGAGCCTTGAGCCCAAATCGAGCCAGTATAGGGATGCCTGATAGAGAAAATAACTGACCGCTGCCTGACAGTGACTGGGGATGGGATGGATATCCTTGTAAAAGGACCGCCCGTAAAGGTACATGGCGATCGTGCTGGAGAGGTTGTTTTGTCCAAGCCTCCCGTACTGGATGATTCTGTCATACATCTCATCGATCTCATTGTCGAGATATACAAGGCTTTTCAGGGCAAGGGTCTGATCGACATCGACATTCAGATGCCGCAGCCGGCCGAAACCCGTCATGATATACAGGGTCATATAGAAATTGGACGGCCCTCCGGGGAACCAGGACCACGACCCGTCCGCACGCTGCATCTGGGCGAGTTTGTTATAGGCGCCGGCAAGGGATTCCTCCATATGCTCGTCATCAAAGAAAAGCCCTACCCGTTTTTTGGCCTGGGATTCACTCTCCGCAGCCCTGACCCAGGGGGTCTCCTCCAGGAGCACGTATTTGAGATCCTCATTCTTTTCCAGGTTGGAATCCAATGCGTCGGTTCCCCGCCACTGATCAAAGACCTCCTCGATTGCAGGGTCCGAATTGGCGATATGCCTTCCCAAGGCATTGGCGTAAAGCCGGTTGAAGACAGACGTTACACACTCATGCCGGTATTCCGTCAGGTACGGCAGGCTCTGCACGGCATACCAGGCCGGATTGCTGACCATCTGCAGTGTAAGTGCCTGATGCTCCAGCGTATCCGATTCGCCCGATGCAAGAAGCTTGTCAAAGCTGAACGTCTTGATCTCGGCCCCTCGAATGGGCAACGGGAGCGATTCGGTGACGAAAACCCGGCGGGAGAGCACAAGCAAGTTATCTTCCTCTCCGTCAGAGAGCGTGCCTGTGGAGGCCACAACCCTGTGGGTCAACACACCCGTATAGTCATCCGGGACCAAAAGCTCCCAGTAATAGGAGCGGGAGCTTTTGGCGGGAACGGAAAACACCTGATCTCTGCTGCCGATGATGAATTCGCTGTCCAGGGATTGCCCGGTAGCGGTGTCCGTAATGGACAGCCTGATGGTACCCGTTTGATCCTGCTCGGACAGGTTGGTCACCTTTGCCGAGAACAGCAGAATATCCCCTTCCCTCAGGAAACGCGGGGGATTGGGCTGAACCATGAGGCTCTTCTGGGTCACCGTCTCTTCGGAAAGCATGCCCCAAAGCAGATCCTTCGCATGGGCAAAGCCCATGAATTTCCAGGTGGTCAATGCCTCGGGCATGGTGAACGTGATGGACACCCGGCCCTGTTCATCCGTGGTCAGGTGAGGAAAGAAGAAGGCGGTTTCATTCAGATTCGTCCTCGCCGAGACATCGGAAAGGTCTATCTCCGATGTCGGCTCTTCTTCAGGTACTGCTGTTTCTCCTCCATATCCTGCTCCGTATTCGGAGCCGTAGATTTCAGAGTAACTTAGACCCTCCCCGGTGCCGTCTGCTGAGTACGACATGGACCCATACGCGTACAGTGATCCATAATTATAAGAGGTTCCGCCATAACCACCATAGCCACCATAACCACTATAACCATAACCGCCATAACCATAATAATAGCCATAGTAAGAGCCATAGTCCCGAGCCACATCATCAGGAAAACGGGTATATGTTCTGCTCAAATAATCTGTGCCAAAATCATTCCACTGATATTCTCGGCAATAGCCATAACCGGCCCTGTTGGCAAACCTGATCGAGAAGCTGCTGTAATCCTGTCTGAAAATGGATCCCAACCCGGACCAGTTATGGATTTGAAACAGGTCGAGGGAGGCATCATACAGGGTAGCCACCATTTCCGCTGCCACATTTTCCGCTGAAGGTCCCTTGATCTGGATGGTCCAGGTCTCTTCAGCACTAGGATCGAGCCTTGACCTGAAGGAGGAAAAGCTCACATCGAGATCCTTATTCGACCAGGGGACATCGATACGTTTTTCCGAGATATAGGCGCGGTTGTCATGCACGTGCGTGATATGCAGGTAAAATCCCCCTCGATACTCCTCGGAAACAGGCCACGTGACTCGCTGCTGGGTATTCTGCGCATCCGTCCAGTATCGTTCTATTATTCGCCCTTTATGCTCGATCTCGATAAATGCATGACCCTCCTGATAACCGGTGCCCCAAACGGCTTCAAGTGTATCACCGACCTCGATGCTCGCGGATTTCACCTTTACCATATCGGGTATAGGCACACCAAAGGTGGAGACGTCGGGGTCGATCACCATGATCGGGATCGTGGCCATGACCTCCTCGCCATGGCTGTCGTGTGCCCTGGCTATCGCCCTGTATGCGCCGGGTTGGAGGGTAAAGGATGCCTGACATGCACCTTCAATGGTATTGAACTCAGCGGAGGCGACTGCTTCATTCACCGGCCAGGTTTCCCAGGCGGACTCATCCACACCATACCCATCCTCTCCCATAGGAACCCCCAGGAGGGAGGATCGTGCCGGTCGTTGAGGCTGCTGTAAATTATATACGGTTATCGTCCCGCTGGCCTGGAGAGGTTGTTGATCCAGCGTCATGGTGGAGATGCTCAATTCTACGGGCTTATCATTGGTTAGCCAGTCCGGGGCGGCAATATTCAGGTCCATGGATATATAGCCGATATGTATTCCCTTGCCCGCTGAACGTGTCTCGCCGGTGCTGTCCGTGACATCGACCGATACCCAGAAGATAAATGTTGGCCTTTGAGATGCAGGGATGGAACGATCAGGCCGGGCTGTAAAACGGATGGCGAATGTGCCTTCCTGGTCGGTTTTAAGACGGCCGTGTGCGATTTCCCTGACACTTGAAGCGTAATATGAGTACCACTGGGGCCAATAGGGATAGCGTGCCTCACGAACCACTCGGTACGAGACCGTGGCATCGTCAAGCGGCGCCCCGGTGTAGGCAAGGGCAAGGCCCGAAAGCGTGACCTCTTCATCCAACCGGCTCTCTTCCTCAGGCGGCTCAAGGGTCACCTTGAACTCGGGCCTTTTGTATTCCTCCACCCTGATACTTGTACTCCCTTTCGGCTGGCTGCAGCCTATGGTCATCCTCCCGGTGAGTTCTCCGGAGGGGGCGGTAAATGTGCCGGAGGCGGACCCGAAGGCGTTGGTGACCAGATCCAGATGGTCGATCTCCTGGGAGTTGTAATCCCTGAATACAACAGTCAGTTCTGTATTCGGCAGGAAATCATAGGTGTCGTTATTTACGTTGCTTTTTATCGCCAGCACCTTGAAATGAACCATCTGGCCGGGACGATACATGGACCGATCGGTAAAGAATACCGTTTGTTGTTTTTCGTCCTCTACGTCCCTCGTACGCGAATAACTTGAACGACCCAGCAATCCATACCCCTCATACTGAGCGAACAACACCGTGTCATATTCATTAGGGCTGGTAAAGGAACCCTTTTCATCCGTATACGTGACACCAACCTCTCTATAATATCCCTCTGAATTTTCTTGAAAGATGGTGACCCTGGCCCCTTCCAGAGGCGCCCCGCTGTGGGCATCGAGTATGAGACCTCCGGATACGCCATTTATTGCCCTCGTCACCATGGCTATGCCTGTCACCCAGAATGTGGCTATTCGTATGGCGTTTTCCTGCTCTGCGAAATCCTGTCGCCACGAGGCGATCAACCTATAATAACCTGGTTGTAGGGAAGGCAGATCAATCGCATGGGAGTGCGTTTTGTAATCCGTGGTTGGCTCCAGGGATACCGACCATGATGCCACAGGGGTTTCTGTAATGAGTTGCCGAAATTTTTCATCTTCAATATCGTCCGGGTATCCATACTTATCATGCACAAAATCATCCCATTGATCCGCAACGACACGAAGATGAACCTCGGTAATGTTCCTGTAATCGAGTCTCACCTCAGCATATACGGGAGTCACTGAATATTCACTCTGCAGGGTCAACTCCTTTGCCTCTATCTGGGCCAGGAGTGATTGACACATCTTTGACTCGTTTGAATCGGCATGCTGAGTCGCCCCTTGTTGGGCAAGTGCGTGCGCCTCAACATAGTTGCCCTGGCTATAGATCTCCCGGGCCCAGTAATAGTACGCCAGGCTGGAAAGGGGCAGAGAGGGGTGGGCCTCGGCAATCTCGGACAGCCTTGTTATATAATGAGTGGATTTTTCCTCCCCGAATGAATAGGCATTTATGAATATCAGCCGGTTGATGTCCGCGTCAACAAAGGCCTCTTTTGAGGGGTCATTGATGTGGAAGGCAAGCACCTCCTGGTATATCTTCATGGCTTTGAGCAGAGGGGATGAGGTATCCGTTGTTTGAGGCACGTAGTGTATAAAATCCGCTGCCGGGGCAAAGGCGTTCGCATCCGCATCCAGTTCGAAGGCGTCCTCCGGCTCTGTTCTGAGCTGATCGCCAGACTGGTAAAAGGAGATGGCGGAAAAGGCTGCGAAATCATACAGTGTCGGCCTGCAGGACACGGGAACGGTGCCTTGTTCAAAAAAATCGGTGAATGTTTCCATGGACATGGATTTTAGCCGTGCCTCTTGTGAAAGCACCTCGGTGTAGAGTTCGCCAATTTTGTCAAAGAGCCTGGGCAGATCCCAGGTGGTAAAATCCGCGTCATCAATTTCGGCCGTGGCATCACGCTCTGAAAACCGCGACCAGTTTTCCTGGTAGTATTGCCAGTACCATTGAGCCAAAACAAGCTTCAACAAAGGTCTGAGCAGGTCAGGTGCCTTGCCTATCTCCTCGACGAGCCTGTTTATCTTTTCCTCGGGTTTATTGCCCTGGATAGTGGCCTCGAGCACAAGCTGCTTGCAGATCCCCTTCATGGCAAGGCCGTATTCTTCCTTTTCAATGGCTATGGGTATGAATTCCTTCAGATGTTCTATAGCGGTCCTGGGGAGGCCGTCTTCAACGGCTTCATGGATCTTGGCCCATAGCTCGTCAAGATCCTCCTCAGCGGGAGGGGTAGCAGGCCAGGCCCACAGGCCGGTCCTCGAATACATGGTGGCAAACGGCCAAACGATCCAATTTATCGGCGAGTATGAGGATGCATACAATGATGGTGATGCATACAATGAAACCGCATCCAACGAGAGATTTGCGGAATTGCTTTTATATAAGGAACCCGCAAACCCGGACCCCGACAATGATGCAAATAATAATGATGGAGAAACCGTGTACGAGGAGGTCCAAAACGGACTCAGGGCGCTTGAAACCGTGGAAGAGGTCCAGGATGTGCTTGAAAGGCCCGGAACCGTGGATAAGGTCCAGGGTGTGTTTTGAAAATTTTGGGTAATGGATGATGAAGAGGAAAAGAAACTTGCATTCAAACTACGGTATAATGGATTCCCGTATATCGACAATCCGAAATATGAAGGCATATACGAAGGGTATAAATATGACTGCAAGCCATGATTCTGAGCACTTGCTGTTACTATATTGCCTGCTATTGAAATAATTATTATTAGTATTAGCGCGGCATAGATCCTTCGTTCACTATCAACCCCCTTCATTCGTTTTTCCTCCCTTCCTCTTTATATTGTAACAATCCCTCCGTATGAAGCAAAAATTGTTTTGTATAAGGCCATTTGAGGGAGCTTACCAAAAGAGCTTCGCAATCCATATTAGATGCTCAATCTGGTGAGTCACTGTCTGAGGAAAAACCGATGCACTCCCTGCATTCAAGATAATAGACGTAAAAACTCCAACATTTCCCATGGTCAAATGAGTGCCTCTTGGTATCTGCTTGTCGCGGCGGAACTCCCACGGATGCCGGGGAGCCGTCGAGCGTTAATCACCCCTCCTCCCCCGATTTCCTCACCCGGATGGAACCGAACTGCAAGGACCGTATCCTCTCGGTATCATCTATCGGAGAAATCAGCCTGACAATCTTCTCGGAGGGATCGATATGCGCAACGATGCCAAGGCTGAGGGTGTTGTTGTTGCCGTCGCAAAGCCCCACCAGGAGGTTTTGACAGCAAGATCCTTCGTAGAGATCAGGGACCATGCCGTGCAGGCCCATCGCATCAAGGCTCAGGGAAACCGGGCGCGCATTGCTGAAATACTCCCTGAATCGTTCCTCCCTATAGCGCCTCCGCTCCTCGGGTGACTTGGGCGTGATGACCCCGGGAGGGACCTCCATCCGAAACACGGAGGTGCCTGTGCGGCAGGATATGTTTGTATACAAGGGACCCAATTCCCCTTCCCGCTCAAGCAGGATGACATGGGTGGGATGGATCAGGTCTATCTTCTGGAACTTGAACTCGCTCCCGATCGCCCCTGTCACGAAGCCCGATGTGTCCATGATGATATTGTCCGGCCCGAGCCTTCGTGCCTTATTCACTATCTTTTTAACGGCAGCCAGGGTCTGGAGCATATGACCGCGGGGGGATGTGGAGCCCACAAACTGCAGGCAAAGTGGGTGGAATATCCCGTGGGAATCCCTTTTGCCGGCAAGGCCCACCGTTGCCGGAGGACCTATGCCCGACTGGCCGAGATCGGCATCGATGAGCAGGGTGTGCTCCCTATGCGCGCTGAGCCGGTCGAAGAGGAACCCGCACAGGGTGGTCTTGCCGGTATCGATCCCGCCGACCAACATGATGATCCGGGGCGGCTTGTGTTCCTTGATTCCGGGGAGCAATCCCTCCCACTCCTGCGGCACCATGACCTGTGTCATATCCCATGCCTCCACACTCTTGTCACTTTCCCCTGGTTACGTGACATCCCTGTTTTATTTTACACTTTATTTTACGCTTTTTGTTCTTGGAAATTCCTTTTTTCCATGATCCATGACCCGTGATCCTTCGATCGTCACAATATTCGGGCTTGGGGTCAGAGGCTTGGGGTCACACACACAGAGGCTTGGGGTCAGGTCTTGAATTATCAGTTCTTGCCCCAAAAATAAAATCATATTTTCAGGCTTCGTGATATCACAAGGTGGCATGAGCGTTTGTGACAAAAAACTGACATTTCAAGACCTGACCCCATTTTGTATTCTTTCGAAGGGCGGCCTTTTCTGGTACAATCACCCTGCCGGTTTATCCCGATAGGATCCTGCCCTTGATTCAAGGATATCGAGCCGGCAATGACTGAGGATTCAGCAAATCCGTGATGGTTGCGCACCGGTGAACGACGGGCCGTTATCGCCGCCAGGGGGAACCTGAATCCTCCTGATTTTTCAACCATGTGATCGGAACAGGGACATGCATGTAGACGAGATCCTTCAAACGCTCGGAATCAACAGGGAAGACTATGAAGACCTTCATGTCACCCGGAAGTTCTCCTCCTTCGTGGCGGTTTCCAACGGCAAGGTGATTGCCATGACCGATCCATGGATGAAGCACTGCCTTCTGTTTGACATGCTGTATCGCCGGATGAACGAGAATGATGTGGCCGTGGTCCGGGATCGAATACGGCAGGCCATGGAGGAGAAGATCGAGAAATTCGGCTCATTCACCGGCAGACGGGAGCTCAAACGGGAGGATATCGCGGTCCCCTATGGTGCGTCCGAAATGATGATGTACGCCATAAAAAAGGGGGGGATCGATGCCGCAGTCACGGTCTGCGACGGGGCAGGGACCGTCATATCAGACTCTCCTTCGCTGATCCAGGGGATCGGCGCACGCATGAACGGCCTTTTCTATACCACCCCCATTCCGGAAGTGATTCACGGGATCGAGAGGCGAAAGGGGATCGTTGTCTTTCCCGACACGGCGCGGATCGATCAGATTGCAGGGCTCAAAAGGGCGGCGGAAAAGGGATTCAAAAAGATCGCCGTAACCGTGAACGCGTTTTCGGATGACGACATCAGCGCTATACCGGATATCGAAAGGGAATACGGCATTACTGCAGTGAGCATCATGGTGTGTACAACCGGTGTCGGCAGGAAGCGCCTCGAGGAAATGGCACAATGGGCCGATCTGGTGTGGTCCTGTGCCTCCGGCGAGTTGAGGGAGCATATCGGGCGGGTCTCGATCCTGCAAATATCCCTCAGCATCCCGGTGTTCGTCCTGACGCAAAAGGGGCTGGATTTTACCGCATGCTATGCCTCCGATCCGGATTCCATACGGAATCTCGATCCATCCCGGCACTACCTCATCAGCGGCAAATTCAAGGGGATTCAGCTTACGATGGGAAATATGGCCACGCACCTCTCCGAGGCGGATCTCCCGGTTCGCAGTGAAAGGGAGCCGGGATAAAACATAGGGTGGCAGTAATCACGCCGGTGGGAGGGATATCGAAAGGTTCCACTTTCCCTGCTCGATTCGGAATCCAACCTCCAGTTACAGTGTTACCCCCAATTCGAGCACCTTTCTTCCAAAGGGGAATCGACTCCGTGAGACCGTGACGGTAATCGTTTCTTCATGCCTTTTGTCGAATAGTCCGATCTTCACATCCTGGATGGATTCGATTTCCCATCCATCAACGGAAAGCAGAAGATCCCCCTTCTTGATCCCGGACTTTGAGGCGGCACTTCCAGGGCTGAGGCCCTCTATCCTCACTGTGCCATCCTTCTCGTCGAGCAGGACCCCGAGTTTCGGGGATTCGGGCGCCTCCATGGGGGGCGGGAAAA
>JBLIRN010000083.1:0-10266 GCA_049472315.1 bacterium
ACCGTCGATATACACACTGGTTCCTTCTTCGCCTGAGGTGATGGTTACAAATCTTGTTTTCAAGGGCAGTAAGGCCCCATCTATTCCAATCTTCTTTATTCGCTTCTTTCCGTCATAATCATTACCATTCATAAAAATGATCGAGGAGCGCCATTGTCCAATCAGAAGCTGTTTGGAATCATCGCCATTATACAGCACCAGCAAAAATTTGAATCGATCCTCTTTCAGGGCATCGGATTGTAAAGCAATCTCCAAGGACAAACCTCTATCCGGTGATCGAAAACTGTTTTCATCGGAAGCAAAACAGGTATCCGTATATGCGATGCCGTAGTTACCGATGTGAATACCGGCCTGATTGGCAGTCCATGTCACATTGTTGAATAGATAGAAACTCTTTGGTCTTAATCCGAAGAAGAATATGCCCAAGAGCATCGCGGCCAGGCAAATGAATAATCCTTTAGAGGTTTTATTTTTTAATGATCCCATATGTCATTTGGATCCTTATCCAAGGGTGACTCCAAAATAAGGATTTCAGATCCCTTGACTCAATCCTTTTCAAATTCATCAGATTCGAAGCAAACATCCTCACTCCAAAACCATTCCTTTCCTTCATCGGCAGATTCACAAAAGAATGCGGTTTTTGATGAAATCGATGCCGATGATACAAAAGGCAGAGAAGCGCTTGCGCGGTATATTATTAAGACACCTGTCAGGCAGAAGCGGATGATAGATGACAGGGAGATCCACAAGGTGGTCTTCACATCAAAGCGGGGTACCGTTTCCTATGTAAGGTGGCCGGGTTTGTAAAGACCACTTTTGGCCATTTTTTAGATGCATTCATGATGTTATTCCATATCATCACAATTCTATGTCACTGTATTTAAATACCATTGTCTTTCCGTCATATCGAATTGACCATATAAAATACGACCGTACGTAATGAGCTTATAAAAATATTATACTTCACAAGTCCTTGCTCTGTAAGAGACACACGCGTAAAGTTCGGAATTATACAATGCCAAACCGGGGAATGCCATGAACCGGGCATTCCCATGAACTGATGTCGCAGCAATCCGTCTGTCATCGGTCTGTGGTCATTATTCTATCATTGCAGAGCTGATTCAATTCTCTAAAAGAATCCCGTAGTAAAACACGGGCTGTACTTTGAGCATCCAGGGCTTGACGCAGGATGCGGCCATGAGATATGGTGGCAGGTGGTTATCTTATAGGGTATTTTTTAATACGAGAAAAGATCTTTGTTGCTGAAAAGCTCCATAAGGAAGCCCTGCAAAATGGGTGAAAATAGTAACCGCTCAATACATTATGGGAAAGGGAAGAAGGGTATATGAACATGCGGCGCTATGTATTCCATCCATTGATGATCCTTGTGCTCCTCATCACAGTTGCGGCCCCGCCGGCAACGGCTGCAACGAAGCCCGACGCAGCAACCATCGTGAAGAAGATCGACGAACTGTACCGCAGCAGCTCGAGCTATGCCGAGGTGGAGATGGAGATCGTCACCCCCCACTGGCAGCGAACCCTGAGGATGAAGATCTGGTCAGAGGGGATGAAAAAGACCTTTATCCGCATCCTCTCGCCCAAGAAGGAGCGGGGGGTGGGAACCCTACGGATGGGGGACGAGATGTGGAACTACCTTCCCAATACCAACAAGGTGATCAAGATCCCCCCCTCCATGATGATGAGCTCCTGGATGGGCTCCGACTTTACCAACAACGACCTGGTGAGGGAGTACACCTTTCTGGACGACTATCACTTCAGCCTGTTCACCCCGGAGGATGCCGAAGCCGACCTCATCTATATCGAGTGCCGGCCCAAGGAGGGGGTGCCCATCGTCTGGGACAAGGTGACCATTGCGGTGCGGGAATCCGACTACATACCGGTGTGGCAGAATTATCATGACGAAAAGGGAACAGTGGTGCGCATCCTGCACTTCCGGGACATCCGGACCTTCGACGGGCGCAACATCCCCGCGGTGATGGAGATGGTCCCTCAGACCAAGGAGGGGCACAAGACGGTGATCCGCTACCTGGATATCGAGTTTGACAAGAAGATCGAGGAGGACGTGTTTTCGCTGCGAAACCTCAGGGAGGGAATATGAACAGGGGGGAATCACGCAGTGGTGATGTGTAAGATCGCCTTCCGGAATATCTTCCGCCACAAGCGGCGCTCCATCCTGACGGCCCTGACCATGCTGGGGGGATTCGTGCTCGCTGCAGTGGCCATAGGCTGGGCGGACGGCTCCTACAACAACATCATCAATATGTTCACCCGCAACCGCCTGGGCCACATCCAGATCCACGCCAAGGGGTACCTTGACAAGCCATCCTTGTATAAGAACATCGAGCATGTGGATCGCCTGGGCCAAAAAATCATGGGCATCAAGGGGGTGGAGTCCTGGAGCCCCCGTCTCTATTCCGCAGGACTCGCCTCCGCAGGGGATAAGAGCGCAGCAGCTCAGATCATCGGCATCGACCCGGATAAGGAAAACGCCGCCACGCACTTCGATCGAAAGGTAACCACAGGCAGCCCCCTTTCCCGAAGCCCTGCCGGGGAGGTCCTGCTCGGGAAGGGGCTTGCCAGAATGCTGCATGCCCATGTGGGTGACGAGGTCGTTATCGTGTCTCAGGCAGCGGACGGGTCGCTCGCCAACGAACTCTACCGGATGACCGGAATCGTGGAAAGCGGCGACGAGGGCCAGGACCGCACGGCCTTCTATCTGCACCTTGCAGATGCCCAGGAACTCCTGGTGATGGAGGGGCGGGTGCACGAGGTGGTGATCATTGCAGAGAGGCTCAATCGAGTCCGCGCCCTGAGTCGCCAGATCGAACAGGCCATCGACCGACCGGATCTGGTGGTGGAGCCGTGGCAGGAGTTTGCCAAGTCCTTCTATACCGCCATGAAGGCGGATAAGATGGGAAACTGGATTATGATCTTCATCATTATCCTGATCGTGGCCATAGGGGTCTTGAACACGGTACTCATGTCCGTGCTGGAGCGCCAGCGTGAATACGGGGTGCTGAAGGCACTGGGCACCCGGCCCCGGCAGATCCTCGCCCTGGTGATTTACGAAATCAACATGCTGGCCATCCTCAGCATTGCGGCCGGCTCCGGCCTTGCCTACGGAGCAAATAAGTGGCTTTCCCTGCACGGGATCACCCTGTCGGAGCCATTCTCTTACGGAGGCATGACCTTTCACACCCTGTATTCGATGGTCAATCTGAAAAGCTTTCTGGTCCCTGCCCTGGCCGTGCTGGGCACCGCCACCCTGGTGAGCCTTCTGCCCGCGGTAAAGGCGGCGCGGACCGTACCGGCCAAGACCATGCGGGCCGTATAGGGGGACGCCATGTTCATGACACTGAGACTCGCCTGGAGGAACCTCTTCAGAAACAAACGCCGCACCTTTATCGCGGGCACGGCCATCGGCATCGGCCTGGCGGCCATGATCTTCGTGGACGCCCTGTGGGAGGGAATGAAGGAGAACATGGTCCGCACGGTGACCGACACCTTCATCGGGGAGGCACAGATCCATGCCCAGGGTTTCCGGGAGACCCTGGAGGTGGAAAAGACCATCCGGCACCGGGAACAGTTGATCAACAGCCTGCGGCAGGAGCCTGCGGTGGAGCGATTCACCATGCGGGTCATGACCCAGGGGATGATCAGCTCCCCTGCCAACCTGAGCGCTGTCCAACTGGTGGGGGTGCAGCCGGAGACCGAGCGGGACATCTCACGGATCGATGACGCCATCATTGAGGGGGAATTCTTTTCCGGCCACGACCCCCAGAACCTGGTCATGGGCAGCAAGCTGGCCGACCTTCTGGAGGTCGGCATCGGCGACCGGGTGGTGATAACCGTGGCACAGGCGGAAACCGGCGACCTCACCCAGGACCTGTTCCGGGTCTCCGGGATCTACCACTTCAATTCGGCCGAGATGGACCAGGGGATGGCCTTTGTGCGGCTTGCCAAGGCCCAGGAGATGCTGGGGCTGGGGGATGCGATCCACGAGATCGCCATTGACTTCACCGGCCGGGGGGTCGCACGTGATGAGCAGAATCCCTTCTGGGGGAAGTACTCACAGGGGGGAAACGAGGCCCTGGGATGGCCGAGGCTCTTTCCGCAGCTTGCCACCATGTTCGACTGGTCCCAGTACAGCATCCTGATCATCAGCATCATCCTCTTTGCGATCATCGCCCTCGGCATCGTGAACACCCTGTTCATGGCCCTGTACGAACGCATGTTCGAGTTCGGGGTCCTGCGGGCCATCGGCACCCGCCCCTTCGGCATCTGGAGGATGGTGGTCGAGGAGGCAGGGGGCCTCGCCGTCCTGAGCATCGGCCTGGGAATGGTGCTGGGGCTGGTGGTGACCTTTATCTTCAGCCGGGTGGGGATCGACTACCGGGGGATCGAGATGGGGGGGATGACGGTGCAGGACCTGATCTACCCGGTCCTGTATGTGCGTCAGTTCGTGGTGTACCCGTTCTGGGTCCTTGTCTTTACCGTGATCGTGGGGATCTATCCGGCCACATCCGCGGCGCGCCTGAAGCCGGCGGAGGCCTTGAGAAAAAGCCTGTAGGAGGACGCAATGACAGATGACCGGAATGGTGCGATCATCGAAACCCGAGGCATCACCAAGGTATACAAAGGGAATGGAATAGAGGTACGGGCGGTCCGGGGGATCGATCTTGTCATAGAGAGGGGTGATTTTGCCGCCATCGTGGGCCCGTCCGGTTCGGGCAAGACCACCTTCCTGAACATCATATCCGGTCTGGACGAGCCCACTGACGGAGAGGTCTTTTTGAAGGGAAGATCCCTGTACGAGATGAGCGGCGGTGAGCTCTCCGATTTCAGGCGGGACCATATCGGGTTCATCTTCCAGGCCTACAACCTGATACCGGTTCTCTCCGCCGAGGAGAACATCGAGTATGTGATGCTCCTCCAGGGCGTTCCCAAAAAGGAGCGGGAAGAGCGGGTGCGAAGGATCCTGAAGCAGGTGGACATGGAGGGTTACGCGGACCGTCTTCCCTCACATCTCTCAGGCGGCCAGCAGCAGCGCGTTGCCGTGGCCAGGGCCATGGTGTCGCGGCCGGAGCTCATCCTGGCGGACGAGCCCACCGCCAACCTCGATTCCGAAACCGGGTCCAGGCTGCTCGACATGATGAAGGACCTGAATGAAAGGACCGGGATGACCTTCGTCTTCTCCACGCACGACCCCATGATCATGAAGCGGGCCCAGCGTCTCATCGTGTTGAAGGACGGTGAGATCACCAAGGACGAGAAGAGGACGTAATACATGCGCCGATTCCTGCCGGTGAGCCTTTATCTCGAAAATATCCTGTATTCATCTGAAAATATAGCATTTTCATTCTTCGTGGCGCCACGAAGTGGCATGAGGGTTTCTTTGGTGACCGTGAGTCTGCTGCTTCTCATGGTTATCCCACTCCCCTCCCCTGCCCAAGATGCAAAAACAGTAAGGATCTCCGGGTACGTGAAAAATTTCTCCATGGTCTTTGACCCGCCGGAGGCCCTGGAGGAGGAAAGCGGATCGCCCATCGGGGCGGTCAATACCCGACTGCGCCTGAAGCTCGACGTCCAGCCCGACGCCCCCGTCGAATTCCACGCCGCCTATGACCTCTCCCCGCGCATACAGGACCCCTCGCTTTTTGAGGACTCCCCCTACCTGTTCTCCCTGGACTCCTCCCCCTACCGGATCGAGGACCTCGACCGGCTGATCACCCCGCAGGGGGATGCCCCGGATACGAGCTTCGGCCTCTATCAGAACCTGGACCGTCTCTATGTGAGCCTGGGATACGATTTCGGGGATATCTACATCGGCCGCCAGGCCATTGCCTGGGGCAGCGCCCATGTCATCAATCCCACGGACATCCTCGCCCCCTTTTCATTCACCGAGCTTGACCAGGAGGAACGGTTCGGCGTGGACGCGGCTCGGGTAAGGGTCCCCCTGGGCATGATGAGCGAGCTTGACCTGGGGTACGTATTCGGTGAGGATGGCTCCTCACGGGAGCACGCCTTCTTTCTCCGGGGAAAGGGGTATGCGTGGCAGACGGATATGTCGGTGATCCTCATGGGATTCAAGGAGCACGCCATGGTGGGACTCGATCTTGCCCGCGCCATCGGCGGCGCAGGCGTATGGATCGAGGGGGCGTATGTGAAGCCCGACTTTTTCAGGGACTCGAATGCATCGGATGGAGATGATACCGGCTATACCCGGGTCTCCATAGGCATGGATGCCAGCCTCACCGAGAAGCTCTATGGATTCATGGAATACCACTTCAACGAGGCGGGTGCATCATCCCCGGAAGGGTACACGGATCGCTTCTCCACCCCTGCCTACCGGGATGGGGCCGTCTACCTCATGGGCGAGCACTACCTGGCAGTCGGCGGCACCTATCAACTCCATCCCCTGGCCCCGCTCTCCGCAACCCTCATCCACAACCTTGCGGACCACTCCCTCTCCATCTCGCCGCAGATCGACTACAACATCGCGGAGGACATCTACCTTGCAGCAGGCGCCACCCTGGGCATCGGGAAAAGGCCGTATCGGGAAACCCCCTCGGCCGATCCCCTGCTGCGCTCCGAGTTCGGGGCCTACCCGGATATGTACTGGGCATCATTCCGGGTGTATTTTTAAAGTCCCTGCCTCGTAAAAGATGGCGCCCTGTTCATGAATAAGGTCTTTACCATGCTCATATTACCTCCCATATTCCCGACAAGGGCGCTCAATGTGTCCACTATTACGGCCATTACAGTAACAAGACTCGTCCTCATTCCCACCCTTTCGGTTGTTTCCATGTCTTAGCGAATGTCACATTGTCATTGAGCGCCATAATGGGCTCAATAAGAAAACGCTCTATTTCTTTGGCCGTGGTCGACAGAGTTTCCGGCGCGTTCTGGATATCTCCTTTTTTCAAAAACGCGCTCCAGAGCGTCTGCCGGTCGGATTTTTCATCGTAAATTTCATCAGCAAACAAGGGTTTTTTATTCGGAATTTCTGTCTTTCGATTGTTAAAGGTTTTCTTTATCGCGCTGGCGATATTCGCGCCACTAAATTCAAATTGCCTCGTCATAAGCCAGATATCATAAAAGTCCTTCATTCTGCTGTTCAAGAGCCCGAGCTTGATCATAGCTTCAAATTTTTCACTGATCACACTTTCTTGAGGGTATCCGTTTAAACGAGGTTTTGGAAAATCCAGAATTGCCGGATAGTCAATGACCCTGGTCTTTGGATACACGATATCACCAAAACCAACGTCGATCTGCATCGGAATTTCCGCGCGATCCAAAAAACCGGTGAATTTTACGCGCACCCCTTCATAATCCGCGTCTTCCTTGAGCTTCATTCCTTTGACTGTTTGAGGATCGAAATTAAGCCCATCGAGATCCACGCTGGTGTCGCACACGTCTTTCATCACTTTTTCGATGGTCGCGACCTCATTATCAAAGCGGGCTAAGAAGTCAATATCAAGGGTAGTGCGCCTGTCAGGTATCTGCCATACCGCAAACAGAAGCGCGCCCTTCAAGACAAACTTATCGGCGTATCTTGATTTGCTGAACCGGTAGAGAAATCTCTCCATGCCGTAATACTGCAATACCTCCGCGAATGGACGATTGGTTTCTTTCGCCTTATTTTTAAGCCGAGCCTTGATTGAGGCTTCGATATTCTTCACTTCTTTTTTCATAGGATGGTCTCTAGTATCGGTTTAATGATTCTGTCAACGCGACAAATCTTGGCATACTCCATGATATCCTTAGGTTTAACGTGTTTTTCGGCAACAGCGATCTTAAGCGCTTCTCTGGCCACATTTATTCCAATTCTATTACGAAACTTAAAACAATCAGCCACGGTCTTCGCTAGACTGTAAATCTTCACCGGGTGACCTTCAATCTCGTGTTTCTCCACGCCCGCCTTCCATGTGTCCGGTGAAAAACGATAGAATTTTACAGGTGGATATTTTATTCTGTTCGCGCGTGCTCCTGTGGGAATAGCGATGTCCACAAACCGGGGTATTTCATTGGTCGCCCTATGGAAATAGAGCGCAGATAGCAGGCAAATCACGCCCTTTGAGGTTTGGAGTGACGCGAGGACGTAATCCGGGTGAGATCCAATAGTATCCCCTACGAGCCTATACAGCCCCTTTCCTATTTTCTCGATCTTCTTTTCTTTTTCATTCTTCTTAATTAGATCGGGATGAAATCCTGCTTTTCGAATTGAAGAAAATCGGGCTATTCCACCATGACTCTTAAGATATTCAATTATTGTGTCTGTCTTTGTTCTCATTATGCCTCCGTACTTTATGTCAGCAGATGTGCATAAGTATATACATTTAGTTCGTGCTCGTCAATGATTTTCTTATGGTCTAATAGCGTTATTTACCCAGAGATGTGGATTTTATGCTGACGAGGGGTTTTGAACCAAGGCGGGATTACAGCACGGATTCTTGGAACTTGCCGCTCGTAGCGCCCACGATCCGGAAATGGGTCTTGCCATTTGATGAGAGGGCGACCTTCCACCCCTGCCCTGGATCGATACCCAAAAGATGGCGATCCTGTTCATGAATAAGGTCTTTAGCATGCTTATCGCAGAAGAAAAGATATCCGAGGGCCTCGCTCACAAAGTCGCCTCATGGCCCCATTCGGGGTTCAATATCCATAACGGGGTTGAAATCGATGCCGATGATACAAAAGGCAGAGAAACCCTTGCGCAGTATATCATTAAGGCCCCGGTCAGCCAGGAGCGGATGCTCTATGACGGGGAAGACCAAAAGGTCGTCTACGCATCAAGGCGAGGCACCGTTTCCTATGAACCGCTTGATTGGCTTGCTGCCATTACCTCCCATATTCCCAACAAGGCCGCGCAATGCGTCCACTATTACGGCCATTACAGTAACAAGTCTCGGGGGATTCGACAAAAAACAGGACAAGCGGCAAAGGCTGATATCGTTATCGCTGATACAGCCCCTACGAAAAGATCATGCAGTAAAAAATGGGCCGCCCTCATCAAGAAGGTATACGAAGTCGACCCGCTTGTATGCCCCCGCTGTTTGCACCACATGAGAATCATCTCGATCATAGACCAACCGGAAATCATCGAAAAGATCCTCAAGCATTGTGACCTCTGACAGCCTCAGGCACATGGCCCTCCGATGTTCGAGGAAAACAACCCAGAGGAAGAGACGATCTATGATTACAGTTTCTTTGATTATCTTCCCGCATAACATCCTTATATCGATACCCTTCCAAAATCCCACACTATTGGTATGCCTGAATTCCTGGCCCAGGAACCCTCCTTTGCCTTTTTAAGGATACTTTCCCTCTCCGTCGGTCCTCCTTCTCTGGCACATCATCACCCACTTCACCATCTGCTAATTTCTACCTTAATATTTGCCTTGCCAAAAATTGAAAACCCTGGCTATAATTCTGCCCAGAAAAGCAATTCCCTATCAGAAACAGACTCATGAATGACCGCCACAAGGTCGGTGTCTGCGGAATTCTTGTTAGGAACATCCTCCCCCTGTACCCCTTATAAATTTGCACAATGCAATTACATATACTATTATAATAATTATAATAGTTATAATGATCGATGGCATCGTATGCTCTAATCAATTCAGTTTTTAATGATTCAGACTCTTCACGGTTTCATCGTAATTAATACAGGAGGCAAAAAATGCTAAAAAAGATTTCGGCATTAAAGGTCAGGCAGAATCTCGGCCAGGTTATGAATGAAGTGGCACTAAAGGATGATGAATATATTGTTGAAAGGGCGGGGAAACCTTTAGTAGCGATCATATCGGTTGAGGTTTATAAGGGCATGAAAAAAGAGCAGGAGGAATTTTTTCGGATGGCGGATGAAATCAGCAAAACTGCACAGAAGGAGGATAGCGATCTCGTAGATAAGGAAATTGAAGAAGCGGTGCGGTCTTATAGAAATCGCTTGCCACAGAAATCAAAAAATAAAGATAAATGATACGAATCGTTCTCGACGCCAACCAGTTTGTCAGCGCCCTGCTGAAGCCTGATTCAAATCCAGCCAGGATACTCTCCCTTATTAGAGACGACAAAATAAGGCTCGTGCTGTCGGATGAGATAATCTCAGAAATCAATGCCGTGCTCTTATACCCCAAGATCATGAAACGGCATGGCCATAGCGCTCAATATATCCTGTTGTTCTTGAAAAAACTTAAGTCTGCGGCAATCATCACTGAAGGGAACTTACATATAGACGTCATC
>JBLIRN010000084.1:0-10130 GCA_049472315.1 bacterium
AAAGACAGGGCTCTGTTACAATCAATGGTATTGGCATCACTCCACGTGACAATCGCCATTCTTATAGTTCACTATACCCAAAACACCTTCCATGTGTCAATGCATGGCGTGCGATGCATCGGCGCACCATATTATGGAGATCGGAAGGGTTTGATGAATCGTGCGGCCGTTGTCATGCCCATGTGAGGGGCCGGCATTACACCACCAGGCACGGTACAAGCGAGATATCCATGCGAGAAAAAGGTCTCGTCATCTGCCCTGTTTACAACGAGCGGGCCACGATAGCCGATTTTTATCGTCATCTGCGGACCTGGTATTCCCAGGATGTGCTGTTTATTGACGACGGCTCCACCGATGGCAGCGGGGATTTTTGCGCCGAGGCGCAAGGAGCGCGTACCTTCCTGCTGCGGCACCCCACGCGGAAGGGCTATGGTGCTGCGCTCCGCTCAGGGTTCAAATTTTCCCTTGGGGAAGGCTACGCCAGAATCGTCACCATCGACGTAGACCTCCAGCATGACCCGGAGTACCTACCGCGCCTTTTCCGTGGACTCGAACAGGAGGAGGTGGTGTTGGGGTCCCGCTATATGATTCAGAAAGACGTGGGACATGTTCCTCAATCCCGGCTCAGTATCAACCGGTATATCTCGGGGCTGATCCACCGGCTCTTTTCAGTGCGCTTTACGGATCCCTTTTGCGGATTGAGGGGATACCGGGATTCCTTTCTGAAGGGGTGCTCACATTCATAAATAGTGATAATCTATTATCTGATTTTATTGACAAAGATAGCTATAATATAAAACAGTTTATTAATGAATATGATAAATTATTATCAAAATCAATTTGTTATATAGAAAAAGAAGCATACAGCACATTCTCGACATTCAAGGACCTCCTCCTCAAAAACGCCCATCAGATCAGGCTCAGAGAGGTCCTTGCACGATCCTTTCTGGAATTCAATTCCATATCAAGAGCCTACCGCTACCTGTCCGACCTGTGCATGGATGAAGATTTTCAGGTGTTCTTCCGCACCATTTGGGAGCATCACCGCTCCTTTCGAGAGATATTCAATACCTGTCTTGATGAATACCGGGCAACCTTCAGGTTCCGTTACAGGCACTTCCCATTTCCCCACCTGGAGGAGAATGAACTTCCCTTTTGGATCATTCGCAAAGGGAGAAGATGCCGGCTCTTTGCGCATGATATGGAAAGGGCCGACCCCCTGAAGGCACCCATTGTTCCCCGAGCTGCGACCCTCACCATCTTTCTTCGCCTGTACCGGCTGGACATATTCATCCACGGCATTGGAGGGGGGAACTACGAGTGGGTGCAGGACACGATCATCGAGCGGTTCTTTGGTCAACAGCCTCCCCCGTACGCGATCACAAGCGGGACCTTCCTCCTGGAAAATGTGCCGGAGCGCGACCTGCCCTACTTCCTGTTTTCACCGGATCGAATAAGGGAGCGGGTGCGCACCCTTATCGCCGACATGTCGTAGCCTTTCCTTTCAAAGCGATACCCCAAATTGACCGGACCAAAGATTGGCCGAAATATGAATTTATATGCATACTATATTGTTTTTGTATATTATTTTTCATATATGCACTGCTTTACATTCCTTCTCCCCCATATATGCCTTTGATGAAATTCCTTGTTTTCTAAGCTGTTCATGATCCTTCAGCATAACCCTCGCATGAGGCATAAGTCTTGCTCATCCCTTCCTAATAATGACGGTTACGGTGAGTGCTGTCTATGGATCGTCAGGAACCAGAGTGGAAGAACAGGGGGGGAGATGAAGATACGGGCATGGACTGATAAAAAGCCCTTTCGAGCAGTCCGCTTTACCTTTTCGGGGCATATACAAAGCAATCCTTGGATCCTTGCCATGGTCCTTTGCTTTCTTATTGTATGCGGTTCCCTGTGTGAGGGGCAGTTTATTCCACTGACCCTCCCAACCTATTCGCGGTTCCCCCTTCCGCGATTCGTTCCCAATCAGATCATTCTCCACTTCGAGCCAGGCACCTCAACGGTCCAGATCCTGTCGCTTTATGCGATCTACGGGCTCAGGGAGGTGGCTTCGAGCCCGCTGTCCGGGGCCAGGCTGGTTTTGACGTCTCCCACCCCGGACCTGCAGGCGCTCATTGTGCGTCTCAATCTGGAGCCGATCGTTCGCCTTGCGGAACCGAACCTCATCGGCCAGGTCTCATTCATACCCAATGATCCGTATTATCGATACCAGTGGCACCTCAAGGCGATCAATGCGGAAAGCGCATGGAATCTCTCAACCGGTCTCGGGGTAGTGGTGGCTGTACTGGATACCGGGGTGGCATTTGAGAACTACGATATCTATGCCCAGGCCCCCGACCTTTCAGGGACCCGTTTTGTCGCAGGCTGGGACTTTGTCAACGGTGATGCCAACCCCGACGACGACGAGGGACATGGGACCCACATCACCGGGACCATTGCCGAGACCACCAATAACCTTTACGGTTGCGCGGGCGTGGCATTCAACGCCACAATCATGCCGGTAAAGGTAATGGACAACGGCGGAAACGGCACCCTCACCGATATCGTGGACGGGATCTATTTCGCCGTAAACAACGGCGCCGATGTGATCAATATGAGCTTCGGCTTTGGCAACAATCCGACAGTCTCCTTGGAGACAGCAGTCAATTATGCATATAACAACGGGGTTACCATGGTATGCTCCGCAGGGAACAACAGCACGAACCTGCCGAACTACCCGGCCTCGTATCCGGTCTGCATCTCCGTGAGCGGGGTACGGTATGATCTGACCATCGGTGACTATTCCAATTACGGGGCGGAAATCGATGTATGCGCCCCGGGCGGCGACCTGAACGTGGACCAAAACCTCGATGGATATCCGGATGGGATACTGCAGCAGTCCCACGACGGAACAAGCTTCACCACCTTTCAGCTTCTTTTGGGCAAGGGGACCTCCTGGGCGGCGGCCCATGTCAGTGGAACCATTGCGCTCATGCAATCGGCAAGCGGCGGAATCCTGACCCCTGCGCAGGTTGATCAAATACTCAAACAGACCGCTCTCGACCTCGGAGACCCTGGATGGGACCAGTATTACGGATATGGCTTCGTGAACGCCAATGCAGCGGTCCTTGCCTCAACCCAGGCCACCATCGCAACAGCGGAGGCGCTCTATGTATCCTCCAGTCTCCTCTTCTCCTCCCTGGCCCAATCGCTCCTGACACCACGCATCATCAGCCTTGGCATACCAAGTCAAGCCCAGTCGACCGGGAATCCGTCGGCCACCATCAATGGGGACCTTGCCTCCCCGTCTATTGTGAACCGATCCGACCTGCTGATATATTCCCTGCTGCTTTCCGATCCGTTCCGGCTCCCCTGGCAAGGGACGGCAACCCAACTGCAATGGCCGTTATCCGGATATGCCCCGCTTGTGTCCCTGACGAATCCCTATCAAATCTTCACCGGTTCCCCTTTTCTTTCGTTGCCGCTGGCCTATCAGAGTAATTTCCCATTAGACCTGTTTTTGTGAAAATTAAGTCAATATAAGAAGAATTTTACACAATAATGCCTAGTTGTTACTTATTTTTCATATCTTCTTGGCACCGAATCATTCAAACCTATATAAATCATAATCTTATACAGATATCATCACAGAATATAATGGCATAAATATTGCTTTATAATAAGCGGAATTAAAAAATCTATTGACAGGTAACGATCACCGCAGCTTTGGGGGGATGTATGGTGTCCACAAATCACATTCTCTGCAAGTGTCTTCGAATCCTTTTTGCCGTTCTGATTCTCGCCGTGCTGTTCCATCCCGCATCCGGATATGGCGAGATGCTCGTTTTTGATGACTTCGAGTACTGGACCTCCCCATACAACTATGGCTGGCATACCTCCGATCCACCATATCCTGTTTTTGGATATGGCATCGGTTACGGAATGATGAGAACCGTGCTCGACCTCCAAGAAGGAAGCAGGGTTCTGGAGGTCTTCTACAATCCGAGCATCTTCAATAATCTGGAGCCTTACACGGTCTTCAATTTTGAGACCTTCGATCCCAAAACCGATGACTATATCACTAAAAAGGTTATCTCATTCAAGGTCTGGAGCGAATTCGCCATCGAGTCGTTCCAGATGTTTCGATTCGGGGTGATGATCAAAACGAAAACCGATCAAATCTACCGCCTGACCTATGTGCCCAGGGAAGGGAATGGAGCGCAACTGGTTCAGGACCAGATCGTGGTGAGCCTGGGCAGAGGATACCAGGATGGCACGTGGCACCTGGTGGTCAGAAACATGGAAGAGGATCTCAAGGAGGTGTTCCCGGATGAGGAGCTCGATCATGTACTCGGCATTGTGATCCAAGGATGCCGGTTTCGATTGGATGAGATCCTGTTCCATGATGACATGGGCTTCTTAGAGAATGAACCACCTGAGCTATGGCGTATCGGACCTCAGTATGCGAGCATATTCAACCCATTTTCCTATATCGTTGCAGCGCGTGATCCTGACGGGGACTTCCTTGACTTCACCGCGACCATCGGCGGATATGGGGTGAATGGAATCGGCCCGACGAATTTCCTCTATCGCATCCCCTCTGATCCCAATGATCCCAATTCTCCGATATCTCCCAACATGGCACTCATACACTTTGTCCCCCAGACCTTTGATGATCTGGTGCTTACCATCAAGGTGACCGATGGCTATCTCTCCGATGTGGAAACATTCACCATCTCCGTGGTCAATTTTCCCGTTGCGGGAATGAACCATCCGCCCTACCTCGAAGAGCTTAATAAGGTGGTCGGGTATGTGGGCAAAGAGTTGACCGTTCCCATATTGGCAACTGATTCAGATCCCTCGGATATCCTGATCTACACGGCCACCATTGACGGACTACCCTCTTACCAGTATGGCCCATGGCAGGAGAGCATTATCGATCCCTTCACCGGCGTTCTCTCGTTCACTCCTCAGTTTGAAGGGCATCACTGGATCGACATTGTCGTTCGGGACAACCGCGGAATGTATGCACGATCGGGTTTTGAACTGGTTGTGGTGCATCCCGGCACCTGGTTGAATCACGCGCCGGTGGTAACAAAAAAGGTACAGAACCCCCAAGTGGTAAAGGCAGGCCAGGAGTTCTCCATACCCATAGAAATCGTCGATCCTGATGGGGATAAGCTCTACTTTTCGTGTAACATCGGAACGGTTACCGAAAGGCAGGACGGCACCCAGGGGTGTGTCTTCAGCTTTTTCAGCCACTTTCCGGGACAGTACCTCGTCAACATCCTTGCCTTCGATATCAGGGGATTGGCAACCGAGGAGACCTTTCTCCTGGATGTACAACCCTGGTGGAGCATTTAACGGGCAGTGGAGATAAATGCACCGGGAGAGGGCGAATAACGGCATCCATGAAAAGACCCTGCCCTCCCCGCTGCCCGCAATCCTTGACAACCGAAGAAACCCTCTATATTATTAGTTAGCCTAAAAAAATCAAGTTATTATATTTTCTCTGGCCTCCATTCTTTGCATAATCGCATGCATTATACGATAATGGTACGCGTGCAAAATGCCGATGGAGACACAGGGCCCTTTTAATCCATCAATAGAGTGCATTTTTATCCTCCATAAACAATGTGGTTTAGCAAAAAAAAGAAATTACAGCAGACATACGAAGATAAGAAGCTTCAGATCCCGGAAGGACTGTGGATGCGCTGCAAGAGCTGTAAAGAGATCATCTACACCAAGGAGATTGAGCGTAATTACGATATCTGCCCCAAATGCGAGTACCATTTTCCCATATCCGTCGAGAAAAGGCTCAATAAGCTTTACGACCATGGGAAATACGTGGAATTCGATACAGGGATACTCCCTGATGATCCCCTCAAATTCAAGGACAAGAAGAAGTATAAGGAACGGTTGAAGGAATACCGTGAAAAAACAGGCCGTGCCGATGCGGTCGTCAACACCCAGGGATATATCGGAGGGCACTTCGTCACCATCTGCGCCATGGATTTCAACTTTATGGGGGGAAGCATGGGTTCGGTGGTCGGAGAAAAGATCGTGCGGGGGATCGAAAAGTCGATTCAGGATCGTGCCCCGTTTCTCACCGTTGCTGCATCGGGCGGTGCTCGCATGCAGGAAGGCATGATATCCCTCATGCAGATGGCGAAGACCAGTGCCGCCCTTACCAGGCTTGCCGATGCCAGGCTCCCCTATGTTTCCGTGCTCACCGATCCCACCACCGGAGGCGTCACGGCCAGCTTTGCCATGCTCGGAGACATTATCATTGCCGAGCCGAGGTCATTGGTAGGGTTTGCCGGTCCGCGGGTCATAGAGCAGACCATCGGCCAGCAACTTCCCGAGGGCTTCCAAACCGCAGAATTTCTTCTCGAACACGGCATGATCGATATCATTTGCAGCCGGAAGGAAATGAAGCGGACACTGATCAGGCTATTTGATTTCTTCATCCAGAAATGACCCCTACCAATGCGCTTGATTATATCTATGATCTTCAGCGAATAGGCATCAAATTCGGGCTGGAGAACACCCTTCGCCTGCTCAAGTCCATGGGTAATCCTCACTTGGAGCTCAAGACAATCCACACAGCCGGGACGAACGGTAAGGGTTCGACCGCCGCCATGGTGGCATCGATCCTCAAGGCAGCAGGGTACAGGGTGGGGTTGTATACCTCCCCTCATCTCATCAAGCTTTCCGAGCGAATCCAGATAAACGGGATGCCGATCCCGGAGCCGGATCTCCTCCATGAGGCGGACGAGATCCGGCGGACAATCGAGGGGCTCCATTTTGCCGAATCATATCCCACGTTCTTCGAAACGGTAACCTGTCTGGCCTTTTCCTACTTCGCTCGACAGGGGGTGGATATGGCCGTTGTAGAGGTCGGCATGGGGGGAAGGTGGGATGCCACCAATGTGTGTCAACCGCTGGTTTCGGTTATCACCAATGTTACGCTGGAGCATCAGGAGTATCTTGGCACCACCATTGACGCCATTGCCCGGGAAAAGGCCGGGATCATCAAACCGGGCTGCCCGATCGTAACAGGAGCCAAGCATGAGGATGCCTTAAAGGTAATCAGGGAGCAGTCCGCCGCCCTGGGTGCACCTCTGTATCGAATATCCGAGATCTATTCCTGCGAGGAAGAACAGGGCGGTCGCACATCATCCCTTCCCCTTGCAGATAATCCACTCGGGAATCTCCATATCAAGCGCGAAGGAAGGCCGTACCTCACCATCACCCCTGCCCTTCAGGGGCGGTTTCAAACCATGAACATCCTCCTTGCCATCGAGGTTGCCGAAAGGCTGAAGGCGTTGGGAGTGGACATCGATGAACGGGCGGTCACCGAAGGGA
Organism: bacterium; assembly: GCA_049472315.1. Taxonomy (GTDB): domain Bacteria; phylum SZUA-182; class SZUA-182; order DTGQ01; family JAFGSM01; genus JBLIRM01. The sequence goes on from JBLIRN010000084.1 coordinate 7,372, forward strand.
TCAGAAAAACCGTATGGCCCGGCAGGCTGCAGAAGGTATCCCGTGATCCATGTCTATTGCTGGACGGCGCCCACAACCCGGATGCGGCAGAACGGCTTGCCGAGGTGATCCCATCCCAGTTTGACTATGAACGGCTCTTCCTGGTGCTTGGGATCTTAAAGGACAAGGACATCGCCGGCATCTGCCGAAGGCTCGTACCCCTCGCTGACCATGTGATTCTCACCTCGCCGGTTTCCGATCGTGCCGCATCAGCCGCTGAATTATACGATACCATTCAGGCCGACGGACTTGCAGAGGGAAGGGACATTGCCGTTTATCCACATCTTGCCGACGCACTTTCCCATGCCCGGGCGCATGCCGGCACAAAAGACCTCATCCTGGTCACCGGATCACTGTACACCATCGGTGAAGCCATGACCCTCTTGGGTGTAGAACCTTATCCGTCAGAGGCACACGAGGTGGCGCCTCATTCGATATGACCGGGCAGGCCTGTAATCGTAATCCGTCACCTCATGCCCCTGCTCGATGCCGCACTGCAGGTATTATCCGCCTCATGGGACCCTGGTTGAAATGCATGCTCGTTGCACCCCTCTCCGTTCTCCTCCTCGTCCCGATCCCCACCCCTGCACAGGAGGGACCTGTCTACCTGACCGGCGAGAGGCTGGTATACGACATCCCATCGAACATGATCCTCATTGAGGGCGAGGTGGGCATGACCAGGGACGGACTTCGGATGGATGCCGACCGGATTGAATTGAATGTTACCACGGGGGATGGAAGGGCAGCCGGGGGCGTACACCTCTACCTTCCCCAGGGGGAGCGGGTAGATACGGAGGAAACGGCATTCAACATACAATCCGGACTGTGGCACGTAGATGAGGCCGATATGTGGCTGGAACCCTCGGGTCATATCCATTTCCTGGGTGCGGAAAAGGGAGACCCGAACAGCTTTACACTGAACCGCCTGCAATTCACCACCTGCCCGGGAAAGCAGCCTCCCTGGGTGATTCGGGGGACACAGGGGGAACTGAAACCGGGGAAATCCGTAAAGATACGACACCTCTCGCTATGGATCAAACGAATCCCGGTGTTTTATCTCCCTGTCGCCACCATTCCCATCAAGCAGACAGGGGGTACCGGCCTGGAATCACCAGAAGCGGGGCATTCCAGCAGGCATGGATACTTCCTTAAAAATCGTTTCACCTGGGCCCTTGCCAGAAACACCGAAGGCCGCCTCCTTTTCGATATCTTCACCCAGACCGGGATCGGACTCGGAGCCGGGTGGCAGCACTCCCCGGCAACCGATGGCGGAGGCTCCTCCGCAACATTCTATCTCCTCAGGGAGGACAGCCCCGAACGAATCCACGGAAACGGCGACCTCTTTCTGGACACAGGGAAAAAGCATCATACCCGTGGAGTGATCGATGTTCACTACCCATCGGAGAGGGATTACTATTACCGTTTCTCACTTGATTCCTACCTCAGAGACCTGAGGATCGGCGAATCACGGGCCTTTGTGACCACCCAGCAATACGGCCTTGATTGGGCGGCTTCCTGGGAGCACCTTCGCTCGCTCCATGACTTCCCCACATGCGACATCCACCAGGCACCCAAACTCTCCCTCCATCACCGGTATGCATCTCTCCCCCTCACGTTGCCCTCTCTCACCCCTTTCTGGGGTCTGAATCTTTCCGCAATGCACCTGGAATGGGATGTGCCCGAAGGGAATGATCATGCGCAACAGTACAGCATTGAACCCAGGATATGCATACAGGGTCCGGGAAATCCCTGGATGAACATGAGCTCCTGCCTCTCCAGCAGGCAGACCCTTTACGATTCCCCGGAGGATGAAGAGGAATGGTCGCATGCCCATGCCGCCTCCTTCACCCTTACCGGTCCCCGAATCTTTCGTGATTTTACCGGGGACATTACCGAAGCGGACGGTGATCGGAAGGGTTTCAGGCATCTTGTCTATCCGCAGGTGGTCTATGAATATGAAACCCATGAGGGGACACCCCCTCCCGCGGTCATGCAGTTCGACCCATGGCCTGAGGAAACGGAAAACGTGCATTTCATGATCGTCAACCGCATAGGACGCAGGGCCGGAAATGGTAGGGTCCCCCCTGTTCTTGACCTGGTCATTTCACATACCGTAATGCTCAAGGAAGAAAGGCAGTTGCTGGGGATCACGGCCGGGGCGATTCCTCATCCCCTCCTGCGTTTCGATGGGAGGGGTTATCTTGTCACCGAGGGTGGCGGCGACAAGGATATCGATGCGGTCTGCACCCTGGGCAGCGCTCAAAGGGGTGAAATATCCATAGGATGGCGCCATCTCAGTGACCTTCTATATGATGAAAGGCTCAATACCGCCCGACTTTTCCTTGCTTCTCCCGTGTGGAGGGGGTATCAGATCACTACGTCCCTTATCCGTGATTTTAAAACCAAAAGCCGGGTGGAAGAGGCATACTCCCTGCTTTACAACCATCCATGCCTAAGGGGAAGCGTCTCCTTCATCAATCGGATCGATGAGGACCTCATTCGCGCAAACCTGCATCTGGTCTTCTGACGAGGCAATTATCCCTGTGTACATCCCTTTTCATTCGGGCCGAGTTCCGAAGGGCTGCCAATGGATTATTCCGGCTGCACGCCGCAGATTTCAAAAGTTTTCAAGGCCCTCCGAGGGGCAGGGAATTAAATCCGAAGATATTATTATCACAATTCCTCTCATCCGGAAAGCTTAGTATGCTATCCAAAATCTG
>JBLIRN010000085.1:0-9958 GCA_049472315.1 bacterium
GTTGCCCATTTCGATCGTGATATCGGCGAGATCAATCTATACAGACGCCTGCTGGTGGTCGACACGGTCACCGATCCCATGAAGGAGATCCACCTCCATGAGGCCCTCTGCCATGATCCTGACGCTGCCCTTGAATCGTACGTCGAGATCAAGATGGAGATGAGTGATTTCGGCAGGCTTGCCGCACAAACGGCAAAGCACGTGATTCTCCAGAAGGTGAAAGAGGCGGAGCGAGAGAATATTTACAATGATTTCAGGGCAAAGCGAGGGGAGCTCATCAACGGCATCCTGGTGCGCAAGGAGAAGGGGAATCTCATTATCGATCTGGGCAAGATCGAGGTAGCCATTGCGGAAAAGGAATTGATCCCCCAGGAGTCCTTCAAACGCGGGGAACGCGTACGGGCCTATGTGGTGGATGTGATGAAACAGTCAAACAAGGGGCCGCACATCATCCTTTCCAGGAGCCACCCCGGATTCGTCGCCAAGCTGTTCGAGCTGGAAGTCCCGGAGATCTACGAAGGGATCGTGGAAATCAAGGGCGTGGTCAGGGAGGCTGGGGAACGGACCAAGATTGCGGTATACTCCAAGGACAAGGATATCGATCCTGTGGGGGCATGTGTGGGCATCAGGGGATCACGGGTGCAGTCGGTGGTGAGAGAGCTCAAGGGGGAAAAGATCGATATCATCCGGTGGGCCGATGATCCTACAGCCTTCATCCAGAATGCATTGAGCCCGGTGGAGATCACCCGAATGAAATTCTTCCGAGACCAGGAGATGGTCAAACTGGTGGTTCCTGACAAGTTCCTCTCCCTGGCAATCGGGAAAAAGGGGCAAAATGCCCGGCTGGCCTCAAAATTGACGGGGTGGAAGATAGACATCAAGAGTGAGAGCGAATCCGAAGAGGAACGGCGCATGGAAAAAATCAGGCTCGAGCAGGCCAAGATGGATTTGACCTCCCTCACCGGTATAGGCCCTTCTGTCGTAAACAAGCTTCTGGATAAGGGGATACGGTCGGTCAAGGAATTGGCCGAAGCAGATCTTGACCTCTTGACGTCCATCCCCGGGATAGGAAAGGTCACGGCGAAACAACTTATAGAAAATGCGAAGGAATATCTCAGTCAGACTTCCCAGGGAGGTGAGCAAGGGTGAGCAAAATTCGAGTCCATAGTCTGGCTAAAGAACTTGGACTATCAAGCCAGGACATGGTCCATCAGATCAGAGATCTCGGCTTGGAAATAAAAAGCTACATGAGCACGATTGATGAGGACACGGCAAACCTCATAAAGGAGATCATCCGGGAAAAACGCAAAAAAAGCGGGGCTATTGCCGAAAAGGCGGCGCGAAAGGCGAAGGCCGAGGGTGCGGAATCCACACCCAAGGCAGTTCCCCAAAAGCCTGCCCGGACTGCCAAGCAGCCGGTACATCCCGAGCAGGCGAAGGAGCAGGAGCAACGGCCGGTAAGATCACGTGAGGCAGTCATTGAGAAGGAAGATGCGGGCGAGATTATCGAACTGCAGGAGGCGATGACGGTCGGCGAACTCGCCGACAGGCTGGAGACACCGGCAAATGAGGTCATAAAACGACTGATGCAGATGGGTATTATGGCCACCATCAATCAGGTCATTGATACCAGTGCAGCCATGTCCATTGTGGAGGCATACGACAAAAAACCGAAGGTCGTGTCCATGGAGGGGAGGGAGATCCTCGAACAGGAAGAGGAGGATGCAACAAGGCTCAAGCCCCGTCCGCCGGTGGTAACCGTGATGGGCCACGTCGACCATGGGAAGACACTCCTGCTCGATGCGATCCGCAAGAGCAATCTGGTGTCCAGGGAGTACGGCGGCATCACGCAGCATATCGGGGCCTATGAGGTTGAATTGCCTGAAGGCAAGGTGACCTTCCTGGATACCCCGGGGCACGAGGCGTTTACCGCAATGAGGGCACGCGGTGCGCAGGTGACCGATGTGGTGGTGCTGGTAGTGGCAGCGGACGACGGGGTCATGCCGCAAACCGTGGAGGCGATCAATCATGCCCGGGCAGCGGGCGTCCCCATCCTGGTAGCCATCAACAAGATAGACAAGGCGGGTGTCGACCCCCAGAAGGTGAAGACAGAATTGTCAAAATACGACCTCGTCCCCGAGGAATGGGGCGGGCAGACCATCTTCTGCGAGATTTCGGCGAAACAGCGGATAGGGCTGGACAGACTCCTGGAGATGCTCCTGCTGGAGGCAGAAATGCTGGAGCTGAAAGCCAACCCGGACCGCACCGCCGTGGGAACCATCATAGAGGCCAAGCTGGACCGCGGGAGGGGACCCGTGGCCACCGTACTCGTGAAGAACGGCACCCTCTCGGTCGGAGACTCCTTTGTCTGCGGGCTCCAGGCCGGCAAGGTGCGGGCAATGATCAATGACAAGGGAGATCATGTGAGCGCATCCCCGCCATCAATGCCCGTGGAGGTGCTGGGATTTGCCGGTGTGCCCAAGGTCGGCGACACCTTCGTGGTGGTGGAGGATGATCGCAAGGCGCGCCAGATCAGCGAAATGCGCCAGGAAAAACAGAGAACCCAGGAATTGAACCGGACGAGCCGCATGGATCTCGCCAGCTTTATCAACAAAATCAAGGAGGGCGAAATACAGCAGTTAAACCTCATCCTCAAGGCCGATGTACAAGGTTCGGTCCAGGCGATCACCGAGGCACTGGAGAATCTCGGTACCCCTCAGGTCAAGCTGAAGGTGATCCACGGTGGAGTCGGCGCCATCAATGAGACGGACGTGCTCCTTGCCTCCTCATCGGATGCGGTCGTCATCGGATTCGGCATCAGGCCTGAGCCAAAGGCACTGGCCCTGGCGGAACGGGAAAAGGTGGAAATTCAGCTCTTCAACGTCATCTACAATCTCATCGACAGCGTCCAGTCCATCATGAAGGGTATCCTTAAACCTGTCTACGAGGAGATCGTTCTGGGCAGGGCGGAGGTGAGACAGGCCTTCTCCGTAACCAAGATTGGAACCATAGCCGGTTCGTACGTGCAGGAGGGGACCATCACGAGGGGATGCATGGCCAGGCTGCTGCGGGATAACGTGGTGGTCTATGAAGGCCGAATCAACTCCCTGAAAAGGTTCAAGGATGATGTCAAGGATGTCCAGAATGGGTATGAGTGTGGTATCAAGATTGAAAATTTCAATGACATAAAGCCGGGCGACATCATCGAATGCTACACCCAAAAAGAGGTTGAGGCCTCTTTGTAACACCTCCTGAACCCTATTCTCCTTTGTGCCCGGTTGACATAACGGATTGCATGATCCTTTCCTCAAAAAGGGTCATTCCTCCTGATATCAGCGTAGCTGAAGATATGATCGGTGTGTGCGAGATCCATATTCATCTGCCGTCCATAGCCTCCCTTAAAGGGAAAAGAAAGATTGTCAAGGGACTCAAAGACAGGATCAGGAGCCGGTTCAATGTCTCGGTTGCAGAGTTGGATGCCCTTGACAAATGGCAGAGAGCGGTCATCGGCATAGCGTGTATCAACAAGGATCGCGTCAGGATTGATCAGGTGTTGAATCACGTGGTGGGGGTTGTCGAATCCACACCCGATGTTGTGCTCACCGATTATTTCATCGAGTTCACATGACGGGCCCGCGCATAGTCCTCCTCTTGGCCGGTACGACCTGCCACGGAAAGCAATGGTACGATTCTGGTGTGTAGGGTGAAGGAGGGGACCATGGAATCATACAAGAGAACCAATCGAATCGGCGTGGTGATTCGCGAAGAGATCGCCAACATTCTCAGGGATGAGGTCAAGGACCCGCGACTTGGCATGATGAGCATAACCAGGGTGGACATCACGCAGGATCTCAGGCACGCTCATGTCTATGTCAGCCCCTTTCGGGAAGAGGATACGGAAAGCATTCTCAACGGCCTCCAGCATGCCCGGGGTTTTATCCAGCGGCAGCTTGCCCTCAAGAAGATGAAATTACGCTACACCCCGGTCATAGACTTCCATATTGACGAGTCGATCAAGCGCAGCGCACATATCATGGATATCCTGGCTGAATTGAAGAAGGATAAAGAGGTTCCCGAGGAATGAGTGGAATTCCCTCTGATATCGCACCGATCGTCCAGAAGATCAAGGGTTGCTCCTCCTGTGTGATCGTGAGCCACGAGAATCCGGACGGGGATTCCCTCGGTGCGCAGATCGGCCTTGCCCTGGGGTTGAAGAAGCTGGGCATCAAGAACCAGATCCGGTGCAAGGACCCTGTGCCGTCCATCTATGACTTTCTGCCCGGCACGGAGTTACTGATTCCTTCGCGTTCTGTTCGTATCGGTCAGGGTGATATCCTGGTTGTCCTTGACTGCGGCAACCTTGAACGAACCGGCATCTCCTTCATCCCTCATCCCCCTCCGATGGTCATCAATATCGACCATCACGTGAGCAATACGGGGTTCGGCCATATCAACTGGGTGGATCGGGGTGCCTCCGCAACCTCGGAGATGGTGTTCCACCTGCTTCAATGCCTGGCCGTAGCCATCGACCCGTTTATCGCCACCAATCTCTACACAGGGATCCTCACGGATACGGGATCATTTGAATACTCGAACACCACCGCTCAGTGTCTGGACATCGCCAGCCAACTGGTCAGGGCAAAGGCGGATCCCCACGCCATATCATCGGCGGTTTACGACCGCAAATCCCTTCCGGCGATACGGCTCATGGGGCACGTCTTGTCCGACATGGAGATCCATCACGATCAGAGCGTCGCCCTTCTCACGGTGACCAGACAATTGCTGGAGGACCTCAATGCAACCTATGAGGACACGGAGGAATTGGTGGTTATCCCGCAACAGATTGAAAGCATCCGGATATCCATCCTGATAAAGGAACTCGACGACGAGGAATTCAAGGTCAGCCTGCGGTCGAAGGGGAGGCTCGACGTATCGCAGATTGCCGAGCGGCTCGGCGGAGGGGGCCACCCCAATGCAGCCGGCATCAAGATGAAGGGAAGCCTTCACTACGTGAGGAAGGAAATACTGACCATAACCAGGGCACTCCTCTCCCTGTCAACGGAAATCCCCGCATAGTCCCCAGGATCGTTTCATCCCGATTGCATCCCTTTCACCGGTTATGGTACCATAAAGGCGCGGGGACATATGATTCCCGGAGACCGGTGAGGATGTGCCGGTCGTTCACGTTTTTTCCCAAGTCCCCTGTTTTGAATACAGGGAGCGGCAACGAGTAAGAGACCATGGCTGAAAACGACTACTACAAGACCCTCGGGGTCGACAAAAAGGCCTCTGCGGATGAGATCAAAAAGGCATACCGAAAGCTCGCCTTGAAATACCACCCCGACAGAAACAAGGACAACCCCCAGGCGGAGGAGCAATTCAAACGGATCAACGAGGCGTATGCGGTACTGAGCGACAAGGAAAAAAGGGCACAGTATGACCGCTTCGGTTCAGCGGAATTCCACCAGCGATTCACCCAGGAGGACATCTTCCGCGGTTTTGATGCAGGTACGATCTTCAAGGAATTCGGCTTCGACCTCGGCGACCTCTTCGGCGGCGTCTTCACCACCGACAGGGGCGGGGGGTTCCGGCGTGCCAGAACCGGGGCCTCACGGGCCAAAAGGGGACACTATCAGGACTGGTCGGATGTCTTCGGACAACAGGCGAGGGGCGCTGGTCCGCGTCAACCCCTCTCCGGCCAGGACGCCATCTCTCATATCAAGATCAGTCTCGAGGATGCATATCACGGGACCAGGAGATCCATGTCAATTCGCCAGGGGAATCAAACTCGCCAGGTGACGGTGGAAATCCCCAAGGGGATTCACAGCGGTCAGAAGATCCGCCTTGCCGGACAAGGGCAACCGGCGCCGGAGCCCGGCGGAAAACCCGGTGATCTCTACTTGAAGGTCGACATCGCGCCGCATCCCCTGTTCAAGCCGTCGGGGTCGGACCTCCACATCGACCGCAGCATAAGCTTCAGCCAGGCCGCCCTGGGCACCTCCATGGAGGTGCCCACGATGGGAGGGAACCGGAAGCTCAAGGTACCGCCCGGCATCCAGAGCCATACCCTCATGCGGCTCAAAGGGCAAGGAATGCCCAAATTCAAGTCGTCGGACAAGGGGGACCTGTTTGTCCGAATCGTGGTGAAGACCCCCACCACATTGAGCAGTGAACAAAGGGAGATCTTCAAACAACTGGAACGGGAGGGGCTGTAGCCCTTCACGAGGATTCCGCCGGTCGAGTGCCCAAACAGGAGGAGTGATGAAAGGCACATGAGCCGGATGAAACTGCGAATGTCGAATGTAGAATGTAGAATGTAGAAGTGAATGTAGAAGTGAAACGCAGATGAGACTTCGGCTCACAAAGAGGCATGAAAATGCCCCGGAGGGGATTTTCAGATGAAAGGCTGCAACATAGAAACGAACAAGGCCCATTGTAACTGCACCTACGAACCCTGCCCGCGAAAGGGGATCTGTTGCGAGTGCATACGGTATCACCAACGGATGAACGAGTTGCCCGCCTGCTTCTTTCCCGATGATATCGAACGGACCTATGACCGCAGCATCAGGAGGTTCGTGAGCATCCACAAAACATGACCCGCGGGACCCGGCAATTGCATCACGCACTCCCGCGATGCACCGTGTTCATACGGGGGATGACACCAGGGAAGAGCGTATGATCGGTGTGGGGCAGAAACAGGGCCGAGACATACTCGTCCATGAAATCGCGAGAGGTGCTCAGCTCCACATAGGTAACCCCCTTCGCCACCTGGTGTATCTCCCTCTTCAGATCCTCCGAGATGAGTGAAAGGTACGCCCCGATGATGGCGCTGTTGCCCAGAAATCGAAACCGCTCCAGGGGCAGATCGGGGAGCAGCCCGATGGTTATGGCATGTTCGATATTCAGGCAGTGCCCGAACCCGCCGGCGATCATGAAACGATCCACCTGATCCACGGAATAACCGATCTCTTGCAGCAATACCCTGATTGCAGCAAACACGGCCCCCTTTGCCCTGATGATATTGTCGATGTCCACCTCGGTCATGCATATGTCCTTGCCTATGGCGGTCTCTCCCTCCCAGGCGATCACATACTCCCACCCGTCCTCGCCCTTCCTGATCCTCGGATGGGAGAGCTCGTGGCGGATCTTTCCCTTCCGGTCCACAATACCGCTCAGGAACATCTCCGCCAGGCAGTCAAGTATGCCCGAGCCGCAAATGCCGCGGGGTCGCATTTTCTGTATAACCCCGATGGCGGGTTCCAGGGTGTCCGGGTATATCTTTACGGAATCGATCGCACCCGAGGATGCCCGCATCCCGAACTTCACCTCGCCCCCTTCAAATGCCGGGCCCGCCGAGCAGGAGGCCGCCACCAGCCAGTCCTTGTTGCCGACCACGATCTCACCGTTGGTCCCGATGTCGATGAACACGCTCAATTCGGACAAATGGTAGATCCCGGTGGCCAGGATCCCCGCGGTTATATCGGATCCCACGAAACCCGCTATTGACGGCAGGCCTCCCATATAGGCGTTCTTGTTGACCTGCAGGCCGATCTCCGATGCCTTCATATAGTGGGGGATGGCGGAAAAGGTGGGGATATAGGGCTCCTGCCGGATGTACCGGGGATTGATACCCAGCAGCAGGTGCATCATGGTGGTATTCCCCACCGCTATGACATTGTCGATCCGGTCGGGTGATATGTCTTCGGACCTGATAATCTGGTCGATGAGCCGGTTGATGGTGGCGATGGCCATCTTCTGGAGTTTGTCCAGCCCTGTTTTGGAACGTGCATAGATGATCCTGGAGATAATGTCCTCACCGAAGTTGATCTGCGCATTGTAATCGGCTGCGCTGGCAACGATGCGCCCTTCGAGCAGGTCGATCAGATGGCACACCACGGTGGTGGTCCCCACATCGATGGCCAGCCCGTAATGGTGAAGGTCCGACCGTCCCGGCTGGATGTCGATGATCTCGATCTCGCTGGAGAGTTCCATCACGGTCGCGGTCACCTTCCATTCTCCCTCCCGGAGCTGTCGTGCCAGTTTCCCCAGGAGGGGAAGGGGGCAATTGATGAACCGTGCCTTTTCACAACACCCTTGAGCCACCAGTGCGGAGGCGATGCGGTCAAGGTCGCTGCGGTTGTCTTCAAGGCTGGGAGGAGAAAGAGACAGGTCGTAGCTCTTTGTTCTGGGATTGATGTCCCACGCGCCGATTCCCCATCGTTCATTGATGATGGTTTCAGCCTCGCCGATGATGATCCTCTTCCCCTCTGCACGCGAGGCAGGGGGAATGGTTATGCTCAGGTCACCCTCCACCAGGGTGAGGCAGGCCAGGGCATACCCCTTGGCCACCTCCTTTTTATTCAAAAAGGGGGTGACGCCGGCGTTGTATTCCCCCGATTCGATGATGACCTTACACTTCCCGCAGGTCCCCTGCCCTCCGCATGAAGCGGAGATCTCGATCCCCGCATCCAGGAGGCCGCTCAGGAGGTTGCTCCCCTTGGGTACCTCGATGCTCCTGCCGTCCGGGGAAACGGTGATGTGACACATGGCGGGCTTCATGGTGTACCCTTCCCCTTGTTACTCCACGAGCGCCCACAGGGATACCAGCACCCCGTGCCGGTAGAGATTGGGGCGACCCAGAAACGCCATCCTCTCGATACGTCCAAATGATCCGTCCTCCTTTTGCGCATTCAGGATGTACTGGATTCCCTCCTCATAATTATGGAAATTCGTATACTCGATCATCTTTGCGCATATGATCAGCTCCCCAAGGATGTCCACCTGGCCGTCTTCGAGGTATTTGGCTATCCCCTGCGGTATGAGGGAGCGCAAAAACTGTATCTCATCATCCAGCAGATACTGCCGGGGGTCCCGGTCGCCGAAATTCGATACGGCGAAGACCTCATGGGTGATGTCATAGAAAAAATTCATGATGTCGTTGTCCGAGGCGTAGGCCTTGCCGATGGGCATCAATCCCGGTTGACTGGTGAAACGGGCGATGACGCCCTGGCTGACCAGGTTCCCGAAGTTGACCCTGGGGGTGGCGCCGATATCCTCGACCAGGGCGGAGTTGAGGATGGTATAGGTGATATTGGGGGGATAGGTCATGGGATTGGGGAGGATTTCCTCTTGTATAAACCGGTCGTATCCCGGTCTTTTAATCTCCATCCGCTTCATGATCTTTGCAAAATTCAGATACCCCGTAACCTCTCCTGCAAAGTCGACCTTGAGATCATGCTCGGTAAGAAGATAATCGACCTTTGATTCAAGCAGCGAGTGGAAGAATTTCCTCTCTCTGCGGTCTTCCGCCTTTAAATAGAGTTTATAAAAGAGGTTTATCTCTTCGCCGAGTTCCAAAAATCCATCCTTTTCTATATCCACAGGATGCTCGAAGAGCCAGCCCAATCCGCGGCAAATCACCTCGTCTTCCTTCGTCTTCCCCGAGCATTCCCCGACGATTTCGCGATAATTGCAGGTGTGAACGGTGGCACAACCGGCGGACAATACCGCAATGATGCATACGGCAAGGAGCCATCGCCTCAGCATTCGATAGTACATACGAATCTCCTCTCATCAGGTCTCATCTCTTGTGGGAATCGAAATGGAAACCAGTGCGGCGTTCCCCGGTAGCATGCCGGGCCACCATATCATTAGAATATGTTGACGACATCGATGCCTTTGAAGGAAAGGGCCATGGGGCCGATATCAAAGGAATATACAAATTTCTATATTATAGGATGCCTTGATGTGTGTCAAGATAAACGGCGGGAGGCATTCGATGGGTGAATCACACAAAGTGGGGTCAAATCACACAAAGTGGGGTCAGGTCTTGAAATGACAGTTTTTTGGAACAAACGCTTATGCCACCTTGTGACATCACGAATCACACAAAGTGGGGTCAGGTCTTGAAATGACAGTTTTTTGGAACAAACGCTTATGCCACCTTGTGACATCACGA
>JBLIRN010000086.1:0-9096 GCA_049472315.1 bacterium
GGTGGACATGAATGCAGCAGCCATGGCGGCGAACATCAACCCGAGGATCCCCGGAGGCAGATAGTGGGTCATCATCAGCACGTATCCCTCCCCCGGATTTTTCAGACCGGGGAACACCACCCATGCCACTATGGCGGTGATTATCCAGGGCCACGGTCTGAGACCATAGTGTGCGATATTGAACCAGAGGGTGGCCAGGAGCGAGTGTTTCTCATCCCGTGCGCTGAACATACGCTGGGCGATGTATCCGCCTCCCCCCGGCTCCGCACCGGGATACCAGGACGCCCACCATTGGACCGCGATATAGGCGAAGAAAAGGATGACCGGCATCCACGCGGACCCCACCTGCGGTGCAAAGGAGATGAAGGAATCGGCCGCTCCCTGTGATCCGGCCTGTGCAAGCAGGCGCACCTTGAGCGCACCCATGCCGCCGATCCCCCTGACGGCGAAGATGGCGAGAAGGATGGATCCGGTCATGGCCAGACCGAACTGAAAGAAATCGGTAATCACCACCCCCCAGAGCCCGGAGAGGCTGGAATAGACCACGGTGATGGCAAGGCATACCGTGATGGCGATCCAGCGGTCAATCCCCAGGGCAACCTCCACAATGGTGCCCATTGCCGAGATCACCCATCCCATGATAACCGCATTGACAATGATCCCCAGGTAGAGGGCCCGGAAACCCCTGAGGAATGCAGCGGGCCTGCCCCCATACCTGAGCTCGGCAAACTCGACATCGGTGAGCACCCCCACCCGCCGCCACAGCCTGGCGAAGAAAAAGACGGTGAGCATGCCCGACAGAACGAAGTTCCACCAGAGCCAGTTGCCTGCTATGCCGTACTTGTATACCAACTCGGTCACGGCAAGAGGGGTGTCCGCGGCAAAGGTGGTGGCCACCATGGATGTCCCCGCAAGCCACCAGGGGAGCTTCCGGCCGGCAACCAGATATTCGTTGACATCCCTCCCCGCCCGCTTGGAAAAATAGACCCCGACACCCAGGGCAAAGGCAAAGTAGAGGGCAACGATGACCCAATCAATCCCGGAGATGGTCATTGGATATCCTCCGCTATGGCATACCCCAGCGCAAAATAGATCTCCGATGCCTCCGCGACCTGCCTGAAGGAGATGGATTCATCCGGGGTGTGGGAATGCATGAGCTCGCCGGGTCCCAGCAGCACCGGACGCACCCCGGAGGCCCACAGCCGGTTGGCATCCGAATGGCTGCGAAAGGGACCAGGCTCCCATGGGAGGGAACGCTGCACATAGATCCCCTTGAGGGCCTCCACCAACGGCCCCTTTTCAGGAAGCTCATATCCCGCATCAATGGTGAGGAAGCGAAGATTGCCGTCGAAGTGGGGATTATTGGCACGCTCCTGCTCGAAGAGCTCCTCGATTTCCGCAACGATTTCCCCGATAGGCGATTCGGGGGGCATGTGCACATCAAGCCAGGCCTCGCAATGATCAGGGACCATAAAACCCGCCCTGGTGGTGAAGAGGTCCCTGATGTTATACACCAACTGGGAACGACTGGTTTCGATGTAGTGGGTGATCTGGACGATCATCCTCAGCATCGCCTCGATCGGGTTCTGGCACTGGTTTGCCAGGGATGCATGGATGCGCCTCCCCTTTGCAACGAGTTGGATCTCCAGATAGCCGTAATGGCTCAGACAGGGGGTAAGACCGGTGGGCTCGCCGATGATCGCCCAGTTGAATTGAGAGGCGTTTGCCAGGATTCGTGCGCCGTCACCCTCCTCCTCCTCACCCACCACCAGGGCAAGGGCAATGGGCGGGGGGGATGGAGTGCGTTTCCACAGGGCGATGAATGCCTCGATCATGGCCGCACACCCACCCTTCATGTCCGCAGAACCAAGTCCCGAGATCAGGTCTCCCTCTTCGGTATATCCGAAATGATCGAGATCGTAGGCGATCACCGTATCCAGGTGGCCGACGAAGCTGACCTGTACCTCCCCTTCCGGCATGATCACCAGGTTGTATCGCGCCTCGTCCACCTTTTGCCTTTGGACCGGAAGACCATGGCGTTTGAGATATCCATAGAGGTATTCGAGGATCTCCTCCTCCTTGCCGGAAGGGCTATAGATATCGATCATTCTCTCCAGGAGCCTCTTGAGACGATCCTGTTGTATGACACGCGAATCACACACCATTATCGAATCGCTTGGCCGCCTGGCGGCCATTGGTGTGCTTCTGCTTGAACGCCTTGAGCTGCTCGTCCAGATTGAGACTCAAGTACACGTGTTCCTCTGATTTCCCGAAGCCGATCTTGCGGAAGAACTTCAAGGCCGGTTTGTTGTCCGCCTCGGTATCAACCAGAAGGATACGCACGCCCTCCTCCAGCATGAGCTCCCTGAACTGGGTGAAAAGCCTCTCCGCAATGCCGAATCGCTGGAACTCCTCTGCAACCCCCAGCCACACAAGATGTCCGTACTTCCAGGCCGAACGCGTTTTTGTAATGGTGGTTCCCAGGGCAAACCCGATAAGCCTTCCATCCGATTCTGCGACAAGGCACAGTTCGGTATCATGGTTGAACAGGTTGGTTACCTCGTACTCATCCCATGTTCGGTACAGGTTGGGTGAATCCTCCGAGGTAAAAAGCCTCTCACCCAGATGGAAGACCTCCGGGAGATCGTCGATCTCCATCTGGCGGATCTCCACATTGATCCTTTTTCTGCCCTTGGTGATGGTGTCGTGCTCTGCCATGGATGTATAAGGGGCCTTGCAAAGCCCCTGTTGCTGTATCCCTCCTTCACAGTATACGTTATTAATCGACATTATAAAACAATTCCTTGACAAGGGCGAGCACCGTGAAGCCGGCAATTCTCTCTTTGAATCGTCGGGCCGGGGCCGTGGGCAGACATGCCTGCCCCGACAAGACAACAGCAAAATAAGAATCGCCGCCGTGACCCCCGCACAGACAAGGCGTTGTGTGGTGATACGGATAATGGCGTGATGCAGCGGTTGCAATGACTGGGACCTCGACTCCGGAACTCACAAAAAAGTATATCCAATCGTCATTCGATCTGTCAATGCGATATACCAATGGTGATAAATAAAAGCTCACCAGGGCTGATGGAAAAGGGGGAATATGTGGTGGCGGGCACCTGTTTGATCACGCCGGCTGAACTTGCTATAGTATGCCTGTAATTGCTCTATATATTATGGGAAGGAGACCTTCCAGCTTTATAGAAGAAGCCTTGGTATAGTAGCTTCGCTTCGCTTCGCTCTAACGAAGTTTGGTTGATAGTATGTTCATAATTTCACAATATATTCTAAGAAGCGGGCCTCCCGGCTTTTCAAAACAAGCCTTGGTATAGTAGCTTCGCTTCGCTACGCTCTAACAAAGTTTGGTTGGGGGACAGGGGAATGGATGACGAAAAGACCATGGAAGAAAAGATGGAAAGGATCGCCCGAAATCTTTGGTGGACGTGGCATCCGGATGCCATTGAGCTGTGGAGGGACATCGATCAGGATCTCTGGCGCGAGTGCTATCATTCCCCCATCACCTTCATACGGAAGCTGGGAAAGAAACGGCTGAAGGAGTTATGCGAGGAGCCGCAGCTTCGCATCAAGATCAATCATGTCCTCTCGGACCTCAATCGATACATGGAATCCTTCGCCACGTGGGGATGCATGAAGGCGGGACCGCTAAGGGCGCGCCCGGTTGCCTATTTTTGCGCGGAATTCGGCATCCATGAATCCATGCCGCTTTACTCCGGCGGGCTCGGAGTGCTGTCAGGGGACCACCTGAAGAGCGCCTCCGACCTGGGGATTCCCATGATCGGAGTGACCCTCTTCTACCGCGGGGGATACTTCCGCCAGCGAATATCCGAATCCGGTGACCAGATCGCCGACTTCGAGCTTCTGAATCCTGAGGACCTCCCCCTGGCCCGGGTTACGGATAGGGAGGGCAACCCCCTCACCATCGATCTTCCCATTCAGGGAAAGATGGTAAAGATTGGTGCCTGGACCACTCACCTGGGCAGGGTGCCCCTCTATTTCCTGGACATGGAGGAGGCCTTCCGTTCGGTGGGCATACAGGAGCTGGGCCTGCGGCTCTACGCCGGGGATGATGCGGTGCGCCTGTCCCAGGAAATCGTCCTGGGCATCGGGGGCATGCGACTTTTGCTCGCCCTCGGCATCAGCCCCGGTGTCATCCACCTCAACGAGGGGCACTGCGCATTCGCCATACTGGAATATGCCCGGCATCTTATGGAAGAACACGGCATATCCTTCAGGAATGCGAAAAAGCAGGCAGGCTCCCGCACGGTCTTCACCACCCATACCCCGGTCCCCGCAGGTCATGACCGGTTTTCCTCGGACCTCGTCGGTGAGATGACCTGGCAATTCAGGGAATCCCTCGGCATCTCCCATGAGGAATTCATGGATATCGGAAGGCCCCATCCCGGAGACCGCAACGAGCCCTTCTTCATGACGGTGCTCGCGCTCCGGACTGCGGGAAAATCCAATGCGGTCTCCTCCATCCACGGGAAGGTGAGCCGGATCATGTGGGCAGATCTGTGGCCGGATCGCTCCTTCCAGCATATCCCCATCGGACACATCACCAACGGGATCAATGTCCTGGGCTGGCTGGCTCCCTCCATGAGACGCCTCTTCCAGCGCTATTTTCCTCCTGACTGGGAGGAGCGGATCGGCGAGGAAGAGGTATGGCAACACATTCACTCCATACCGGACGAAGAGCTCTGGAATACCATCCTCTCCCTCAAGACCAAGCTCATCGGATTCCTGCCCCGGGTTCCCCATCGGGCGCACCCGGCGGATATCCGCCTTGATCCCCACGCCCTGACCATCGGCTTTGCCCGGAGGTTCGCCGGATACAAGCGGGCCACCCTCTTACTGCAGGACCCTGAACGGCTCTGGGGGATTCTCTCCAGCCGGGATCGACCGGTCCAGCTCATATTCTCAGGGAAGGCCCATCCCAAGGATGATCTGGGAAAGGGACTCATCAAAGAGGTATTCCAATTCGTGATGAATCCCCGTGTCCCTGGAAAGGCGGTATTCATCGAGGATTATGACATCAATGTGTGCCGTCACATGGTCCAGGGGATCGATCTCTGGCTGAACACCCCCAGCCAGGGATACGAGGCAAGCGGCACCAGCGGCATGAAGGTGGCGCTCAACGGAGGGTTGAATCTTTCCATCCTGGACGGATGGTGGCCGGAGGGATACGATGGCACCAACGGATTCGCGGTTCCCGGCTCCCGGCACGAAAACCACGAAATCCGTAACACGCGTGACCGGGAGGCCGTCTTCAAGGCCCTTGAAGACGAGGTCATCCCGCTTTACTATCGGAAGAACGGTCAAGGTATCCCCGTTGAATGGGTGCGCCGGATCAAGCAGGCCATGTGCACCCTGGGCTGGAAATTCAGCTCGGACCGGATGCTGAAGGACTACGTGAATCACTGCTACATGCAGGCGGCGGGTATTTCCACCTGCCAGATGAATATCCCCTTCGTATGAGAGGGGAATAAGGCATTCCAAAACAGAAAATGGCACAGTGATCTACAGGGCGACTCTTCTCAGGATATAGTCTCTTTCCCTATTTTTTCACCATATTGTATGCGATTCATCTTGATGCAGGGGGTAATGTTTTTAAAATCAGTCTTGAATCGGAGGGTCTTGAGATCATACATGAGAGATCGTCTGTTCCATAGTTTTCAGAGCATAATACCCTTTTGGGGGATGTTGATATGGAGATTGAAAAATTGGTTTTCCCTCTTTTTTCTTCCCAATAAATAAAATAACAGAAGAAAAAACAGAGTGTTTATTGCATGGACAATCCTAATCTGATATATAATACTGATTACTTATTTCCTGACCTATGGGTAGCGAACCGGCTCAGTTCAACAACGTTTATCCGTCATCCATTCTGCGCTGAAACACTCGCTGCTACTTTTTATGAACGCGGATTCAACTATAAAAAAACATTTTCTAACACCAATGACTAGACGACGGATAGAACGCTATTTGTTACAGCTAATGATGATGCTAGGCCCAAAGTGACTCTGTCTTATATCAGCAAAGTAGATTTGTAGAGACAAATTATCCCAGGGCAGCCCACTATATATAAGGCCCACAAACCTTTGGGGAGACACAGTCCTATGGTGAGAACAAAATCAAGACCCACATGCTTCATTTCCTATTGTCACGAAGACACAAACAAAGATGCGATAGCATTCCTTGTCTATGAGTTAAAAGAACTTGGTGGTATCGACACTACCTTTTATTGGGATCGAGAACTTCTCACCGGGAGCCGATTGAAGGCTTTTATGGACCAGCTTTACAGTTCCGATGCAATAATACTTCTCCTTTCGCCGGCTTACAAGCGGAAGGTAGACGCCAGAGAAGGAGGCGTATATGAAGAGTATCAAAGAATAATGCACCGTTTAGATGAGCTTGAGTCTTTGCGCCGGAAGCCAAACAAGCCCACAAGTGAAATTCTTCTGCTCGTCGCTGATCGCACATTTGACTCCGGAAAGTTGATAGAGGCGGATTGCATTGTGGTCAGGAATCCGGGATTTCGGGCCATTTACTTCTTGTCGTACCCCGAGTCTATTGAGCATATTGGGTAACAAGCCCAACTCAGACGGCATATAATATCACTTTTTAGTTTATATTTTTTTGTCCTATTATGGATTATGTCAGATAAATATTGAACTCTTTTTGATAAAAGTGAATAATTATTATAAAATTTTGGTCCGATTTTAATAATAAAATTAAATTTTAACACAACGTATATGTGTTAAATTAAAGCCAGAGGATAATTTACAGAAGACTCGATAGTAACATTCGATTAATGCTCTAGTTAAGCGATTGTTAAACAAGACTGTTGAAAACGGCAGACAGAAAAAAATGAAAAAAGGGAGAAAACCGACCCCGCCTTTATCGCTGGACGAGATCAAGGCTGACCTGATCAAGTTTCAGAAAGAGAATGAACGTTTGCTGGAGCAAATAATCAGTAATGGATGCTTGCCATGAAGAATAACGAAAACAAGCCGGCAAACATCAAGAATCAGACGGTTCAGGTACCGGCGCTCTTCGCCGATATCCGTCGTATGATCGAAGAAGCGCGAGCGGCGGTTGCCACAACGGTCAACGCTGGATTGACCATGCTTTACTGGCGCATCGGCAAACGACTCACCCAGGAAATACTTGAAGGCAAGCGAGCCGATTACGGGAAGCGGATACTTGCCACACTGTCGCAACAATTGAGCAGGGAATATGGGGAAGGATTCAGCTACACGGCTTTGACCCGAATGATCAAGTTCATCGAATGCTTTCCTGATTCCGAGATTGTTGCCACACTGTCGCTACAATTAAGCTGGTCCCACTTTCGCGAGTTGCTCCCACTCGACAAGCCGCTTCAACGCGACTTCTATGCAGAAATGTGCCGCGTTGAACACTGGAGCGTTCGAACCCTACGAAAAAAAATCGCTTCCATGCTCTATGAACGTACCGCCCTTTCAAAAAAACCAGAAGCGTTGGCCCGAATGAAGATCGATAGACTACGGGACGATGACCGCATGACGCCCGACTTGGTTTTTCGCGATCCATATCTACTTGATTTCCTGGGATTGAAAGGCGCGTTCCAGGAGAAAGACCTAGAAGCGGCCATATTACGCGAATTGGAGGCCTTTATTATGGAACTGGGCAGCGGCTTCACCTTCGTGGCCCGGCAAAAGCGCATCAGGGTGGGTCAGGACGATTTCTATCTCGACCTGCTCTTTTATCACCGTGATCTGAGGCGGCTGTTGGTCGTCGAGCTCAAGCTCGATAAATTTCGGCCCGAACATAAGGGCCAAATGGAGCTTTACTTGCGCTGGCTTGACAAATATGAGCGAAAACCCAACGAAGATGCGCCGTTGGGTATCATCCTTTGCGCAGGCAAAGATATGGAGCAGATCGAATTGCTGGAGTTGGGTGCATCCGGTATCCACGTCGCCGAATATCTGACCGTTCTGCCGCCTAAAGAGACGCTCCGGCAAAAACTCCATGCTGCCATCGAGTTGTCTCGAAAGAGGCTGGAAGACCGGGAGGCGGAATAATGAGTCTCCGGAGCACGGCAAACAGAAAAACAGCCTATTTGTTCTTTAACTTACTGAAATTGCTGTCACAAGGCTGCACGGATGAACAGCGGTGCCGGAGGAGACAATGAAGAAGACCAAGATCATATGCACCATAGGGCCGGCCAGTGACTCCCCTAAAGTCGTCGGAGATCTGATCAAGGCGGGGATGGATGTGGCCCGGCTCAATTTTTCTCACGGGACCCGGGAGGAGCACGCGGCAAAGATCGGGATTATTCGCGAGCGTGCCCGCGAACTGGGACGACATGTGGCCATCCTGCAGGACCTGGCAGGCCCGAAGATCCGGGTCGGTTTCATCCCCGGTAAGGGTATCCGTATCAGCACCGGCCAGGAATTCACACTCACCAGCCGGCCTGTGAAGGGTTCAAAGGAGAGCGTCTCCATAACCTACCCAAAACTCCCCCGTGAGGTGCGCAAGGGGAATCGGATCATGCTCTCCGACGGCGCCATGGAACTGAAGGTCCTCGATACCACGGACACGGACATCCGCTGCAGGGTGGTCATCGGGGGGATGCTCAGCTCTCACAAGGGGATCAACATCCCCTCGGAGACCCTCGATATCCCCTCCCTCACGGAAAAGGATGTTCAGGACCTCGCATTCGGACTCGAAAACGGGGTGGATATGGTGGCCCTCTCCTTTGTCAGATGGGCGGAGGACATTGCAAAGGTCAAGGGGATCATCGCAGAAAACGGTCATGACACCCCGGTTATCGCAAAGATCGAAAAGCACGAGGCGCTGAGGAACCTGGATGCCATCCTCGCGGCTTCCGACGGGATCATGGTGGCCCGGGGCGACCTGGGTGTGGAGATACCCCTGGAGAGGGTGCCGCGTTTCCAGAAGGAGATCATCCGCAAGGCCAATGATTCGGGAAAACCCGTGATCACCGCCACCCAGATGCTCCGTTCCATGGTTGATACAACCCGGCCCACCCGGGCCGAGGCAACCGATGTGGCGAACGCCATCCTGGAGGGGTGG
>JBLIRN010000087.1:0-8859 GCA_049472315.1 bacterium
CACGGCGAGCGGCGGTGCATGGAATGCAAGCATCGTGGCCGAGTACCTGCGGTTCGGCGGCAAAATCCTTTCCACCCCGGGTATCGGGACGACCATCGTCAAGGCTACTGCAGGCGGGGATTACCCCCTGCTCCTTGCCGCCACCCTGAGCATGATCGTGACGGTGGCGGTCATCAACCTGCTCTTCTGGCGGCGTCTCTATCACCTGGCCGAGGAACGGTATCGAATGGAGTAAACAATGGCGGAAAACAATCAGTTATTGGAGCTTCAACATATCAATCAGACCTACGGGAGCGGTGAGCGGCGCTTTACTGCAATCCAGGACGTGGATCTCTCCCTCACCGAGGGCGAGTTCGTGGCCCTTCTGGGGCCCTCGGGATGCGGCAAGAGCACCCTCCTTCGCATCATCACCGGTCTCCAGACGCCCACCGAAGGACAGGTCCTCTACCGCGGGATGCCCCTTAAAGGGGTCAATCCACGCGCAACCATCGTGTTTCAGACATTCGCCCTGTTTCCCTGGCTGACCGTGCTTGAAAATGTGGAGGCCGCGCTCAAGCCCAGGAAGATCCCTGCGAAGATCCGGACCGCCCGCGCCCTGGACCTGCTCGACCGGGTGGGAATGGACGGGTTCGAGACCGCCTATCCCCGTGAATTGTCCGGCGGCATGCGCCAGAAGGTGGGGTTTGCCCGGGCGATGGCGGTCGAGCCCGAGCTTCTGTGCCTGGATGAGCCCTTCTCCGCACTGGATGTCCTGAGCGCATCGGCCCTTCGTAACGACCTGCTTGAATTGTGGACGGCCGGGGGCATCCCCACGAGGGCCATTCTCATGGTCACCCATGACATCGAGGAGGCGGTGTTCATGGCGGACCGGATCGTGGTCATGGAAAAACAGCCCGGCAGGATCGTGGCGAACATGATGGTGGGGCTCCGCCATCCCCGCCAGCTCAAGGCCCCTGAGTTCCTTGGGATGGTGGACCGGGTGTATGCCATACTCGCAGGCCAGACGCAACCGGAGCATATCGAGATGGGTGCAGCACCGGGTGAGCCGGGGGGGAAGATCAGACCGCTTCCCAACATCGCCATCGGGAACCTGGCAGGGATGTTGGAGCGTCTTGACGAGATGGCCAACAACAGGGCGGACATCTATCAGCTTGCCCACGAATTGAAGGTCAACTCCGACCACATGCTGCGCCTGACCGAGGCCGCCGAACTGCTCGGATTCGCCACCGTCGCCCAGGGGGACATCAGCCTCACCCCCCTGGGAGAAACCTATGCGGAGGCCAGTATTTCCGCGCGCAAGGAGATCTTCGCCACCCGCATCCGCAGACTGCCCATTTTTCAATGGCTGATGACGATGCTCTATGTCTCCGACAAAAAACAGATCGAATGGGACATCGTGCAATCCGAGCTCAAGTTGGAATTTCCCCCAAAGGAGGCGAAGCGGCAGTTGGAGACCGCCATCAACTGGGGACGGTATGCGGAGATCCTGGCCTATGACGACAGCACCCAGGTCATCTACCTGGAATCGGCGGGTGTATCCTGACAGGTCAGAGGGGTATTATCCCCATTCCTTGACAAAAGATTAAAAAAACTTGAGAATAGAGGTAGTTGATTTCAAGAACATATTTCTCATCAGAAAAAATACCCACAGATGTTCCGAATCAGGGCCTACTCGTCAAAACACACATTGAGGGCCTTAGAATGCGTAAGAGATCCTTCGTTGTATTCATAGGCTTGATATCATTTCTTGTATGCCTGAATCTCTCAAAATCCGGAGATGCCGCTGTCCCTTTCATTTCATTCATTGAGCCTGATTTCGGCGCCAGTACCGCCCTCACCGCCATAACCATCAAGGGTATCGGCTTTTCACCGACGCCCACGGTATCCCTTTACGGAGGAGGGGGACCATATGTGATCGGTACCTGCGCAACACCAGGCCATGCTTATGGTGTCGAGGTATCCGACGGATATGCCTATGTGGCTGATGGGGATGCAGGACTCCAGGTGATCGACATAACCAACCCCGCCTATCCTGGCATCAAGGGCTCGTGCAATACGCCGGGTGATGCTCGCAATGTCCAGGTAGTAGGCGGACAAGCCTATATGGCTGATGGGGGTTCAGGACTCCAGGTGATCGACATAACCGACCCCGCTCATCCCGTCATTGTGGACGACTATTATACACCGGGTTTTGCTTGTGGTGTCCATGTGGTGGGCGAATACGCATATGTGGCTGATGGGGGTGCAGGACTCCAAGTGCTCGACATAACCGACCCCAATCATCCCATCGTGGGCTCATGTAATACGCCGGATTATGCTTACCATATTCAGGTCGCTGATGCATACGCATATGTGGCTGATTGGGCTTCAGGGCTCCAGGTGATCGACATAACCGATCCCAATCTGCGCATCGTGGGCTCATGTGATACGCTGGGTGAAGCTCGCAATGTCCAGGTGGCAGGCGGATACGCCTATGTGGCTGCTGGGAGTGCAGGGCTTTTAGTGATCGACATAACCGACCCCGCACATCCCTGCATCGTGGGCTCTTGTGATACGCCTGGTTTTGCTTGTGGTGTCTCCATAGACGGCACCTGCGCCTATGTAGCTGCGGGTGGGGGATCATGGATTCTGGTGATCGATATAACGGATCCCTCATGTCCTGTTCTCATGGGGTTCTGTGATGTATCGGGGTGGGCTCACAATATCCGGATTACAGGCACGCGCGCCTATGTGGCTGCCGGGGGTTCAGGGCTCAAGGTGATCGACATAACCACCCCCGTCCATTCCGCCATCGTGGGCTCCTGCGATACACCGGGTTTTACCTACGGTGTCTACGTATCCGATGCATATGCATTTACAGCCTCCGGGGACTCAGGGCTTGAGGTGATCGATATAAACGATCCCGGCTGTCCTGTGATTGTCGGCTCGTGCAATACCCCGGGTGATGCTTACGCTGTCCGGGCAGTCGGGACCTATGCCTATGTAGCAGATGGATATACAGGGCTGCAGGTAATCGCCATTGCCGATCCCAATCTGCGCATCGTGGGATCTTGCGATACGCCGGGCAAGGCTATCGGTATCCATATATCCGGTTCCTTTGCTTACATAGCGAGTGGCTATTCCGGGCTGCAGGTCGTCGACATAGCCGATCCCAATCAGCCTTACATCGTGGGATCACGCAAGACGCCGGATGAGGCCTCGGGTGTCCACGTTGCCGGGTCTTATGCCTATATCGCTGACGGGGATTCAGGGCTCCAGGTGGTCGACATTGCCGACCCCAATCTGCCCATCGTGGGACCTTGCGATACGCCGGGTTTTGCCTGCGACATCCAGGTGGTCGGGACCTATGCCTATGTAGCAGATGGATATACAGGGCTGCAGGTAATCGACATAACCGACCCCAATCTGCCTTTCATCGTTGGCGCCTGGAGCACACCGGATTGGGCCGGCGACGTCCATGTAACCGGCACCATCGCCTATGTTGCTGTCGAAAATGCAGGGGTGCAGGTGATCGACGTAACCGATCCCGCTCATCCTGCGATTGTGGGCTCCTACAATACGCCGGATTTGGCTTACGGCGTTCATGCAGCCGGGGCCTATGTCTATGTGGCTGAAGGTGGAGAACTTCTCATTATCGAGCAATGGAAGCCCCTTGCGAACATCACGTATATCGATTCGAGCACCATTACCGCCACTGTGCCCGAAGGCTACAAATCGGGTGTCTATGATCTGCATCTCACCAACCCGGATGGCGAGCACAGCATCCTTCCCAATACGTTCAGAAGCTGCCAGCGGTTCTATTACAAAGATCATGACCGGGACTCGTTTGGAATCGAGAATGAATGTATATGTGCTGATGGTCCTGAAGGTGAATATACGGCAATCCAGGCAGGGGATTGCAACGACCATGAAGCAGCGATCCATCCGGGTGCAACGGAGGTGTGCGACGAAATCGACAATGACTGCAACGGGAGCATCGACGAAGAGGGGGCAATAGGGTGCAGGATGTATTACAAAGACGAGGATCATGATCGGCAGGGTGTGGAGGGCGACGGCCGATGCCTCTGCAATCCGGATTCATTAAATCAATATACAGCCATCTACTCGGGAGATACTGACGATTTTGATGAACAGATACAGGGTGCCATTTTGACGGGCCACATGTACCTGCCGAGGGGCTGGAGCATGGTCTCCTTGCCCCTTGAACCGGAGGATGCCCGGGTAGGTATCCTTTTCCCCGATGCCCGGGCAATCTTCAGATTCGCCTCAGTGTACCAGCTTCTCGGTGCCGACGATTCGTTGGTGAAAGGTGAAGGCTATTGGATATACATGCCTGATGCCCACACATATACCATAACCGGCGCCCCCATTGTAAGTCATACCACCCCTCAATGCCCTTTTGGCTGGTCAATGGTCGGCGGTTGTTCGTATCCTGCGGAATCTTCAGTGACGTCGGGCAGAGTCCGGGCAATCTATACATTCACCAATACGTATAGGTTTCTTGGATTCGATGTCCCTGTAGAGCCATCCAAGGGATACTGGATAAACCTTTCCGAACAGTCGGACCTTACGGTGCACAGTGAATGAGCGCCTACCGTCCGGCTCCCGCACCAATTCCGAGGCGTATGTAATCTGCCTTTTCAGGCATATGTCCTCATCCATTGTCTAAGGAATCGAAGCGGCAGGTGGAGACCGCCATCAACTGGGGAGGGTACGCGTAAATCCCCGCCTATGAAGGCAGCGCCCGGGTCGTCTAACTCGAATCGACAGGCGTGTCCTGATGTGTCAGGAGACTTGCCTGGCATCCTTGATGCGTGGTTATTCCATACACCGATAGAAGATATTATAATCTATGCATACGATCCGTACCCGTGAACATGATATCATCACACAACGCCATTGCAGGTCTGAACAAGAGTGATGCATTGCACTATAATCAAGACACATAGTGCAATGAAGACTGTTATAAAACAAGACCCTCGTACGGAGAAATTTTAAAAGGTTCGCCGACACAAGGTGCTTCCCATGAAAACAATGATGCCCCCCTTTTCCTTGCGGGCCAAGCTTCTCCTCATCTTCCTTCTTCTGCTCGTCATCACCATAGGCTCCCTGACCATCATCTATTCACGGTCCGAGCGGGAGCTGCTGGAGAAGGTGAGCGAGGACATAGAGGACATCACCAAGGCCATCAATATCAGCGTGGAGGAACTGACCTACAAGGGTGAGGGCACCGACCGGCTCAAGAGCTACGTCGAGGCGCTGAGGAAAAAGGGAATACAGGAAATAACCATTCTCGACGACACCTCCGAGATCATTGCCAGTTCCGATCCTGCAAAGATCGGGAAAAAGACGGACCTGGGCAAAAAGGGTAAGGCAAAAAGGGATTTCATGATCATGGCCCGGCTGGGTGAGCAGGACACGGAAGGGGATCAAAGGGTCTCCAATGTCATCATGCCAGTGCATATAAAGGGTGAAAATATAGGATATATCCTTATCAGCCTGGTGCTCGACGACTATAGGCTCTTCCAGAGAAAAAATTTCCTCAAGCGGGTCCTGAGCACCCTCTTTGCCTTCTGTATCGGTATCCTCATCAGCATGATCATTGCGGCAAAATACACCGGGCCCATAAAAAGGATCGCCTTTGCAAGCAAAAGGATCGCCGAAGGCGACCTCACGGAGATCGAAGAGGGTGAGAGGAGGGACGAGGTGGGGGTCCTGGTGGGGAGTTTCAATGAAATGGTGCGGAGGCTGAAGGAGAGGAAGGAACTGGAGGAAAAATTGAAGCAGTCGGAGCAGTTTTCCCTCATCGGGCAGCTTTCGTCAGGCATAGCCCATGATATCAGGAATCCCTTGAATTTCCTTTCCCTTTCCATCGGGCATATCCGCGAGCGGATCGAGGAGGAGGAGATCCAGGACAAGGAGGCGCTCCTCGTGCTCCTTGAAAACCTGAAGGCAGAGATCCACCGAATGAAGGAGCTCATACACAATTTTCTCCTTCTTGGAAAACCGATCACGCTCGACAAGGAATGGACGGCACCCGAATCCCTGTTCGAGGAGGCACTCTGTATACTGAGGGAAAAGACGGGAAAGGGGATCAAGATAACAGCATCCTATCCTGATGATAAAAAGTCCCTGTA
The DNA here is from genome assembly GCA_049472315.1 of bacterium. Lineage (GTDB taxonomy): Bacteria > SZUA-182 > SZUA-182 > DTGQ01 > JAFGSM01 > JBLIRM01. The sequence goes on from JBLIRN010000087.1 coordinate 6,138, forward strand.
TTGTGACAGGGAGTTCATGCGCATATGCCTCATCAACCTCCTGATGAATGCAATCGAGGCGATCGAGGAAGAAAAAGGGGAAATCAGGGTGGAGTTTGGCAATGAAGATGCATTCTCATATATCTCAGTGAGCGATACAGGGGTGGGGATAGAGGAAAAGGACAGGGAGATGATCTTCGAGCCCTATTTCTCCACCAAAAGGCACGGTTGCGGCATCGGGCTCACCATCACCAAGAGGATCATGAGTGAGCACGGTGGCTCGATATTCGTGCAGAGCACAAAGGGAAAGGGGACCACGGTAACCCTCAGGGTGCCCGATCATGAAGACTGAAAAGGAAACAATACTCGTCGTTGAGGATGATCCCAACCAGCGGGAGATCATCAAGACCATCCTGCTCAAGGAGGGGTTCTATGTCGAGACCGCCGGGAGAGGGGAAAAGGCCCTGGAGCTGGTCAGGCTGTGCCCCTTCGATGTGGTGATCACCGATCTGAGGCTTCCCGATATGGACGGCACCGAGATCCTGAAGGCGGTGAAGGGATCCAATCTCCCCTGCCATGTGATCATCATGACCGCGTACGGCACAATCCCCTCGGCCATCGAGGCAACCAGGCTCGGGGCCTTCTACTACCTGGAAAAGCCCGTGGAAAAGGACCAGTTACTCCTTGTCACCCACAACGCCGTGAACCAGGCACGACTGCTCAAGGACAACATCAGGCTGCGGGACCAGCTCCTCGACCGTTTCCGCATGGACAACATCGTGGGCACCCACGGCAGGATGCAGGACCTGTTCAAGATCGTGAAGCGAGTGGCCCCCACCAACTCCAATGTGCTTATCTACGGAGAGAGCGGCACAGGCAAGGAGCTGTTTGCCAGAAGCATTCACTATGAAAGCGCGAGGAGGGAAAGGCCCTTTTTTGCAATAAACTGTGCGGCGATCCCTGAAACATTGCTGGAGAGCGAGCTCTTCGGCTATGAAAAGGGGGCATTCACCGGTGCGCTCGCTCGGAACATCGGCCTTCTGGAACAGGCGAATGGGAGCACCCTCTTCCTCGACGAGATCGGTGACCTTTCCCTCGGCACCCAGTCAAAGATCCTGAGGGCGCTTCAGGAACGAGAAATACGCAGGATCGGCGGAAAGGAGAACATACGGCTCGATGTCCGGATCATCGCCGCGACCAACAAGGACCTGAAGGACGAAATCGCCAAAAAAAGGTTCAGGGAGGACCTGTACTACCGGTTGAACGTGATCGCCTTTACCATTCCGCCCCTGCGGGACAGGGCCACGGACATCCCCCTTCTGGTGGAACACTTCCTGAAGCGTCTGAATCAAACCCACCACAAGACAAAGGGGATACAAAACGGTGCGCTCCGCACTCTCATCGGGTATTCGTGGCCGGGAAACGTGCGGCAGCTCGAATCGGTGATCGAGCGGGCATACATCATGTGTGAGGGAGACGTGATCGATGTGGAGCACCTGGCTGAAGAGGTCAAACAGGGGCAGTCAATGGAAGCCGGATACCATAGGGGCCCGGAAACAATCGACTCCCTCATCGACGCCAGGCTCACCGGGGCGGAATACCGCCTCTATCTTTATTTCACCAAACACAACTCCTCAGGGCAGGCACCAAAGGAATTGCTGAAGCCCAAGGCGATCATGAAGCGGTTGAACATCAGCAAGGAGACCTTTTATACGGGGATCGCCAGCCTCAAGGAACTCGGGCTGTATGATTATAAAAGGGAAATGATCAGCCGGAAAGACTCCCGCCTTCCGGATACGGTCGACGAATGTCCGAAAAACCGGACCGGGGATGATCAGGGTCAGAAAAATTAGCCCCTTTCTTTTTAAAAAGTCGCCTCATTGAACCTTCCGTTCGATATATCCCATTGAAGATATTAATGCATGCATCCGTGCCCCACCCTGGCACCCACGATGCATCCTCCAGGGTGACCGTTGATAGCCAATATAGTGTTTCGTATACACCATATTCCAGCAGGAAAGGAGGTGAAATCCATTGAAGAAGACCCTGGCGGTGATTCTATCCCTTCCGTTATGCGTCGCCTTCATAATGAGCGTATTTGCGCGGGCAGAGGGAATGAGGGGCGTATTCACCGGAGAGATAATCCGTATCAACGAGGTAGCGCAGACCATCTCTGTGACGGATTCGGAGGGTGTCGAGGTGTTCGATATCAGTAATACCATGTTTGATGAAGAGTTCGGCATCGATGCCTTTCGGGTCGGCGATATGGTAGATGTGGAGTTTGAAGAGAAGGACGGCAAAAAGGCGGCCATTGTCATTATGCTCAAGCCGAACATCCCTGCAACAGAGACACCTGCGGATGAGCCGGAGGAAGAGAAGATCCCCGCACATCCCACCAGATAACACTGCGATCATTCGGCACAATGGCGATTCCTTGCCTTGTTTTGACCAAGGGGGGCACGCGCCCCCCTTGGTCTTCCCTCTCAACCCGTCCGCCCCGGCAGCCTGATCACCCGTTATTCACTCATTACCGAACATATAATGATCAGGGATGAAGGACATTCAAAGCCGGGAAACCGATGAGTCAGATTTTTCGGACGCAAGACATGCCATCGACTGCCCGGGCCATACGGTGCACAATGATGAGATTCCCGGAATTGACAAAGTGCTTGTACATTCATATACTTTTCCTCCATGCATCGGGCATTGCCACATTCAAAGGCATAGGTATGTCATTCTATTT
>JBLIRN010000088.1:0-8581 GCA_049472315.1 bacterium
GTTCCGCCGCAATTCCTTCATGCATGCCGCTGCTTCCTGTTCGTGATATTGTCATCTATCCGTACATGATCCTGCCGTTGTTTGTGGGTAGAGATAAGTCCATCAAGGCAGTCGAGGATTCCATGACGAGCTTTGACAGGAAGATATTTCTGGTTGCCCAGAAGGATTCGAAGACCGAAGATCCCACCCCCGAAGACATCTATACGTTCGGAACGATTGCGACCATCATCAAGCTGCTCCGCCTGCCTGACGGCAGGATCAAGATCTTGGTCCATGGCGTGATGCGGGGTGAGATTCAGAAATTCAAACAACAGAATCCCTATTTTCAGGCCAAGATCAAGCAGATCAACGAGCCGGATATGAGCGAGCACACCCTTGAGGTGGAGGCCCTGATGAGGAACGTCAAGGCCCAGTTGGAAAAGAGCGTCAACCTCGGGAAGGCACTGCTCCCGGATGTGGTGGTCATCGCCATGAACATCGAGGATCCCGGTAAGCTGGCGGATTTGATCGTGTCCAATCTTGTGCTCAAGATCGAGGAGTCCCAGAAGGTCCTCCAGACCTTCGATCCGGTCAGCAGATTGAAACTGGTGAACGAATACCTTTCCAAGGAATTGGAAGTGCTCGCGATGCAGAAAAAGATCCAGTCCCAGGCGAAGGAGGAGATGGACAAGGATCATCGCGAATACATCCTTCGGCAACAGCTAAAGGCCATTCAGCAGGAACTGGGGCAGGTTGACGAAAAAACCGCGGAGATCGAGGAATTGAAGCAGCGGATCACCGATGCCCGGATGCCTAAGGATGTTGAAAAGGAGGCCACCAAACAGCTCATCCGGCTCGAACGCATGCATCCCGAGGCGGCAGAGGCGGGGATGATCCGGAATTACGTCGAGTGGCTTGCTGATGTTCCCTGGAGTAAACACACGAAGGATAACCTGGATATACAGCAGGCATCCAAGGTCCTGGACGAGGATCACTATGACCTGGAGAAGGTCAAGGAACGGATACTGGAGTATTTGAGTGTCAGAAAGCTCAAAAAGCGGATGAAGGGTCCCATCCTCTGCTTTGTCGGCCCTCCTGGCGTCGGAAAGACCTCCCTGGGGAAATCCATTGCCCGTGCATTGGGAAGGAAATTCGTGCGCATCTCCCTGGGCGGGGTTCGGGACGAGGCGGAGATCAGGGGCCACCGGAGGACCTACATCGGCTCCCTTCCCGGGAGGATCATCCAGGGGATCAAACAGGCAGGCACGAACAACCCGGTGTTTATGTTGGATGAGGTGGACAAGATCGGTGCCGATTTCCGGGGCGATCCATCCGCCGCTCTCCTCGAGGTGCTCGATCCTGAACAGAATTTCGCCTTTTCCGATCACTACCTCGGGGTGCCCTTCGATCTGTCGAATGTGATGTTCATTACCACGGCAAACCTTCTTGATCCCATACTCCCGGCATTCAGGGACCGTATGGAGATCATCATCCTTACCGGCTATACCGAGATGGAGAAGCTGAAGATCGCGGAACGATATCTCATCCCCAAGCAGATGGAGGAGAATGGGGTAACCGATGCACATCTCTCCCTTTCCAAGGAGTCCATCCTCAAGGTCATCACCGAATATACCAGGGAGGCGGGGGTACGAAACCTGGAGAGAGAGATCGCCGCCATTTGCAGGAAGAGGGCGCGGAAGCTCGCCGAGGGCATGACAAAGACGGTGAGCGTCACCCCCCGTAATCTCTACCGTTATCTCGGCATCTCCAAGTTCAAGAAGGAAGAGGAGTATGAGGAGGATTCCGTCGGTGTTGCCACCGGGCTTGCCTGGACGGAATCTGGTGGGGATATCATCCACATCGAGGCAACCACCATGAAGGGAAAGGGGGGCCTCACCTTGACCGGCCATCTGGGCGACATCATGAAGGAATCCGCGCAGGCTGCATTCAGCTATGCCCGCTCGAAGTGTGAATACTGGGGAATCACCGAAGATGCATATATGAACAGGGATATCCATGTCCATGTGCCTGCGGGCGCCATCCCGAAGGATGGCCCGTCTGCGGGCGTTCCCATGGCCGTGTCGTTGGTCTCTGTCCTGACCAATAAACCAATTCCTCGGGATGTGGCCATGACCGGAGAGATAACCTTGCGCGGACGGATCCTTCCGGTCGGCGGGCTCAAGGCGAAGGTGCTCGCCGCCAAAAGGGCGGGCATCACCACGGTGATTGTCCCGGAAAAGAACAAAAATGATATCGAGGATCTCGCAAAAGAGGTAAAGTCAAAGGTAAAATTTGTCTTTACAAAGAATATGGACCAGGTACTGGAGGCCATATTCAATCATGAGACCTCCTTACCTTCCCGCCCCTCCCGGAAGAATCCGTCAAGGGCCCTGGAGGTCGAATACAGCCGCATATAGGCAAGTGATCCTCCCCGTTGAATCCCCTGTGTTGTGAAGGCTACCGGAGTGTCACGATGGTGGCCCCCCACGAGCCTGCCTCGGGTGGGGCCAGGCGAAAGGATCGCACATGGGGGGATCGTTTCAAGGTACCATGGACCACCTCCCGCAACACGCCTGTCCCTTTACCGTGGATGATCCTCACCTCATGAAATCCCATACGAACACATTCATTGAGATAGTCCTCCACCAGATCCTTCACCTCGTGAGGCCTGAAGGTGTGGAGATCCAGGGAATCGGTGATGGGCATTCGAAAGGGCTCTTCCGAGGCAGGATTGTCGTGGTGTATCTCAGACATGCCGTTTCCTTTACGCGGGGTTTGGGCAATTATCCTTCCGTTTCAACCCCCACACGTGCAATTGAAAAAACCCTTCATCCTCCGTTATGACCGGAATATCACGGGTGTTTAAAAGGTGACGCCCCCGATGGCTGGTGGGGGGCCCTTTTTCTTTTTTTTCTTCTTTTGGGTTGATTCTTGCGGTGCCTTCGGAAGGATATCGAACACGGATTTCATATTGGGGTGACACCAGAGGCAGGATTTGATGATATCCTCGGATCGTGAAATGGTCGTTTCCGAAGGGACCCTCAAATAGCCTATATTCTGATTGGAGGGATGGGGGTCATGGCATCCCATGCAGGTCAATCGCTCCGATAGACCGCCGAAGCCATCGGCCTTCTCCGGCAGTTTCACCATAACCGGTTCAATCCCGAAGGGATGCTTCTTTTGGGGATCGATTGCCCTGATCCCCTTGCCGTATGGAGGAATTGCGTGGCATTTCATGCACAGGGCATCGATCCTGTCCATCCTCTCACCGGTATGGGGATTCATGATCTCGTCGGTGAGCGATTCCGGAAAAAGGGCCAGATCCTTGGCCGTATGGGCCCGGTGGCACATGGAGCAATTCTCGTGACCCTGGCCGGCAACCGCAATTGAGGTACACATGACGAAAAAAAGGAGTATGATCAGGGGCGGGATGCATGCCATGGTCACCACGGAGAAAGAGGCGCGATTGCAGTTGCCCGCGGCGCGTACCATGCCCTGCCGGGGTCGCCCATGTCCGCGGCCTCCCCTTTTCAAGGACATCTCATGATCAATACGCACAGCCATTGTCTGTCGGTTGTATCCCGTATCCTTTCCATGTCGACCTATGGAATGTTGTGCCTGAAAACACCCGCGCCTATTATATCCGAAATACGCCCAGGGCGGTAGTTTCGATTATAACGGTCAATCGTTGCCGAATGCAACGATCCGAGTGCCGTTACCCTGTGCTTATCCCGAAATCGCTGCAAAAAGCCGATATACCTCATAGAGGAGGCAGCGGAGCATGTGCGGACGGTAGCGGCCCGCTGCTGAAATATACATAAGATTGACGAACCCCTTTTTTATGGATAATATAAGGAGGCTACAATGGAACTCATTTTTTTCGGCATGGCAGTATACAGTGCCGTCCCGATTCAGCACGCTGCTAAGCAGTCACATTTTCTTTTACAAGGAGGATCATACCGTGCATACTCCTAAAGATATTGCAGAGGCATACCTTTTGGAAAGCAGTATCGATGTCCAGACAGCAAGGCTGACCCATGTCAACGGCCTTTACAGCAGAACCATTCATTTTTCTCAGGAAGCTGTGGAAAAGATCACCAAGGCCTGCCTGGCAATGAGGAATATCTTTACGCGGGACCACAAGACCTCGACCCTTTTTATGGCCGTTTTCAGCAGTTCCATCGCTAACGCTGAAACGATCTATCAGGCGATGCTGAGTCTGGAGAAGCATGGTGCACGAGCACGATTCCCCCTCTACCAGAGGACGGATCTGCCCCTTTGGGTGCCTTCCAAGGTATACGGGGAGGAGGAGTCAAAAGAGGCATTGGCACAGGCCGAATATGTGTTTGAGTCCCTCAAGCCGTTCATAGGACAGGAGCTCAATCAATAAGGAAAGGTACATCGTAATTGTTTCCCCTCAAGGATGATATACCTTCGCAGGGTTTTCCCTACGTTACCGTCGGTCTTATTCTCGTCAATTCATTGATCTTTATCCTTCAAGTGTCAATGGGCAGGAATGCCCAGACCTTTGTGACTGCCTTTGGGGCCACACCATATGAGTTGACCCGCCACGTTGATATACCACCCCGCATCCCGATACCGGTATCCCTCACCCTTTTTACCTCCATGTTTCTGCACGGCGGTTTTTTCCATATCGGGGGCAACATGCTCTATCTGTGGATATTCGGCGACAACGTTGAGGATGCTATGGGCAGCGTTCGTTTCATGATATTCTATCTCCTGTGCGGGGTCATAGCAGCCCTGGCCCATATCGCGATTCAACCCGAAGCCACGACGCCCATGGTTGGGGCGAGCGGGGCGATATCAGGGGTGCTGGGGGCATATATCCTCCTCTATCCGCACGCTCGGGTGCTCACAGTGATCATGTTTTTCTATTTTATACGGATCGTGAAATTGCCCGCCCTCATTGTGCTCGGTTTTTGGATTGTACTGCAGCTCTTGAGTGGTACAATGAGCCTCGGCAGAGAGATGGGGCGCGGCGGTGTTGCCTGGTTTGCACATATAGGAGGTTTTTTTGCAGGCATGGTGCTGGTGGCGATTTTTAAGAAGAAACGGGTCCGTCTCGGGATCCTGGATAGACAGTGATGGATGACGTAGCCCTTGTTATCGGAGCCGGAATCGGCGGGCTGATCACCGGTGCGCTCCTGGTGAAGAGGGGCTGGCGTGTCATAATCCTTGAGCAATCCTCAAGGATCGGCGGGTGTTGCGGCAGTTTTTCCCGATCGGGATTCACCTTCGATATCGGTGCCACGCTCTTCCCTGATATCCTGTGGAGCGGACTGGATCTTGTCTGCCGTGAATTGGGGCTTGAATTGGACCGGATTTTTGTGGACCCCTTTGCTCAGGTCTGCATTCCCGGTCACCGGATTGGGCTTTACAGGGATGCGGAGCTGACCAGGGAGGAATGGTCCAGGGAATTTCCGGATGAACGGGAGAGGATATCCGGCGTCCTTAAGTCCCTGCACAGGATAGAAGAGCGGGTCAGACAGCATCATGCCGGCGACATTCCCGGGCAGTTTTCCGCGGAGATGAATAAGGCACATCGTCGATTTCAGATCGCGCCGATGCTCTGGACCGCATTCAGATATCCGCACCGATCAGCCCGGGGAATGATGCACCGCGCCTTAAGGAATGGCAAGGTATTGCCCGGATTCGATCTCCAGACCCTTTTCTGGGGGCAGACGGAATGCAGGGAATCCAGCCTTGCATACACGGCCATGGTTTCCGGATTGCATCTCAACGGGGGATTCTGCCTGAGAGGCGGGGGCATCTCGCTGTGTAACACCCTTTCTCAATATATACAAATGCACGGAGGGGAGATTCGTTTCAATTCCCCCGTCAAAGAGATTATGATGCGCAAGAGAAGGGCGGTAGGGTTGCAGCTCGCCACCGGGGAGGTCCTGGAAGGACGCTGTTACATCGCCAATACCGTGCCCTGGGTGCTCTATGAGCGGCTTCTTTCCGAGGGATTCATCAGGAACCGGATGATACGCATGTTATCCAGGGTACCTTCCCCGCACGGTGTGTTTACCCTCTTTTTGGGAGTCAAGGAGAGTTGTCTGCCGTCGCAGATGGGGCACAAGGTCTTCTTTCTCCCCCCCATGGTGAATGAGGAGGAATGGATCGGCCCCCTCTTCATTTCCCTTGCCCCTCAAGAGGATGAAGGGAGGGCCCCTGATAAATGCCGGGCCATGACGGTGTTTCATTACACCTCTACAAAGGGATGGTATCGGGGCAAGGAGTACAGGCAGAACAAGGAGTGGATGGAGAGCAGGGTCTTACATACCCTCAAGGGGCTTATTCCCTTCCTTGATGAAGGGATCTGTGTTCATGAATCCGCAACCCCCCTGACCTATGAAGAGTTTACCGGGCGACCGGGGGGGGTGGTTAACGGCATCCCTCAGGTGCATCGCGTTGCGGCAAACAGGGCACTGTCGGATACCACGTGTTACCGCGACCTGTTCATGATCAGTGACTGCACCTCTCCCGGTTTGGGAGTGGAGGGAATATGCCAGTCCAGTTTGAAGCTGGTGGACCGGATCTGCAAGCGGTACGAATGATGAACATGAGAACCGGTTTCCGGAGGAAGAATGGCCAAGGGACATATCCTGATCGTGGATGATGAGAACCGGATACGCTCCTCCCTTGCGGGGATCCTTAAGGATGAGGGATATGATGTCAGTTGCGCGGAGGATGGTACGCATGCCCTGGAGAGGTTAGAGGAGGAGAATCCCGATCTCATGTTGCTCGATATCTGGATGCCGGGCATTGACGGCATGGAGGTGCTCAAGCGGACAAAGGAGCAGTGGCCGGATATCGCCGTGGTCATGATCTCCGGTCATGGAAATATAGAGACTGCGGTAAAGGCGATAAAGATGGGTGCCTACGATTTTATCGAGAAGCCCCTGTCCCTTGAGAAGACCATCCTGATCGTGCAGCACGCCCTGGAGACGCAGCGGCTCGCCAATGAGAACAGGAGGCTCAGGCTCAAGGATGAGAATCGCTACCGGATCATCGGGATGAGCAATCCCGTGGAGGAGCTCAGACGCCAGATCAGCCTGGCGGCACCTACCAACGGATGGGTCCTCATAACGGGAGAGAACGGTACCGGCAAGGAGCTGGTGGCACGGGAGATTCACAACCGGAGCCACAGGACGGACAAACCGCTGGTGGGCGTCAACTGTGCGGCGATTCCCGATGAACTCATCGAAAGCGAGCTTTTCGGTCATGAACGTGGTGCCTTTACCGGAGCCACCCTCAAGCGAAAGGGGAAATTCGAGCTGGCCGATCAGGGCACCCTGTTTCTGGACGAGGTGGGGGATATGAGCCTGAAGACGCAGGCAAAGGTCTTGAGGGCGCTGGAGGAACAATGCTTCCACCGGGTGGGAGGACACAAGACCATCTCAGTGGATGTACGGGTGATCGCCGCCTCGAATAAGGATTTGAAACGGGAGATGGAAGAGGGACGGTTCAGGGAGGACCTCTACTATCGACTGCACGTAATCCCCATTACCATTCCCCCGCTCAGGGAACGGAAGGAGGATATCCCCCTGTTGGTGGAGCACTTCCTGAATGTGTTTGCCACCGATCTCGGGCAGCCGGAGAAGGCGCCCGCCAAAGAGGCGATGCAGATCCTTCTCACCTACGATTGGCCCGGCAATATCAGGGAACTGAAGAATCTCCTGGAGCGCTTGGTCATCATGGTGCCCGGGTCACGCATCAGCCCCATGGATATACCGGAGCCCTTTCGCAAGGAGCATCTGCAGCCCTCCCTCAAGGAGGGGAAGCGGGAGTATGAGCGCTATCTGATAGGACGGACACTCAAGGCATGCAGGGGAAATATCTCCCAGGCGGCGAAACAGCTCAAGATAGAACGAAGCCTCCTCCACCAGAAGATCAAGTCCTTTGGCCTGCAGTGATGCAGTGACGCTGGAGTATAATCACTCACCATCCCCCTTCACCCTTTATGAGAGTATGGTGGCAACCCCTTGGGAATCGCAGGGATTGTCTGCACCGGTGCCTGCCGGTTATCCATCAGGACCTGGATCATCCTCCGGCCAGGCAGTTCCGGTCATAGAAGCTGCACTGCGAGGATGGCCAGGTTGCCGCAGGCATGAATGATCATGGGGGTGAGCAGGCTCCCTGAATACTCGAAGGAGAGGGTGAAGAGGATCGCCCCCAGTGCCTGAATACCGAGGGAAAAGGAGATCCGTCCATGGGCGGCGGCAAAGAGGGGCACCACCACCGCCATGGCAAGTAACAGGGGGATTCTCCTCCTGAGGGCATTATAGATAAGGCCGATGAACACAAGATCCTCCACCATGGGGCCGATAAGACACCCTACCAGCACGTAGGTGACGAGCCTGCGTGCTGATTGCATCCGCATGCTTCCCAAAATCATGTGTACAGGGATCCCGGCCAGGTGGAGGATGACGCCGACAGCACCGACACATGCGCCGAATCCGCAACACCACAGGATGCCATGGAGAAATCCCCTCCTGAACAGTGAGGGTGAAAGCCCCACATAATCGGGGCCGTATCCCCAGTACGCCAGAAATCCCACGATGAGAAATACCCCCAT
>JBLIRN010000089.1:0-8551 GCA_049472315.1 bacterium
AAACCGCCCATGACCGATATGAATTCAATCCAAGTGCCCATTATAATGAATGGCATTGGCAGGATGTATGTCATTGGAATGTCTATTATCCACCGTATGAGAGGACGATTCCTTGTATCTATGTGTTAAGGCCCGGGAGCTATAAACTCATCTACAGGGCCAGGGAGGAATTGACCCGAGTGGCGGCCATAAATATCGTCATGTTACGTTCCGTCATCGCTCCGGTGGATGACGCCGATTTGGAGAAATTTGAGGCGGATACGGCACAGGAGTATTTCGAGGGCAATTTCAAGGCGGAGAGCATGACCTTCGAGCCTTCGGTTCCATGTGACGAGACGCTGGAATTGGACATGATGACCAATGTGGATGCCTATGATAATTGATTGAAAATGAATGAATTTTTACAAGAGGTTTACCGGAATCCGGGAGGGGGATCATTCCAAGCCCCCCTCCCGGACTCCAAACTTTGTCAGGCGGAGCGAAGCGGAGCTACTATGCTACCCCTGCGAGAAGGAAATGGGCATCCGACTTCACTTTTTAAAAAACTTTGTCAGGCGGAGCGAAGCGGAGCACTAACCAAGCTTGCCAGGCGAAGCGAAGCGGAGCTACTATGCTGCGCCATCGGCTACAGAAAAATTTACAAAAAGCCTCCCTATATCGCTCCGCAAACATGTCTGCCCACGATGATGCACTGTCAGAATCAGAATTCCTGTTCATGCGAGTTCCTGCTTGAACCCTCCCAGCATATCCTGTAGCATAATAAACAATGCCCGGATATCAATTATAATCATAGGCAAGGAATCCACTTCATGCAGACACGACTCAGATTCCTGGGGGCGGCACGGAACGTCACCGGCTCCTGCTTCTATATGGAGGCAAACGGTACGCGATTCATCGTTGATTGCGGCCTCTATCAGGAGAGGGACCTTCGATATCGCAACTGGGAACCCTTTTCCTTCCCGCCCGAGGGTCTGGATGCCGTATGTTTGACCCACGCCCATCTTGATCATTGCGGCCTCCTTCCGAAATTGGTGCGTGAAGGCTTTCATGGCAGGATTGTGTGCACTGCCGCCACAGCGGATATAGCGCGGATTGTGCTCATGGATTCGGCCAAGATCCAGGAGGAGGATGCCGCAGCCAAAAAAAAGCGTCACCAGCGGGAGGGCAGGGAAGGTGCCCACCCGGAGATTCCCCTCTATACGGTGGAGGACGCCGAGTCCGTTTTCCCGTTCCTTACCCCTGTTGCCTATGGAGTCCCGGTCCCCTTGAATGACGCCGTGAGCATTACCTTTCACGACGCCGGCCATATCCTGGGATCTTCCATGATCACGGTCCGGTTGAACGGGAATGGGACGGAGAGCACCGTCCTTTTTTCAGGAGATGTGGGACGGCGGAATTCCCCCATTTTGCGGGATCCGGCGACATTCCATCACGCCGACTACGTATTGGTGGAGTCAACGTACGGAGACAGGCTCCATCAAGGACTGGAGACCATACCGCGGGAACTTGCCCGAATCGTCAACGAAACCCACCGGGCGGGAGGAAATGTCGTGATCCCCAGTTTTGCCGTGGAGCGGACCCAGGAACTGCTGTACAGGCTCAGCGGGCTTCTGGCTGAGGATCGCATTCCCCACCTGCCGGTTTTCGTGGACAGTCCCATGGCCGTCCGGGTCACGGAGGTATTCGGCCGCCACCGGGAGCTTTTTGACGAGGAAACACGCGCCCTCCTTGAAAAGGGGCGGCATCCATGCGACTTCCCCGGCCTGATCATGGTCCGTTCGGTGGACGAGTCAAAAATGATCAACCATATAAGAGGCACCGCGATTATCATTGCAGGCTCGGGCATGTGCACCGGCGGGCGCATCAAGCATCATCTCATCAACAACATCAGCAGGCCGGAGAGCACCATTATGTTCGTTGGATATCAGGCCAAGGGGACCCTTGGACGGGAGATACTGGATGGCGCCGAATCCGTTCGCATCCTGGGAGAGGAACGACCGGTGAAGGCGAGGGTGGAAAGGATCAACGGCTTTTCCGCCCATGCGGACCGGGAGGAGCTCTTTCAGTGGCTGGCGGCACTCAAAAGGCCTCCGCGGCACCTGTTCGTGATCCATGGGGAGGAAAACGCAGCCGAGGCATTCGCCGCCGGGGTAAGGGAGCGAACCGGATGGGGGATCACCGTGGCCGCATACAACCAGGAGGTGAGCCTTGCATGAACATACGATCATTAGCGGTTTGGGCTGATCGGAGGAAGGACGGGGAGGATTCTCACAATCGACCGCATGGACCCGGTTGGGGACTACCTGGATTTCCTCAGCAGTCTTAACTTCGAACCGGAGTGTAGGCACGTCGACATTAGAATTGCAGGGATCCCCTGTACCATGTTGTTTTATTGTTACCGGTATGCTAATGTGCTGGGATCAATAAGGCAGGTGTTATTTTACATGACGCCCGCATGGTGAATGATCCGGAAGTGACAGGGGATATTCCATGAAGTACATTCTCGTTGCCTCTGATAACCAAAGGGCGTGCAGCGTGATCAGGAATTGCTTCGGCCCGGACTACCGGATCGACGTCGTATCGACCCCTGGTTTTTCTCTGGAGGATATCCGCAAGAAGCGGTACGAATTCATCTTCATCGACATATTCTTCCTTAGAGGCCTGGAACAGGAGAACGGCCTCGTCGATTACAAAAAGCGGCTGCAGCCCTTCTGGCAGGTATTCCCCGTTGCCGAGATCATCGCTATGTCATCGCAGGATATGATCAGGGAATTGGTCAATGCGGTGAAGGCAGGGGCGAGCAATTATCTCACCTACCCCATAAATCCCGAAGAGGTGAAATACATCACCGAGAGCCTGTATGAATCCATCCGGGTTCAGTCGGAGCTCGATTACCTTCGCGACAAGTTCTGGCAGAATGATTCCCTTGCGGTGGTGCGCACCAATACCCCTTCCATGAAGAAGGTCTTTGATAAGGTGAAATTGGTGGCACCGACACGAACGACCGTGCTCATCACCGGGGAGACAGGCACAGGGAAGGGGGTGCTGGCAAAGCTCATCCATCGCCACAGCAATCGATGTGACAACCAGTTCATCTCGGTCCACTGCGGCGCAATACCAGATACCCTGATCGAGAGTGAGCTGTTCGGACATGAAAAGGGGGCCTTTACCGGCGCCTTTCAGAGAAAGCTGGGAAAATTCGAGATCGCCCACGGGGGGACGATCTTCCTGGATGAGATCGGGACCATTACCGCCTCAACACAGATCAAACTGCTTCAGGTCCTCCAGGACAGGACATTCCAGCGAGTCGGCGGGGAGGAGAGTATTGAGACGGATGTCAGGATCATCGCGGCCTCCAACATGGATCTCCAGAAGATGTGCATTGATGGGATCCTTCGAAAGGATCTCTTCTACCGGCTCAATGTGTTTCCCATTGAGATCCCCCCTCTGCGGGAGAGGATCGAGGATATGCCGCTGCTTGTGGGGACCTTCTTGAGGAACCTCAATAAATTGTATCAAAAGAATATCAATGATCTTCATCCCCAGGTGATGGAGGCGTTTGTGTCGTATTCCTGGCCGGGAAATATCCGTGAGTTGGAAAACCTTATCGAGCGTGCCTATATCCTGGAAACCTCTTCCCTCCTTACCCCCGAAAGCTTTCCCAGCGAGCTTTTCGTGTTCGATACCCCCCAGACCCAGATCCCCCTTGATATCTCCCTCACCCTGGCGGAGGTTCGGCATCAGGGCATTGAAAACATCGAGCGGAGCTACCTGAAACAGCTCCTTGCCCTCAATGAAGGCAGAATCAACTGCACCGCAAAGAGTGCGGGGATAACCCCCCGTCAGCTTCACAAGCTTTTATCCAAATACGGCATCCGGAAAGAGGAGTTCAAAAGGCCCTCCCTGAAATCGGATGTATCCGCATAGGGGAACAATAGAATAGGAACTCGCAGTTCCTGTTTTTTTTGTTTGCTGAATTATCAATTCCTATTTTCACATGTTCGCAACCATCTCACGAATAACGCAAATTTCGCGCCGTATAAGGACTTATGATGGAAGATGCCATCATTCACTCCTTACCATTCCTTTTTCGATGTCCTGCCGAAGGATATATGAGAAATCAGGGTTCCGATTTTGAAGGAACATTGAACTAAAAACAATAAAAACAATATATTACATAATGGCATATGCCTTGCTTATACTATTGATCCCGTGTATGGGAGAGTATTAATGCGGTTCAACAAGGGAAACGGGGAGACGTATCATGAAAAGCAAGGTAAACAAAAAAAAGGTGACCCTTACCGGCATCATCACCGCGGTGGATTGGGATGAGGATGACAATGTGATCGCGGTGAGTATCTCCACGCCGGACGAGGAGGAGTATATCATCGAGGATACCCCTGAAGGCGAGGAACTCCTTGATCTGGTCTTTCAGAATATCAGGGTCACCGGGGTCATCGAGGAGGATGAGTATGGGGATAAGATCATCACGGTGGAAAGCTATGAAGTCCTCGAAGAGGAATGATTTTCGGAAAACTAACCGTCTCATTTTACTATAACAGCTAATGGAAAAAGGAATGGAACGATAACGATGCAAAGAAACGTGTGTGTCTCTCGGCAAATGGAATCCATGTGTGTGCAAGAAGAAGTCGAACCTCCGGGTACAAGGCCCACTTCTGACGAAGGCGGGCCTTATACCACAACATTATCCTCCCCTCCGATCAGGCTGGTCAACAGCCTTGATTCATTCGATGCAAATGACCGGGCCTCCCATTTCCGCAGGCGGTTTTTCCCTGATGTGAGCGCCTCCGAATGGAACAACTGGCGGTGGCAGCTTCGACATTCCATCACCAGCATGGCATCTCTGGAACGGATCATACGCCTCTCCGATGCTGAACGAGAGGGAATCGACCGTCACCAGGGCTCTCTCCCCTTGAAGATAACCCCCTATTATGCGAGCCTTCTTGATGCCTATGATCCGTCTCATCCGATACGGCGCTGTGTTATTCCGGTAAGCGCGGAGTTCATAAGGAGTCCGGGGGAGGAGGATGACCCCCTCAAAGAGGACAGCCACAGTCCGGTTCCCGGCATCGTCCATCGATATCCGGACCGGGTGCTGTTCCTGGTAACCAACATGTGCTCTACGTATTGTCGCTACTGCACCCGTTCCCGGATGATCGGCATCGGAGACAGGTCCCGTTTCGATCTGTCCCATTGGAAGGATGCCATCGCGTATATCGAGCGGAATACCTCGGTGCGCGATGTACTGCTGTCCGGCGGCGATCCCCTGACACTGCCTGATGAGCGATTGGCATGGCTGCTCGATCGTTTGCGCAGGATCCCGCACGTTGAAATGCTCAGAATCGGCACAAAGGTCCCGGTGGTATTGCCGCAACGAATAACCTCTTCACTGGTGCGGACATTGAAGCGGTATCACCCGCTGTGGATGAGTCTCCATGTAATCCATCCCGATGAGATTACACCGGAAATGGGACAGGCATGCATGCGTCTGGCGGATGCCGGGATTCCTCTGGGAAGCCAGACCGTTCTGCTCTCGGGCATCAATGACACGGTAGAGACCATGAAGGAACTGGTTCACGGCCTGCTCAAGATCCGGGTGAGGCCCTATTATCTCTATCAATGCGATCCGGTCCCGGGCTCCGGACATTTTCGAACACCGGTGGAGAAGGGGCTTGAGATAATCATGGGGCTTCGCGGATATACCTCCGGCTATGGGGTCCCCACCTATGTCATCGATGCGCCGGGCGGAGGGGGAAAGATTCCCCTTTTCCCTGAGACGGTCCTTGGGAAGGATGGGGACTATCTTGTGCTGCGGAACTATGAGGGGCGTACCTACCGTTATCCGGACCGCAACGGAACCGCCGGCACGCGCTGTCAACATGCTCTTTGAGCTG
This sequence comes from bacterium, assembly GCA_049472315.1. Taxonomy (GTDB): domain Bacteria; phylum SZUA-182; class SZUA-182; order DTGQ01; family JAFGSM01; genus JBLIRM01. The sequence continues at coordinate 5,916 of JBLIRN010000089.1, forward strand.
GATTGATCCCGTTATGGAGTCCCGGCACCATTGCCGGGTGAATCTATACATGTTTTTATTAAAGGAGGGGACGAAATGAAAGGAAGAATCCTGATGCTCGGCATCATTTGTTTTCTTGGATTGATGTGTATCAGCTCGCATGCCCTTGCCGGCTCCCTGGGGGCGGAATCACCTATGGTTGTTGCAAGGGCGGCTGCATCGGATTATCGATACGCCGATACGAAGGAGATGGAGGAGCAGGGTGACAAGGACTGGTATCTTATGCCCGAGGAAGGGGATGAGATGGACGAGAATCAATACATGCCCCCTGCCCTGGAATCGGAGGACGAGGATGTTTTCAGATACCTCCCTCTTGAAGGAGAGGCTGATGACGGGCGGTATCAGGAACCTGAAGAAATGGATGAAGAGACTGAAGGCGGCCATGTTACTGAACCCGCTCCGCAACATTAAGGGGGCCATGGAAGGTGGCTGCACCGATTCGATGATCAAATCCCCGTGCCCGGCCTTGAGGTCGATGTGAGGAAATGCAATGATTGTCGGGATCACCTATGACCTTCGGGAGGAATACCTCGCCGAGGGATACGACATGGAAGAAACGGCGGAGTTTGACAAGCCGGAGACCATCGACGCCATTGAGAGCGCCCTGCGGCAAGAAGGTTTCGAGACCGAGCGTATCGGACATGTAAGGAATCTCATGGGGCGACTTGCAGGGGGAGACCGATGGGATCTGGTCTTCAATATCGCCGAAGGGCTAAGAGGATTCGGCCGTGAAGCCCAGGTCCCCTGCCTTTTGGATGCATATGACATTCCCTATACCTTTTCGGATCCCCTGGTGCTTTCCCTGACCCTTCATAAGGGGTTGTGCAAGCGGGTTATCAGGGATCTTGACATCCCCACCCCTGCCTTTGCCATTGTGGCATCAGAGGCGGATGTTGCACGGGTAGGGCTTCCGTTTCCCCTGTTTGTAAAACCGGTGGCCGAGGGCACCGGTAAGGGTATCAGCGCCTCATCGAAGGTTCATGACCGGCGTGCGTTGGCTGCCGCGTGCAACGAACTCCTTGCTCGATATCGTCAGCCTGTGCTCGTTGAAACCTATCTGCCCGGACGGGAATTTACCGCGGGAATCATCGGCACCGGCAAGGACGGGAAGGTCATCGGGGTAATGGAGATCATATTCAGGGATAATGCGGAAAAAGGGGCATATTCCTTTTTTAATAAGGAGCACTACGAGGATGTGGTGGAGTACCGGATGGTTGATGATCCCATGGCGGTGCGGGCGGGGCAGATGGCCCTGGCGGTATGGCAGGGATTCGGGTGCCGGGACGCGGGACGGGTCGATTTGAGGGCGGACGCTCGAGGCATTCCGCACGTCCTGGAGGTAAATCCTCTGGCAGGGCTGAATCCGGAGCACTCGGACCTCCCCATACTCTGCCGGAAGAAGGGCATGACCTTTCGATGGTTGATCGACTCGATCATGCAATCGGCCCTGACAAGGATGGATCGAGCGCCCACACTAATCACGGAGGATGCCGGGAGGGTAGCCGGCCCGGATGTCCCCATAGGCTCCCCACAGTAAAGGGCTCTATGAATATTGTCATAGTGCACGATCAGGTTCCCGAGGGTGCATCCGAGGACGAACAGGATACCCTGGTGCAGTGCGCCGCTGTTTTTGATGCACTCACCGACTTGGGGCATATCCCCGTTTTGTTCCCCTTTTCCCTCAACTGCGAGGAATCGATCAGGGGACTGCGCGAGGTCAAGGCAGAAATGGCCTTCAACCTGGTGGAATCGGTCAGCGGGCAAGGCCGACTCATCCATACCGCACCCGCGATCCTGGATGTTGTGCATCTCCCCTATACCGGATCACGGACAGAGGCGATATTCCTGAGCTCGAACAAGCTCCTCGCCAAGAGGGTCCTTGCCCTATCGGGCATAGCAACCCCGGAATGGATCACCCAGGAGTACCCGGGGCCGGTGATCATTCCGGATGGCCGCACCTACATCATCAAGTCCGTCTGGGAGCATGCATCAAAGGGGTTGAATGAGCGCTCGATCGTCCGATGCGGGGAGGACGGCACATCGGGCGATACGATCCGGCATCGCCTGGAGGAGACCGGAGGGGAATGCTTTGCCGAGGTCTTTATCGAGGGGAGGGAATTCAACATCTCCCTTCTCGAAAACGGGGACGGTCCCGTGGTGCTGCCTGCGGCAGAGATCCGTTTTATGGACTATCCCGAGGGGAAGCACACCATTGTGGACTATCGGGCAAAGTGGGAAAAGGACTCCTTCGAGTACCGCCATACCATACGCAGTTTCGAGTTTGCTCCCGAGGATGCGCCGTTGCTCAAAGAGCTTGCCCGCATTGCTACACGGTGCTGGGATATATTCGGTCTGCGCGGATATGCCAGGGTGGATTTCAGGGTGGACCGAGCCGGCATCCCCTGGGTACTTGAGATAAATACCAATCCGTGCATTGCGCCCGATGCCGGTTTCGCTGCGGCAGCGGAGCGCGCAGGGCTTGGGTATACCGAGGTGGTGGACCGGATCATTCGCGCCACGCATCTTCAATAATGACCAATGAAAAATAATTGCTCAATATCTGGAAAGGCTCAGTCACTAAGGAGGATCATACGGAT
>JBLIRN010000009.1:0-84374 GCA_049472315.1 bacterium
AAGGGAAGTACAGTGCCGGGTATACACAGATCGGTGAACTGCTGATTCAGGAGGGACTCCTCACCCTGAACCAGCTCGAGCAGGGCTATGCCAAGCAAAAGCGAACGGGTGAGAAGATCGGCGTCATCCTGGTCAACATGGGGGTCATTTCCGAGCAGGACCTGTTAAAGGCCCTCGCCAAGCAGCTCAACATCCAGTATGTGCCCCCATCCAGGCTCTCCGTGGTGGACCCGGACCTTGCCCGCATCATCCCCGAGCACGTGGCACGCAAGCACCTGGCGCTTGCCTTCAAGAAACTCACAACCGCCCTGATGGTGGTCATGGCCGATCCCTTCGATCTGCTGGCCATCGATGATATCCAGCGGGTGGTGGGCATGAACGTGCAGCCCGCCATCAGCTCGGGCAAGGATATTGAAACGGCCATCACCCAGATCTTTACCCCGCGGGATGAGATAAAGATCCTGGAGGTCCTGAAGGACCTGCAATCAGCGCACCTGGAGGTGGAGGAGAAGAGGGAGGAGGAGGGCCTGGACCTTGAAAGCGTGCGGCAGCAGGTCGAGGAGGCACCCATTGTCAAGCTCGTTGACTATATCATCTCCAACGCGATCACCAGGGCGGCCAGCGATGTGCACATCGAGCCGCGCGAGGACCACGTGCTGGTGCGCTATCGAATCGACGGGGTGCTGTACGAGGTGATATCCCCGCCCAAGAATCTCCAGATGGCCATCATCTCCAGGATCAAGATCCTCTCCAACCTGGATATCGCCGAACGCAGGCTCCCCCAGGACGGCCGGTTCACCATCCGGTTCAACAATCGTGAGATCGATCTTCGCGTCTCGTGCGTACCGACCATATTCGGGGAAAAGATCGTGCTGAGGCTGCTGGAAAAGACCGCGTTCAACTTCCAGCTCGAGGAGCTGGGCCTGGACACCGGCCAGTTGGAGGTCTTCAAGCGCTACATGTACATGCCTTACGGTATGATACTGCTCACCGGACCCACCGGAAGCGGCAAGTCCACCACCCTGTACGCCATGCTCTCCCGGATACGCTCCCCGGAGAAGAATATCATCACCATCGAGGACCCCGTGGAGTACCAGATAAACGGGATCAACCAGATCCAGGCGAATTTCAAGACCGGCTTCACCTTTGCAAACGGTTTGCGCGCGATCCTGCGCCAGGATCCCGACACGATCATGGTGGGAGAGATCAGGGACCTGGAGACCGCGGAGATCTCCATCCGCTCCGCGTTGACGGGCCACCTGGTGTTTTCCACGCTCCACACCAACGATGCCGTGGGGACCGTGGTGCGGCTCATCAATATGGGGATCGAGCCCTTCCTGGTATGCAACTCCCTCACCCTGGCAGTGGCACAACGGCTGGTCCGGCGGATCTGCCCCCAGTGCCGTGAGGCCTATACCCCGAGCCCAGCCCTCCTTGACAGCCTCGGTCTCAAGATCGATCTGAGCGAAGAGATCATTTTCTATAGGGGGAAGGGGTGCGAGGCCTGCAACCAGACCGGTTACAAGGGGCGGGTGGGTATCTTCGAGATCATGGTGATGTCCCAGGAGATTCGGAACCTGATCCTCCAGAGCGCCCTTCCGAACGTCATCAAGCGCAAGGCGCTGGAAGGCGCCATGACCACGCTCCTGGAAAGCGGATTGAGAAAGGTCATTCAGGGGGTCACCTCCATCGATGAGGTGCTGAGCACCTGCGTGGAGGAAGAGTAAGCCGCACGTCCTGGAGAGCGCCCATTCGATTCGGGCCTTCTACCGATATAAATAGTGAGAAAGATTGATAAAAAGGGACTTGATCCGTATGCGTTTCATGGTACAATACAGGGGAATCTCTTCCCGCAGGCATCGAGAAGCTTCAATACAATTGGCGTTCACGGTAACGGAGCATAAAGGGTTGAGGCGTGCCGTATTTCAGCTATAAGGCCCGCGAATTCAGCGGGCGGACCATCAGCGGGATCATCGAGGCGGAGAGCGAGGAGGCGTTGCTCGAGCGGCTTCACCGGCGCAATGCCGTCCCCCTGTCGGTGACCCGGAGCGACGAGCCGTTCGTGAAAAGCCCGCTTATGGAAAATGTCAGGATGGGGATGCGGCGGTTCGGCTCCAGTATCAGGCTCCAGGATCTCCTCATGTTCACCAATCAGCTCGCCGCCATGTTCGGCTCGGGCATCTCCATCTCTAAGAGCATACAATCCATCGCGGTTGATACCCGGAACAAGTCGCTTCAGGGGGTGATCACGGATATCTACCGTTCGATCGAGGCGGGGGATGATCTCTCCCAGGCCATGTCCCGCCATCCCGCGGTATTCGATGACCTGTACGTAAACCTTATCCGCTCCGGAGAGGTGAGCGGTACGCTTGCCATCATCCTCCCCCAGCTCGCGTCCTACCTTGAAAAATCGATCGAGATCAGGGGAAAGCTGAAGGCGGCGGTATTCTATCCGCTCACCATCATCTGCTTCGCCATCCTGGTGATCTCCTCCCTGATCATCTTCATCGTTCCCAAATTCGAGGTCATATACGAGCGGCTCAAGGCACCGCTTCCCCTCCCCACCAGGATCCTCCTGGTAGGAAGCACCCTGCTGCGGGAGCACTTCATACTGATCGTTCTCGGGCTGGTGGGGGTGTTTGCATGCGCCTATCTCCTCTTGCAGACAAGACGGATACGGATATGGTGGGACAAGACAAAACTGCGATTCCCCATCATCGGTCCCATCCTGCTCAAGGGGACGCTCTCCAAGTTTGCGAAGACCCTCTCGGTGTTACTCCACAGCGGTATGCCCATCATTCAATCGATTCAGATCGTGTCCGATTCGGTGGGGAACCAGTATCTGAAGGAGGTGCTCGATGTCTCCACGGTGGACATCCAGAAGGGGGCATCCGTATCGCAGGCGTTTTCCGGGTCCGGGGCCTTTCCCGATCTTATCATACAGATGATCTCCACCGGTGAGGAATCGGGTACCCTCAACATCATGCTGGAGAAAACCGCCGATTTCTACCAGCAGCAGGTCAGCAGTTCCGTATCCGCACTCACCTCGATTATAGAGCCGTTATTGATCATCGTCATCGGAGTTATCGTCGCATTCATAGCAATTTCCATATTTTTGCCGATCTTTAAAATGGGGGGTGTACTCTGAGCGATTTTTTCGAAGAGGGGTTATAGAGAGTCATGGTGGAATTCAAAAAATTTGCCGCCAAGGCAAGAAAGGATAACGTCAATGTCCTCATGTACGTTGACGGATATAAGATCCTGGGTACCGTGTACCTCCCCTTAGGGGGACGGCTGACGGATTTCTTGAACACAAAGGGGCTTGGTGCGGAAGGGGAGATCTTCATCCCGGTCACCGATGCCAGCATATTCTCAATCGATGATGGCAGCCTCATTCACTATACACCTTTTCTCAATGTCAATAAGGACAAAATCCTTTTTATCTTTCCGCAGGAGGAGATCACCAAGGAGAAAGGACTTGACACTAAAAGTAAAATGCCATAGGATCAGGGGAAAACGGGGACCAGCTATGAACAAAAACATACAGAGAGTTTTCGGCATTGCAGTCATTATCGGGTTGGTGTCGTTTTTGGGATGTCAGACCAATGGTGTGAAAGAGACCGTCCAACGGAATCTGGATGATCTGCAGAAGCAGATTTTCGAGATCCAGCAAGACCAGGCATACCTCAATACCAAGGTGGAGCAAACCACTGCCCAGCTCACCAGCATCAATGAGCGAATCGGCGATCAGGACAAGAAATTGGACGATTTCCTGGTGGTGCGGAAGGAAACCATGGGTTATGCTCCTCCCCCCCAGGTGACCGCGGCCCCTTCACCTCCGGTCCCAGTCACGCCTCAGCCCATAAAGGAGAAACGGGTGGAGCCTCCTCCTCAGCCTAAGGAGCAGGCGAGGCCTGCCGGCAGCCCCTCGAAGCTGTATACCAATGCGCTCGATCTGGTCAGGTCCGGCAGGATAGACGATGCGGTCCCCTTGCTTCAGCTCTATCTCGAAGAGTATCCAAGGACAGAGCTGGCTGACAATGCCCTCTACTGGCTGGGAGAGTGTTACTATAAGAAGACCGAATACAATAAGGCAATCGGCGAATTCAAGAGGATTCTGTCCGAATATCCGGCGGGAAATAAGGTTCCGGCAGCTCTTCTCAAGATGGGGTTCTCCTACCAGGAACTTCAGCAAACACCGCAGGCCCTCGAATCGTATCAAAGGATCGTCAAGGATTTTCCAAACGATCCCGTCTATCCTATGGCTCAAAAGAGAATAGACCTGATTTTGTCAGAGAGGGTGAACCCATGAGGCACAGATCTCCGTGTGAACGTATCCGAAGCGGCATTGCAATCATCGCCTGTGTGGCAGTCTGCGCCTCCGTCGTCCTTCTTCCTGCCTCTCCGGTCGTCGCTCAGGAGATTCTCCCTGTTTCCGATATCTATATCGTGACCGGGGGGGACACCCTCTGGAATATCTCCGCTCAGTTTCTGGGGGATCCTTATCTGTGGCCGGCGCTGTGGCAGATCAACCCCCACATCAAGGACCCTCACTGGATATTTCCGGGCGAGATCGTCAACCTCAGAAGGATTCCCTCGTCCACGTATGCCCTGACCCCGGTACCCCCCCCACCGGCGGAGGAGAAGCCCTCGGTCAAGGTTGTCACCACGGAACCGTCAACAAAGGCCAAGGCCCCGGTGACCCCGGAGATTGTTACGACACCTGAGAGGCGTGAGCCGATGTTTGCCGCCTCCCAGGAAAAGATAGACAGTTGCAGCTTCCTCATCCCCCAAAAGGAGTTTCATGATCGGAAACGGTATGAAGATTGGGGCAGCATCGTAGACAGCAAGGAAAAAAAGATCAGCCTCAGCTACCTCGACAACATCTATATCGACCGGGGCAAGGGCAAGGTCGTCCCCGGACAGGTTCTCACGATCTTCCGGATAGCCAGGGAATTGGACGACAACAAATGGCTCCAAGACCCCTATTACATGGTAAAGGTCCTGGGAAAGGCAGAGGTCGTGGAGGTGCTCGATGACTTGAGCCTTGCCACAATCACCAAGTCCTATTCCGAAATCAACGAGGGAGACATGGTAAAGCCCTACGAGTCCATGCCGAGGCCCCTGATCACCCCGCCCAGGATGACGGACCTGGAGGGAGAGATCATCGAGTCGGAAAGCAAAAAAACCGACCTTTCCCAGTATGACATCGTCTTCCTCAACATAGGAAAGGCCGACGGCATAGAACCAGGAAATCCCTTTCAAATTTACCGTTTTGACAGCGTCAAAGCCGGTCCTGCAAAAAGCGATGTAAAGAGCCTGGTCAGACCTCTGGGAGAGCTCCTTGTCCTGCGCAGAGAGGAGCGGACCGCAACCGCCCTCATCACCAAAAGCCTCCTGCCCATAGCGGAGGGTGACCGGATAAGGGTCCTTCAAAACTAACGGGCTATTGTCCGGTTCCCTGTTCCACCGTCACTATCCTGGATTACCCGGATAAAACCATACCAGAATGGATCGTTGAGAGAGGTAGTGCCTGCGCGGGTAGAAACGTGCCGAAACACTTCTTGGGCTTAGGGAAATGCGGCGTATGCAGCGAATGGAAAAAACAGGATGCAGGCACGGGTGGCCGGAGGGATCAGTGAAGTTCCCGCGCCTTTTTCGTGTCCCCTATCGGTGAGAGGGAAACCCGGTTCCGCCCCCTGGCCTTTCCCGCGTACAGGGCCATATCGGCAAATTCGATGAGTTCGTCGCAGGAGAGCGCATCCTCAGGATAGGTCCCCATCCCGATGGTAATCGTCAATGTGCTGCCGTCACCGTTACCCGCCTTGCCTTCCCGTGGGATGAAGGCATGCGACATGAGCCTGTTTCGAATCCGTTCCGCAAGGATCTTGCTTCCCGCCTTTTCCGTTTCCGGAAGGAGCATCAGGAACTCGTCCCCCCCGTACCGGGCGACGATGTCGGCATGTCGAGCGAGTGAATTCAGGATATCGGCCACCTGTCGCAGGGCACAGTCCCCTTCGAGGTGTCCGAAACGGTCGTTGAAGCGCTTGAAGTGGTCAAGGTCCAGCATGATCAAGGAGACGTTCCGTCCATACCGTTGGGCCCGCTTAATCTCCTTGTGGGCCATCTCGAAGAAATAACGCCGGTTGAAGAGCCCGGTGAGGTCGTCCCGATGCGAGAGTTCCTGGGTCCGTTCATACAGCCAGGCATTTTCTATGGCCATGGAGGCGTGTTCTGCAATACCCGCATAGAAGCCCATTTCGGATTCGGACAGGGCCTCCGGATGCTGCTTGTATACATTCAGGACACCGATTACTTGGGACTGATGCCCGATGAGGGGAAGCCCCAGGTACGACCCCTTATGGATTGTCTTGTTGGTGGCCTGTGAGAACTCCTCGTTTGTGCTTACATCCATGATCAGTTTGGGCCTTTTGGTCAGGGCTATGGTGCCGAAAAGCCCTTCGCCTATGCGGCACTCCTTGACAAAGCAGGATTCATCACCGGAAGCGACCTTGGTGACAAGGCTATTGTGTTCCTCGTCAATGATCATGAGGGAGTACATGTCAACCTGCAGGGCATGGTGAACGAGTTCCACCGTCCTGGAGAAGACCTCGTCGAGGCTAAGCGTCGACCCCAGGGTCTTGCTGATATGGTGAAGCGTATAGAGCTCCAAGACCTTCTGATGAAGGATCTTATTGGCCCTCTCCAACTCCAGGAGTCGCTCATGATTGGCGGCATCGCTGTGTTCCATATACCCCACACTCCCTTCCTATTCCGTCTCCTTCTCTACCACTTCTTCCTGTTCTTCCTGCTTGGCAAACTGCTCACGCCAAACCTGGATGAACGCATCCACCACCTTGGGATCAAACTGGGTCCCGGCGCACTTTCTGAGCTCCTCGATGGCCTTTTCCGGGCTTTGTGCCTTGCGGTAGGGGCGGTCGGAGGTCATCGCATCATAGGAATCCGCCACCGAGAGTATCTTGGTCTCGAGGGATATGTGCGACGGCCCCAAGCCATCCGGATACCCCTTGCCATCGTGCCTTTCGTGATGATGGCGAATGCCGTCCTTTACGTCCTTCAAAAAATCGATGTGATCGATGATGCGGCATCCTATCTGGGAATGTTCCCGAATGATCAGCATCTCGTCCGCAGTCAGATCAACGGTCTTGTGCAGAATATTCAGGCTCACCCCAATCTTGCCTACGTCGTGGAGAATGCCTGCATGCCTGATTACCTCTTGGCTCTTTTCAGTCAAATTGAGATGCTTGCCGACGGCGAGGGCAAGCTTGGTAACGCGTTCCGAATGACCGAAGGTATAAGGATCCTTGGCCTCTATCGCATTTACCAGCGCTGTGATGGCATCGAAATAGCTCTTCTTGAGCGCGTTGTAAAGATTGGAATTCTCGAGTGCCACCGCAGCCTCACAAGATATAGTCGTTAAAAGCTCCAGATCGCTTACGGAAAAGCCCCTCTCATCCTTTCGGTCGATCATTCCGATGATCCCGATGACCTTTCCCTTCGCCTGCAGGGGCACATAGAGAACCGTGCGCGGTGTATATGTTCCGTCCCCGTCGCCGAAGCGTCCGTCCGCCTTGAAATCGGGCAGGAGCAGCGACTTGCCGCTCTCGTACACATGCTGGGAAATTGCCCGATTGATGGAATTCTCCCAGAACTCCTTGTCATGCCCCCCATTGGTGATATATTTCAATTCCAGTCCTTCCCCATCCTTTCGTTTGACCATCATCAATCCCACCTGGGCATTGAGTATCTTGGTGGACATCTGAAGGATCGATTCGAGAAGCTTTTCGATATCCAGGACTGAATTGATCTCCTTACCGATGTTGTTGAGGGTGGTCAGTATGTCGAGGGTTCGCTGAAGCACCCGGTTCTGTTCCTCGATCTGGTGCTTGTACTTCAATTCCTCCTCGGCCTTGACCAGTGCCTTCTGTTTCTTGAGTGTATCCTCGTGGAGGGAATTCATCTCATCCACCATGAAATTAAAGGTATTTCCCAGGCGGCCTATTTCATCCGCCGTGCTTATCTCCGCACGGGCCCGCCAATCCCCCTTTCTCACCAGATCCATCGTCTTCATCAGTTTCCGGATGGGGTGATCCACGAGACGGGTGAGGATGAAATAGATGGATATGGAGATCAGGGCAAGGGTGAAAATGGCGGAAATGACCATGAAGGCCCTCGTCGCGATGATGGGTACCGCCATCCATGCAATGGAGAGGTTTACATCGAGGATGCCCATGATATTGACATCCGGCATGTGACATTCATAGCACGGGGGCTTTCCCACTATGGGCTTGAGCATGGAAACACGTTTTTTATCAAAATCGAACCGCACGATCTGCCGCTCACCCTCCTTGACGCGACTCAGATCGGGGAGGGATAATGTCTGGCCCTCTTCACTGACCTTTGAGGACACCATGATAAGCCCATCCTCGGTCACGATCCGGAGATCGCGCATATCGCTCTGCGAACCGATGGTGCTCAGGAGGTCCCGCACATCCTCATGTTTTCCGATGAGCATTGAATGGACGATGCTGTTTTCAATGGTCTCGGTCAAAAGGATGATCCTGCGGCGGGAATTCTCCAGGAATTGGCTGGTCTGCATATACACGGAGATATACGTCGAAACCCCGATCCAGATAATCAGTATCATGACCATCATCATGATGACCTTGATGTAGAGGCGACTCCTCAACGACTCAAGAAAGGAAAGGTGCGAAAGGCCAAAAGACCTTTTTGTGGACATAATACATACTCCTTTATATACAAATACTCGGGACCCTTGTGAGGGTCCCTTAACAGAAACTAAACCCTCAGCGTATATTATCGGCTTTTGAAAGTCAATAAACTGATTTTACACTATTCACGCCGTTTGCGCGATGTTTGACATTCACGGGAGAGAAAACTATACTGTAACAACCAAAATGGCATATATTTTCCCTTCTAAAATCAATGATTGCGTATGAATACGATTTGGGCGCCATGGCGCATGGAGTATATCCAGACAGAACCATTATCGGGGTGTCTTTTCTGTCGAAAATATTCAGAGGGAAGGGACGAGGAGAATTACATCCTCCACCGGAGCGAGCTGAGTTTTGTGTTGTTGAACCTCTATCCTTACAATAACGGCCATCTGATGATTGCGCCAAGGAGGCATGTGGGGGCGCTGACGGAACTCCGCTCGGAGGAGATTCTCGACCTGATGGGCCTTGTCCAGAAGGGGGTAAGGGTGTTATCCACGACCTGTCGACCGGAGGGTTTCAATATCGGACTCAATCTTGGAAGTGTTGCGGGCGCGGGGATTACTGATCACATTCATGTTCATGTTGTCCCGCGATGGCAGGGTGATACCAATTTTATGCCGGTGCTTGCCGATACAAAGGTCATGCCCCAGCACCTCAAGAAGACCTTCGACACCCTTTTACCGGGATTCGAGGCAGATGAAACAAAATAAAAGTCCGATAGGAGATGGTCCGATGCAAATGCTCAAAATGATCCTGTTTATTCTCCTGGTTATATTGGCGGTAACCTTCATCCTTCAGAATCAATGGATCATCCAAGAGAGATACTCCATACGTTATTTTTTGTATGAAACCAGTCCGATATCCCTCTACCTCATCCTGCTGGTCGATTTCTTCTTCGGGATATTCCTGTGCGCCTGCTGCTATCTGGTGAAGCATGCTCAGCTCAAGCGCGTCCTCCAGCAGCACAGGAAAAGGATCGCACAGATGGAGGAGGAACTGGTTTCACTGCGCAACCTTCCTATTACCGAGGACCAGGAAGAAACCGCCACGACAGAAACCGCCTGATATGAACGGAAACATGGTAACAATTCTCACTGCAGCCATTGCCTTTATCATCGGCATAGCGCTGGGACACTACCTTTTGCCTTCCGCCAAGGTCTCAGACTCTCACTACAATCAGGAGCCGGAAAAGGGTGCATACATCAAGGGGCTCAAATACATCATTTCAAACGAGCCGGACAAGGCCATTGCGGAGTTTACCAAGGCGGTCAAGATAAACACCAATACGGTGGAGATATATATCAACCTGGGAAACCTGTTCAGGGAAAAGGGGGAAATCGAGCGGGCGATACGCATACATCAGAGCATCCTGCTGAGACCTAATCTCAAGCCGGATATCAAGGAATCCGCCCTCATGGACCTTGGTCTGGACTTTTCCGCCGCCGGCTTCTTTGACCGCGCGATTGCAACGTTCCAGCAGCTCATCTCCCTTCATCCCAAAAACATGCAGGCGCACCGGGAGCTCGTAAAGCTGTACGAAGAGGAAAAGGATTGGCAGAATGCCTTCGATGAGGCGAGCCTGGTCCAAAAGTTGACCAGAACCGATATGTCACCCCTTCTCGCGCACATCGTTACCGAGTTGGGAAAGGAGCTCTCCGCAAAGGGGGATGCCGGCCAGGCAAAAAAGGAGCTGAAGCGCGCAATCGGGCTCAATAAACGGTGCACGGAGGCGTACCTTGTCCTCGGCGATATCTATTTTGCGGAGGAAAAACTCGGCCAGGCGATTTCGACGTGGGAAGAGGTCATTCATAACGACCTGCCGTTCAGTTGTATGGTGTATGAACGGCTTGAAAAGGCCTACCTCAAACGGGGCGACTATGACCACATCGAAACGATCTATCGCGAGGTCATAGGCAAGAGGCCGGAGGATTACGCCACCCGTTTGATCCTTGCGGATTATTACCAAAAAAAGGGCTCGAGCAAGAAGGCGATTCAGGAGTTAAAGGAAGGCCTTCGATTTTCACTGGGTCAATCGAGCATACGCCAGAAATTGGGCGAGATCCTCTTGAAGGAAAACTTGGAGCGGGAGGCCATTGCCGAATACAGGGGCATCATCGAAGAGATGCGCGAGCAGAAGGGCCTTTTCCGCTGCGGCAAATGCGGCTACAAGACCGCTGAAATCATTTGGAAGTGCCCACAATGCAAGGAGTGGGACACGTTTGTCACTGAAGATTCCTGATGGATTCCAAAGAAACCCCCTTGATGAGACAGTATGCCTCCATCAAGGCGGCATATCATGATTGTATCCTTTTCTTTCGCCTGGGTGACTTCTATGAGATGTTCGGCCAGGATGCCATAACTGCATCGAAGATCCTCAACATAACGCTCACCTCACGGGACAAGAAAAAGGATGATGCCATGCCCCTGTGCGGCGTTCCCTATCACTCCGCCCAGATCTATATCAAGCGGCTCCTGGAAAGCGGTATGAAGGTTGCGGTCTGCGAGCAGCTCGAGGACCCGAAAAAGGCAAAGGGAATCGTAAAACGGGATGTCGTCCGCCTGATCACACCGGGGACCGTGCTGGAGTCGGATCTGCTCAATGAAAGGGAGAACAGCTTTCTCGCCTCCGTGTTCCCGTGCGACCAGGGGCTGGGTATGGCCTTTCTTGACCTCACCACCGGGGGGTTCCGCACCACCGAGCAGATCGGCCCCGATTACCTCCCCCGTTTGCAAGGGGAGTTGAACAGGTTGGAGCCAAAGGAGATCCTGCTTCCCCACAATACCGGCGATTCGGCTGTGCAGGAGGTCCTGCGCACCTTTTCTCGTCATCTCTCCTTGATCGACCCCATCGACATCGAGAAATCCGTCGATATATTGAAGGAATTCTTCTCCATCGGGCAGATCGAGGTCCTCGGCCTGAATGACCGGCCGTATGCCTGCATCGCATCGGCGGGCTTGATTCTCTATCTGCAGCACACACAAAAGAAGGCGTTGAGTCACATCCGCCCTCCGCTCTTCTATGACACCAGTGAACACATGATGCTGGATCAGGCCACCCTTACCAATCTCGAACTGGTAAAAAACATTGAGGGTGGGACACGGGAGGGGACCCTCCTGCATGTTCTGGATGAGACCGTCACGGCCATGGGGGCACGATGTCTGAAGGATTGGGTCCTTCATCCCTTGATCACGCATGCCGCCATCAACGACCGGCTTGACGGGGTACAGGAATTAATGAACCGCCATGATGCACGTGAACGGATAAAGGGGCTTTTAAAGGGGTTGTACGATCTGGAGCGAATCTGCGGTAGGATTGCCGTGGGAATGGCCACCCCGCAGAACCTGCTCGCCGTGAAGGCGTCGATTCCACCGGTCCGGGAGATACGCAACCAGGCGGGCTGTCTCACGGCAGCGCTGTTGAGGAGGCTCACCGACCAATGCCATCCGCTCCGGGAGGTATACGATGCGATCGACTCCGTACTTGCAGATGCCCCGCCGTCGTCGGCAATCAAGACGGGACTCATAAAGAGGGGGGTGAATGACGAGCTGGACCGGCTTTACGATATCACCCTGCATGGAAAGAAGTGGATTGCCGGTCTGGAGTCAAAGGAACGCGTGCGGACGGGTATCTCGTCGCTCAAGATCGGTTACAATAAGGTATTCGGATATTACATCGAGGTAACCAAGGCGAATCTCCCCCATGTGCCAGCGGATTATATCCGCAAACAGACCCTGGTAAACGGCGAGCGGTTCATCACAGAGGAGCTGAAACGATTCGAAGGCGAGGTGCTGGGCGCCGAGGAACGGATCCTCAAGCTGGAGCGGGAGATCTATGATGCCCTCCTGGCATCCCTCATCCCTCATATCCCCGCCATACAGGAAACCTCCATGGCCCTGGCCCAATTGGATTGTCTCATCAGCCTCGCGGAGGTGGCGGCACGGCAAAATTATACAAGACCGCATATCGACCTCTCCCTGACCCTGGAAATCACCCAGGGAAGGCACCCGGTCCTGGAGTCCAGGGGCAATGAGCGTCCCTTTGTGCCGAACGATACCCGCATGGACTGCGATGTTCGTCAGCTCATTATCCTCACTGGCCCGAACATGGCCGGAAAATCGACCTACATGCGGCAGGTAGCGCTCATCGTGCTTATGGCCCAGATCGGTTCCTTTGTCCCAGCGCAGCGTGCCCGCCTGGGACTGGTGGATCGCATCTTCACCCGGGTTGGCGCCTCCGACCGCCTCTACAAGGGCCAGAGCACCTTCATGGTCGAAATGATCGAGACCGCCGGCATTCTCCACCAGGCCACCAGGAGAAGCCTGATCATCATGGACGAGATCGGAAGGGGGACCAGCACCTATGACGGGATCAGCATTGCATGGGCCGTTGCCGAATATATCCACAGCCATGAGGCCCTGGGTTCCCGGACGCTCTTCGCCACGCACTATCACGAATTGACCGAACTGCCCAATTATCTCCCTCGTGCGCGAAACTATACCATCCTGGTGCACGAGGAACGGGGAGAGGTGGTCTTTCTCTACCAGGTCATAGAGGGATGCAGCGATCGAAGCTACGGGGTGCATGTGGCCAAGCTGGCAAGTCTGCCCATGGAGGTTATAAAACGGGCATGGCAAATCATGGAGGGGATGGAGGATACCAAGGGCATCGAGTTCTCCCGTTCAAAGCCGATCATCCGCGAGAAGGTCCGGTGCCGTCCGGTTCAGCTCACCCTTTTCAGCGACCCTGCGGCACATATCCTCCAGGAGTTGAGGGATCTCGACCAGACGAGGCTTTCCCCGCTGAATGCACTGAAGAAGCTCAAGGAATGGAAGCAGATCCTCTCCTAATGGAAGATCTTTTTGCCCAGGATGGTCATCATCACCCAGAACATGAGATTCCCGATGAGCACCTCGGTGATGACCAGGCACATGCCGAAGCTGGTCTGCGGAAGGATATCGCCGAATCCCAGGGTGGTGAAGGTCACCACGCTGAAATAGAATCGCTCTATGATCCGGCTGAAGCCGGTGAGCCCTCGATCCGTCTCCAGGTAGGTAAAATAATAGAAGCATGTATAAAAACTGATCACGAAAAGACACCAGACGATCCATCGGACCACGCTGGTCCCATAATTGCTGGTGAGTCCCCAGAACCAGTACCAAAGCTTCTGGAATGTACTGGTGCTGATCTTTGCCTTCCACTTGGTATGTTCGATGGTCAGCCGGCTGTATTCGCGGGCGAAGTCCCGCTCCTCCAGCATCCGGATTATCTTTTTGTATTTCACATCTATAAGATGATGACTCAGCTTGCCGGCCTCTTCGTCTTGGGTGAATTGGCTGGTTTGACTATCGCTGCGGATCATTTTGAACTGCCTGATCCCCATAACGAAGGCCTCTCGGTGAAAATAGATATCCTCGGGATTGTTGAGATAGCATTCCACTGCCCTGCAGTATTCGAGCCCGGCGAGCTCGTGCCAATTCTCGCCTTTTATCTCGTTTTCGGCACACGCAGCAAAGCACTCCGCGGACATGAAGTGAAGATTTCCCGCCTTCTCCCATTTGTTCCTGAAAATGGATTCGTTCTGCCCCTCGTACCAGTTTGCAAGATTGTGAAACTGTTTTCCTGAGGTCTCAAAGTGACGGAGGAGCATTTCCTTTCTGGCATGGTCCTCAAGGTCGCGTACCTGCTCAGGAATAACAGGATCGAGATCCGGACTCATGTAGCCTTCCAGTACTATCTTGTTCTCCTTGCAGGAAGGCCGGTCCATTGATTCCGTAGGTGACTCCTGTGTGGTGGGTAGTGTGGTCGCCATTACGCAGCCCTTTTTATTCATGTCCATATATTTATCGGCCTATTTCAGGAAAATGGTTTGCCATTCTCCTTACGTATGTTATGAGGAAAACCATTTCACTCACGGGAAAAAATAGAATGCACAATCCATGCCAGGAGAGATCGATCAGGAGAGGGGATCCGGGCGGGGCATCCCGTTGACGCTTTGGAGGGGCGTAGATTGCCCTTTCATTAACTTCCCAACAAGTTCAGGGAAAGGAAGCCTCATAAGACTAGAGCACCCGTCATCTTTAGGTCCAGTAATCAAGACCCACGTTGTGGCGGGCCTTGGAAAGAAATTCACTTCCTATTTCACGTGCCTTCGTGGCGCCCTGGGTGAGAATCGAGTGAACCGCGTCTCGATCCTTTACCAGCTCGTCACGCCGCTTCCGGTACGGGGAAAAATACTCCCAGATGAGGGAGAACAATTCCTTTTTTACATCGCTGTATTTCAATCCGGGTGTCAGGTAGCGATCCCTGAGTTGTTCCCTCTGCTTCTCATCCACGAAGAGTGAGTATACGGCGAACAGGATGCACGTGTCGGGGTTCTTCGGGGCCATGACCGGTGTTGAATCCGTCTTGATGCACATCACGCGTTCCCGCAGCTCCTCCTCGGTACAGAAGATCTTTATGGTATTGTCATAGGATTTCGACATCTTCTGGCCGTCGATGCCGGGAACGGTTGCCACCTCTTCGGGGATTTCCGGTTCGGGAATGACAAAGGTCTCTCCATAGGTGGCATTAAAGCTGATGGCGATATCCCTGGTCATTTCCACGTGCTGCTTCTGGTCCTTGCCCACGGGTATCCGTTCTGCGCCGTACAGGAGTATGTCTGCGGCCATGAGCACGGGATATGAAAAGAGGCCGTGATTGGGCTTGATTCCGCGGGCCAGTTTGTCCTTGAAGGAATGCGCCCTCTCCAGGAGCCCCAGCCCGGTCACGTTCGAAAGGAGCCACGTCAGCTCCGTCACCTCCGGTACATCGGACTGCACCCAGAAGATGGCCCTATCGGGGTCTATCCCCAGGCTGAGAAAGTCGCACGCGGCCAGAAAGGTGTTCTCTCTGAGCAGGGCTGAGTCGAATACGGTGGTCAGGGCATGGTAGTTGACAATGAAGCAAAAAAGCTCGTGGTCCCTCTGATATTCGATCATCCTTCGCATCATTGCGAAATAGTTGCCGAGGTGTAAGGAGCCTGACGGTTGAATCCCTGAGAGAATGCGCATCGATTCCCCTTTCTTTACTGAATGAGCCTATTGCGACCGACGGCGTAAGGCCGTTGCCCGCATACGCGGCAGTGGTGCATATCAGGCAATGCGGGCAGGCATAGGCCTTTTCCTATCCAGCCATATGGCCGCGTGACGGAATATACGGCCAATTATACGGAACCGGGGGGCATGAATCAACCCGGTTCAATAAGACATGCCGTTATCGCATAATGCCTTCCCCCATATCGGAGCAAACCCTCATGCCACTTCGTGCCGCCACAAAGCATGAAAATCTATTTTCAAGACAACAAGAACTGATAATTCAAGACCTGACCCCAAGCCATCCTTGACAGTACGGATCAGGAGCACTATCCTGTAATGAGTCACGGGAGGACCCTTCCATAAGGGAAAGAAGGGCTCTGTGCGGCTGACGGAAACAATCAACACCTCTGTATCATCTCTATAAGGTATTATGATCACACACGGACTCATGGATGACCTCTTTCTGTGCATGGGCTATAAGAATTATAAGACCTCGATGGCCTATTCACGGGCGCTTTTTCAATTCGCGCTGAAGGAAGGCATCCTCGATCCGATCAACACAAGCTTCCAGGACTTTCACCAGGTGTGGATGGACGTGCCCCTTCTCAGGCAATTCCTCCGATGCCAGGCCATTCAGCGTTATACCCGAAAGGGGCATCTGAGGAGGCTTTTCGGGGACAACCTCCACAAGAGCCTCGTGCATTTCATCGAGATGGTGATGGAAAGGGACCACAGCGACCTCATACCGAGCATCTACTACACATTCTGCTCCATGGCCGATGAGACCAGGAATGTGCGGAGGGTACGTGTTCTGTCCGCTGT
The DNA here is from genome assembly GCA_049472315.1 of bacterium. Classification (GTDB taxonomy): domain Bacteria; phylum SZUA-182; class SZUA-182; order DTGQ01; family JAFGSM01; genus JBLIRM01. The sequence continues at coordinate 16,656 of JBLIRN010000009.1, forward strand.
CCCCTTCACCGCGTCACAGGAGGAAAGTCTTCGGACCACCCTCGAGCATTCTCTGAGGGCGGAGGTGCGCCTGGTCAACGAGGTGGATCCGGAGGTGCTGGCCGGTTTCGTGTGCTATACCGACTCCGTCAAGATCGACATGTCTTTGAAGAGGGAAATAGATACACTGAAATCCCGGATATTGGCCATTCCGAGCGACGGGAGGGAAAAGGATATGAAGGTGAATCTTTCTGAGCTTTCTCAGATCATACAAAAAGAACTGGAGAGGTATGAATCGCAGCTTGAGGTGGACGAGGTCGGCACCGTGATGGAGGTCGGTGACGGCATCGCCCGCCTGAGCGGTCTGCAGAATGCCATGGCCGCGGAAATAGTGGAATTCGAGAACGGCATCCAGGGGATCGTGTTCAATCTCGAGCAGGAAGCGGTCGGCGTGGTGGTGCTCGGGAATTGCAGCACAATCAAGGAGGGGTTCCAGGTACGAAGGCTCCGGAAACTCCTCGCCGTTCCCGTCGGCGAAGGGCTCCTGGGCAGGGTCATCGACCCCCTCGGCAATCCGCTCGACGATATGGGGCCGATCCAATACAAGCAATACCGATACGCGGAGTCCAGGGCATCGGGGATATCTGAACGGCAGCCCATACACGTCCCCCTGCAGACCGGGATAAAGGCGATCGACGCCATGGTCCCCATTGGCAGGGGGCAGCGGGAGCTGATCATCGGCGACCGGAAGACTGGGAAGACCTCCATTGCAATCGATGCCATCCTCAACCAGAGGGAATCCGGCGTCATCTGCGTGTACGTGGCCATCGGCCAGAAGACATCCACCATCGCCGGCGTGGTGCAGAAGCTCAGGGAGTACGGCGCCATGGACTACACGATCGTGGTCTCGGCAAGCGCAAGCAGCGACTTCCCCCTCCAGTACGTGGCCCCCTATGCGGGGTGTGCCATGGCGGAGTGGTTCATGTATGAAAAGGGGCGGGACACGCTCATCGTGTATGACGACCTTTCGAAGCATGCGGATGCATACCGGCAGCTCTCCCTGCTCCTGAACCGCCCCCCCGGACGTGAGGCATATCCGGGCGACGTTTTCTATCTCCACTCGAGGCTGCTCGAACGGGCGGCCAAGCTTTCCGACACCCTCGGCGGCGGCTCCATGACCGCGCTCCCCATCATCGAGACCCAGGAGGGGGAGGTCTCGGCGTACATCCCGACCAATGTCATCTCCATCACCGACGGCCAGATCTACCTGCTGCCGAACCTCTTTGCCGCGGGCGTGCGCCCTGCCGTTGATGCGGGCATATCCGTGTCCCGTGTGGGAGGCAACGCCCAGACACCCGCCATGAAGGAGGTGGCGGGCAATCTCAGGCTCGAGATGGCCCAGTATCGTGAATTGCTCGCATTCGCCCAGCTCGGCACCAGTCTTGATCCCGCCACCCAGAGGCAGTTGAACCGCGGCGCGCGCCTGGTGGAGATCCTGAAGCAGTCGCAGTTCAGGCCCATGAAGGTGGAGGACCAGATAGCGATCCTGTATGCCGCGGCCAACGGATACTGCGACGGGATCCCGGTCGAACGGATCAGGGATTTCGAGCGGGAGTTTCTCGACTATATCGACGGGGTATATCCCCATGTCATGCGGGGGATCAGGGAAACCGGAAGGATCGAGGACAAGGCCATGCTCTCCGAGATAGCGGAGGAGTATAGCCAGAAATTCATCAGGGATCATGCGATCGTCAGGGATGAGGACGAATTGACCGGGCTTGATGCATGCCGGGACCTGGACGTGCATCAGGGGCATGATAACATGGAGGAGGGGGAATAGACATGCCCCACCTGCGCGACATCAGAAAGCGGATAGAGGCTGCACGCAATATCCGGAAGATCACCCAGACCATGGAGAGGATCTCCTCGGTCAGGGTGATGCGCGAAAACCGCAGGCTTGAAAGCACCAGGGAGTATTCCACGGCCCTCAGGGACATGGCCGCGGACCTCTTTTATACGGCCATGCAGTCGGGTGACGGCATCAGGGATCTCTGCCTCCTTCATGACAGGGATGAGGCCCGCGCAACGGCACTCATCGTGGTGGCAAGCAATCAGGGGATGTGCGGGGGATTCAACAACCGTCTCCTGGAGGCGGCGGACAGGGTCTATGCCCAATACGCAGGCAAGGGTCATATCCCCCTGATCTTCGCGGTGGGGAAAAAGGCGATCGAGCATTTCAAAAACAGGGGAATCCCCATCCATTTTTCCACCGAGCAGCTTTCGGAAAGGCTGGACTACGAGGACATCGCCCCGCTCGTTGAGACCCTGACCCGCTCCATGGAAGCGGGGGAGCTTGACGAGGTGCTCCTTATCTACACCCATCTTGAATCCTCGTCGGTAAGGCATCCGGTGGTGGAGGTGCTCCTGCCCTGCAGCAAATTTCTCGAGGGACTCCAGTCCCCGGACAGGCGGAGGCATACCCTGTTCGAGTGCGAGCCGAATGTGCGCGGGATGATCGGCGCCCTCCTGCCGGAGGTCATCAACAACCGGATGTTCCAGGCGCTCCTGGAGAGCGTGGTGGCGGAGCACATAAGCCGAAGGGTCGCAATGCAGCAGGCCTCCACGGCGGCGCACGATATGATCATCCAGATGGGGAATCTGTACCAGAAGACACGCAAGGCAAAGATCACGGCGGAGCTCAACGAGATCATGAGCACCATCATGGCATTGCAGCGGGAATAAGGGGGAGGACATCGTATGCATCAGGGAAAGGTCGTTCAGGTCATTGGGTCAACCCTTGACGTGGAATTCCCCCCGGGAGAGCTACCCGATATATTCAATGCCCTGAGGATCAATCTGCAGATCGACGGCATGGAGCGCGTGCTCGTGGCGGAGGTGCAGCAGCACATCGGCGGGGGCAGGGTCAGGGCGATCGCCCTTTCCTCCACCGACGGGGTGCCACGCGGCATGACGGTGGAGGACACGGGCCATCCCATACGGGTTCCGGTGGGCGAGGACACCCTGGGCAGGGTGTTCAACCTCCTGGGAGAACCGGTGGACGGCGCTGGGCCGATCCTGGCGGGGACATGCCTGCCGATCCACCGGGAGCCCCCGAAATTCTCCGATGTGGAGCCGCGGATAGAGATCTTCGAGACCGGCATCAAGGTGGTGGACCTGCTCGAGCCCTATATAAAGGGGGGGAAGACCGGGCTTTTCGGCGGCGCCGGCGTGGGCAAGACGGTCATCATCATGGAGCTCATCAACAACATAGCGAAGATACACGGCGGCTATTCGGTGTTTGCCGGCGTGGGGGAGCGCACACGGGAGGGCACCGACCTGTGGCTCGAGATGAAAAAGACGGGGGTCCTCTCAAATACCTCCCTGGTGTACGGCCAGATGAACGAGCCGCCGGGTGCCAGGCTTCGGGTGGGGCTCTCCGCGGTGACCATGGCCGAATACTTCCGCGACCACCACCACGTTGACGTCCTCCTCTTCATCGACAATATCTTCCGCTTCACCCAGGCGGGATCGGAGGTCTCCGCGCTCCTCTCACGGATGCCCTCCGCAGCAGGGTATCAGCCTACCCTCGCATCAGAGATGGGGGAACTCCAGGAGCGGATCACCACCACGAAATTCGGCTCCATCACCAGCATCCAGGCCGTATACGTGCCTGCGGACGACATCACGGATCCTGCGCCCGCCACCACATTTTCCCACCTCGACGCAAGCACCGTGCTTTCGCGCAAAATTGCCGAGAAAGGGATCTACCCCGCGGTCGACCCCCTGGAGTCCTTTTCCCGGGCACTGTGCCCGGAGGTGGTGGGAACGGAGCACTACACCATCGCCCTCGATGTGCAGAAGGTCCTGCAGCGGTACAAGGACCTGCAGGACATCATCGCCATCCTGGGAATGGACGAGCTTTCCGATCAGGACAAGATCATCGTGCACCGGGCCCGGAAGATCGAGAAGTTCCTCTCCCAGCCCTTCTTCGTGGGCCAGTCCTTCACCGGCATTCCCGGCAGGTACGTGAAGATCGAGGACACCCTAAGAAGCTTCACGGGGCTTCTCTCCGGGGAATACGATCACCTGCCCGATCAGGCATTCTACATGGTTGGGGACATCGATGATGCGGTGGCAAAGGCAAAGACGCTCCAGGCGGAGGTATGATCCGTGGAAAATCCCAAAAACATAACGCTCCGGATCATCTCACCGGAAAGGGTCATATACCAGGGGGCGATCAACCATATCGTTCTCCCCGCGGCTGACGGCGAGATCGGGATATTTCAGCACCATTCCCCGTACATGACCTATCTGAAGCCCGGCACGCTGCAGATATTCATGCCGGACGGGCGCGTCCTCCCGCTCGATATCTCAAGCGGCCTGGTGGAGTTCAAGGAGGACCGCCTCACCATTCTCACCAGGGACCGGATCGACGCGCACGAGTGCCTGTCGGCAGGATAACATTTGCTTGAAAAATCTTTGAGATAAGGGCCAGGATCTATAAGTTGTTTTTAAGGATTCGACTCTATTTATAGTAAACGCCTTTTGAGAATCGTGTAAAGGTTTTCTCTTTTCCCTATCATCAATATGAAGACGGTTTTTTCTTTTTGATCAACCACATAGCAAATCCTATAATCGACATTGTTCTTTCTGAAGTGGTGTGAATAGATTCCGGTAAATTCACCGGAGAGACTGTAACCTGAGGATGGGTCCTGCAATATTTTAGGGATCTGAAAATTTTTTATCTCTGATACCACTGGCTTATCTAACTGTTTTAAATCCTTTTTTACCCCCGGATGATATTCATCCTTATACATCAAAAACCTCTTCACGAGAAAGGGTTTTCACGGTCTTATTCTCTATTTCCTTTTTTCGCTTCGAGAGTTCCTCGCCCGCATCACTTAATAGTAAGGATAAGGTCTCTAAATCCCTTTTTTCAAGTTTCTTAATTGTCTCTGCGAGGTTTTCTATGCTGATATTAATCTTAGGCATTATGTTTCTCCATGCAAAAAACTTTTGATAGAGGCTGAACATCCTTTCCATTTTACATTAAATTCTACCTTCTTCTGGCTAAAAAATCAAAAAATCCCTTGTTTTACTTAACTCTCGTCCTTCATTATATTTGGAGCCGCATGGACGATAGATGGAAATGATGTTTACGTGGGCCTTTTCGGTGTCCCGAAGATCAGTTTACTGACAGGCGTCTTACAAGCAAGGCCACATCCCCGCCCCGCCTGCCGCGACAGATGTGCAGTTCATCAAGCACGAGAAATTTGAGATTGCGGGCCGCCTTGATGATCTTTTTCTTGTAAGGCCTTGTGAGAATCAGCTCGGCCATCACATAAACGGATACAGCCTTTTCAACTGTCTTTTTACAGGCAATTTGATATGGTTGTGCATGATGGAATCCCTGTTTTAGTGGTATGAATACCGAACAGCATGAATATTGTTCCTTTTAACAATGCCCTGTTTCCGAGGAAATTGCTGGATGCCGGAACGCTGAAACAGGCGGGGGTGGATATGGTGCTGCAGCCGTTTATCGATGCGGCCAAGAAAGCGGCCCAGAAGTTGATAAAGGGCATGGTGATGGGTCAGCATCATCATGACCGGCAGGTATAACAGAGGGTGAAGAATTGCACCCATAAACCTGCATAATCCCTCATTTAATGAGGTGAGGATGTTCCACACCATGTCTCTGATCCGGGAGACTGAAGGCGTCGTTGTGCACATGGCGGGCGGTCTTCCGATCATGCGCGAGGTGCGGAAGTCGATGGCAGTGCCTTATTGGCAAGTACGGATGGTGTTACGTGATTTTGGCAATGATCATGGGGAGGGTATATGTTTAAGTACGTGACATGGTTCGAGCAAATAGTAATCGCCGTGCTTATCTTCATGATGGCCGTAGTCGTGCTTCTGGCAACCGTTGAACTGGGATGGGAAATTGTGGAAGCCATGGCCGCCCCACCGCTACTCCTCCTTGGACTTGACCGAATATTGAATATCTTCGGCCTTTTCCTGTTGGTGCTCATCGGTATCGAACTGGTGGAAACGATCAAGGTCTTCTTTACCGAAAGGGCCATACGCGTCGAAGTGGTCTTGATGGTCGGTATCATCGCCATCGCCCGGAAGGTTGTTGTCCTTGATATTAGACAGATATCGAGTTTGACGTTGATCGGAATAGGTTTCATAGTCATAGCCCTGACTGCCGGCTACTACTTGATAAGGCTCAGCCACAAAAAACAGTAAGAAATAAAATACCCCGCTCATAGGCGGTCTGCAGCGCTGCACGTTCGGCAAGTGTAATTGGGCCTTTTGGCTCTCCCTCCGTATGCTTTGAATTCGCTTTTACCATGTCCGTTGCCCCGCCTGTATTCACTCCTCGCTGCGATATCATAAGACTCTCTGAAACGGCCTTTCGGCCTCAATCCCGTTGAAATAGTTCCGTCCCTATTTCAAGAAGCTGGCATCCATAGTTTAAAATTCCTTTTTGCCGGCTTGCACTCCGGATATCCACCGGCTATTATCTCGCATATGCAATTGCACATCAAATATTACCATAGCTCCGCAGTTGGAAGGTTTTACGGGAGGGGTCCGAGTTGAGAAAACCTTGCTGCGATTCATCCGCTTTCATGACACCTGCAGGGTTTTTCCTTGATGATACGATAAAATTGTGATAGACTTATCCGGTTTAGCTCATGATGTGCTCGGAGATGGGGCACCGTTATTGACACCTTATGCGACAGAATGGGTGAAAAGCAGCGTAACCATTACATTGGCAAACAATGCCGGGTTTTGTTTCGGCGTTCAGCGGGCTGTGGATATCGCATTCAAGCTCGGGGCGCAGTATCCCGGTCGGGTCTTTACCATAGGGCCGATTATTCATAATCCGAGCGTAGTCAAGCTCCTGGAGGAAAAATCGGTCCATATGGTCAACGATCTCGATGAGGTGGAGGAGGGGATCATCATTGTTCGGTCCCACGGTCTGCCGCCCGCAATCATTGAGCAGGCAAAGGGAAAGGGATTATCCATTGTCGATGCAACCTGCCCCTTTGTAAAAAAGGTTCAGACCTATGCGCTATCCCTCAGGCGGGAGGGATATCCCGTACTGCTCATAGGGGACAGGGAACATCCGGAAGTCCTGGCGATCAGGGGATATATAGAGGACGATATTCTTATCTGCCAGAGCCCGAGGGATCTCACGAAATTGGCCGTTCCCAAAAGGCTTGGGGTGGTGGAGCAGACCACCCAGGATTATGAAAATTTCAAGGCCATCGTACTCAGACTCCTTGACGTGGTCAAGGACTTAAAGATATACAACACCATCTGTGACTCCACCATCGTACGGCGGCAGTCCGCACTCAAGCTTGCTAAAAGCGCGGATATGATGATTGTAATCGGGGGACGAAACAGCGCGAATACAAATCGTTTGGCAAGCATATGCCGATCAGTGAATAGTAAAACACACCTGATCGAAACCGCGGATGAATTGGATAGGGCATGGTTTAACGGGGTCAGGAAGGTCGGGATATCGGCCGGCGCCTCGACTCCCAAATGGCTCATTGATGATGTGGTAAGCCATATGGATGCCCTTGTTCATCAAGAGATGTCTCGTGAAACCGGCGACAAAAGGTCATGAGTATTTATGACCTATTTTTATAGTTACACAGGGGGTTCAGAAAACCTATGAATTCAGAGGAACGGTTAGAAAACGAAGAGGCCATGCAGGAGGCGGCTGACACCACAGCGTTGAAAAAGGAGCAGTCGAAAGAAAAGCTGTCTCTGAGCAAGGATCCGAGCGTCATAGAGGAGGACGTCGATTTTGAAGACTCTGATGAGATGCTCGACGAGTCGGAGATCGATTATGACGAATTATGCTCTCTCTATGAAAACACCATGGTCAACATAGAAGAGGGAGAGGTCGTCAAGGGGACCATAATAAAAATAACCGATAACGAGGTACTCATTGACGTTGGTTATAAGTCTGAAGGCACCATCTCGCTCGATGAATTCAGAAAACACGGGGCCAAGGAGGACTTGAAGGTCGGTGATTCCATTGATGTTTACCTGGAAAGCATCGAGGATGCCGAAGGTCTGGTGGTCCTGTCCAAGGAAAAGGCCGACAAGATACGGATTTGGGATGAGCTCAACAAGGCTTACGAAGACAATGAGACGATACACGGCCGGGTCTTAAAGCGCATCAAGGGAGGACTCACCGTCGATATCGGCATCCCTGCGTTTCTTCCCGGTTCCCAGATAGACATACAGCCTGTTCGCGACCTCGATGCATTGAGGGATGAGCGAATCGAGGTAAAGATCATCAAATTGAATCGCAAGAGGGGAAACATCGTGGTGTCGCGGCGGGTTATACTCGAGGCCGAGCGCGTGCAAAAGCGGAAGGAGACCCTCAAGAACATCGTGGAAGGGAACATCATAAAGGGAATGGTTAAAAACATTACCGAATACGGCGCCTTTATCGATCTGGGCGGCATTGATGGATTGCTCCACGTCACGGATATGTCCTGGGGACGTATCAGGCATCCCTCCGAGCTCTTCATGATCGGTGACGAGGTGGAGGTAAAGGTACTCAAATTCGATCCGGAAACGGAGAAGGTCTCCCTCGGATTGAAGCAAAAGACCCCCGATCCATGGGAACGTGCCGATGAGAAATATGTTGTTGGGAGCAGGATCAGGGGAAAGGTGGTCAGCCTTACGGATTACGGCGCCTTTGTCGAGCTTGAAGAGGGAGTCGAAGGGCTCATCCATGTATCGGAAATGTCCTGGACCAGAAAGATTCGGCATCCCTCGCGCGTCGTGGCAATCGGCGATATTGTTGAGGTCATTGTTCTCGATGTCGACAAGGAGAGGAAAAGGATCTCGTTGGGCATGAAGCAGACGGAACCGAATCCCTGGCTCATTATTGAGAACAAATACGAGGTCGGATCGAAGATTTCCGGAAGGGTGCGAAACATCACCGATTTCGGGGCGTTTGTTGAGTTGGAGGAGGGGATCGACGGCCTTATCCATATCTCCGATATGTCCTGGACCCAACGGGTAAAGCATCCCTCGGACATTTTGAAGAAGGGTGAGAAGGTCGAGGCGATCATTTTAAACATCGACAGCAAGAACGAGCGGTTATCGCTAGGGCTCAAGCAGCTCACGCCAAATCCCTGGCTGGAGGTGCCTCACAAATATCCCATCGGGTCTGACTGCGAATGTAAGGTAGTCAAGATCATCGACAATGGGGTCATCGTCTCGCTGGAAGAGGGGATCGACGGGTATATCCATGTATCGGAGATATCCGAGGAGGATATCAGCAGCCCCAAGGATGTGTTAAAGCTCGACGATACCATCAGGGCAAAGGTCATACGCCTCGATCCAGATAACAAGAAGATTGGATTGAGCATACGGGCGTTTGAAAAGCAGCAGTCAAATGCCGAGATGTCCAAGTATATGAGTCAACCGGGGGAAAAGCTAAATCCAATTGATGCTGGACCCCTCAAGGAGATCATCGAGGCGCACGAGAAGGCAAAAAAGAAATCGGTGAAGGTGAAGCCCGTAAAAGAGGAAGCCACAACCGAGGAGCCCGAAACCGAGGAACCTGAAGCCGAGGAGCCTGAAACCGAAGAGCCCGAAGCCGAGGAACCCGAAGCCGAGGAGCCCGAGCCCAAGGAAGAAGAGGAGTAATAATCCGCGCGCATGCGCGGGCATCCGGGGAGATAAAACAGCTTCGTCCGTGTATGCGGATGCGGCTGTATACAATATGCTTGCACCAGGCGTTAAAAGGGGTTTAATCTATTTGTTGGCAGCCCTTTGTGCCGTTTTCCTCCTGAGTGTTGTGGCCTCCGTTATGTTCGGCCTCTCGATCACCGGCATGAAGTCAGGGAAAATCGGACTTATCAAGGTGGAGGGAATTATTGTCTCCTCCGGCTCGTTCATTGAGCAACTCAAGACATTCAGGGAGCAGGATACCGTTCGCGCCCTCGTTGTGCGCATAGACAGCCCCGGCGGCAGTGTCGCCCCCTCCCAGGAGATATATCGTGAGTTGGTGAAGTTCAAGGAGGAAACAGGGAAAAAGGTCGTGGCATCAATGGCGAGCACCGCGGCATCGGGCGGCTATTATATCGCGTGTGCCGCGGACAAGATCGTAGCAAATCCCGGTACCCTTACCGGAAGTATCGGTGTTATTGTAACGTTTCCCAATCTTGGCCGGCTTTTCGATAAGGTGGGATACGAAGAGCAGATTGTAAAAAGCGGAAGGTTCAAGGACATCGGTTCCGCGTCCAGGGAACTGACTGAAGAGGAGCGAGCAATACTCCAGCGGGTCGTTGACGATATCCATGAACAGTTTATCGAGGCGGTATCCACGTCGCGCAACATCGATAAGGAGAATATCGCGTCGCTCGCCGATGGGCGTGTCTTTTCAGGACGACAGGCAATGGAGTTCAACCTGGTCGATTCTCTGGGTACCTTGGAGGATGCGGTCGAGCTTGCCTCGGACCTTGCCGGAATCTCCGGCGAACCCAAGGTAGTCACCGTTAAAAAGGAACGCTCCCTCTTTGATATTGCCAGGGACCTCGTCGATCAGGTTTGCTCATTCAAGCCGTTTGAATATTCTCCGATCAAGGTGCAGTATATTCTTCCATAGGCGCAGCACTATGCCGTTCACGGCACCCTCAGCAGGATCGTTATGGCATTGACAATGCCCAATAAGAGATCAGGAACAATGTGCGGATGCAGGCCCATTTCCGGGCGATTCCTGATTCGATATAAGGCTATTTTGGCACGGGGTTGTAAAACCTACACCTTTTGAGGAACATGCATGAGGGATGTACTCATCGATGAATTATCCCGGGCGGTGCAAGCGGTTGTAATCGCGCATGGGAAGGCGCTCGATGCGAATGATCTTCCTATGGGCCTGGAACCCACCAAAAACCCTGAACACGGTGATCTTGCATCCAACGTAGCCTTTCCCTTGGCCAGAATCCTCGGCCTCAGGCCCATTCAGATTGCTCACACAATCGTGGAAGGGATCCGAATGGATAGCGGCCTCATCGACCGCATGTCCGTTGCTCCCCCCGGTTTTATTAACTTCACCTTATCCGACCGGTATTGGCACGGTATAATTCGGATGGTCCTCACCGAAGGTGATGCTTACGGTCGCTGCGCGATCGGCAAGGGTAAAAGGGTCCTGATCGAATTCGTGAGCGCAAACCCCACCGGGCCCCTTCATATTGGACATGGACGGTGTGCCGCCTTCGGGGACGTGCTGTCCAACCTCTGTGCGATTGCCGGATACGATGTGAAAAGGGAATATTACATAAACGACGCCGGCAGGCAGATGGATCTGTTGGGAAAATCCATTCTGTCACGATATATGCAGCGATTCGACGAGAACGCGCCGTTTCCCGAGGATGGCTATAAGGGTGATTACATCAAGGAGATTGCCGAGGAGATCTACCGGAGGGATGGGGATATCTATGTGCACCGGCCCGAAGGGGAGTCCGTCTCCATCCTGACCCGCATGGCTGCGGAAAAAATACTTCAAATGATCAAGGAGGACTTACAGTCCTTCGGTATTGTTTTTGACCGATGGTTCAGCGAACAGTCACTCTACGATAGCGGCAAGGTCGCCTCCACGATCGAGCTTCTCAGAAAGCAGGGCTTTATTTACGACCAGGATGGCGCCCAGTGGATGAAGGCCTCCTGTCTCGGCGATCAGAAGGACCGGGTCATCATTCGCTCAAACGGCGAACCAACCTATTTCGCGTCGGATATCGCCTATCATCATGATAAGTATCAGCGCGGATTCGATCGGACCATCGATATCTGGGGCGCTGACCATCACGGCTACGTCGACAGGATAAAGGCCGTGCTGAAGGCATTGGAGCATCCCGAGGATTCATTCTCCGCCCTGCTGGTGCAGATGGTAAAGTTGATGCGAAACGGCGCACAGATCGATATGTCAACCAGACAGGGCACCTTTACCACCCTTGAGGAGGTGGTTAAGGAGGTGGGCCGGGATGCGGCCCGATTCTTTTTCCTTCTCAGACGGCATGACAGCCATCTTGATTTTGATCTGGACCTTGCCAAGGAACAATCCGCTAAAAATCCTGTATTCTATTGTCAATACGCGCATGCGCGCATCTGCAGCATTGAGAAAAAGGCCGCGGCCAAGGGAATCCCTCTCTCCGGCACGGATGCCGATTTCTCCCTGCTGCGGCTGGAGGAGGAAAGGGAAATCATCAAGAAATTGGACGCCTTTCCCTATCTCCTCACCAGCGCAGTACAGGCATTGGAGCCTCACAAAATAACATTCTACCTTATAGAGCTTTCAACACTATTCCATAAGTATTATAATGCCCATAGGGTGGTCAGCCGTAATGCGCAGCTCACCCTGGCACGTATGCAGCTTATCGAGGCGGTGAAGATCGTCGTGCGAAACTGCCTGGCGCTTTTGGGCGTTTCGGCACCTGAAACAATGTAGGGCATCCATGGGGGAAAACGTCCCGAGAAAACTACAATTCGGCCAAATTTCCTGGATACGGGCCACGATACTCATACTCGGATACATCGTGGTTTTCGGGCTGGGATGTGCGGTGGGGCTTCACTATGCGCAGAACCTCTATCTGCCCGGCAGGCAATCGGTCGGGGGACGAAAAATACCGGCAAAACCTGAAACCGTGGGGGGAAATCTTACCTTTTTTTACGACCTCAAAGGCGCTGCGAGGGAACGAGCCGGTCGCAAGGAAATAGAGACTCCCTCCTCCACGGCACGGGGGCCTCAAGAGGAAAATACGCAGGCCGAGGTGCGGAGGCCCCAGGTCAATGACGTTCATGATTCAACAGCCTCCGGTGGCTACACCATTCAGGTTTTTTCATTCAAATCCAGAGACATATCTGAACGCATGGTTGCGCAGCTTAAGGATAAAGGATACCCCGCGTATCAATCCACAATCGACCTGGGCTCCAATGGTATTTACCACCGCGTGCGTATAGGTCATTTCAAAACCAGATCGGACGCCGCCCAGGTGCTTGAGAAGGTTCTGACACGCGAGAACAAGGAAGCCTTTATTACAAGGGATTAGCACCTATGACAAAGCCAGGCGGAACCGACATTCCCCCCTTTAGCGACGTACTTATGCAGATAACCGGGTCATATTATCTCATCCCCACCATAGAGAAATATTTTGGCAGGATCCTGGATGCGATAACCTGTGAGCTTTCCCTTGTTGCCTGTGCGGTGCGCTACGAATGCCCTTGCGGAGACATCCTCTCCCTCACTCATTGTCCGAATGGGGCGGAGGAGTGCTCAAGGCAACGGGTCGCCGAACTCTCCGATGAGATCTTTAGAAAGAGTTCCGCGCCCCATAAGGAATCAACCCACTTCCTTTTCGATGGCTCCCTGGAGGCATATATTATACCAATACGCTGCGATTTCAGATCGTTCGGGATGCTGATTCTGTTCAATGACACCAGCCTCTACGTGATTGATGACGGTCTGGCTGATTTGATCGGTGTCTATGTCACTGCGGCATGCATCGGCAACCATTACATTATGTCTCGCACCGGCGTCCAGAAAAAGGCCTCTCGATCGAAGGGCGACCTGGTGATTTCCGTGAAAAGGCTCCTGGAATGGCGTATTCAGGAGATCAGTAACAGCCTTTGTTCCCAATTTGTTCCTGACCTCAATATATTCCAACGAATATCCGACGAGATGGAAAAAACCATTATCAAAACAGCCCTCGATCAGACAGGGATGAATCAATCAAAGGCTGCGCGGTTTCTCGGAATCAACAGAAACACCCTTCGAAAAAAGATAAAGGAATTAGGGATATCCTAACCCATCCATGCCCCTTAGATTAGATCAGTCATCAGACGGTTATCGATACTCGATTGATGCCTTTCTTCTTGCTGATTTCTGCACGGTCTCCCAAAATGCCACGATTCTCGACATAGGCTCGGGATGCGGGATTGTTTCCTTTCTCCTTGCCCGGCTTCATCCGGATGCCCGCATCTTCGGCATAGAGATCCAATCGGATCTGGTTAGGATAGCGGAGGAGAATTTGAAGATGAATGCGGGGCTGGGCAATATCCATTTTATTCACGGCGACATCCGAGACATCGCCCGCCTTTTTCCAGCAGGATCATGTGATATCGCGGTCTCCAACCCGCCCTACCATCCCATAGGGAGCGGAAGGATCAACCCGCACCCGGAGCGGGCCTCGGCGCGGCACGAACTAAAGGGCGGGCTGGGTGATTTTATTCGGGCAGGATCCTCGGCCGTGCGCTCAGGGGGGCACTTCTACACCATATATACCGCGCATCGGACGGCCGAGCTTATTGATATGTGTAGGCGTTTTAAACTGGAGCCAAAGATGATGAGAACCGTCCATCCCCGTCCCGGTGCCGAGGCAAATCTTGTTTTGATGAAGGCAGCCAGGAATGGAAGGCCCGGACTCAGAATACTCCCGCCGCTGTTTATATATGAAAAGGGTGGGGAATATTCCGAGGAATGCGCAGAGATAGCTGGAAAGTGGGATTTTGCCGGAGAGGGATGAAGGGTATCCTCATGCACTGGGTACCGCGGCCAGTTTCTTCTCCTTTATCTTCTCTTTTTCCCTTTCTTTTTCTTCCTCTTTCTTCATAGAGCAATTCCCCTCAAAAATGACTCCCTCATCGATGACGAGAATGGGGGTCTTTATATTGCCGTAAACCTCGCCTGAGGAATTGATCTCCACCCGCTCCTTTGCGGTTATGTTTCCGATCACCTTACCGCTTATATATATCGTTCCCACGGTGATCTCCGCTGATATCACGGCGCTTTCCCCAATTATAAGGGTATCGCTGGTAACGATCTCCCCCTCGAATTCGCTGTCGATTCGAAAGGTTCCGTTAAAGCCGAGAATTCCCTTAAAGTTCGTCCCTTCACCCATAAATCCCGAAAATTCAACCTTCTCGTCCTTTCTGTCCTTTTTCGACACTGAACACCCCCCTAACTTAAGATAATATATTCCTTGTAATACGTAACATTCTCTGTCGTCTCTGTGCGATCATTCCGGATTGGTTCTTTCGAGTAAAAACCATCCCTTATTTACTATCGGCATTCCGGATGGAATTTAATTGATCAAGGAGCCTTTCAAATTCCTCATGGGAGGAGAATCTAATCTCTATTCTGCCCTTTCCCTTTCTATGGAATATTCGAATCTTTGTTCCAAGGACGCGCGAAAGGTGCTCTTCCAATGCGGGGATTCCCGAATCGGTCTGTTTGAGCACCGCCTCGTCCGCCTTTTTTTCCCGCTCCCGGTTCAATCGTCGTATCAACGACTCGGTTTCCCTCACCGAGAGGCCCTTCTGTATGATCTTCTCCCCTATGAGAACCTTCTCCTCGTCATTCTCGATACCGAGGATAGAGCGTGCATGTCCCATGGAAAGGAGCCCGTCCGCAATAAATCCCTTGATGTTGTTCGGCAGTTTCAGAAGCCTCATTGCATTCGCGATCGTGGAGCGGTCCTTGCCGACCTTTTCGCCGAGGTCCTGTTGGGTGTATTGAAATTGCTCTATCAGGAGCTTGTATGCCTGGCCTTCCTCTATAGGATTGAGATTTTCCCGCTGAATATTCTCGATAAGGGCAATCTCCAGCTTCTTGTCGTCGGAGACATCGCGAATAATGGCGGGAACCTTTTGAAGGCCCGCCAGCTTGGCCGCGCGCCATCGCCGCTCCCCTGCCACGATTTCATATCCGTGGACATGGCGCTTTAAGAAGATGGGCTGGATCACCCCGCAGGATTTTATGGAGGCTGCGAGTTCTTCCAGCTTGGTATCATCGAATTTTTGGCGCGGCTGCTGGCGATTGGGGAAGATATCACTCACCGGCACTTCGTGGATCTCTTCGTTTGTCTTCTCCTGATAGGTTGGAAAAAGGGCCTCAAGCCCCTTTCCGAGTGCCTTTCGGGCCATCGAATATCACCTCATGAGCGAGTTTAAGGTATGCCTCAGCGCCCTTGGAACGAATGTCATAGAGTATAATAGGCTTTCCGTAGCTCGGTGCCTCACTCAGGCTCACATTCCTGGGAATGACGGTCTTGAAAACAAGGTGCTGAAAATGATTATTGATCTCATCCGCTACCTGATTGGCCAGGTTCGTTCGGCCATCGAACATGGTCAGGAGTACCCCTTCAACTACGAGATCCCTGTTGAGTTCCTTTTTGATATATTCAACGGTCCTGAGTAGCTGAGAAATACCCTCCAATGCATAATATTCACATTGTATCGGTATCAGGAGCGTATCTGAGGCGGTTAATGAGTTTACCGTGAGAAGGCCAAGCGAGGGGGGGCAATCCACAATGATATAGTCATAGTTATGACGAATACGTTCGAGGGCGTTCTTTAAACGGTATTCCCGCGCGGGGAAATTGATCAACTCGATTTCAGCACCGATAAGGCGGATATTCGACGGGAGCAGATCAAGCCAATCGATCTGTGTGCTGTTGATGACATTTTCAACCGATTCAATATCGAGGAGCACCTCGTAGATATGTTTGTCACCGTTTGCGGCCTTGAAGCCCAGGCCGCTGCATGCATTGGCTTGGGGATCTATATCGATGAGGAGGGTCTTCTTCTCGGCTGCGGCAAGGCAGGAGGCAAGGTTTACCGCGGTTGTGGTCTTGCCCACCCCGCCCTTCTGATTCGAAATGGTAATTATTCGACCGTGCATGCCTGTAGATGCCCTTGAATACGGGTTTCACGTGGAACGGCTGATCCCCATCATTCTATTAGCTTCCTACTCCATTTTCAAGCGCGGTAACGAATCCCCTTACCGATTACTTCCTTTTATGACGAACCATCCGCTGAAGGCATTATTTTCCTATGCAAAATCGGCTGAAAATTGACTCGATCAACTCGTCGTTTGAACCCCTTCCCTCAATATTATCAGATTCTCGAATTGCATAGCGCAATTCCTCCGCAATGATCTCCTCCCCCATCCCCTCTGTGCAAAGATCCTTAATCCGGATAAGGATTTCGCAGATGCGCTTGAGGTGCTCATTGATCCGTTTGTTGATCATTACACCATCATATATGGATCCCTGTATCTTTTCCTTTCTTTGTTTTATTTCATTGACCAGCAGATCCAAGCTCTTTGCCTCCTTTGCGGAGACTTCAATAAGCGTCCCATTGGAAATAAGCGCCTCCAGGGCCTTCAGATTGATCACCCGAGGAAGGTCATTCTTATTCCCCACCCATAGAATATCCCCTCTCCTGGCCTCCAGCATTCGCACCACCCGTTCATCGTCCGCGCTCAGCCTCCGCGACATATCGAAAACCACAACGACAAGATCCGACCGTTCGATTTCCTCTTTCGTCTTTTGGGCGCATAATTCATCCAAGGCGCCTTTTTCCCGCCGTATCCCTGCGGTATCCACCACATGAAAAATCATCCCGTCCATGACGATTTCCACCTGAACAGAATCCCTCGTGGTGCCCGGAATGCTCGAGGTGATGATCCGTTCCTCGCCGTATACGGCATTCAAAAGGGTCGATTTTCCCACGTTCGTCTTGCCGCAGATCACGATCCGTATGCCCTGCTCCCTTTGCCGCATTGTTTCGTATCCTTCGACGAGCACCCCGATTCTCTTTATTATCGAATCGATCCCCTCAAGGATTGAACCGGTGTTACTGCACATCTGATCCTCAAAATCGATACCTGCCTCCACTTGCGACTGAATCCATACCAGTCCTTGCCTGACTCCCGTTGTCGCCTCCCGGATAGAACCCATCAACCGCCTCAGTGCGCACGAAAGTCCTTCCTCGGTTCGGGCCTTTATAATATCCAGCACCGCCTCCGCCTGTGCCAGATCTATTCTTCCGTTAAGAAAGGCCCTCTTGGTGAACTCTCCGGGCAAGGCCGGACGCGCGCCCAAATGAATTGCAAGCTCCATCGTGCGGTTCACCGCAATTATGCCTCCATGGCAATTGATCTCGACCATATCCTCCCTGGTGTAGGTCCTCGGCGCCCTCAGAATGCTTATAAGCACCTCGTCTATAACCTGGCCGCTGCCCGGATCCATAATCCATCCATGATTAATGCTATGGTCGGAAAAATCGAACACCCCCCGCGTATCCCTTCGGGAAAACATGCGATTGGCGATCGAAAGGCAGTCCTTTCCCGTCATCCTGACTATGCCGATACCCGATTCGCCGAGAGGCGTTGAGATGGCAACGATGGTATCGTCTAACATGCCTCGGTTGCCTGTAGCGTCCTTTTATGAATCAGATATTGATGGCCAATGGTAAGGACGTTGTTCAATAACCAATAAATGACCAATCCGGAGGGAAAGCCAAGGAAGAAAACCGTGAATATGATGGGCATGAGATTCATCATCTTCGCCTGCTTGGGGTCCATTCCCGTGGGCATCATTTTTTGCTGCAGGTACATGGTTATACCCATTAACAGCGGCGTAATCAAAAGGGCATCCATCGCCGAAAGGTCCTGTATCCACAAGAAGAAGGGCGCACCACGCATCTCTATTGCTACGAGAAGTCCTTCGTACAAGGCGAAAAATACCGGTATTTGTAAAATCATTGGAAGGCATCCGCCAAGGGGATTCACACCATGCTTTTTGTACAGGTCCATTATCTCCTTGTTCATTCTGGTCGGGTCACCCTTGTATTTCTCCCTGAGCGCGGCCATTTTCGGCTGGATCTTCTGCATTGCCTGCATGGAGCCAAAGCTCTTTTCGGTTAACGGCCAAAAAAGTATCTTAATGAGAATGGTCAGGAGAACTATGGCGACTCCGTAATTCGGAATGTATTGATACACCCACTTTAAAAACCAAATGAGCGGCTTTGCAAGAAAGGAAAACCATCCGTAATCGATGATCTCCACAAAATGCCCGGCGACGCCCATCAAATCCTCCTTCCGCTTGGGGCCGACATACACCTCATAGGAATCCCTGAACTCGCCGCCTGCCGATAAGACCCTCAAGGGATACTTTGCCCCGACGACGATTGCTTCATCCTCTTCTTCCCTATCGCTTCGCTTGAAAATGACCGCCTCCGCAGTCGTACCTTTGGGGATGATCGCAGCGGCAAAGTATGTCTTTTCATATCCTATCCATTCCAGATTTCCCTCTTTTATAACCGGTTCCTTTATCTTCTTGGGCTTTATCCGCACCTTTTTTCCTTTTATCCAAAAAACAGGCCCCTCAAAACGGTGATGTCCTTCCTTCTCCATATTCCTGCCAACGCCTGGTCCCCAGCACAGGGCATAATCCACCGTTTGATCCCTGCCCGAAATATTCTTCATGGTTACATCGATGCCGACCTTATATTCATTTTCAAAAAACCTGATCTCCTTCATTATGATGATCCCGCGCTCATCCAGATATGACAACACGACCGAGGGTAGCATCCCTCTGTTTGCATCCATATATTCCTCGGTCCTTATCTCGTACAATCCCTCCCCAAAAACCTCCTTGCCGCCGATCTCTGAAATCAGCGTAATGTCAAGGGGGCGCGCGCTCATCCCCTTGTTATTCTCCGGGATAAGCTCAACGAGTCCCAGTTGTTCATCTTCCCCGTTATCATGCCTAAGGCCCAGCACCCGTTTATATGACTGGAGCACCTGGACCCAGAAGGCCTTTTTCAACGGCCATGTTTCATACCGTTTTTCCTCCGTGTACTCCTTTAATTTCCAACTCTTCAAACACCCGCCGTTATTTGTAACCTCGGCGATATATTTCCCCGTTTCTATTCGCACGTCCTCCTGCCTTCTTACCTTCTGGATCTCCAGCAACCCATTCAATTCCCCGTCTTGAAAGTCATCCTTCCCGAGTTCGCTTTCCTCAACGACGATTTCCTCGTTCTCCTCCAACGGCGCCTTCTGAACGACCGGCCTGGGCATGAAAAAATACTGATAGGTTATAATGATGAGTATCGACAAAAATATTGCCAGGAGCACCCGATCATCCATATCTTATTCCTCGTCCTTTCTTAGTCCGTGCACTGTTTTCAACAAAGAAATCTATGGCAATCCTATGGTACGGGGTCATAACCGCCCTTATGCCAGGGGTGGCATTTAAGAATACGAAAGACGGTTAAACGCATTCCTGTATAGGGACCGTGTCTTTTTATTGCCAAAAGGGAATACTGTGAGCAGGTGGGATAAAATCTACACGAATGACCAAAAATAGGGGAGAGTGTATATTGGTATACTTTTATGAAAAATATAAGAATATTTCCTACGACATCGGAGCCCTTCCTATTTCCTGTTCTGCGAAATCCCTTTTTTTCTAAAATATTTCCCTCTCTCCAAATCACTGACCGCACCTGTAAGGATTCCTTCAATCTCCCGGTAGGTTACCGTGCTCCATTCCCCCTTCGGAATGAAGATCCAATCGATACCTCCCTTGAACACGTCCTTATTTCTTCGATAGACCTCTCGAATCACCCTCTTCATCCTATTTCTTTTAACCGCACACCCTATCTTCCTTCCAACGACTACCGCGAACCGCGATACCTCCCCGTTGTTTTGCGCACAATAGATCCTTAATCCATTCCTTTCTATCCTTCTAGCCCTCTTGAATATCTCCTGAAACTCCCCCTTGCTCCGTATGCGCTCCTTGGATGAAATCCCCTCACCGGCTGAAGAAGATGACATAATTTTATGAAAGGCTGGCCACCAGCCTCTTTCTTCCCTTTCTCCTTCGTCTGTTCAGTATCGCCCTTCCGTGCCGCGTACTCATTCTCTTTAAAAATCCATGCCTTCGCAATCTTCTTAATTTTTTTGGCTGATATGTCCTTTTCATTGACACCTCCTATAAAAAATTGAATAGACATTATATTTTTTAATTACTTTCCTGTCAATATGCCCCCGCCTTCCCGCGAAGCGCTTGCCGAAATTATGACCCCCTACCGTAATCTTTTTCCCCCGGGCCGTGCTCAACGAACCCCATAAACGCCCTATTGATAGTACAGCCGCAGTCCTTATAAAAAATCCCGTTTTTATAACAGAAATTACCTATCAAGCGAATATTCAATCATTGAAATCCCCCTTAAAATCTGATATAGTAAAACCGTTTGTTAATACTATGTTTTTAAAATAAATCCCCCCTTCCTTGCAGAAAAATCAGAATGTTTGATTCTTTAACCAACGGTGAGGAGAGGCTTTTTATAATTGCACATTCGCTTCATGGACGATGAACGATGACTACGCATTCTTTAAATGATACTGTACCCTCTTCTCTACCGTGGTGTTATTCCAAGTCTCTATGAACATTTGTTCAACCGATTACATGTATATTCTTTTTTATGTAAATGGTTATATTATGTCTAATACATTGAATTTTAGATGATAACTTTTTTGTTTGTTTTTGTTATCCACAATTGTGGATAAATATGTTTATATCTTTTTGATTTCCTTTTAATTTTTTAAAAATCAATACAATATCGAGTATGGAAAATATTTGGACCAAAACCCTCGATCTTCTTGAGAATCAAATCAACAAACACAGCTTTAATACCTGGCTGAGTCCGACCAGATTTAAGCTCTATGACGGGAAAACACTGACCATTGAGGTACCCAATAAATTCTTTAAGTCCTGGCTTCTCGAAAACTACCATAAATTGATATTGGAGAACCTTCGATCAATCACCAATGGTCACACCGAGATCGAATACCTCATTTCGAATGATTCCACATTCGAGGTCGAACAAGAGACTCCATCAGCAAAAAAGGAATCTCCATCAAAACCACCCGTCCAACTGACCTTTAAGGATCATGCAGCGGCAAATCTCAACCCCAAGTATACCTTTAATAAATTCGTCGTCGGCTCCTGCAATCAATTTGCACATGCCGCATCAAAGGCCGTTGCCGAACATCCGTCCCTTACCTATAATCCCCTTTTCATTTACGGTGGCGTAGGATTGGGTAAGACCCACCTTTTACACGGCATAGGTCATTATATACTGGATAATTTCAAGAATTTGAACGTCCTGTACATCCAGTCGGAAAAATTTACCAATGAGCTTATTAATTCAATACGCTACGACAGAATGGATCTTTTCCGGTCAAAATACCGAAATATCGATATTCTTTTGATCGACGACATCCAGTTTATTGCCGGCAAGGAACGGACCGAGGAGGAATTCTTTCATACCTTTAATTCCCTCTTTGAAACCCATAAACAGATTGTGATTTCAAGCGACTCGTCGCCTAAGGAGATACCCACCATAGAAGAGAGACTTCGCTCACGTTTCGAATGGGGACTGATTGCCGACATCCAACCACCTGAACTCGAGACCAAGGTGGCCATCCTATTTAAAAAGGCGGAGATAAACAATATAGATCTCCCCAACGACGTGGCATTTTTTATTGCCAACAATATTAAGTCGAATATCAGGGAACTTGAAGGCTGCCTGATAAAATTGATCGCCTTTTCCTCTCTTACCGGATCCCCGATTAGTCTTGATATGTCGAAGGAGGTCCTCAAGGATATTCTCAATCCCACGGAAAACATCATCTATGTTGAAAATATCCAGAAAGTTATCTGTAAATATTACAATATAAAGCTTTCCGAACTTAAATCGAAAATCCGCAGCCGCCATATATCATTGCCCAGGCAGATAGCGATGTTTCTCGCCCGCAAGCTTACCGATAAATCACTTATCCAAATAGGACAGTACTTCGGCGGAAAGGACCATACTACGGTAATGCATGCCTGCGAGAAAATAGAGGCCCTCCTGGAAACCGATTTCGAACTCCGGCAGAATATCAATAAACAGATTGAAATGATTAAACGGTAGAAGCCTATGGATTTTTTGTTGCCTCAAATGTGGATAAACGGAATTGAGCAAAATTTTGATTTATCCACAGTGCGTACAAATTGTTATCCAATGAATTGCACATGCTTTTTTGCCTCAAAAAAACAATGCGTAGGTAGACTTATTCCCAATTTTTCTATTCACTAGTAGTACTTATATTTTATATTAATAATAAAATATTATAAGGATTATTTAGTATGAAAACGGAATATACATCAGAAAGTATTAAGGTCCTGGAAGGCCTTGATCCCGTAAGAAAAAGACCATCCATGTATATAGGGAACACCGGTTCCCAAGGATTACATCATCTGGTCTACGAACTCGTGGATAACAGCATAGACGAGGCGATGGGAGGGTACTGCGATCATATTTCGGTGATTATCCATATCGATAATTCCGTAACCGTGATAGACAATGGAAGGGGAATACCGGTCGATGAGTTCAAGGAATTGAAAATTTCCGCCGCCGAGGTGGTTATGACCAAACTGCATGCCGGCGGCAAGTTTGACAATCAGAGCTATAAGGTGGCGGGCGGGCTTCACGGGGTCGGCGTATCCGTGGTGAATGCCCTTGCCGAATGGCTGGAGCTTGAGATACGGCGGGATGGCTCGGTATACCACCAGCGCTATGAGCGTGGAGTACCCGTTACAAGGCTTGACAGGACCGGGTCCACGGAAAAGACCGGGACCAAGATCACCTTTCTACCGGATGACACCATCTTCAGCGAAATAGAGTTCAGCTTCGATATCCTTTCCAACCGGCTCAGGGAACTCTCCTTTCTCAATAAGGGATTGACCATTGTTATCGAGGATGAAAGGACCGGGAAAAAGAATCAGTTCTTATACGAGGGGGGGATCATCTCCTTTGTGCAGCACCTCAATAAGAACAAGAATCCCCTTCATGAACAACCCATCTATTTCTATCAGGAAAAGGACGGGATTATCTGCGAAATCGCCCTGCAATACAACGATGGATATGCGGAACAGATATTCTCGTACGCAAATAACATCAACACGCACGAAGGGGGAAGCCATCTCATAGGATTCAAGTCCGCCCTGACCAGGACGCTCAATACGTATACCCAGGAAAGCAATCAGTTCAAAAACGTAAAGATTACCCCAAGCGGTGAGGATGTAAGGGAGGGGCTCACCTCGGTGATCAGTATCAAGCTTCCCAATCCGCAATTTGAAGGCCAGACGAAGACAAAATTGGGAAACAGTGAGATCAAGGGTATTGTCGAGACGGTGGTCAACAACAAGCTACGTACCTATCTGTCCGAAAATCCGGATGTGGCGAAAAAGATCATAGAAAAGCTCATAGCCGCGGCGCGGGCGCGGGAGGCCGCCAGGAAGGCCCGCGAGCTTACCAGGAGAAAGGGTGCCCTTAATTCCCATTCGCTTCCCGGAAAACTGGCCGACTGCTCGGAGGTGGATCCCGGCATGTGTGAAATCTACCTTGTGGAGGGGGATTCCGCCGGAGGATCGGCAAAACAGGGGAGGGACAGGAGATTTCAGGCGATTCTTCCACTCAAGGGAAAGATCTTGAATGTGGAGAAGGCCCGATTCGATAAGATGCTGGTAAACGAGGAGGTTAAGACCATTATTACCGCGCTGGGAACAGGTATCGGGGATACGGAATTCGACGTGGACAAGATTCGGTATAAAAAGATCATTATCATGACCGATGCCGATGTGGACGGCGCACATATACGGACCCTTCTGCTGACCTTTTTCTTTCGCCAGATGCCGGAGGTAGTGGAGAGGGGGTATCTGTATATTGCCCAGCCCCCGCTGTACAAGATAAAGATAGGTAAGGAGGATATCTACGCAAAGGATGAGAACCAGATGCACGATATCATTCTCAAGGCCGGGACAAAGACTATTGAGGTGCTATCAGGCGAGAATTACGCAGCCATTGTTCAAGGAGACGAACTCATACGGATAATAAAGGCCCTGTTGAAACTCGAGGAGCAGGTGGACAAACTGGGAAGAATCGGCCTTGATACCGATATCATTCGACTCGTTCTTGACATTGACGGATTGGAAACCGAGACCCTCAAAGTGGAAGAGAACGTGGATTTCATCATTGAACAGATTCGCAGCCGTACCGAATCGTTTCCGATGACGGGAAAGACGGTCCCGAATATCCGCAGGGAGACCGACGCCGAGCATCAATGTTTTGAAATTATCATTGAAACGAAGAATAAAAATATTGACAGCGTGTTCATCATCGATACGGATTTTCTGGGCTCACCGGAATTCAAGCTCATTTACAACCTACGAAAGAAGGTTAAATCACTGGGCCCTCCGCCATATCTGATAAGAAAGGGAAATCAGGAGTATACCGTTGACGATGTCTTCGGCCTGGCAAACAGTGTTATCGATCTTGCGCAAAAAGGCATTAACATACAACGCTACAAGGGGCTTGGTGAAATGAACCCCGATCAACTATGGAACACTACCATGAATCCGGACAGTAGATCACTTCTTCAGGTCAAGATAGAGGACGCCGTGGAGGCGGATGAGATATTCACCGTCCTGATGGGTGATCAAGTCGATCCGCGAAGGAGATTCATCCAGGAAAACGCCCTTGAGGTTAAAAATTTGGATGTCTAACATTCCATGAAAAAAGAGGGAAAGCGAAACACCTATGGTCACTGAATCGAGAAGTATTCCCGTCGATATTGAAGACGAGTTGAGGACCTCCTATCTGGATTACGCCATGAGCGTAATCATCGGCAGGGCGCTTCCTGACGTACGGGATGGACTAAAACCGGTCCACCGCCGCATCCTCTATGGCATGCATGAGCTCGGATTGACCTGGAACAGGCCGTACAAGAAATCCGCTCGTGTCGTTGGGGAGGTCCTTGGAAAATATCATCCCCACGGAGATGCCGCCCTTTATGACAGCATAACCCGTATGGTCCAGGAATTCTCCATGAAGATCCCGCTCATCGACGGGCAGGGGAATTTCGGGTCCATAGACGGTGATTCGCCCGCGGCTATGAGGTACACGGAGATCAGGCTGGCACGGATAAGCGAGCACATGCTGTCTGATCTTGAAAAGGATACGGTGGATTTTGCGCCAAATTTCGACGGAAGCCTTACCGAGCCCATTGTTCTTCCGACCAGGATACCCAATCTCCTGGTAAACGGATCATCCGGCATTGCCGTAGGCATGTCCACAAACATCCCGCCGCACAATATAGGAGAGGTCATCGACGGACTCGTTCATTTGATCGATACGCCGGAAGCGGATATCGATTCCGTTATGCAGTACATTAAGGGTCCCGACTTTCCGACCGGTGCCTTCATCTATGGAAAGGAGGGTATTGTCGATGCCTACCGCACCGGCAGGGGAATTATCCAGGTACGGGCACGCTGCGAGGTGGAGATCGACGAAAAGAAAGACAGGGAACGCATTATCATAAAGGAACTTCCCTACCAGGTAAACAAGGCCCGTCTTGTAGAAAAGATCGCCGAACTGGTCAACGAGGGAAAACTTGAGGGTATACAGGACATCAGGGACGAGTCCGACCGCGACGGAATGCGCATCGTTCTTGATTTGAAGAAGAACCAGGTGGCCAAGGTGATCATGAACCAGCTCTATAAGCATACGCAGATGCAGATGAGCTTCGGCATCATCATGCTCGCCCTGGTGAAAAACAAGCCCAAGATATTGAACATCAAAACGATTCTTCGCTTGTTCCTCGATCACAGAAGGGATATCGTCACACGCCGCACGCGATTTGAGCTTAAGGAGGCAAAGGAAAAGGCCCATATCCTGGAAGGGCTCAAAATCGCCATCGATAACATCGATGCGGTGGTCCATTTGATCAGGTCGTCCGCCACGCCCGATCAGGCCCGTCAACGATTGATGGAGGAGTTCCAGCTTACCGAGATACAGGCGAACGCCATACTCAATATGAGGCTCCAGAGGCTCACCGGGCTGGAGAGGGACAAGATTATCAAGGAACTTGAGGATCTGTACGCATTGATCAAGAAACTTGAGTCAATCCTGGGAAGCGACGAACTTCTCATGGGGCTGATCAGGGATGAACTGCTGGAGATTAAGAAGATCTACAACCAGCCCCGACAGAGCAAGATCATCCCCCACGAGGAGGAGATCGCATACGAGGATACGATACAGGAAAAGGATGTGGTGGTGGTGATAACGCACCGCGGATATGCTAAGACCACCTCCCTGGATTATTTTAGGGTGCAAAAAAGAAGGGGATATGGCGTCAGGGGCGTCACTACCGTTGAGGAGGATTTTCCCGAACACCTGTTCGTCACCACCACGCATCACTATATCTTCTTTTTCACCGACTCGGGTCAATTCTACTGGTGCAAGGTCTATGAAATACCCGAGGCCACCCGGCAATCCAAGGGAAAACCACTGGTAAACCTCATTCCCATTACCAAGGATGAGAGGATAACGGCCATCTTTGCATTCAAGGAATTCGACGAAGGGCACTTTCTCATTATGGCCACGAAAAAGGGCAAGGTGAAAAAGAGCTGTGTGAGCGAATATCAAACCACCCGCGGCCTGAGCATGCAGGGCACCATCGGGATCGCCCTCGAGCCCGACGACCGGCTCATTACTGTAAAGATGACCGACGGTCACGGTCATATCTTCCTGGGCAGCAAACGGGGCATGGCCATCCACTTCAGTGAGGAAAATATCAGGCCTTTGGGCAGGAGATCCCAGGGGGTTCGGGGGATACATCTCGATCCGGATGACGAGGTGGTGGACATGCAGATCGTGTCCGAGGGAGAATCCCTCCTCACGGTTACCGAGCAGGGATACGGCAAGCTGAGCGCCCTTTCACTCTACAGGGAGCAGCACCGCGGCGGAAAGGGGCTGAAGAACATTCAGATAAAGAAGGGCAAGGGATCCGTGGTAGGGGTCAAGGCCGTGCGGACATCGGACACCATTATGCTCATCACCGCGCTGGGGACGGTAATCTGGGTGCCGGTAGAGGGCATACGGTGTCTGGGAAGGAACACCCAGGGGGTAAAACTCGTCACCCTTGACACCGATGACAAGGTGGTCGGAGTGGCACGCCTCGAAGACAGGGCCGAAGTGGGGGATGATGAGAAATAGGCTGATCCCGATCGTACTGATATTCTTGCTCGTTATAGGCTGCCTCGGAAGACAAAAGGGTGAAAAGCTTTTTAACCACGCCATAGATCTTTGGACCAAGGGGAAATATACAAAATCCCTGGAAGCCTTTGAGTCCTTTCTCGATCAATATCCCCATCATCCCTTTTCCCCCGAGGCGAACCTGTGGATTGCGGATATTCGTTACCTGCATATGAACGATTATGTTCAGGCCGTGTATGACTATCGCCGGCTGGTGACGAATTATCCGAAGAGCGAATACGCACCGGTCGCCCAGATGAAGATCGCCAAGATCCTCTTCGATGTGCTCTCTGAGCAGCATCAGGCCATAAGCGAGTATCAGATCTTTTTGAAGCTCTTTCCCAATCATCCGCAGGCCCCGAAGGCCCAATACAGCATTGCGGAGATATTCGCATATCTGGAGGATTTCAAGCAGGCGATCACCGAGTTCGAGCTCTTTCTGGAGCGGTACCCCCAATCGGACATGAAAATCCATGTCTTTCAGAGGCTGGGGGAGCTCTATTGCCTGGAGAACATGTATGACGATGCCACCAAATACCTCAAGACCGCCCTGCAGTTGTCCGACGATGAGGATATGAAGACACGCATCACCAAGGGTATGGCGGACTGCTATATAAATCAAGGTGAACTTGCCAAGGGACTGGAGCTCTATGAAGGGATGCTCAAGAATGATCCCCAGAATGAGACCTTAATGCATCGGGTGGAAAGCCTGAGGACCCAGCTCAAGATCTCGACCGCGGACCAGAAGTATAAATGGTAGACCAATCCGCGAGATTGACAGAGATCCGTTCCGATGATACCCTTATACGTCGAAATTTCCTTTGTGCCAACGGATGCGAGGATTTTCCATGCTTGATAAACGGTTCGTAAGGGAACACTTTGACCACGTCAGGGAAAAAATCGCCCAGAGGGGCATTGATGTTGGGCTGGAATCCTTTGCCCAAAAGGACACGGAGAGGCGGGAGCTCCTGCAAAGGAGCGAGGAGTTGCGGCATACAAAGAATGTGGTGTCCGAACAAATCGGCGGCATGATGAAGAGGAAGGAGGACGCCTCGGTCCTCATCGCCCGGATGAAGGATGTCTCCGAGGAGATACGAGGCATCGAGGAACGCCTCAAGGGTATCGACGCCGCCATAGAGGAACTCTTTCTTTCCATTCCCAATGTTCCCCATGAATCCGTCCCTGTGGGAACCGATGCGCGCGACAACGCCGTGGTGAAGACCTGGGGCGAGCCGGCGGAATTCCCCTTCCAGCCGAGACCCCATTGGGAAATAGGGGACATCCTCGGTATTATCGATTTCGAATGCGCCGCAAAGATCTCCGGTGCGCGATTCGCCCTGCTAAAGGGAACCGGGGCCCGCCTGGAGCGGGCGCTCATCAGCTTCATGCTGGACCTTCATATCAAGGAACACGGCTACACCGAGGTACTTCCGCCTCTTTTGGTGAATGCGGACAGCATGTTCGGAACCGGCCAACTCCCCAAGTTCGAACAGGACCTTTTTCGAACAAGCGACGGCACCTATTACCTCATCCCAACCGCCGAGGTGCCGGTCACCAACATCCACAGGGATGAGATATTGGATGGGAGCACCCTTCCCCGGAAATATGTCTCCTTTACCCCCTGCTTCAGAAGCGAGGCGGGCTCCTACGGAAAGGACACCCGGGGTCTTATCAGACAGCACCAGTTCGACAAGGTGGAGCTGGTGAAGTTCTCCCGGCCGGAGCATTCCTATGACGAACTGGAATCCCTGCTCCTCAATGCGGAGGAGGTATTGAAGCGGCTCGATATCCCCTATCGCGTGGTCTCCCTGTGCACCGGGGATCTTGGTTTCTCGGCTGCAAAGACATATGATATAGAGGTGTGGGTACCCAGCCAGGGGGTCTACCGTGAGATCTCTTCCTGCAGCAACTTCGAGGATTTTCAGGCGAGAAGGGCGAAGATCCGGTTCAGGGACGGGTCCTCAGGAAAAACGGAGCTGGTGCATACCCTCAACGGATCGGGACTGGCCGTAGGCCGCACCATGGTGGCGGTGCTGGAGAACTATCAACAGGAAAACGGCGAGGTGGTCATTCCGGAGGCCCTGCGGCCCTATATGGATGGAATGGAGCGAATCGTCCGTCCGTAGAGGAATGTGGATAACATTCCGGATAGAGAAATCATATCGGGGCAAGGGGATATTGTCCCGACCTCGGTAAGCATGTAGAATGAGGACCTTCGTGGGGTAGGATAGACACGTTGCGATGCCGTACCTTCACAATGCATGTACTACACGAAAAAATAAAACGGTATTGTCTTAGCGGTTGGAGGGATGGCCGAGTGGTTTAAGGCGGCGGTCTTGAAAACCGTTGACCGAAAGGTCCGCAGGTTCGAATCCTGCTCCCTCCGCCAACCTTTAAAACAATATGAAGAGTTCGTGAAGCAACAAAAGGCTCACGGAATTACCAACAATATGAACCGCTCGGGGAAGCATAAAAAAGCTCACGGAATTAATAATAATATCAGGATAAGGTACTTGCGGGGGTACAAAGACTCCTGGAATTGAGTTAGAATATAAAGCGCTCGCGGCCACATAAGAGCCCACGAAATTCGGTGAAAAGCAAAAGCGCTCGCGGAGGCACAAACGACACACGGAATTCAGCGCAAATCAAACGCTTGTACTTTTCATAGAACTCCCCTTTACAGTAGTAGCATTTCATAGTTCCGGCAAGAAAATGAGCTTGGTTCCCAGCCAAATTTTATCAATGAGTACGATATTTGTCCGCCGATCCCTACGCCCAGACATATGTAGAACCATGCAAAACAAGGCGTAAGGAATAGTCTCGCAGCGATCCATGTGCCACCACCTGTCCATGAATATCCTGACTGGGCAGGAATGCAAGAGTCAAATTCCCTGTAGGCCGGATCCGGGTGTGTGGGAAGATGATTTTATAAGGAGGAAGATATGACAAAGAGGCGTCATAGAAAACTCGTGCACGAGGGTGAATATGTCGCAGAAGTTGATGTAGAACTTCTTGATACTGGTGATGGATGGTCACCATATCTTTCCCTCGAAGACGCCCAAAAACTAGATGATGTGAGGGAGGCACTGCGAGAAGGCGCCATCCGGAGAGCAGCAAAACTTGCCCGAGTATTTAGACATACACCAGTATCAAGTTAAAGCAAGCCCTTCACCAGGCAGGGAACGCGCAATGGATTTTGCCGTAGGCTCTTTGGTCAACGCCCGGGGAAGCGTGTGAGTGGTGCTTCGCGACTCACAAAAAGACCTTCTTCTCCTGGCGCTCGATCGTTCGGCTGTTCGGATAATCATCGCAGACGATGTGCGGACGGGCAAAACCACATTCCATTGCCTTCTGGGCGAAATTTTGGTATAAAGGTGGCTGCCGAATGTGTAGTATTTTGGTGTGAAGGGAGATTTCATCGGCGTTTCGAGTTCGTAATGACCGGGTCAACCAGCATGATGGATTATCGTGCCGGTACGTACAATCCGGGTAAATGGCATTTAATACAAGGACATATTTTGGATGGAGAGGTGGCCGAGCCGGCTTAAGGCGCACGCCTGCTAAGCGTGTGGGTGGGTAAAACTGCCTCGAGGGTTCGAATCCCTCCCTCTCCGCCATATCTAATGGCCTTATAGCCCCTTTACAGTCTGATTCAATTTTCTATTCCATTATCGAGTCCTTCCCAGACGGATCGCTTTGCAGTACTGGCGTGCATTCAGTGTGTGGTGGCCGCGTGTGATGTTTTTTGACCGGAAACTATAGTAAGATACATATACAGAGTGGGATTGTGGGCCTTTTCATATTCGTGAGAGGAGCACAGTGCGAAGCTGCGCTTCGCCTGGCACGCTTGGTTGATCGATGATCAAACGGGATGACCTTTTTGTATCGATCGTGAATGGACCGTCCGGTGATTCGCTGTTCAGTGCGAATCACCCCGGCGACATCAATATGGAGATCCCCACCTTCTATTCCCCGGCCCTGCTGGACGGGGATTGGATGTCGTACGCAAGCAGGATCCGGCGCATGCTCGAAAAAAACGGCTGCACCTGCGGACTCCATGGCCCCTTTTACGACCTCGCCTACCATTCGCCTGATCCGTTGATCCGGGAGGTGGCTGAGAAGCGGCTTCGGCAGGGGCTTAGGATAGCTGCGGAGCTCAATGCGAGATACATCGTATTCCACAGTACGTACAATCAGTTCGTGGTGGAACCGGATTATTGGAAGAAATGGCCTAAAACCGCTCTAAGGGGACTGCATGGGGTGCTGGAGGATGCGGAGAAACGGAAAATTCCCATTGTCATTGAAAATATATGGGATGACAGACCCGAGGCCATCAGGGGACTTCTGGACCTGGCATCCTCGGAATATCTGAAGGCCTGCATCGACGTGGGCCATTTCAACCTTTTTTCGAAGGCCCCCTTGAAGGACTGGCTGGAGGTCCTGTCCGGAGATATCGCCCATTTTCATCTGCACAACAATTTCGGAAGGCTCGATGAACACAACAGCCTGGAGAGCGGGAGCTTCGATTTTGTGCAACTCTTTCGTCTCATTGGCGAGCACGCCATCAGGGCGACGTATACCATCGAGATTCAAAGGATCGAGGGCATAGACACAAGCATCAGGTTTCTTCATGAATTGGGGGCATTGAAACCCTAAGCAACCGTGAAACAGGAGAGCGGGGCATGGAACATACCATTGAAAATGCAGCGCGCAGGATCGTCGGCGAGTCCATAAAGGTGCATCAGGATATCCTGGATGGCTCGATGGACCCGCTGGCTGCGGCAACCGAAATGCTGGTCAGGGCACTCAAGCAGGGGAACAAGGTCCTCTTTTTCGGCAATGGGGGGAGTGCTGCGGATGCCCAGCATCTTGCCGCCGAGCTGGTGAACCGATTCCTTTTCGACAGACCGGCCCTTCCCGGCATCGCCTTGACCACCGATACCTCCGTGCTCACCAGCATCGCGAATGACTCCGATTACACCATGATCTTCAGCCGCCAGGTAGAGGCATTGGGCAGGGAGGGCGACGTCGCCTTCGGCATAACCACCAGCGGATCATCGGGGAATGTGCTTGCGGGGTTGAAAAAGGCGCGGGAGCGGGGAATGGGAACCATTGCACTGATCGGCGGGAGAAACGTGGAATCCCTGCGTGATTCCGTTGACGTGGTGATTTCCGTTCCCTCCACCAGCACACCAAGGATTCAGGAGGCGCATATCATGATCGGCCATATCCTGTGCGAATTGGTTGAAGAACAAATGTTTTCGAATTTCAGGGAAGGGTGCTGACCATGGACGAGAGGGCAGGGCTGCCGAAGATCAGGACCACGTCGATACGGGAACGGAAAAGCAGGGTGCGGATAGAGGACTTTTCCCGTCCGCTGGATCCGGGCCTTCGTATCGCCCCCTTTTTCGACCATCTCCCCAATATCCTTGCAGGAAAAACGCTCCGGGGGATCATCAGCGCGGTTGCCCGCGCCCATGCGGAGAAACGGGGGATCATCTGGGCGATGGGTGCGCATGTCATAAAGTGCGGGCTTTCCCCCATATTGATCGATCTCATGGAGCGGGGACTTATCACCACCCTTGCCCTGAACGGGGCGGGGCTCATACACGATTTCGAGATCGCCCTGTTCGGAGAGACCTCGGAGGATGTGGAAGAAGGCCTGAACAAGGGGGAATTCGGCATGGCCGCGGAGACTGGGGAGTTGCTGAACAAGGCCATCAATACGGGGGTGGAGGCAGGCTCGGGCATCGGGGAGGGGGTGGGCCGCTGGCTGGCGGAGCACGGCCCTCAATTCCGCGCATACAGCCTGGTGGCACGCGCCTATGACATGGGGATACCGGTGACCGTGCATGTGGCCATAGGCACGGATATCATCCACATGCATCCGAGCGCCGATGGCGCGCGGATCGGCGAGGGGAGCATGAGGGATTTTCACCGCCTGGTTGCATCCATACAAACCCTCGATGCAGGAGGGATATATTTCAATATCGGCTCCGCCGTCATACTCCCGGAGGTATTCCTCAAGGCCGTTTCCATGATCGTCAGCGGCGGGGTGCCGCTGAATGATTACGTTACCGTGAACATGGACTTCATCCGGCACTATCGTCCCCTTCAAAACGTGGTGAAAAGGCCGGTTGCCGGCAGGGGGAGGGGATACTCCCTCATCGGGCACCATGAACTCCTCATCCCCTTGGTGGCGGCGGGGATCAGGGAGGAGATTGCTGCAGGGAAGGCATAATGCGCCTGGACAGCCTGATGTTCGAGCGCGGGATGGTGTCCAGCCGATCGCGCGCCCAGGCGTTGATTATGGCCGGAAAGGTCTTTGTGGACGGGAGGTGTGAGCAAAAGGCCGGCCATGAGGTGTCCGAGGGTGCAGATATCGAGGTCAGGGGCCTCGATCATCCCTATGTCGGCAGGGGAGGGGTAAAACTCGAGGCGGCGATCAGGCGTTTTGCTATCGATTGCACCGGGCTCACCGCATTGGATGTGGGCGCGTCGACCGGCGGGTTTACGGATTGCCTCCTGCAGCATGGGGCCGGTAAGGTCTATGCCCTGGACGTCGGCTTCGGACAGCTCGATTGGGGGCTGCGGAATGATCCGCGCGTGGTAAACCTGGAAAGGGTCAACGCGCGATATGTCACACCTGATCTTATTCCCGAGCGGGTGGATATCGTAACCATCGACTGCTCATTTATCTCCCTGAAGCTCGTACTGAACGGCATCCTTCCCCTTCTTGCCGAAGGCACGCGGATTATTGCCCTGGTAAAACCCCAGTTTGAGGTTAAAAGGGGTGAGGTGGGAAAGGGAGGGGTGATTCGGGACCCTTTGCTCCATGAACGGGTGCTCAGGGAGCTGGTTGCGTTTGCGCATGATCGTGACCTTGCCGTGCAGGGAATCATCCCCTCCCCGATCAAGGGACCGAAAGGGAACAGGGAGTTTTTCATGTGTCTGCTGAAGGGTGCGGCAGGGGAGGTCCCGGAAATGGACCGGGTCATCCGCGAGGCATTGGGCGAGGCTGAGGCCGGATGATACTACCGCCCGTACTGAAGCCTCTGTGCGAGGAATTCCGGTAATCCCGCCTGGAGTATCTTTTCCTGGGCGCCGGTACAGTCGTATTCCAGGCGAATAAATTCCACGCAACGCGCGTCGTCATCATACACCACCAGGCAGGCCCGCCAATCTCCATCCCTGGGCTGGCCTATGCTCCCCACATTGATGATATACCGGCATCCCTTTTTGAGGTGAAGGGGGGATTCCTCGTGAACCGTGATGGCGCCCTTAGGTCCTATGCCGATCCCTATGGGGGAGTGAGAATGCCCGAGAAAACAAACCGGCTCGTCAAAGGCCGTGAAGTTTTCCCTGGCGTCATCCATGCTCATGATATAGTGCCATGCCCCAGGAAGGATCGGTGTTGCATGGACGAGGAACATCGTATTCGGTATGTTCACCGAGAGGGGAAGATTGGCGAGGTATGCACGCTCATTCTCATCCAGGGCATCGGCGGTCCACATAACCGCCTTCCTGGCAAAGGTATTGAAATATTCGATGCTGGTCAATCCCACTGCGGCATGATCGTGATTTCCAGCCAAGGACTCATGCGCGACCCTCTGCACCTCAGCAATGCACTCCTTGGGGTTCGCCCCGTAACCCACGATATCCCCGAGTGAATAGATGCGGGCATCGGGAAGGCTTTCCATAAACCCGAGCGCGGCGTGTAATGCCTCGAGATTGCCGTGTATATCCGAAAACAGAATATGCTTCATGACAGCGAGAATAGTGCGTTATTGTTGTACGCTCGCCCGCAGGAGAGGGCATTTTCCGAGGGGGAGACCATGGGGGAGGAGGTTCCATAGGTGCCATAATAATTGGTCGATATCCTGCGGGAAGGGGGAAGTATGTTGAGCATTACGTTTCATGCTTGACGCTATGCGGTCTTGAGAATATATGCCTTATCCGTGAGCCATGTTAAGATGGTGTCCTCCTGCTTCTGGGTGCTTGACAGGATGGTGATCTGGACGCCCTCCCGACGGGACGACTTCAATCCGGACAGGAGCTCATCGAGTATGTCATAGGAATCCAGGTGCGGCAGGAACAGGTCGTGAGGATAGACGCCGAAATGGGGGACCCTCAGGCCCTCCAGCACATTGATGGTATAGCGCCCGAGTTCCCTGATCATGCCGGGGGCAAGCCTTTTTGGATTACCCGCGCCGATGATGAGGAGGAAATGGGCCTTTATCTTGGTCCCGGTAACCACCAGCAGCGATTCGCAGAAGCCGCCCTTCACCTTCTCGTTCAGGATGAGGTCCGAGATCTGACCATCCAGGATCCAATCCACGTATCCCGCAATGCCCTTTGGCGGTCTGCTGTTGGAAAATATATAGGCGACCAGTACCTGCCCGGAATAGGTGTGCGCCGGTCTATGTGTGCTCAATGTTAATGTCATGGTGAGTCTTTGCCTC
Organism: bacterium; assembly: GCA_049472315.1. Lineage (GTDB taxonomy): Bacteria > SZUA-182 > SZUA-182 > DTGQ01 > JAFGSM01 > JBLIRM01. The sequence goes on from JBLIRN010000009.1 coordinate 53,060, forward strand.
TTTGTCTTCCTTGATGTTCATCTCCTTGCATATCCTGTCCAGAATCCCGTTGATAAATCGGCCCGAATCCTTTGTCCCGAAGACCTTCGCGAGCTCGATTGCCTCGTTGATGGTGACCTTCGGTGGAATACCCTCAAAATAAAGGAGCTCATAGATAGAGAAGCGCAGAAGATTCCGGTCCACTATGGCCATGCGAGTGATATCCCAGTTCTGAGCGAATCGTCGTATCAGGTCGTCGATTTCCCGCAGATGCTCGATCGTTCCCTTCACCAGAATGGTGGTGAATTCGATGACCTCCGGGTCCGCAGGGGTGATTTCCCAGAACAGGTTCAGGCTCTCCTCCCAGTTGTCCCGGGTAATGTCCTGCTGAAAGAGCACCTGCAGTGCGAATTCACGAGCCTTTCGTCTCTTGCCCATGCGATTTTAAAGACCGAATCAGGCCTCCCTCCCGAGCTTTTTATAGAGATCGACCATCTCCATTGCGGCCATTGCGGCATCCCATCCCTTATTCCCCGCCTTGGTCCCTGCCCGCTCAATTGCCTGCTCGATGTTCTCCGTGGTGATGACCCCATAGATGACCGGAATATCCGTTTCCAGGGCAATCTTTGCGATGCCCTTGGTCACCTCGGCGCTGATATATTCGAAATGGGGGGTGTCCCCGCGGATGACAGCACCCAGGCATATAATGGCATCGTACCTTTTCTGGCGGGCCATGCGTGCGGCTGCATAAGGAATTTCAAAGGACCCGGGCACCTTCACGATCTGAATGTGCCGCTCCTCCCCTCCGTGCCGGCTCAATGCATCCAGGGCGCCGGCCAGCATCTGGCCGGTGATGAAGTTATTGAAACGGCTTACCACAATACCGAAACGAATACCATGCGCATTGAAGTCACCTTGTATGACATCGGGCATAACCTCTCTCCTTTTCACAATCATGTATTACAGGGTCAACAGGTGGCCCATCTTTTCCTTTTTGGTTTTAAGATAGTGGATATTGGTATGCGAGGGCGGAATCATGATGGGCACCCGTTCGACCACCTCCATGCCATACCCCTGCAGGCCGACAATCTTTTTCGGATTGTTGGTCAAAAGGCGGATCTTTTTCACCCCCAGGTCGGCGAGGATCTGCGCCCCGATTCCGTATTCGCGAAGATCGGCATCGAAACCCAGGGCCTCGTTGGCCTCCACCGTATCCTTTCCGTTGTCTTGAAGCTCGTACGCCATTAATTTGTGAAGTATGCCGATCCCCCGGCCCTCCTGGTTCATATAGAGTATCACGCCCTTGCCCGCATCGTTTACCATGGCCATGGCGCGATGGAGCTGATCGCCGCAGTCACACCGAAGGGACCCGAATGCATCCCCGGTCAGGCATGAGGAATGAACCCTTACCAGGATCGGTTCATCCTCGCCCCATTCCCCCCTCACCATGGCAACGTGCGTCTCCTGGTCAATCAGGCTTAGATAGGCGATTGCCTTGAATTCACCGTGTTTTGTGGGCAAACAGAAGGCGGCCTTCCGGCAGACCATCTTTTCCGTTTTCATCCGGTATTCGATGAGATCCTTGATGGTGATGATCTTCATGCCATGGGTCCTGGCAAAGGGGATCAGATCCGGGACCCGGGCCATGGTACCGTCGTCCTTCATGATTTCACAGATGACACCTGCGGGGTACAGGCCTGCCATTCTGGCCAGATCAACGGCAGCCTCGGTCTGCCCGGCCCGGTTGAGCACCCCCCCTTTTTTTGCGCGCAGGGGGAAAACGTGCCCGGGTTTGGCAAGATCAAGGGGCCGTGTTTCCAGATCGATGGCCACGAGTATGGTCTGTGCCCTGTCTGCGGCGGAGATACCGGTGGTGGTTCCCTTCACCGCGTCTATGGACACGGTGAACGCGGTTTCGAAGCGGGAGGTATTCTCCTGCACCATGAGGGGGAGCTGAAGCTCATCCAGCCGGTCTCCTTCCATGGGGAGACAGATAAGTCCCTTTCCGTGTTTTGCCATGAAGTTTATTGCGTCGGGGGTCACCTTGCTTGCGGCTATGGTGAGATCCCCCTCGTTTTCCCTGTCCTCGTCGTCGACCACGATGACCATCTCGCCGTTTCCAATTGCATCAATGGCTTCTGGAATGCTGTTAAATTTCACCTCTGTAATCCTCTACTATAAAACCGGAAAGAAAAAGTTTTTCCCGGGACAGGGCGCCTTTTTCGGCGCCTCCCGGATCGCCTTCTTTATGACGGAGCAGGCGTTCCACATGCTTTGCGATGATATCCGCCTCCACATTCATGCGGTCTCCCGGATGCCGGGCCTTGAGCGTGGTATGCTCCCAGGTATGGGGTATTATGGTTACCCGGAAGGAATTTCCCTCCACCGAGGCAACGGTAAGACTGATGCCGTCGAGCGCTATGGACCCCTTGGGAACCACGTAAGCCGCCAATTCCCGAGGCAGGGACAGGCGCAGATCCCGACCGTGGATCTCTTGGATAATGACCGTGGCATCCACATGCCCGGTCACCAGATGTCCCCCCAGATACTGGTTGAACCGAAGCGGCCGCTCCATGTTGACACTATCCCCGCATCGTACGCTGCCCAGATTGGTGCCTGCAAGGGTGGTCCGGCTAAGGAAGAAATCACCCCTTGTGCCGTCGCCGCCGGTCATGGTAAGACATACCCCATTTATTGCCAGGCTTTGCCCGACGGTCAGACCGTCTTCAGGAAAGGGCAGCATGACCGAGAGGTATGCCCCGTCATGGCGGGGAACCAGGGATTGCACCCTGCCGAGGCCCTCTATTATTCCGGTAAACATATTTCACTCCATTATCTATATTATAGCCTTTTTATTTAATCTTACAACCAAGGGGGGACCAGACGCAGGATGGGGGTTTTGGGATGTACCCCTCGACCATAAGGTCATCCCCGAGCCTCTTGGTCTTTATGTCGTAAACCTTTATTGCCTCTTCCAGCCGGGCGACACCCTCACCCTGTATGGCGCTGGGTGCGGACTTGCCTCCGATGATACGCGGCGCGATGAACATGATCACCTTATCCACGATTCCCTCCTGGATGGCAGAGGCATTGATTCCGGGTCCCCCCTCTATGAGAAGTGAGGTAATCTGGAGATTACCCAACTCCTTTGCCATTGCAAGCAGATCCACACGGTTGCGCCCCTTTGGCTCGATATACAGCACCCGTGCCCCGTTATCCTCCAACCGCTTGATTCGATCCATGGGGGCGTTGAGCGTGGTGACGATGATATTGGCCGCCTTCGATTCCTCGGTAAGGATACGTGCCCGGAGAGGGATCCTCAGGAGGCTGTCGATAACGATGCGAATCGGATCTCTTCCCTCACCCGATTTGAGCCGTGTGGTGAGCCTGGGGTTGTCCCGGAGGATGGTTTCGATGCCTACCAACGTGGCATCGATCTCATTGCGCAGTTTGTGCACGTATTCACGTGAACGTTCCCCTGTAACCCATTTCGATTCGCCGGTTTTTGTCGCCACCTTCCCGTCGAGACTCATCGCGGACTTGAGGATAATAAACGGTGTGCCGGTGGTGATATGTTTGAGGAAATACTCGTTTAATCGAAGGGCTGACTTCTCCATCACCCCCATTTTCACCTCGATCCCGTTGCCCTTGAGGGCCTCGATGCTCTTTCCATTCACCAGGGGATTCGGGTCCCTTATGGAGACCACCACCCTGGAGATGCCGGACTGAATGATCTGGTCGACACAGGGGGGGGTCTTGCCATGATGGCAGCACGGCTCGAGATTTATAAACAGGGTCGCGCCCCTGGCCTCCGATCCCGCCTCCTGGAGGGCCTTTGTTTCCGCATGCTCATCCCCGTAGAGGGCATGATATCCCGTTCCCACGACCCGGTCTCCGTTGACGATAACCGCCCCCACCAGGGGGTTGGGGCTTACCCTTCCCTTCCCCTTCTCCGCAAGATCAAGGGCCATCCTCATGTAGCGCTGTTCATCCTTAATCGCCACGTTCATCACCTGCTTCTTTGAAAAGGGCATCAATAAAAACGGAGGGATCAAATTCCCTGAGGTCCTCTATCCCCTCCCCGATACCAATAAATTTCACCGGGATATCCAGTTCGTTGGCAATACCGATAATGATTCCTCCCTTGGCGGTTCCGTCGAGTTTTGCAAGGGCAATGCCGGTGAGCCCGATTCTCTGATGAAACTCTCGGGCCTGCTGTATGGCATTTTGGCCGGTGGTGGCGTCCAGAACCAGGATGACCTCGTGAGGGGCACCGGGGACTTCCCGTTCGATCACCCTCTTCATCTTTTCCAACTCGGCCATGAGGTTTTTCTTGGTGTGCAGACGACCTGCGGTATCAACGATCACACAGTCGATTCCCCGTGCCTGCGCGGCGCGAATGCCGTCGAACACCACCGCGGAAGGGTCCGCACCAAATTTGTGCCGCACCATCTGCGTATCGATCCTCTCCGCCCAGATCTGGAGTTGTTCAATTGCTGCGGCGCGGAAGGTATCACCGGCGATCAGGAGGACCTGCCGCCCCTGTTGCCGGAGATGGTAGGCAATCTTTGCAATGGTTGTGGTTTTGCCCACGCCGTTTACCCCCAACACCATCATGACAAACGGCTTGTGACCATCAGAGGCAAGGGGTGCCTGCGCCCTTTGGAGCATCTCGAAAATGATGGACTTCAGGATGTCGAGGGGAGGCGTCTGGTTGCGATGCTCGTATCGCTCCTTAAGACGCTCAATGATCAGGGCGCTTGTCTGGATGCCGCAGTCCGCCAGAATCAGGGCCTCTTCGATCTTCTCGATGAGGTCTGTGTCCAGACGCGTCCGGTTTTTCAGAAGGCCCTCAAGTCGTCGAACAAGGGTAGTATGGGTCTTATTGAGTCCGGCGCTCAGCCTTTTGAACCAGGCGGGTCGTTTCGTGGCCCTGTCATCACCCATCCAAGTCGCTCCATTTCATGGATCCGAATATCCATTGTGCATCGTGTTTCATATTCCGCAGGAGTCCATCCGTATGTGAGGGGTTACCGAGCACCCTTGAGGTACGTAGCCGAATCCTTGGCCAGTTTGCTGCCGGGCGCCCTATCCATAACCGAGCGGAATGCATCCCTGGCGGAAGAGGTGTCGCCGAGTCCCAAATAGGATTGGCCCAGGTAGTAGTCAATTTCAGCCTGAAGAAGGATGTCGCCCGAGGACGAGACCATCTCCAGGTGCTGTGCCTCACGGAGGCTGAGAATGGCGTCGGAGTACTCCCCCCTCATGATCAGGGCCTTTCCCAATTGCACGTGGGCATAGCTGTAATCGGGATTTTCATCGGTTGCCCTACGCAGGCATTCGATCGCCTTGTCCACCTTTCCGAGGTTGAGATACGCACAACCCATATTGTAGTAGGCGAATCCAGGTGTGGAATACGAGGGCATATCCAGGGCCACCTGACAATATTCGATAACATCCTTCCATCGTGCCATCTTTCCCAGGGTGGCGGCCATATTGTTGTAATACTCCGGCACCCTGGGATTCAGCTCGATGGCCCTTTGATATGCGAGAAAGGCTTGCTCGAACTTACCCTGAAAGTAGAGGGTCAGGCCCAATCCGAAATGGGCCTTATCATTGTCGGGGAGAATCTCCCGAGCCTTGCCGAATTCATCGTATGCCTGGGCGAGATCACCCTGTTCCAGATAGACCAGGCCATACTCAAAGTGCTGGCCGGATTGTTTGATGAGCTTATCCCGGGAGGCGCACCCCACAAACGCAGCAGTCACCGACACCATAAGGAGAAGGAAAAGGGGTATTCTGCCGATGGTCCCGGTCTCCAAAGTATGTAGTGCCAATGCCTCGCCCCTCTGAATGGTTGTCTTACCCTTCATTGCCGGAAAGGGCTTCCAGTCGTTTCAAAACCGCCTCCAGCTCGGACAGTGTGTTTCCGTAACCGGTCCAATCCCCGTCCCTTTGTTTTTGAATGGCCGCTTCATAGAGATCCCTGGCTTGTCTGATAAGCCCCGACAGGGATTCATCCCGGGGAGTTGTTCGCAGTTCCCGTGGCTTCTCCTCAAGGGGTATCGCCTGGAAGGTTCCCCTTGGTTCCTCTTTCAGAAATACGGCCCTCAATGCCTCATCGAGCGTCTCCCTCATTTTCACGGTATCACCGAAGACGATAATGACCCTCTTGAGCTCCGGCAGCTCATCCTGGCTGGCCATAAGGAACACCGGCTCAATATAGAGAATCGATTCCTCGATGGGGATGACCAGGAGCTCTCCCCTGAACACCTCGGATCCGCGCTGGCTCCATAGGGTCAGTTCACTGGATATCTCCGTTTGCTGGTCGATCCGTGATTCTATCTGACGGGGCCCGTATATCAATTTTTCCTTGGGGAATTTATAGATGAGGAGCCTCCCATATTCATCCCCGTCGCACCGCCCGCACATCCAGGCAATCATATTGTTCTTTTTTTCACCAAAGGGGGTGAAGGGGAGCATGAGGAGAAACTCCTCGCGATCGGACTCCTTCAGCTTGAGGGTAACATAGTATGGTTCCATCGGCTTGTAGTACTGCGAGTTTTCCCCCTGCCCCTCCACCTTCAAGGGCGGTTCCCAGAGGTCCTCCTTGTTGTAAAAGACCTGGGGGTCCTGCATGTGGTAGGTCGCATACATGGATGATTGTATCGCAAAGATATCCCTGGGGTAGCGGATGTGGTTTCTGAGAGATGACGGCATGTCCTCCAATTCCTTGAACAGGCCGGGGAAGATATTGCCGTAGGTCCGGATGATGGGATCCTCGGGATCGCTTACATAGAGGTCCATCCTGCCCGTATATGCGTTGATGATGACCTTCACTGAGTTTCGGATGTAATTGAGGCTGACACCGCCCAACCGTGACCGGGCCCTGAAGGCGCTGAACGGTGACATGGGGTTTCCCGATCGTTCCATATCCATGGCAAGGCGATAGGGTTCCGAATAGGGAAACTTATCGGTTACGGTGTAGGCATCCTGAATCCAGAAGAGCTTCCCGTCGGCCAGGACCAGATAGGGATCACTGTCGAAAAGGAGGAAGGGGGCCAGGGTGCGCACCCGTTCGCGGATATGGCGATGAAACATGATGCGGCTTTCCGGCGTTGTGTACCCGGTGAGCAGTATCTTCGGATCGGAAAAGCGGAAGGCAAAAAGCGTCTTCGCCCACAGAGACCCGATAGGCACGCCCCCTTCGCCGGCGTAATTCGTGTAGACGTTTTTGTCTCCCTTGGGATAATCAAATTCCTCGCTTTTGCTGTTAACAATGACATAGTTGAAGGTGCTTTCCCCGTAATAGACCTCGGGTCGTTTAATTGTGAGGTCGGCTTGGGTTACGGGGGGGATGTCCTTGATCATGAGGAGTGGAAGCCCCTTCTCGGTGACATGAGTGACCGGGCTCATGCAGATGCCGTACCCGTGGGTATATTTGAATCGCTGGTTTTCAAAGGTCTTGGCCTCGCCCGGAAGCATCTCCTGCACCATCTCCCGCGCGGAAAGCATCACCTGGGTATATTCCCGATTGATCGTATACCGGTCCTCATCGATACTGGTAAATTTATAGTAGGGCCTCAATTCCTGCATCTGTGCATAGGTCTGCTTGAGGGGGCTTTTATCCCACAGCTTTATATTGTTAATGGTAGTGGAATTCGCGCGGATGTCCTCCATGGTGAGGTCCCACGAGGCAACGAAGTCCCGTTCCTCCAGCTTGTTGAGCTTATACCCCATGAGGGTGTGTTTGATATTGTTCATGATGTAGGGGGTTTCCTTGTTCAGTTCATTGGGCTCCACCACAAATTTCTGAATGATGGCGGGGTAGAATCCGCTTATGATAATGGAAACAACGAGCATGATCCCGACGCCTATCACCGGAACCTTCCACCCCTTTGAGGAGATGTTGATCCAAAAGAGAATGGCGCACGCCGCGGCAATGACCAGCACGGCCCAGTATGCCACCATCTGGGCATGCATGTCCGTGTAGCTCGCACCGAACGCCGCCCCCCTCGGCGAGTAGAGCAGACCGAACATCTTTAATCGTTTGTCCCACGCGATCAGTATGAGAATGACGGCACAAAGGCTGGACAGGTGGGCCTTTGCGCGCCGATCGAAACGGAAATCACCCAGTTTCAAATGGATGGCCCGGTCCTTTACATAGGTGAATCCGCTCACCAGCAATAGAATGATGGCGGAGTAAAAGAGCCAGTGTTGGAGGAGCACCAGGACGGGGTAGGAGAATACAAAGAAGCCGATATCCTTGCCGAAGATCGGATCCATCTGTCCGAAGGGAACCTGGTGGATGAATTTGAGGATTGTATCCCAGTGGTTAAAGGCCGGCCATATTCCCATGGCGATGGCCAACAGTGCACCGACCGCGATGATGAGCAGGTTCACCTGCTTGGGTTCCAATTCCATGATGTGAACCACATCCTGCCTGCGGATGGGGATCTTCCAGTTGATCCTGTTTGGTCGTATGAAACGGGCGATAGCAAGATTTATCAGGAAGAGAATCAGAAAGGCGGCGGCAAAGATGATCGCGATAAAGAACTTTGCCCCGAGGATAGTCCAGAATACGCCGGCGTACTGGATCGCCTTAAACCAGAGGAGATCCGTATAGATCGTAAAGAATTGTCCTGAAAAGACAAAGATGAGAAATGCAAGGATCAAAACAATGAAGAGCTTGTTCCGTTTCATATATAACGTTCTCCTTCCAGTTTGTGTCCTGCAATAACACAAGATTGGATCAATATCATTATGCGGTGAAGGGGAAAAGGGAAGCGAAATTCCCGGAATTACCCAGCGAAATCGTCACGATAGTATCATGTATGGGAAGCGTCTGTCAATAAAAGCGATTGGAAAAATATGGAATAGTATACAGTATTACAAAGACATCACGCCGATGGCAGGGTCAATTGACGATCATGCCCCTGGACGGGGAGGCACCTCGTATGGGAGTTACTACTGCGTCCCGCCGAGAGAGCTGCAAATTGCATTTGCGGGGCTGTTTTTTGAACGCTCCAGCATCTCCGTTCCCTTGTAGAGAAGCTCTTCGATCATTCGAGCATCAGTGGGATAGGAGGCAATACCGATGCTCAATGCCTTTTCCTGGTTAGGATTGGCGGAATCGAAATTGGAGTAGGCCAGGATGATCTGTTCCTTCAGCCGCTCTGAAAGGCTGCTGGCCCCGTCCAGATTCGTCTCCGGGAGAATGAGCGCCAGGACCCCGGGCTTGAGCTGCGAGAGAATATCGGTGTCCCGCAGGTTGGCACGGATGAAATCGCCGAAACGGCGTAATTTTTCAGCTACGGATTCGAGGCCGCTCTTCTTGATCTCCTCGGTCAGAGAATCCACGCTGATGAGCACGATGGAGAGGAATTGGGTATACCGCTTTGCCCGCTTCATTTCCTCATCGAGCCTGATGTTAAGGTAGCGGTTATTGTAAAGGAGCGTCACATCATCGATGAAGATATTATTCTTGAGATCGGTGTTGACCCGGGTGAGTGATTTATAATCCTCCATCAAGGTGCGCAGCTTTTTCTTCAGTTTGGAATTCTCTTCAAAGAGTTTATCGTGTTGTTCCATATTCATGTCCCTTCCCCCCCCAGCTTACGTAGTAACCAATCATTCATTTTTTCGGGATTAAGTATAAAAACAATTACATAAATAACAAAATCTTATATGATTTTTAATCCTTTAATTCTGCAATATCTATGCCATAAAAGCCTCGCCCTTCAAAAAAACGGGATGAAAATTAAAACATTTTGTTTTAAAAGTAAATATCGATGCGCCCTATTTGCTCTCAACACCGGCGAGCGCGCCCTGATTTTTTAAGATTGCCGGTTCGGCAAAATCATCCTATGTATGGTGATGCACATATATGCATCCCATTTCATAACTTCCGGCTTCCATCTATGCAGGAAGCGGATGGCGACCAAACGGGTCCTCATGGATGAGTTCAGGGGCGTATGTCGTATTCCTTGATCTTGCTGAGCAGGGAGCGATAGCTTACCTGGAGCAGGTTTGCCGCCTGAATCCGGTTCCAGTTGGTCATGTTCAGCGCCCTCTTTATGTAGGCCTTTTCCGCCTTTTGTACCGCCTGCTTGCTGATTTCCTTGAGAGGGACGAATTTATCGTTCGCCTTATAGACAACCTTCCCCGCAACCACATCATGGGGGATGATACTGCAGACAATCTCTTCGTTGCCCAAGACGATGATCTTTTTTATCAGATTTTCCAACTCCCTGACATTACCGGGCCACTCATATTTCATGAACAGGGCCATGGTATTGGGAGAGAGTGGCTTGTATTCCTTGCCGTACAGGTTGGTATATTTCTCCATGAAGTATTCCACGATGAGGGGAATGTCTTCCTTGTGCTCCCTGAGCGGGGGAAGGAATATGGCCACCTCATTCAGCCGGTAGAAGAGATCCTCACGGAAGCTCCCGTTTTTGATTCCCTCTTCAAGATCCCGGTTGGTCGCGGCAATGATCCTCACATCAACCCTTACGGGATTCTTCCCTCCCAGACGGGTGAATTCCTTTTCTTCGAGCACCTGAAGCAATTTGGCCTGAAGGGAGGTGGGCATCTCGGCGATCTCATCCAGAAAGATGGTTCCTTCATGGGCGAATTCGAAACGCCCCGGTTTGGGCCTCTGCGCGCCGGTGAAGGCACCCCGTTCATATCCAAAGAGCTCCGATTCGAGCAGGTTTTCCGGGAGGGTTGCACAATTTACCTTGACAAAGGGCTTTTCCCGGCGATTGGACATACTGTGAATCGCCCTGGTTACCAGCTCTTTTCCGGTGCCGCTTTCTCCCCTGACCAGAACCGTCAATTCGGTGTCGGCAACCTGCTCGATCATCTTTTTGACGTTTACAATCAGATTGCTGTCGCCGATGAAATCCTCATATTCGGATTTTGATTTGAGTTTTTTCTTCAGACTCTCAAACTGGGTTTCGAGTTCACGACGTTCCAGCACCTTGTTGATGGTGATGAGCAATTCATCCTTGTCGAAGGGCTTGGTGACAAAGTCCGTTGCGCCAAACTGCATGGCCTGGACCACCATCTTGGTCTCACCATGTGCGGAGAGCATGATGACCGCGGTATTCTTGGCCTGCTCCTTTATTTTCTCAAGCACCTCCAGGCCATTCATGTCGGACATCTTGATATCCAGGAGAACCAGTTCGGGTTTTTCCGCCTTTACGATCTTTAAACCGGCCTTTCCACAGTCACCGGAGAAGATTTGATACCCCTCCTCCTGGAGCGCCTCGGTCAGAATCCATATGATCTCAGGATCATCATCGACGATAAGTATCTTGATTCGTTTTCCCTTCATAGTAGGACTGTCTCCTGTAAGCCGTTCTTATATAAGGTTTTTATACTCTACCAAACCCCTTATACCCTGTCAAGCCATTCCCTTAGCATTCCTTGTCTATGGGAAGGTGGATGAAAAACGTTGATCCCCTTCCTTGATCGCTTTCCAGCTCTATAAATCCGTCATGGGTTTTGATCACCCGGTTGACCACGGCCAATCCCAGTCCGGTTCCGGACTCCTTGGTGGAAAAGAAATGCTCGAATATCTTGTTTTTGATGGACGGTTCGATTCCGCTTCCCGTGTCTGAGAATGCAATCTGGACATACTCCCGCTGATCCCCTCGATCCTCCCTCTTTATGACGCCGGTGGAGATCTTCAAGGATCCCCCTTTTCCCATGGAGTCTATGGCGTTGACAATGATATTGAGAAATGCCTCCTTTATGCGTTCCTCGTTTATCTGAACCGGGGGGATCGCGCCGATTTCCTGGACAAGATTGATCTTGTGGCGCAGGAGGTCATTCCTGGTCAATTTGAGCACCTTTTGAATGGTTTGATTTATATCCACCGTCTTGACCGGGAACCGGTTCGGATTCGAAAAGGCGAGGAGCTCCTTTACCAGTTCATTGAGCCTGAAGACACTGCCGTTGACCACCTCCAGCGATTTGCTGCGGAATGAATCGTCATACCATTTATTCTCCAGATTTTGGAGCGCCCCCTTGATGGTGGTAATGGGGTGCCGCAAATCATGGGCAATCTCGGAAATCATTTCTCCCATGGCGATCAACTGGGTTGATTTGGTCAAGCGAAGCGATTTTTCATACAGTGAAAGGGCCTGTGAGGCGATAATGGCAAGAAGCTGACGCTGCTCGCTTGAGAAGATGTTTTTCTGGTGGCTGGCGACCACGAACAATCCGTAAAGATCATCCTTGATGATGATGGGGACTGCAAGGAAGGAGTCCAAGAGGAGTTTGTACAATCCCTGCGCCTGAAGGAATTTTTCAAAACAGCGGGTGTAATGGTTGATCAGGTCTTCCTTGTTCAGTTGATCATTCGGGACAAGCTCGATCTTTACCGTGGAAAAGCCGAGGACCTTGATAAGATCATCCTCAATGCCCTTGGCGAATCGGAGACGAAATTCCTTTGTATCCTGATTGAATGAGAGGCACAGGAAATAATCCAGGTGGATGAGCTGTTGTACCGACTCGAAGAGGCCCCTCATGGCCTCATCCAGTGTCGGCTGGGATGCGATGGTTTTCGAGATCTCATAGAGTGCCGAGAGTTCCTTTACCCTCCACTCCAATTCCCGGTTTTTTTCCTGAATCTCTGCAAAGAGCTGCTTATTTTTTATCCCCAGCCTGCGACGGTCAAGGCTTTTCTTTACAACTATCTTGAGTTCCTCGAGGGACCAGTTTTTCTCCCAGAAATCATAGGCCCCGCGTCTGCTTGCCTCGATGGCTAATTCCTTTGAGGCCTGCCCGGACATGATGATCACAAGGGTTTCGGGATAGCGCTTTTTTATGTGCACCAGGAATTGGAGGGTATCGGAAATATCAGGGAGTTCATGGCTCAGGAGTATGAGACTGTAACTGGTAAACTGTATCTTTTCCTTTGCCTCGGCGCCCGTTTGGACGATGGAGACAGTGTATCCCTCCTGTACCAGGCAGTCCTTGATACTGGTCCCCAGGGTTTCAGATGGTTCAACGATCAGGATACTGTCATTGTTCTTTCCCATTCCCCAACCCCTATATAAAATAAATGCAGGAAGGATCACCTGTATAACTGAAACTAATTTATATAACGGCCAGATAGGAAAAAAACTTCATATATTACCAATTCTGCATATTTCCCACTGATTTCATCCCGGGATATGCAGAACGACAGCGTGGCGGAGCAACCAAACTTTGTGAGGCGATGCGAAGCGACGCACCATGATGCCTTTGGAGTTACCAAAAAGATCAGCTATCATGTCTTTAACTGAGCCACGCGAAGTAAAGCGGAACTGCTCATTTTCCCTCGCAATGGCTACCTGCCGGCGCCAAGCCAGCACGTATCCCAAGGAAACGGTTTTAGGCGGGGATTGAGACGGTGCCCCCGGAATGCCGGATTGGTGGATTGATATGGGTGCATGGCTTCGAGGATTGCCGAGCGGCTCCCGATCTAACGACCCTTTGCGTGACGATCGTTATTGGGTGTTGTTTCTGTGGCGAGGTTGCTCAGGACATGCACGATTCTGTCTTGTGAGTCGATGAATTTCCCTGTTTGCGAGTTTTCACCGTTCATCAGGAGGGAAAAGATGATCCGTTCACCTTCGTGTGTCCACAGATAACCGGAAAGGGCTGAGACCCCGCGGATGCTGCCGGTCTTGGCGCGTAGCGCCCCCCTTACTCTACCGTTCAGGGGGCGGTCCTTCAGGGTTCCGTCGAGCCCTGAAATGGCCAGGGACGAAATGAATTCAGGGGCGCATTGTTCGGATTCCGCGACATACAAGAGAATATCGCAGATCAATCGGGCGGGTATCCGGTTTTGTGGAGAAAGGCCTGAGCCGTCGTGGATCTCCATGCCGGTTAGGTCGATACCACGTGTTTTGAGGGTCTCCTTCACCACGAGCAATCCCTTTTCATAGGTCCCGGGAGGCCCTTCTATCTCCGCCCCAAGGGTCAAGAGGATTTGCTCGGCGATGAAGTTGTTGCTTATCTTGTTGAGGTCCGCGATTATGCGGCTGAGCGGTTTTGATTCGTGGGTGTATAAGGGGATGGCATTATGGGGAGTTTTGCCGTACTTCAATGTCCCCCCACACTCGATCTTCTGTTGTTGCAGGAAGCTTCGGAAGGCCATCAGCGTATAGAGGCTGGGATCCTTGATTGCTCGATAGATTCTAACAGGTGGTACATCAAGGGCGATATGACCGCGCACCGATATCACATTCTTTCCCTCGGAATATTCCCTGCCGACGCGCAGATGTCTTTTTCGTCCGGCCTTAACCGTCAACGCCTCATTGACTAGACTCATACAGGGCACGTCAGGATCCAGGACCGCATATGCCTTTTGACCCGGGGCAGGTCCGGGCTGAATGAAGACCGTTATTGTATTGAAGTTGAACGAGAGGGGACCGATTTCCGCATTGTACCAGTAAGGGGGTCGGTCAGGATTCCATCCCCCCGGACATATGGGGTAATCGAAAAAGGATTCGTCTGCGATGATATCCCCGGTAACCCTCTTTATCCCCATCATTGCCAGTTCATGAGTCAATGCCCACATCTGCTCATTCACCAGAAAGGGATCACCGAGGCCCTTCAGGTAGAGGTCGCCATTGATCACCCCGTCGATACATCGGGAGGTTGCATAGACCTCTGTCTTGAACCGATAATCGGTGCCAAGACGGATGAGCGCGACCGCGGTGGTTAGGAGCTTTGTATTTGATGCCGGGATGAGGGGAACATCGGGGTTATGGCTCCACAGCACCTCTCCGCTTTTGGCAAGGACGACCTGGCAGCCGATTTTTGCTCCCTCGCGTGAGAGCCTTTCAATGCATCCCTTGATGATGGTAAATTCCCGCGCCATCCTCCCATTTGGATCATCGTCGGATGCATGAACCGCACAGGGAGAAAAGAGGAAACGGGTAATCAGGAAAGCGGAGATCACGAACACGCACACAAGGCGCAGGGTTTTTTTCATTGATCGTTCAAAGGGGAATTCTGCCAACCGCGTCAATAGAGCCATAACGTGTACCTTTTTTTCCGATACCCGGAGGAAGCGCTGAGTACCGATGTGAGTTCCTGGGATCTCGATGTCTGAACTCCTATAGTTGTAACAGGTAACCCATGCCCAATGCAAGAAGGCATATAAGGTTTTATCGGCATAATCGCGAAGCCTTTTGGGCAATTGCGGCAGGCAGCATAGTACTTCGCTTCGCTTCGCCATGCTGAGGGTGTAAGAGAAAACCCGGGCCTTTTGGATAACTCCAGGAGGCTTCATAGTGCTTCGCTGCGCTTCGCCTGACAAAGTTTGGTTAGTGCTTCGCTTCGCTGCGCCATGCTGAGGGTGGTGAAATCCGGGGTCTTTGGGGTAAATCTCAAGGGGTGCATAGTGTTTCGCTGCGCTGCGCCTGACAAAGTTTTGTGTCAGATGCCTTAGTTGTTGACATATAAGGGCTGTTTTTATAGACTCGTTGCTGTCCGTTCCTTATAGGACACAATCCGTCGCTGCGGGCCGATGCCACGGGGGGAAAAATGGGCAACGAAAAGATCCTGCTGATCGATGGTAACATGGACGTGCTTAAGGCATATCAGGCATTGCTGGATGCGGAAGGATACCGGGCGGATATGGCTGAGAGCGGTGAGGCAGGGCTTTGCATGATGAGGGAACAGGGGCACGATATACTCATAACCGAGATATACTTTCCTCCCTGCCAGTTGAATGGTTTCGCCATTATCGAAGAGGCGAGAAAGATCAAGGGTGATTGTGAGGTCATTGTGGTAACGGGGTATTCCGAGGTCCACCTGGCCCGGGAGGCCATGCAGCGCGATGCCGTGGATTTCATTCCCAAACCCTGCAGCATGGGCGATCTGGTATCGGCGGTGAAGCGGGCCTCAGAAAAAAGGGGTATGAGGCGCCTGGTAAGGGAATACGGTGAAAATCTGAAGACATTGGTTGATAAAAAGGAACAGGAGATCGCCCGCATAGAGGAAAGGCTGATCCACACCGATAAATTATCCGCCATCGGTGAAATGGCGGCAAGCATCTGTCACGAACTGCGTCAGCCTTTATGCGGAATAAGGGGATTTACCTATCTGGCGGCCGAGTATACCTCGAAAAACAGCAAGGCACGGGAGTATATCAAGAAGATCGAGGAACAGACCATCCGGATGGAGCAGATTATAGACTCCATTCGTATCTTTTCCCGAAAAACGGACGCCCGCTTTCTTCCTGTGTCCATCAACGACGTGATTCTCTCCGCGCTGAGCCTTTTCACCCATCAATTTAAGGCACGGGGGATTCGATTGGTCCAGGAACTGGGAGGTGACCTCCCCAACCTCATTGGAAATCACGGAAACCTCCGGCAGGTGGTGGTAAACCTACTCGCCAATGCCCGGGATGCCTTTGATGACATACCCCGCCATAGCGAAAGACAGGTAGTCATCAAGACAGGCTTCGATCCGGCCTTGCAGAGGCTGGTGGTTTCGGTGGCGGATAACGGGATCGGCATGGATGAGGATCTGCGCGAGCGGATCTTTCATGCCTTTTTTACCACCAAGGAAGAGGAACGGGGTACAGGCCTGGGGCTTTCCATCGTGAAGAGGCTTGTTTCCAGCCATCAGGGCGAGATCATGGTGGAGAGCAGGAAAGGCAGCGGCAGCACCTTTACCGTGCACCTCCCCATTCAGGGCCCCGATGCGAACGGAAAAGGCCTTAATCCTCCCTGGGAAAACCAGGCCGGTCACCTGGAGGTTGCCTTGTCGGAATAGGCATCCCCTTAATACCCGGCTTCCCTTCCCGGATATTGTGAACCGGCCGTGATGATGCCTCCGCCCAGGCACACCTCTTCATGGTAAAACACCGCGGATTGTCCTGGGGTTATGGCGCGCACCGGCCTTTCAAACAGCACCCGTACCCGCCCCTCGCCTATGTCCTTCAGGGTGGCCTCCTGGGGGGGCTGGGTGGATCGTATTTGGACCAAGACCCTTTGAGGCCATGGACCTGCAATTCGATGTATCCCTTCCACCACCATTTCCGCCTGCCATAGATCCTCTTCAGCGCCGACCACGATCAGGTTCCGTTTCGGGTCCAGGGACAGGACATAGTGAGGACCCTGCTCACTCAATTGGAGTCCCTTTCTTTGCCCTATGGTGTACCTGAAAATCCCGGAATGCGAGCCCATTACCTTCCCCAGAGGATCACAGACCGGTCCCGAGCCAAGGGCATGGGGGGCGATTTTTTCAAGGAAACATCGATAATCGCGAGAGGAGAGGAAGCATATCTCCTGACTCTCTTCCCTTGTGTGCCTCCAGATGCCGAGTTGTTCCGCTTCCCGCTCCACGTCTCGCTTTTTTCGTGTACCAAGCGGAAAGAGCATGCCCTCCAGTTGTCCTTGACTCAGCCGGTAGAGGAAGTATGATTGATCCTTTCGTCGATCCGAACCCCTCTGCAGAAGGGCGCGCCCCGTTCCGGGATCCTTGCATATGCGGGCATAGTGACCGGTGACCACCCGATCGATGTGACGGTCCCGTGCCCAGTCAAGAAGGATCCCGCATTTAATTATTGCATTGCAGTTTACACATGGATTGGGTGTTCTGCCGCTCAGGTATTCATTGACAAATGGCTCAATGATCCGGGTGTGAAATTCACGACGCAGGTCCAGGATGTGCAAGGGGATGTCCAGGACATCCGCCGCCTCACGGGCATACGACATGGTATTCTCTTCGATGAGACGAAGATGCACCCCGATGACCTCAAATCCTTCCTGCTTCAAGAGCCATCCGGCATAGGCGCTGTCGATCCCCCCGCTGAGGGCGAGCGCGACTGTATGGTGTGCGGAAAGAGCAGACATGATTATATGGCAAAACACATAATTAATTATATAAAAAGCGGAACATATTAATTATTTACGCCTCAGGAATTTCTTGACACCGTTTTATCGGTGTGTTATAAGAGTACCGGACAAGGCTCATTTTTGTTGCAGGCATTGCGGCTGGAGGGATTCCCCTAACATATGTCGATTGCGTAAAAGGAGTTGCCCATGATCGCCCAGATCAACCAAGCACTTGATAAATGGGCATTGGCCGTTTACCTCTTTACCCTTGCGGGATTGGTTCTCCACTTCATCGGGAATGTCCTTACCGGCCGCTTCAGAGAACGATTCATTCTTGGGCATCATAAGCAGATAACAGAGGAGGAGGCCCCTTCCCCCCCTGCCCGCCTGATGCATTGGATACACCTTATCTCCATCATCTTTCTCATTCTGACCGGGTTCCTTATCCGCTACAAGATACTCGAAACCTTCATGGAACAGTGGAAACGCCATCATTACTGTTTCATGATCCTTATTCTCGGCAATCTCATTGCACGCATTATATATGCCTTCGCCGGAGAAACCAAGACATACAAGGATTTTGCCATCGGAATGAAGGATATCCTGAACACACCCCAGGTTATTCTCTACTACCTCTTCCTCAGGGATCGCTACGATCATGTGGCGAAGTTCGCATCCCTGCAGAAACTTACCTACAACATGTTTTGGATCCTTTTAATTGTTCAGGGATTTACAGGATTAGCCATCCTGGTGCCCGAGGCGCTCCTGGGGTGGACGGGGCTCACGCTCGACACGGGGGTCTTACTCATGAGGGTGATCCACGTGGGTATCACGTGGTTCTACATCCTTGCCACCACCGTTCATGTATACCTCTCCTTCATGGAAGGGTATCCCCTCCTCAAGTTTATCCTCTTCAACGTGGAGAAAGAGTCGGTGGGTGAATCATCATGACAGGGCAGAGTACATGAAAGCGATGACCTTCAAGGGAGGAATACATCCCCCTCATTACAAAGGAACGGCAGACAAGCCGATCATTCTCTGTCCCATCCCTCCGAGGATCTACGTTCCCATGAGTCAGCACATAGGCCAGCCCGCGAGATGCCTGGTGAAAGAGGGAGACCGGGTGAAGGCTCGTCAAAAGATCGGCGAGGCGGAATCCTTTATCTCATCGCCGGTGCATGCGAGCGTCTCCGGAGTGGTCGAGCACGTGGGGCCTCATCTCCATTTTACCGGAAAGATGATGGAGATGGTGACTATCGTCCCCGATTATGTGCAGGAAGAGTTACAGGGACGCGGGCCTGACATGAACACCGCACCTCCGCCGGATGAGATCCGAGAGGATGTCAAGGCGGCGGGGATCGTGGGAATGGGCGGTGCGGCATTTCCAACCGCGGTCAAGCTGAGCCCTCCGCCTGACAAGCCTATAGACAGCGTTATTATCAACGGGTGCGAGTGCGAGCCCTTTCTCACCGCAGATCACCGCTTGATGCTCGAACAGGCAGAGTTGCTGATCGATGGGTTACGGCTGATCATGCATTGCGTGGGGGCGCGGAACGGCTATATCGGCATCGAGGATAATAAGCCCGACGCAATTCTTACAATGAATTCCGAGCTTCAGAAAGAGGTGCCCGAATGGGCCGGGGCCATGCGGATACGCGTGTGTCCCGTGAAGACAAAGTATCCCCAGGGAGGTGAAAAGCAGCTCATCTACGCCATCCTCGGCAGGGAGGTCCCGGTGAGGAGCCTGCCCAGTGTGGTGGGCGCCCTTGTACAAAATGTGGGTACCGCGATTGCAATATCCGAGGCGGTGCGCCTGAAAAAACCCCTGGTGGACCGAGTGGTGACGGTAACCGGTCCGGCAATACGGGATCCGCAGAACTTGCGGGTGAAGCTGGGAACCACGGTTTCGTGGTTGATCAAGGTGTGCCATGGTTTTTCCGAGCCATCCTCAAAGGATATTATGGGCGGTCCCATGACGGGATTCCTTTTGGATAATCTCGAGGTGCCTGTGGTGAAAGGAACTTCGGGGATTGTTTCCCTCACCGGTGACCTGGTGGAGGCTCGCCTGCGGCACCGATTGCCCTGTGTCAGGTGTGGAAAATGCGCTGATGCCTGTCCGATGTACCTGGTGCCGAGTCTCATAGGAAGATTTTCGGAAAAGGGGCGCTATCAGGATGCTGAGGAGGCCAAGGCCATGGATTGCATCGAGTGCGGCTCCTGCGTGTACACCTGCCCGTCACGTATACCGCTGGTGCAATTGATTCGCGAGGCCAAGGCGGCGATTCTTTCAATGAAAAGGAGATGACCGGATGGAAAAGGGTGAAAGGCGAGAGCAGTTCGTACCGAACACCCCCGCCCATATCTATTCCCCTGTTGATGTAGCTGTCGCCATGAACGACGTGATCATCTCCCTCCTTCCCGCGCTCGTTGCGGCCACTATCTTTTTTGGTCTCAATGCGATCTATTTGAGCATCGTATGTATTTCCGTGGCCGTGATAACCGAGGTGGTGATGCGACGACTCCTTAACCGGCCTTTTTCCCTGTGGGATCGAAGTGCGGTGCTCACCGGATTGCTTCTTGCCCTTACCCTTCCCGCCACAACCCCTTGGTGGCTTGCCGCCCTGGGGGCGTTTGTCGCCATTGCGGTAGCCAAGGAACTCTTCGGGGGAATCGGCCGGAATATCTTCAATCCTGCATTGTTCGGGCGGGTCTTTATCTTTGTCGTGCCCTCGTGGAAGATATTGCTGGATAATTATGTAAGGCCGATGTGGTGGAAGGATCTTGGCTTTTTTTCGATCATCACCTCCCGTCTCAAAGATGGCGGGGTGACCATCATGACCCTTGCCGGGCAGTACGTGGATGGCCTTACCGGGGCAACCCCGTTGGCGATCGAGCGGGCGAGGGCTGTCATGGCTGTTCAGGGCGTACGCTATCTGGACCTGTTTTGGGGGAATATACGGGGCAGTCTCGGGGAGACCTCGGCGCTTGCCCTGCTGATCGGTGCGGCTTACCTTCTGTACCGGGGGCACATCAATTGGCGGATCCCCGGAAGTATCATAGGTACGGTGGCGGTTGTCGCGGTGTTGTGGGGACAAAACCCCGTGTTTCATATCCTTGCTGGCGGCCTGATTCTGGGGGCATTTTTTATGGCAACCGACTGGGTGACCAGTCCGGTATCGGCAAAGGGACAGATCATTTACGGGGTGGCAATCGGGCTTTTTATTATGCTGGTTCGACGATTCGGGCTCAAGACGGAAGGGGTTGCCCTGGCCATACTGCATATGAATCCATTGGTCCTCTTTATTGACCGCTATACCCTGCCAAGGCCGTTCGGAGGCTGAATATCATTCTGCACACACTATCGTTTTGATATTCCACACAATATAGTATATAATAAATTGCTCTTTAAAAATGGACATTTTTATAACTGCTCACTACGGTGCGGAAAAAGACAAATTCCCTTCGCGTAAGATAGTGATCAATTAAACATTTTCGAACGACTCATTGCGCAGTCGCTCATAGGGAAGGGTATGGACAGGAAGGATAAAGACATACGTCAGGAGTACCAGGATTTAAACAGGATCTTCATGAGGATGGGTGATGGATTTCTGGTCATGGACAAGGATAAGCGAATTATGTTCATGAATCAGCATCTGGTGGGCCTTTACGGATATCAAATCGGCAAGCATTGCTATGAGGTGTTTTTCGACGGCTCCAAGCCGTGTGAAGGATGTTCAATCAACGACATCGTGAAAAATGACAAGGAAGTGATGCGGCATACACGCTGTGACAGGGATAAATTCGGCCGCTGGCTGGAAATGACCTGTATACCCACCGTCTTTACCTCGGATGATTCCAATGAGGAGAATACCTATATCCTTGAGGTCATTCACGACATTACGGCCAGAAAGAAGCTCGAGGATGAGATCAGGGAGAAGAACCTTGAATTGAAGCAGAAGAACGAAGAGCTTGAAAATTTTGTCTATACCGTATCCCACGATCTGAAATCCCCGATCTTTTCCCTTCAGGGAGTGGTAAGTGCCTTGATCGAGGATTATGCGGACTCCATGGATGACACCTTCAGGGAGTATCTGGAGGATATTCGTAACAGCGCCCAGAAAATGGGGCAGTTGGTCCATGATTTACTCAATCTTTCCCGGGTAGGAAGGACACGAAATCCACGGGAAGAGGTGCCTGCACGAGAGGTAATCGACGAGGCGATCGAGCAGACGAAATTTCAATTGAATTCCAAGGGGGTTGAACTCTACGTCGAGGAGGAGCTTCCCATGTGTTACTGCGACAAGCAGATGATCGTATTGGCCCTGGTAAACCTCCTGGACAATGCAGTCAAATATATGGGTGACAATCCCTATCCGAGCATAGAGATCGGGTGTCGCACCGAGGCCGATTATCAGGTCTTTTATGTGAAGGATAACGGCATCGGCATTGATCCCAAATATCACGAAAAGATATTCGAAATCTTTCAGTCGTTGGGAGAGATCAAGGATCCGAAAAGCACCGGCGTCGGTCTCGCCATTGTCAAGCGGGTGGTGGAGGTCCACCTGGGAAAGGTCTGGGTGGAATCCGAGAAGGGGAAGGGATCGACATTCCTGTTTCGCATCCCCGGCAAGCAATTAATCCTTGCAAAAACAGGCAGCAATCCATGAGTATCTTGTTGATAGAGGATGATCCGATCCATGTAAAGCTGATAAAGAGGGCGCTCGAAAAGGGGGGATATGGCGACAATATCACCTGCATCAATGACGGGGAGAAGGCGATACAATACCTCTTCCCCCAGGACTATTCTCAACGGCTTCCGCTTCCCAGGCTCATCCTCCTTGATGTAAATCTCCCCAAGATAAACGGCATAGAGGTCCTTCGGAGGATCAAGGAAGATGCACGGCTGAGGGGCATTCCGGTGGTAATGCTCACCACCTCAAGCAACCGCGTGGATATGGAGAATTGTTTTCGCAACGCTGCCAACAGCTATATCATAAAACCCCTTGATTTTCAGAACTTCATCGATAAGATGAGGACCGTTGCCCATTACTGGCTCGAGGTCAACACCTCGCCCAAGGAATAATCCCCTGTCTCATCCGAGGAATATCCTCGGTCTGCTGCCGGCCTCATGCCATACCTTCGATATAATCCATGATCCTTTCCGCAACCCATCGCTTGTCTCCCTTGGGGAGGGGATGGACCGTTCCTGATCGGTGGACGAGAGTGACCTGGTTCGTATCCGAGTCAAACCCGGCATCGGGGCGTGAGATATCGTTGGCGATAATGAGGTCCAGGTTCTTTTGAACCATCTTTTCCCGTGCATTCGGTATAAGGTCACGGTCTTCTGCGGCGAATCCCACCAGGATCTGGCCTGACCCCTTTCGCTTCCCCATTGCGGCAAGGATATCAGTGGTAGGCTCCAGGCGAATCTCGGTGAACCGCTCCCGTTTTTTTATCTTTGTGTCCTTCTGGGTGACGGGCTTAAAATCGGCAACGCCCGCCGCCATGATGGTGATCTCCGCATCGGAAAACGCCTCGTTCACCGCAGACAGCATCTCATCCGCAGTGGTCACCTTTACCACTGATACGCCGGCCGGGGGCGGCAGCGAGGTGGGGCCGCTTATCAGGGTGACCCGGGCCCCCCGCATACAGGCTGCCTCGGCAAGGGCATAGCCCATTTTTCCCGATGATCGATTGGAAATAAACCGCACAGGATCGATTGGCTCCCGGGTGGGACCTGCCGTAATAAGAAATCTTCGGCCCTTGAACGGCTGCTGCGGATTCAAGATCTCTTGAACCTTGTCGCAGATATCCTCCAGCGGCGCCAGGTGTCCCTGGCCACGTTGGCCGCACACAACCTCGGCATCGACCGGATCGACGAAAAAGACCCCTTGTCCCTTGAGGGCCGCGATGTTGGCCTGGACCATCGGGTGGGCGTACATCGAGGGATTCATTGCCGGGGCAATCAGCACGGGAGATCGCTGGGCCAGAAACAGGGCTGACAAGAGGTCGTCGGCGAGTCCATGGGCAAACGCAGCGATACAATGGGCGGTGGCTGGGGCGACCAGAAGGAGATCATTGTGTTGTGCAAGATGGATATGGGGGACCGGACCGTAGGGAGAGGGAGAAAAAAGATTTGTGGCAACGGCATTGCGGGAGAGCGCAGCAAGGGTCATCGGTGAAATGAAGCGCTGTGAATCGGCGGTCATCACCACCGTTATCTCCAGGTGCCTTTTCTGCAGCTCCCGGATGATATCAGCAGCCTTGTATGCGGCGATGCTGCCGGTGACACCTACAATGATTCGTTTGGGGGCAGAATCCACGGATAATCCCTTATTTGATCGGAGCAGCGAATAACGCAGTATGGCCTAGGATGATACCTGTGCCTCCTCTGAGGATTCCTGGGAGGGAACGGCGTCGGGGGCTGCGGTATCCTCCTGCTCAGGCTTGTCCTGGATGATGACCTTTCCTTCCAGGATCTCCATGAGCGCTATGGTCGGAGGCTTGATCTTCTGCGTCCGCACCTGGGCAACCTGGTTGGAAGGCAATCCCCTCTCCTTTGCCATAAAATTGAGCTGCTTGCTTCTCCTTGCCGCCCCTAATACGAGCTTGAATTTTGAGTCAACCGGAGATTCTCCGACGCAAATGTCTTTGTTCTTCATCTATCCTCCTGATATGAAACTATGGTCTGTGTGGTTAAAAAACCTACAACCGATGCATGGCCTACGAAGGGCATCGATGCCGGCGTCCCCCCTCTCACCGAAGAGTGCGGGATTCAAGGATGTTCCGAACAAAGGGCCGCCGTCTCTTCAGGCGGCATCGTTCAGCCTGAATGATCCCCTTCAACTCTTCAACAGCCGTGGTGAAGTCGTCATTGATAATGATGTATTGGTATTCTTCAAAGGCCCGCAATTCGGAGATTGCATTCTCCAAACGCAATTGGATTTCCTCCGGTTTCTCGGTCTGTCTTTTGCTCAGTCGCGCCTTGAGCTCCTGCAGTGAGGGCGGGATGACAAATATGAAGATTCCCTCGGTATAGACCCTCTTCAACATCTTCGCGCCGGAGATATCAATATCAAGAAGGCAATCGAGTCCCTTGCCTGTTTTATCATTCACAAATTCCCTGGAGGTGCCGTAGTAATGTCCGTGCACCTGTGCCCATTCAACGAATTGTTCCTCCTCGATCATCCTTTTGAAGATTTCCTCGGACACATAGAAATAATCAACACCATCCGCCTCTCCCCTTCTCTTTTTTCTGGTCGTATAGGAGACCGAGTAGGCGAGCCCGGGGACAAATGACCGTATTGCCCTGCAGATGCTTGTCTTACCGGCACCTGATGGGGCGGATATAATAAAGGGTATTCCTTTAGGCAAATCAGGTTCCATTATATATCGTCGTTATCGATAAGGAGCACTACACATCCTGCTGTTCAGACGAGAATCTCTGGGAGATGGTCTCCGGCTGAACAGCCGAGAGGATTACATGGTCACTATCGGTGACGATAATGGCCCGCGTTCGCCTCCCATGGGTGGCATCAATCAATTTGTTCTTATCCCGCGCCTCCTCTTTGAAGCGTTTCATCGGCGCAGAACTCGGTGTAACAATTGCCACGATGCGGGACCCGACCACGACATTTCCAAAACCTATATTAATAAAATTATGCCCCAAGTATGCCTCCTTCCCCCAGGCTGGATTCCCTGCGTCATTCAATATTTTGGATCTGTTCTCGTATCTTTTCCAATTCGGACTTGATTTCCACCACACGGGTGGTTATGGGAACATCAAGGGTCTTTGCCCCCAGGGTATTTGCCTCACGGTACAACTCCTGTACAAGGAAATCCATTTTTCGCCCCACCGGCCCATCCTCTGTCATGAGTTCCCTCATCTGCTGAATGTGGGCATCGAGCCGCACCTTTTCCTCGGTGACATCGGACTTCTCCGCCTGCAGTATCATTTCCTGCCCCAAACGTTCATCCGGGACCTCGATGTTGAAGGTGTCTTTGATCTTTTCCTGCAAATTGGATCGGTATTCCTTCACTGATAAGGGGATTCGCTTGGCAATCGCCTCAAGGTGCGTGGATATGGCATCCAATCGCGCCTGGATGTCATGACTGAGGGCCTCTCCTTCCCGCCTCCGCATCTCCAGAAGATTCTTCATGGCATCATCCAATGCCTGCCTGATCACCGGCCAAAACTCCTCCTCGGAAAGCCCTTCCCTTATCTTGATAATATCCCCGCATCGAAGCACATCCTGGAGCGATATCCCTTCCCGGATTCCAAGCTCATCCCTGAGGCAATCAAGACATCGGTAATATTGGCCCGCCAGAGGGAGATCCACTTCGAGGAGATCATTGGCCCCGGTGTGGTCGATGGTGACAGTAACCTCAACCCTTCCTCTATTGATGATACCCTTGAGGTAATTTCTCACCTGTATGTCCAGACCGTTGAATCCGCGGGGGAGTCGCGTAAAGATATCCAGGAATCGATGGTTGAGTGATTTAATCTCAACGGTCACGGATGAACCGGCATGGTCCACAACACCCCGTGCAAAACCTGTCATGCTTTTAATCATTCACATTACCCAAACACATTATATAATCACAGGATTGCTGCGATGCTCATGAAGGATCCACGAACGCTGAAGGCAAAAGGAGCATGTATATTCATAAGGCTATAGAGCAAACAATTTTACAAAATTTAGTCCTTTTTGTCAATCTATGGCATGATTCGTGTCAAGCCAAAATAGAAATGTCCTATTTTTACCTAAGCAGAAATGTCCATTTTTAAGGTAAGGCTCCGGTTATCGAATGTATGCGGACGTACTTGCTTCACGGGAACGCCCAAAAGGCATCCCTGTATCACATTGTAGAATCTCTTCCCGTGATTATGTATCGAAGCGATTGGATATGCCAAAATCTGTGCGGGCGTTGATAAAAGAGCGGAAAAAGACAACCCGCCAAGGGTGAATCCCTTGGCGGGTGGAGATATTGTAATGATGGGTTAAATGAGCGCCGGCAGGAGTTCCAGCTCGAACTGACCGACTTCGTATATCTTCACATTGCCTCCTTGATAATCCGCAATCTGGTAGGTGCCCGTCAGGTGGGTCGGGGTCTTGAGCGTGCATATGATATCTACCGACAGTGGCTTCGGACCGAAGGATGTCTGTACCGAGCCCTGGAGGGTCACGAGGTTGTTGGAGGCGGTTCCGTTCAGGGTGACCCCTGCACCCAGGAATGCGTTCAGCTCAAGCACGGCAAACCCTGATACCGAGCCCGCAATAAAGGGATCCTCGACGATATCCAATGTCATGGGACCGGCGAGGATGGCAGATGCGGTGCTGTCAACGGCGATCCACTCACCCACCCATGTTCCGGCCTGCTCGGCTATGTAGATCGGGAGAAGCGTCGTCCCCGCAATGCCGGCTACCGGAAGCGTCAAGGCCGGTGAGGGCAAGAGCGAGAGCGGAGAGAACGGCGCGAGCGGCAGGAGTGCCTGGGTTGCAGCGGTTGGTGTCGCCGTGGTTGTTGGTTTCAGGAGACCCAGCTGATTGAGAAGATAACCGGTGCTGAGGAAGTCCGCGGCAAGGCCGTTCATACCGTACATGCCACCAAGCCCATAGAGTCCCAGGCCACCGAGTCCGTAAAGCCCCATTCCATACATGCCGCCGAGTCCATAGAGCCCCAGCCCACCAAGTCCATAGAGTCCCAGGCCGCCAAGTCCATAGAGCCCCATACCGTACAAGCTGCTGAGTCCATACAATCCGCTGAGTCCGTAGAGTCCCATCCCGCTCAAACCATAGATCCCGCCAAGCCCGTATAGCCCGCCGAGGCCGTATATACCGCGCCCCAGGAGCCCACCGTAATAGGCCGAGCCCTGCTGTGGAAGGATGAGTGAGAAAAGGAGCAAAACGAGGATCGGAAAGATCAAAATCGAAATCTTCTTCTTGGCCATCTCCATAACCTCCTTTAGGTGAGAGTTAAGATCCCTTTTCCTCCTTTACCTTAAAAACTATAAAAAATTTTTTTAAATTTCGGTTAACATTTTTTTGAAGCAAGGCCGATGCCAAAAATAGAAGGGAATATATAATGAAATTACTAATTAATTTTCAGACTGTTAGAAGCTTAACACAGGCGAAAATGACTGGGCTGACGATACTCGCAGGGGGATAAAATCTGGTTGTCTGTCATAAAATCTATACGAGCACAATGCATATGTGCGGAAATAGATTTGATGCCCTGGGGAAGGTTATCTATAATTGGTATGTTCTTCGTCCTTGGCTGCCGCCGAATCGAGAGGATGCATCAAAGACCCATTGCTCACCATTGAGCAGCTACAAAAAAGGAAGGCCCAGTGGATGGTTTTGTGATAAAGGACATAATCAATGAGCTCCGATCCTGGGCGGTCCCCGGCATTATGCGGGAGATCGTGCAGGCCACGCCGGGCACCCTGTGGTTCAAGATAAAGGGAATGCGTCAGGAATGGGTACTCCTTGCCGCAGGGGACCCCTTTTGTGGCATATACAGTACATCGAAGGAACCGGAAGAGAAGCGATGCGAATCGCCGTTCGGCGTTCTCCTTTCGAAACATATGGCAGGGGCGGAAATAACGGATATCAGGGGGCAGGATCTGGAGCGAATCGTTCACCTGGACGTCATCCCTCGCCAGGCAGGGCATAGACTTCAACCCCA
Organism: bacterium; assembly: GCA_049472315.1. GTDB lineage: Bacteria > SZUA-182 > SZUA-182 > DTGQ01 > JAFGSM01 > JBLIRM01. The sequence goes on from JBLIRN010000009.1 coordinate 81,577, forward strand.
TGTCCTGATTGCCGAATTGATCGATCGTTCCCCGAATCTGATCCTTATCGAAGGCGACACCGCACGAATTGTAGGATGCCTCAGGCAGGTATACGAGACAAGGCGGAGGATTGCACCCGGGGAGGTATACACCCCCTTGCCCTCCTCAGCCAAACCGAATCCCCTGACTCTCAGCAGCGAGGCATTCAGGGAGGTGTTTGAGGCATATACCCCCGGCAGGAGGGTTTCCCTGTTTCTGGTCCGGAACCTTACGGGCCTGAGCCCTCACCTGGCAGAGGAGGTGGTGGCTCGTGCGGGATGCCCCTCTTCATTCCCCCCCGATGAGCCGGTGCCGACGGACCGGTTGTGGAAGGGCCTGCAGGAGGTGATGGCGGCATACGGCTCTTCGCATCCCAAGCCGGTGGTCATCCTCCCTGAAGACGGGGATACGCCCCCGGTCCTTTCCTCCTTCCCCCTGGTATCCATGGCAGGTCAGGGGATTGAGAGGCGGTTTTCCCGGATGAGCGAGGCTGCGGCCTTTTTTCACGAACTCATCGATCGGATCAAGGCATCTCAGACCATTAAGAAGGGATTGGATGCGGAAATAAGGACTGCCCTGAAACGCTATGAAAAGAGGCTTGAAAACCTGGAGCGTGATCTTGACCGGCTCGGGGATGTGGAAACGGCCAAATACCTCGGAGACCTTATCATGACACACCTTCATCTGGTGAGAAAGGGAATGCGTGAGGTCTCTCTCCCCGATCTCGTGCGCGGAGAGGGCGAGATTTCGATTACCCTGGACCCCGCAAAGGGCCCCGTCCAGAATGCCCAGGCATATTTCAAGCGCCATGGCAAGGCCAAGAGGGGGCGTGCCATGGTGGAGGAACGGATGGCAGAGACGGAACGTGCGCTCAGGGTGTTGCGGGAGGCCGCACACAAGCTTGCAGGAGCGAGCGATGCCGAGGGGGTGCACGAGGTGGAATTGCTTGCCCGTCAAGTCATCCGGGGTTCCAGGCACCCGCATCACCCTCCGAGGCAACCGAGGAAGGGCCCCTTGCCGTGGGGAACAAAGAGGGCCCCTCAGGGGGTGAGACTATTCACCATAGATGAAACCTGGGAGGTATGGGTGGGAAAGACGGACAGGGGAAATGATCTGCTGATACGTGAACTGGCCAAGCCCGACGACATCTGGCTTCATGTGCACGATGCACCGGGGTCCCACGTGCTGATAAAAAATCCGAAGCGGATGGATCCGGTCCCCACGGACGTCATAGCGAAGGCCGCCGGTATAGCAGCCTATTACAGCCGAATGAGGGATGAAGGGAAGGTCCTGGTCGGGTATACGCAAAGAAGATTCGTCAGGAAGCCCAAGGGTATGAAACCGGGACAGGTCCTCGTTGACAAACAAAGGACCATAGCGGTCGAACCCTCCCTTCCGCGTATGGCCGAGAAGAAAGGAGATTAGTATCTGAACCCGTATCCGCTCAGGCCGGACGGATACATCGTGGATATCCCTCTCAGGAGGCTGCTCAACCCCGGATTCTGGATGATGGAGCGATACGAGGAAGAGAATCCTCCGATGCCGCCATACGGGTATGTCCCTGTGAATGATCTGGCAAATGAGGAGGTGTTAAATGAGGGATACGAGGAAAAGGCGCTGCCCCTGTATGACTGGAAGGCATTCTGGGAAAAAAGCGATGACCGGCCTAATGAGCCATAGGAGAGATTTTGAGAGGGCAGGGTATAGGGGCGACTGAAATTGAATGAGGAAAGCCCCCCGTATAGGGATGTTCCGTAGGTGAATCCGGTCCTGGTGAAGCCGGAAGCGGATGAGGAGGTGGATGAGGAGGATTTCTTTTTGGTTCTGAAAGACCATGCATAGTCATAACTCAAGGGATGCCCCGTGCAATCCGAGGCCTCGGTGCTCACGGTCACCTGATAGCGTGTATCATAGTTCAAGGATGAATGAGGGGTGAGTACCAGTTTCGTACGATGCGTATTCCACGAGGATGCCACCGCGACCTGCGGTGAAATATCCAGCGCATCCGCCACGGAATCGGGCTCCATGGGCTCGGAAAAGACAAGGGCAATGGTGCTCTCTCGTGACACATCCCTTTGATTGTCACTGGGGGATGCGCTCAACAGGGAAGGGGGCACGGTGTCATACATGCTCAGGCTGTTTCCCGTACCCATCCATACCCGTCCGAAATGGTCCATGGCCATTGTCCAGACATCCGGTCCCATGCCTGCCATGGGGACAATGTTCCAGTTTTCGCCCTCCACGATGGTAAGTCCTCCCAGGGTTCCGACGAACAACCGGTCCTGATGCGGATGCCACAGCAACGAGGTGCAGTAATCTTCAGGAAGGAAATCTCCTTGCCGGTCAAAGAGGGACCATGCATCGCTGCCGCTTTCGTACATGATGAGTCCGGCATTGCCGGCAAACCATATCCTCCCGGAATGCGATGCGATCGCGGAGATGAGCGGAAGGGATATCCCCAGTTGGGACTGGATATCCTGCGTGAGGGAGTGCCACGTCCATGATGCGGTATCCAGAAACTCGATTCCCCCGAAGGCGGTTCCTATCCACACCCGACCGTTTCCCTCCGGCAGGATCGTGGTGATCCAGTTGTCGGACAGGCCGCTGTTGATCGTGGTGTACGTGGTCCAGGACTGGCCGTCAAAACGGTATATGCCCGAGGATGACGAACCCGCCCAGATGACGTCCTGTGCGTCGACAGCAATACAGGTAATGGTGTCACTGGTTAGAGGGGAATTCTGGCTGGTGTAGTGGAGCCACAAGCCCCCATTATACACAT
>JBLIRN010000090.1:0-8153 GCA_049472315.1 bacterium
GTGGCGCAGGCCCTGAAAATTGTAGAAGTGCTCTCCGTGGCGGAAAAGGAAGGCGCCGAGCCGGTTCCAGAAGGGGGCAAGGGCCCTGTCCTCAAACCCTGAGAGGGGTGCCATGCCCAGGTTGAACCAGCGGTATCCCTCCTGTTTCCCCCAGAGCATGATGCTGGAGAAAAGGTAATCCATGATCCCCTCGGGTGCATCGGGGGCATAGCGCATGAGATCAACGGAAAATTCCTCCCTGCCGGACCCGGGCCATATGGCAGTAAAGGCAATGATGTGTTCTCCCTTGCGGATTATTCCCGCAGGGAATTCCTTCAGGTATTCCGGATTGAAGAACCCGAGGGAAAACCCCTTTTCCCTGGTGTTTTTCTGTTGCACCCAGAGGTCGGATATCCCTTTCAACGAGGGGATCAGGGGAGGTATGCCGTGCTGTGGGATGAAATCGAAGGTGTAGCCTTTTTTTTCAAATTTGTGATGGAGGTGACGATGCCACTTGTGGGTGCCCCCTTCGAGCGAGAAGCCCTCCAGGGGAACGCGGGCCTCCTCACCGATCTTGATCGGGTTGAGCCCGAGGTCAAGATAGAGGGGGAGACTCATGGCATGGACCTCGTAGAATACGGTCCATCCTCCATACCGGTCACACATCTCGTAGAATTGCCAGACCAGGTCCGTCCTGTCCTCTTCGGGACCCACGGGATCTCCCATGGCGATCCAGCTTCGTCCCTCGATGCCATACATGACAAAGGCCATTCCGCTCTGGCTGAACAAAAAGGCCTTGTCGCCGAGGAGGGCGAGGTTTGCCGCAGGATCCGGGGAATTGTTGACGATGGCCCTGACCCGGTCAAGGTCCGCCATAGTGGGGGGAGCCGGTTCACCGGGAACGGCAGGGCTCAACAGCTTGAAGAGTGCGAAAAAGAGGGAGGCGCCTATAGCCCCCACCGTTGCCCTTAGGATTCGCGGTACATCGGCGTTGAGGGCAAATTGCCACCATACCTGTCCGGAATATTCGATATGCCTGAGGGAAAAGGCACCAAGCCAGGCCGAGCTGGCCAGGGCCATGGATATGGCGGCGATCCAGCCCGGGGTGAAACTCTCGCTTATGAGGGATGCCTTGCGATAGAAATAACGACGGCAGGGGAGCAGTGCCCCGAGCATGACCGCCAGGATGATCGCCTCCTCGTAGTCAAATCCCTTGAGCAGGGATAATACGATCCCTGCGGCCAGAAGGATTGCCGTGAGCAGATAGGCGGCGTCGATCCTTCGCTCCAGACTCACTGCAAGCAGGATCAATCCTACCCCTGCAAGGCTGCCCAGGAAATGGGAAATCTCCAAAACGGGAAGAGGGAGGAAACGGCTGAGCACGAGCAGGCGATGTGCTGTCCCCGGCGTGGCCCCGGAAAAGAGGAGAACCACACCACTGAGAAAGGTGCCCAATGCCAGGATGTGCGGCACGATCTGCGGAATCCATTGACCGAAGAAGCGGGCGAACCGTGTTATGCCACGTTTTCGCGTGAGTATCTCATAGGCCCCGAGCAGCATGGTGGCCATTCCCAGGGGGAAAAGGTAGTAGATGCCCCGGTATACCAGCAATGTTCCCAGGATGACGGATGCAGGAAAGATATCCGAAAGGAGGAGAAGGACGATGGCCTCAAAGACCCCGAGCCCGCCGGGGATTTGGCTTGCAATGCCTAAGAATTGCGCGAGCAGGAAGATGGAGAGAAATTTCGGGAATGACAGGGCGGGATGGGAGGGCAGAAGGATGAAGAGCATCCCTCCGCACGCCGTCAAATCAAATGAGGAAAGGGCGACCTGCATGAGGGAGATGCCTGGTGAGGGGAGGATGAGATGGTGCTTCCCGATGGTGAACGGCCTTCGATGAAATCTGCACGCCAGCAGATATGTTGCCGCTACCCCCAGGAAAATGATTCCGAGGGGGCGGACGGAGGTAACAACGGGCAGATGGAGGGCGGAAGGGATTGCGATGGGCTTGAGCAGAAACATGGCGCCGCTGACGGTAATGAACCCGAGGAAGAAGGTCAGGCTATTGAAGATGATCACCTTGCCGATCTCGATTGCCGAGAGCCCCCATCCTGAATACAGGCGGTAGCGAACCGTACCGCCGCTCAGCATGGGCAGGCCGATGTTGTGACTGAATGCATAGCTGATAAAGGAGGCGAGGGCAATCTTGGCATAGGCAATGGGGTGTCTGATATGGTAAAGCGAAAGGCTGTCATATCCAGTGAGAAGGAGGTAGCTTAGCATCGTCAAGCAGAAGGCCAAAACAATGTGCAGGGCAGGGAGCCCCTTTATTATGTGCATGATTTCGTCATAGTGATACCCTGCGAGTTTCTCATGCAGAACCCAGAGGGCGGCAACGAAAAGGATGATGCTTAAAACGGGAATGGTTGTGCGGAGGGCGAAGGCCAGTGTCCGCCTGACCCTTATGAAGGGAGTTCCTTTAGTGCCGGTGGAGATAGGGTTATTCGATGACTGTGTTTCTTCCATACCTCATCTATCGACAGTTTTCCCTGTCTTTGTAAGTGGCATTGTGGCGATGGCAGGTTCCATCACCTGAACACTATTGGGATTGTAGAAGATCAAAATATAATATAGAATTTTTTGTAACACAATGAAAGATTTACTTCTCATTGTGTAAATGAACCTACAGTATGCATACAAGATACAGATAGATATCCTTCTGAAAGCCTTTTGGTGCATTACAGTAATATATATCGCATTAAAAATGATAAAGAATCCCGATTTGGTAAGAAAGACTGAATATGCCTTCATCAAGGAAGAGGGAAGACTCTCCTTTCATCAATCCCTCAAGCTTTTTACATCCATGTGGAATGAGGGGATACATCTTGGCGTATTGCCTCCCAAAGAACCGTTGGAAGGGATCGACGTGGATACAAAGATTGCAAAGGTCCTCAATTCATGTTCGAAGAAATCCTCTCAAGAATAGGTAAGAGCCTATGCGGCATGCACTATAGAACGGTCAAACAAGATCACTATCTTGGAAGTGGAGGTCAGTTTCGCCTCACTTGAAGACGTGATCATTCATAAGATCTTTTCCGGAAGACTCCGGGATATGGAGGACGTGATTTCCATTATCCTCAAGAACCCGAACATCGATACGCAGTACATACGAGAGTGGCTCATGAAATTCGATGATACCTACGATGAATGGGGCTTTTTAGATGCGTTCGAAGGCGTATTGAAGGATTTGAAGAAACGGGCACACCCTGAATGAGATGGCCGCTGATTATTGGGGCATCCACCGTCGCAGGATGAATATGCCACTTTTATCATAATTCCCCGTTCCCCTTATCCTGAAGCGTCCTCTTATACTATTCTCATATATCCTTAAATTGTCAAAATTCCAGGTATAGTCACAGATCAGGTTTGATAAATCATTCAGGAGTTCAGGACCGGTAAAATTGAAATAATGCAGATAAAGCAATTTGGCGTATCTGTCGATCCAACCACTGAGCCATACTTCATCGTTTTCACCTGTCCAGGACGGATATTCAGGTACATCCCAACCCGTTATCGTCGCTTCTCCCTCTAATTTTCCTCCAGTCGAGGTCTGTTTTGTAATATTCAGCGTTATATCCCCTGAATCGGTTATGAGTACATCATCATCAGGAGCGATTTCACAAGCCGTCCAGGAGCCGATCCAACTGCCGCGAATATGAGGGATCCTATCAGGGTCAATGTCGTCGACGACACCAAAACTCGATGTCCACTCGGGTGCTTCAACGGGGTTGAAATATAATTTATTTCTCCATCCACTATCGGTAAGTCGATTGTTCATCGGCTGTGTGAATTCATAATAGGACATCACGGGTCCGGCGCCGATGAGGATCCTTCCATCAGGAACCTTATAGGCCGCTATCATGAGTCTGACAAACCCGCACCCCTCTTCCAGGACATCCCCTGTCATGTCATTTGTATAAACGTCCGTGATGAGCGTTGTCCTTTTTGACTTCTCGTCAACATCATCAATGATGCTGTTTAATGACGTATCGAAGTCTTCGATAAACTCATAGTCCGCTTGTGTCAATTCCTCATTCCTCAGTTCCTTCTCAGCAAGTGTTATCAATCGGACCAGTATGTTCTCCAGACAGAGCAATCGATCTTTCGAAGCATCGTCTAAGGCTGCTATCTCATCAAGCCCCTGTGTAATCATACGCGTGAGGGAAAGTAATCGGTTATAGAATTCCGGGACAGGCTCGACATAGCCAAGGACCGGTTGTTCTTGTACTTGGGGTTCTTCTATCATTGTATCCCCCTGCTTTGCATAAGGGATCGTATCGTGACGCAGCTCAGCCCAGGATGCAAGCACCGTTGAGAGCTCCTTATCCTGCCATGCCCCCGTCTGCATGAAGGGAGGATACCCGCTGCCGAATTCCTTCAATAATGGTTTCAGGGAAAAGAGCCATGACCAGGAGAGGGTTTTATTCCAATCAGCGGCACTGAATTCCGAAAGTTCGTCCTCAAGCATCTTGAATTGCCCAGCATAACCGGCATAGTCATTCTCATCCAGTTCAGCCATGATACCCTGCGCCCTCGTTGAACCCAAAAGCGCCATCAGATCGAGTCCTTGTGGGTATCCCCTGATGAGTCCTCCGTCACTTGATCGGACACAGGTGAATACGTCGTTCCAGTCCCTTCCTCCCGCATACACACCCGTATGAGGGCCGACGAGGCAGGAAAAAAGATACGAATCAGGGGAAAACCGCTCTCCCATCAATCTAAAACCATCTGTCCTGTCGAGGCATTCATCGGCCTCCTCCTGCCTAAACGGTGGGGGTAGCTCACAGGTGCCGGTCCCGCCGAATATCTTCGGGGATATGTACTCAGCCAATTTCGCCTTTATCTCCATAATGGTTTCTTCCGTCAGATCATTCGGTTCAAACCCCCCTCCGAATACCGCATTCATACCCTCCAGGTATTCATAAAGGCCTAAATCATCGCTCAAACCTAGATGGAAGGCGGTTATCGAATAGATCCTCTCCCATTTCTCTTTCAGTTCCTGATTATGAATAAAGGCATGTGCAATCAGGCATGCCTGCATTGTTTGAATCCTCGCGTCATAGGATGAAATATGCGCATTTTTATTGTATGGATCCGTCCTGCCGGGTAGGATACTATCCGTCCCTTTCAGGAGCATTCCCATCCTTCCGTACCACGTGAATGCCTTATAGTAGTTTTTCATCCTCTCCGATTGCGTGTAATGTCCGTGTGGGACATAGTGAGAGTAATCCTCCAGGTAGGAAAAGAGGGGCGAAGCATCAGGTCCCTCATGCCCTTCGATGAGCTGTAACTCTTGATTAACGTCTGCCTCCACGAAATCGGGTATGACGAAATCGTATCTTGCCAGATCATCTTCCCGGAAATATATCCCCGCCGATGCAGGGTCATTGCATCCCTCATCGCACAGTTGATCCTCCCGTGGCTGTAAGAGGCTTAGACCGACGGATAGATAGGCGACATTTCTTTTGGATGCCTCTTGTACATCCCCGGAGGTTTGTTCATATTTTTCGATTGAATCATCCAGCAGTGCCTTGCTGATCTGCCATATCGCGTCGTAGAATTCCTCCTCCTCTATGCGCATCAATGCCTTGCTGAATTGAATATGAAAAAGATGCAGAAGAGAATCGGATGTAATAAAAATAGGGACCCTTTTTTCTCTCAACATGCTATAGGCTGCGATGATATCGTCTTCTTGCGGATTGAATGGATTCTCAATAACCGCAAAGCCATTCTTTTCCAATAACAACGATTCGTCACCGGAAAGGGGAATCTTTACATAAAAATTTATGAAGTTCGATATCTCATCCGTCTGTAGGGGTAGATCATACTGAGGGGCCTGCAAGGGGATGTTCAGGGCGTCCAGTGTATAAAAGCGCGTAAATGTATGCGTTCCGGATGTCCCTGATAAATCGATGGATTTTGTTTTGAGCCGTGGCGGTCCTTGGGCTGATGCCTGTTGCTGGTAATATGTTTTTTGACCAATAAGTGGGTAGGGAGGATACCCATAGTATTGGGGAACCAGCATGTGCTCAATGGAAGAAAAGGCATGGCCGGATGTGTTGAACGCGGGACGATTTTGATGGAATGGGGTATACCAATTTTGTGTAAGATGCCAATAGGGAATAGAGAAGGATGACGACGATTGCACTGCGGGAAATATGGCCTGGCCGGATTGAGATTGATAGCGGTTTTGAAACAGGTTTTGATTCTGAAGCCATAATGAAATGGAAGGATATGAGAATTTCCATGATGTCCCATACTGCGTCCATGCAGGAAACAGATGGTGTAAAGGGACATCACCAACGTACGGTTCAAGTACAGGGATACAAACAAACATTAAGAAGACTAAAAGGCCAAAAATGACTATCGTGCCTCTCATGCCTTTCATTACATACACCTCCCTTTTATACGAAAGAGAACGTATTCAACTCTGTGATGGCTATATGCACCTCCTCGCTGATGTTTAATTATCCGCAACCACAATGGCTCTCAATTGATGCTCAATTTCATTAGACGATAAGGGACCCGGATTTTCACGGACAGGATGTGTTTTTTAAATTGTGACCATTATTTCAAAAAATAGAGGGTATATAATACCCTTTCCGGAGGGAAGGGATGCAGGTTAAAAGTAGATAATTAGGGATGTATAAATGGAATGCTGTTCCACCTCTGCGTTGATCCAATTATCGAGAATCGGTTCAGCGTGCCTTTTTTCTCCGAATCGGTATTGATAGGCGATGTCAAGGGCGTAATCCTTGAACACAATGCCGGTGCCGATGCTTGCACCGAAGAAGTCATCCACCCAGCCTTCGGCAGGCTCGGGATCATAAAAGATACCGGATCTGAGAGGTATAAGCCGTCCATTCTTGAAGAGCAGGTATTCTGCGCCAAGACGAATCTGTGTGGTGGGCTTTATGTTTGCCTCATGTCCGAGCGTATAATCATCCCACTCCGTTCGGTAGACATCCAGGGAGAGCAGGAGATAATTATCCAGAAGACCAAGGGCGGCGCCCACGCCGTATGAAACGGGCATGTCTATCCTGGAGCGGCCTTGGGATGAAAACTGAATGTACTCACTGTCATTGCTGTCTATAAGGTTTTCTGACAGGTATACGTACTTGAGTGTATGGTCGACACGGGCGCGAAAGGGGGTCTTGATCACCCCTCCGATCTTGAAGCCCCTGTTGATCTGCAAGAGAAATCCGCAATGAAGGTTGAATCCTGAGAATTCATATCTCTGGTAGAGCTGGCCGAATGATCTCCAGGGGTCTCCCTTCGCAATCCCCTTTCCATTGATTGTGGAGATGTTTTCCCACTCATTGGTAGAGAGCTTGTTGGACCAGATATTTGCCGTAATACCCAAGGAAAGTGAGGGGACAACCTGGATTGCAAGGGCAGGGGAGAGCGGTGCCAGGGCACCGTGCTGTTTTATATGGAGATCATACTCCAGATAAAAACCCGGCGGATCATATTCCGACCACCGGGATTGCTCTTCATAGGAGAACGTGTAGAGATGTTGATAATTCAATGAGAAGACCATAAGCCTGGAGAAGAGGCTGAAGGGGACAGCGAGGCTCAGGTAGTTCAAACGGAACCGGTCTTGGGGAAAATCATCGATGGCTCCGGATACTGCGGATGTATCATACGTCCTTTCCCCGTGATCATGAGAGATTACACAAGAGATCTCGGGCCGTTTCAGGATGATGAGCGCTGCGGGATTCCACGATGCCGCGGTGGCATCATCGGCAACGGCGATAAATGCACCACCCATGCCTAAGGCCCTGGCCCCTGATCCCACCGGATTCGGGGTGGAGCGTATCCTCCTCTGTAATGAGAGTTGGGAACCGTCATCCGCACTGAATCCGGATGACGGGGCGGTAATTATACACAGCAGCAGGAGGCTGAGGATACAGCACATGCACCGTGTATTCTCATTCGATATCGTATGCATACGCATGGGACATCCTTAATAAAGAAAAAAAGAACACGATAAAAACAAGGTAATGGTCTTAAAGACATCATGCAGGTTTAAACATGAACATTCACTTTGGGATTCTCAATCCAGCACGCTGTTTATCAAGCACAGGCCGGTATTCTCGATATCGACATCGAGC
>JBLIRN010000091.1:0-8115 GCA_049472315.1 bacterium
CCTCCACTGCGCCGGGGAACTCCTCCATGCGGTCGATGGCCACGCCGCAGCGGTATGCGGAAAATATGGACCTGAAGGTCTCCTGGTTGGTGGTGATGACCGGCTTGCCGCACTTGAGAAACAGGTTGAATTTTCCGGAGGAGTAGCCGATGAGGTCCTGGTTTTTCCCTCCCCCGGGGTTGTCGGTGTTCATGTACAATGCCACGCCGATGGCAGCGGATGCATACATCTTTTCCAGTTCGTTGAACGGAAAGGGATCGAAGGAATGGATCACGTTACTGCGGAATCGCCATCCCATCCGTTCCCGTATCCCGTTCGGGGGATACCACCCCACGTGGATGACGATCACATACCCGGGCGGGAGCAGGTCCGCGATGCGGGTCAAGGCGTCCATCTGGTCGAATGCAAAGGGGCTGCACGGATACAGGATGATCCTGGTGCCCCGGTCGAGGCCGAACCTGCGGTGCAGGAGGTCGCTTTCCATGAGCCTTGCCCTGCCGGTGGTGGTATTGGGCAGCACCAGCATCCGGTCCGGGTCGATCCCGTTTTCCCTGGAAAGCGCCCCGGCCCTCCATTGGTCCTGGGTGAGGGTGAACCGCGCCCTCCTGCTGCACCACCGCTCCAGGCATTTACCGATCCGAAGGCTGAGCCTTTTCATCTCGTCGCCGAAGTATAGCTCAAGGGAGCAATAGATCCTCCGGACGCGGCAGGCCAGGCCGATGCAGGTGGCGATGATCAGGCCGAGAGGATCGACGCCCACGATAAACTCATGCCCCTTCCCGGCGATCGTCCTCCACAGGAGGGGGAGCGATCTCAGGACGGTAAGGGCGAGCCGGACGGGATTTCCTCCGTGATATCCCGGTATCTTGTGTATGGAGACATTCCCGCTCAGGCCGGCCGTGTCGATGTCCCCGGACCGGTCATCCAGGTAGACGATATCCACCTGCCATCCGTCTTTGTCGAGAAGCGAGGCCATGCTCATCAGCATGGGGGTGATGGCGAACCAGGGCTGGGGCTGGATGAGGCAGATTCGCTTGCGCATCACTGCGGCCCTCCATGGCGGCCCCGCACCCACCATGCAGCAGGGGCGGTGTGCGTCTGTACAGTGGCCCTGGGAGGGTGATGCGCACTGGGCGCTTCCTGCTCTGTTTCTGGCGTGCCTTCCGGGCGCCGGGGGAATGCGTGCATGCTGTGTACATTATACCCCGTTTCGGGCGTATCGTGGAACCGCCGGGGGAGGGGATGTTCACCGGGCGCTTCATGCACCGTTTGAGGCTTATCTCGCAGGCGCCGGCGCAAAGGACTTGAAGCACAATGCATACTCCACATGAAAATATATTTTAGGCAGGTGCTTGGAGAAAGTTGCAGGCAGCGGCCCAGGCAGCGGGCCATGGGGATCGGATCACGCAGCCTGCAGTAATTCTTTGCGCACACCAGGTAGTGATAGGCAAGGGCCGGTCTGCCGCAGCGCCTCAGGATCTCGTGCTCGTGTTTTTTTACCACGTACAGGTAGCCGAGGGTGTGCAGGCGCCGGTCCTTCGATATGGTGGCCCCGTTGTGCAGGCGGTAGTAGGCGAGGGTGTGCGGCACCCGGACAAAGATATAGTTCCGCGCGATGCGGATGAAGGTGTCCCACTCCTGGTAGGAGGGGACATTAGGGTCGAGCGGTCCTATAAGGTGGAGGCACTCCCGCCGGATCATGGGGGTGATGAAATCGATGAAGGGCCGCGCCAGGATGTCGCCGTAGATGTCCCCCTCGCAGTCCGGGGACTGCCAGTCGTACCGCCTGCCGGTTTGGGACTCCATGATGCCGCAGTAGGAATACACCACCCCGGCATTCCGGCCCCTCCTGTTCATGGCGTCCATCTGGAGGGCGAGCTTTTCAGGCACCCACAGGTCGTCGGAGTCGAGGAAGCACACGAACTCCCCGCGCGCATGCCGGATGCCCAGGTTCCTGCTCTCCTGGGCGCCCCGGTTGGCCGGGTTGCGAAGGGGGCGGACCCTGGGGTCGGTGCATTGGCTCAGGTATTCGGATGTCCCGTCGGTTGAGGCATCGTCAACCACCAGCAGCTCCCAGTCGTCGAACGTCTGGTCGAGCACGCATTCCACCGCCCTCCGCAGCAGCGGCAGTCGATTGTATGTCGGTATGATGACCGAAATCGCAGGCATGATCACTCCGTCAATCGATGTATCCCATTGAGGCGAGCACCGGTTCCGGCGCAGGGAAGGCCGCCTCATCGACCATTCCCACACTCACCGTGGCCTGGCTTTGCACCCGCACGGCATCCCGTTCCCCCTGGAAGGGGAGGGAAAGGGCCAGTCCAAAGAGGACCCAGATCATGGAGTTCACCCTCCCCCGGTCCCAGGTGAACAGGTTGAAGCTGCTCATCTCGAAGGCGAGCATGCTCAGGAAAACCGGAAGTCCCCACCCGATCAGCACCTCGTGCCGGGCATCCCACAGCTTCTTCCCGATCTTGTAGATCAACAGGAGGAAGGGGATGAACAGGATCAGGCCGCCCACCAGCACGATCTGCAGGTAGGCGTTGTGCGGCTCCCTGAACTGTATTGACGCGGACATGCTCCTGAACCCGTATCCCACGATGGGATTGTACATGGAGACCCTGAATGCCTCCTTCCAGCAGAACCCCCTGTTTTCCATTACCAGCACCGAGGCGGAATCGGCTTCAAACCGTTCGACCAGTCTATGCTTGTCAACATAGGGGAAGAAGATGAAGGCAATGCTCGTTATGAGCACCGCGATCAGCGCGATCTCCCTGTACCGGTTGTCCTTTCCCACCGAAAGGATCACCTGCAGGAGAATCACCGCAAGGCCCACATTCACGCATATGGTGGCGGCCCGGGAGAAGGTCATGGTCAGAGCCACCAGATTGAGACCCGTGCATATCAGATAGAACGACTGCAGCAGCTTTCTGCGGGACCCGAAGAAATAGAAATGGGCCGCGATGACCGTGCATATCATGAAATAGATCCCTGAATACACGTGCAGGCCGTCGAACGTGGCGGTTGCCTCGCGGAAATAGGTAAACCGGGCGCCGTACGAGGGGTCTCCCCACAGGGGGTAAAAACGGTTGCAGAGGACGTGGACATTGAAGAGCATGTAGTGCTGCAACAGGCCCATCACGGCAAGGATGACCGACACCCCGAGGAACAGGTGCATGAGCCGGTTGACCTGGCTGCGCTCCTGTATCGCCCACCGCGTGACAATCAGGGTCAGAAAGGGGAGCAGCAGCTTGATGTACTGGATGATATCCACCCTCATCTGGGACGACGAGGAGTCGAACCAGTGCAGGAGGCCGGTAAAGGTCAGGATGAAGATGAAGGTCAGATAGGCCACAAACACGCCATCCTTTCTGATGGACACGTGCTGGCCGAAGATGGCGTAGCAGAACATCCCCGCAATGGAGGCCAGGATCACCACCTCCTCCAGGGAGGTGGTCGAGGCGAGGCCCCCGCGTATCTTGGGCATGAACGGCACCGCCAGGATGATGAGGTAGGGGGTCAGGCGAGGCCGCAGGAAAGCGATGGCGGTAAAGAGCAGGAAAAATCCGAGTCTCATGCTCATGCTGTCACTCCTTCCCGTATGCGGTGCAATCGCCTATACATTGATGCCCCCCTGGGCAGTGACGGCAGCCCTGGTGCGATAGGAACGGTCGGATCGTGTCCGCACCCCCGTGCACACCGTGCGCACTGCGTCGCACACCGCGCCGATCTGGTCCTCGGTGATCGTCAATCCGGAGGGGAGGTAGAGCCCCCGCGCTGCCAGGGCTTCCGCCACCGGATACCGCTCCCCCTTGAAGAGCCCCATGCGATGAAAGACCGGCTGCGCGTGCATCCCCAGAAAGAAGGGACGTGTGTCCACGCCGCACCCGTAAAGACGCCGTGCACATTCAGCCGCGTCCATGTCCGCCTCCCGGTCGAGCATGATCCCGTACATCCAGTAGACATTCCGCGCCCAGGGCATCTCGACAGGGAGGATGACACCGGGGATTTCCTGGAGCAGGTGGGTGTAGCGCCGGCCCATCCATCGTTTCTTTTCGATCAGCTCGTGAATCCTCTCGATCTGGGCAAGGCCGATGGCCGCCTGCAGATTGGTCAGGCGGAAGTTGTTGCCCAGTTCGGTGTGAAGGAAACGCCGCCCCTTTCGGAAGCAGAGGTTGCGCAGGGAGCGCGCCCTTTCCGCGTACCGTTTGCTGTCGGTGAGGACCATACCCCCCTCCCCGGTGGTGATGATCTTGTTGGCATAGAAGCTGAAGCAGCCCAGGTGCCCCAGGCTCCCTGCCCTTTTCCCCTTGTACTCGGCGCCGTGGGCCTCCGCCGCGTCCTCGATGACCGCCAGGCGATATCTACGTGCAAGCTCCATGATGGGGTCCATGTCGCAGGGATGACCGTAGATGTGCACGGGCATGATCGCCCGCGTCCGCGGGGTGATCCGCTCCTCGATGCGGGAGACGTCCATTGTCCAGGTGAGGGGGTCGGAATCCACGAGCACCGGTTTCCCCCCGCAGGCGGTCACCGCCAGGGCGCAGGAGATAATGGTGAAGGAGGGCATGATCACCTCATCGCCCGGCTTGAGATCGATGCACCCCACTGCCACCTGGAGGGCGGCGGTCCCGTTGCTCACCGAGATGCCGTATTGTGCCCCGCAGTATGCGGCCCATTGCCGCTCGAACTCCTCGATGTATTCGCCTGCCGAGGAGATCCACCCGCTCCGGATGCACCGGGTGACGTATTCCAGCTCCCGCCCGGCAAGGAGGGGCTCGTTGACCGGTATCATGGCTCCGCCTCCAGGTACGATTTGTCCTGGTCACCGGCATAGGGCCCCTGCTTCACCTCGATCATCTCCAGGTCATCCAGGATCTCGAACCCGTGCCCGCCGGAGGCGAGCAGGATGATGTCGCCCGGCCCCAGGACGACGCTCTCCATGTATTCCTTGGACGAGGAATAGAGGTCCACCTTGAGCCTTCCCCTCTTGATGAACAGGACCTCCTGGGTGAAGTGGACCTCCCGCTTCACCAGGTTGTGCCGGTGGGCCTTGATGGTCTTTCCCTTCTTGTGCTTCATGTAGGCCATCTGCTGGGAGAAGTCCGCCGGGGTGAAGAACTCGATCCCTTCCTTGGAGAAATCATTCCGTATGACGATCGCCAGGATTTGTTCGCCCTCTTTGAATACCAGAATGCCCCTGCTCATTGTCCCTTCCTCGGAATGTCCTGCCCATACTGTGGGTTCTCTTTGCCCGCGAGAACGGGCTGGGAGATCACATGAGGCGCCTCAGTGTGCGATGCCTTTTTCCTCATGTGAACGGCCTCCGTGCGTTCTTCCTGCATCGGGGTCTCCGCCGAGGGGAAAAAGATTCCCCTGCGCCGGCAGACTCCCCTCCGCGCACTCCACACCTTACTTATTCTTCGGTAAAAAAAGGGGAAAGATACGCATCCCACACAATAATCAATAGCATGGGAGGGTGACCTTCATGGGAGGGGGGCTATTCGCAGTTAAAGATATGCGCCCTTCGCACCCATGGGTGTTTGCAGTGATCTTAATGGGCGGGGGCTATTCGCGATTAAAGATATGCGCCCTTCGCACTCATGGGTATCTTCGGGGAATGGGAATCCTGCACTGCGTTAGGAATGAATGCGGGCATTCACCTGCAATTCGCCATATAATGGATTAGCCAATCGATCCCTTAGAGTCTATTTTTGAGGGCGTCAGCAATGAACATGTTCCGGACGGCTGCCCTGCAATCGACCCGATTCAATATCGTTTTTCATTTCATCATAGACAGGGTTACGCTTGATCGCCCTGGCCGGAACGCCCACGGCTACAACCCCGTCGGGTATATCCTTGTTGACCACCGCGCCGGCCCCGATGATAGAAAGATCACCAACGCTCACCGAGGGCAGAAGTGTGGCCTGGTTGCCTATATACACTCCAAAACCGGTGCTGCTGTAGCCGGCAAAATCCACGCTGCATGCACTCGTGGTAAAATCCCCCAGCTTGACGTCGTGGCCGATCGTTGTTTTCAAATTGAATTGACAAAAGTCACCGATTGTAATGTTTTCGGTTATAATTGCGCCGGCGCATATGACATTACCCACACCCATCTCGATCATTCGTCCCTTGATTACCGAGGGGTGGATGAGATTGGGAAAGGTAAGGCTCATGCCTTGAATTCTCGCAAGCATTCTAAATCGTGTTACTGGGTCTCCCACCGCCATCACCACGGCTATGCCCTCATTTTTACTGAGATAATCCAGTCCGCCGATAACCGGATAGCCGTTTATCTCCTGCCCAATCAAGGAAACCTGGTCATCCAGGAAGCCGATAATGTTAAAAACCCGGTCTGCCTTGTTTATTTCTTCAATCAACCAGGCTACCTCACGGCCAAAGCCGCCTGCACCCCATATGGCAATATTCTGCATGACAGAGGGACTCCTTTTGATTGAGGTTTCAACGAATACCCCGCTGCGTGCGGCGGGGCACCGTATGTGTCTACCGGGCCAAAAAATATCTGCCGGGATCTCCATGCAGATCTATCGGCTTGTCCGGACCTTTAAGGGCATCAGGCACCATACAACCATAGTGCCGCAGAAGTCCTGTTACTCTCTCAGCCCCTCCCATCATGGTAAGAATCAAACTTGGAGGCGCCCAGTTGTATCCGGACGCCATTACCTTGTCGATTCCGTCTATGCCGTATCTGGCCTCGGTAACCTCTCCGATGCACGAATAGGAGTAGGAGATATAGGTGCAGAGGATCTTGCGCACCACATCCGCTTCCGCGCAGGGGCTTTCCATGATGATGGCAAAGGCGTCGTTGTATCTTCCCGTGCGAATCATCTCCTTGGCCTCTTCAACGAATGAGACCTTCGGCCTTTTCACGGGCTCATAGTCGAGGGTAGCCGGATTCATTGCCAATTTGTTTCGGCTGCTGTCCCTTTTATAAAATCCTCCCTTGTCAGGGGTCTTGCTCCCCAGGCACCCATTTTCAATCATTTTTTCAATATATTCAGGCACCCTGAAGGTATGATGCATGTGGTCGTTGGTATGCTCGTAAAGGTTTTCAATTATGGCCTTATGAATATCAAGGCCGACAAGATCAATGGTTGCCAATGGCGCCATTATTCTTCCGGTATATGGACCGAGCAGATAGTCTATCAGTTCGACACCATATTCTTCAGCCAAGGCTGTAATCTCGCAAAACAGTAAAAAGGCAATCCTGTTTCCGGCAAAGGCCGATGTATCCTGGACCGGTATGACCACACGACCGAGGTTATGTTCAAGGAAATCACTCATGAATCGAGTGACTTCGGGATCCGTATACCGCTGTGCGGCAATCTCGCACGCCAGTATCTTTGCCGGGGGGTTATAAAAATGCACGCCAAGAAAATTTCGCTTGAAGGCCTCCGACATCCCGTCACACAGCCTTGACAGGGGTAAACTGGAGGTGGTGGTGCTTATCACCGCATCCGGCTTCAGGTGTTGCTCGATTTCTTTGTAAACGCCCTGCTTTATTTGGACATTTTCAGTGACGCACTCAACAACCCAGTCCGCATCCTTTAACGCATCCTGTAATGAGCCCTTGTATTCACCACATATGGTATTTTCCGCTATCGCCTCTGAACGTGCTTGATGTATCGCACGTTTGAGGCCACATTCGGCATGTTCTTTCAACCGGCTCATAAAGTATGTCTTGATACCATTCTGCGCAATAATACCCCCGGTCAATGAACCCATTGTTCCACCCGAACCAAGCACAACCGCATTCTTAATAGCGCTGATCATCCGGTCTTCCTTTGTGACATGTTTGTGAATACCAACCTGCCTTGCCGCCGGCACGCTTTTTTTCCGAACACTCCGCACCTTACTTAATTCTTCGGTAAAAAAAGGGGAACGATACGCGTGCCATGCGATCATATGTGACATGGAATACGGAGATTATGAAGATACGGTCTATTCAGGGGGGCAAAAAGACGAATGTCAAAAATGGGGTCAGGTCTTGAAATGACAGTTTTTTGGCAGGGTCACAAAAATGGGGTCAGGTCTAAAAATGACAGTTTCTTGCAACAAACGCTCAGGGCACCTTGTGGCGCCACGAAGCAA
>JBLIRN010000092.1:0-7406 GCA_049472315.1 bacterium
CGTTTGACACCTGTTTTGCAGAGGTACCGGAGGAGACCAGGGAGTGGAAGCCCGAGATTGCCCCGCAGGCAATGATAATAAAGAGGAACGGCCACATGGACGGGGCGCCTTCGGGGTGAAGGTTGAATGCAGGGGCCACCATGGGCATCTCCTTGAAGAGGCCGGTTGCCAGAATACCCAGGACCAGGAGGCCCATGGCGATAAAGAGCTCCCAGGCATTGATGTAATCCCGGGGCTGGAGAAGGGTGGTTACCGGGATGGCGGAGGCGATGTAGGCGTAGATGAGGAGGATGATCGTCCACACCCCGGTGGCGGGCATCCCGAGGATGCCGGGCATGGTAAGGGGTATGAAATGTCCCATCACCACCGTGATATACATGAGGGTGATGGCGATGACCGTGAGCAGGATGATATTCCCGTTTCTCTTGTATACCAGATACCCCAGCATCAGGGCAATGGGGATCTCGCACCATATGGGAAAGACGGATTGGGGAAAGAGGCTGAATATGATGGCGATCACCAGGCCGAAGATGGCGACGACGATCAGGAGTTCGAAGAATACGATGAGGAAGAAGAGCATGCGCGCGCGGCGGTTGAGGTATGTGCTGGTGATCTCGGAGATGGATTTCCCCTTGTTCCGAAGGGAGATGATGAGGGAGCCGTAGTCATGGACCGCGCCCATGACGATCGCCCCCAGGAATACCCACAGGAATGCAGGGACCCAGCCCCAGATGATCCCGATCGCGGGGCCGACAATGGGGCCCGTACCGGCGATGGAGGTAAAATGGTGTCCGAAGATGATCCCCTTTTTGGTGGGCACGTAATCGGTCCCGTCGTTGAACTCGTGGGACGGGACCACGGTTTCCCTGCGTATGGCGAAGACCTTCCGGGACAAGAACCTGCCGTAAGTATGATAGACGACGATATAGCCGAGAAAGGAAAGAACCATCAAAAGAATGGGACCCATGGTGTCCTCCCCCAACCAAACTTTGTTAGAGCGCAGCGAAGCGGAGCTACAACCAAGCTTGCCTGGCGTAGCGAAGCGAAGCACTATGTTAGGCCCTGGAATCACCTAAAGGTCGCTTCGCCAAGGAAACTTATATGAAAGTTCTCAACTAATCATTTGTTTTTATGAACTTTCATCCTTCGTTGTGATCGCTAGATCATGGCGGTTTACTAGAAACCCTCCCCGTATCGCTCCATAAACATGTCTGTCCGCTTCAACATAATACAAACACAGTAATTGCCAATTGCGGGCCGCAACACTTGAAAATCATTATAGAGATTCACTTTGTGCAATGTCAAGATTGGCTCCCCTGACCGGCCATAAGCCCTGTGTCAGGGATGTGATTCTCCCAGATTCTCCGTTCCATCTCTGCGAGCAGGGGATGGAGCGTAGAGCGGTCAAGCGCGGATATGCACACGGCGTCATACCTGCGGCACACCGCTTCAGCCAGTTTTTTCTCCACCAGGTCCGCCTTATTGAAGCACAGAAGGGTTGGTTTGTCCTGGAGGCCCAAATCCTTGAGGATGCGGTTGACCGATTCGATGTGATCTTCAAAAAAAGGGTTGCCGATATCCACCACATGGAGGAGGAAATCCGCGTCCTCCAACTCCTCCAGGGTGGCCTTGAAGGCGCCTATCAGGGGCTTGGGCAGGGAATGGATGAAGCCCACCGTATCGGTGATGATCACCTCCCGCTCCCGTGGAAAACGAAGCCGGCGGGTCGCGGTATCCAGGGTTGCGAAGAGGAGGTCCTCCACAAACACGTGGCTTTCGGTAAGGGCATTGAGGAGCGTGGATTTTCCTGCGTTGGTGTAGCCGATGATGGAACATATGGGGAGTCCCGCCTTGACTCGCAGTGACCGTTTCTGTCGTCTCCGGGTGCTTATTTCCTTGAGCCTTTTTTCCAGGTGTGTTATGCGGTCCCTGATACGGCGCCTGTCGATCTCCAGTTTGGTCTCCCCGGGTCCGCGGCCCCCGATTCCACCCATGAGACGCGACATCGCGGTCCCCTTTCCCTTCAGTCTCGGCAACAGGTACTTCAACTGGGCCAGCTCCACCTGAACCTTTCCGTCCATGGTATGGGCCCTTCGGGCAAAGATATCCAGGATGAGCTGTGGCCGATCGATGACCTTGAGCTCGGTGAGGGTGCAGATATTGGTCAACTGGTCGGGGGTGAGCTCCTGATCGAAGCAGATAAGCCCAGCGCCGAGCTGCAAGGCCCGGATGACCATCTCCTGCACCTTTCCCGAGCCCATCAAATAACGCGGGTTGTATTCCTGTACCCGCTGGATGATCACATCGAGCACCTGGATATGGGCGGTCCTGGCGAGTTCCTTGAGTTCGGCAATCGATTCCTCGGCCTCCATCCTGGATTTTGTCACCACACTGACGAGAATGGCCCTTTCCTCGTAACCGAGGGTATCCTTCGCCTTGGGGCTGGTGCGGTTGATCTCCTCTTCGAGGGCATTGATAAACTGGGAAAAATCCATCGTTATGTGGTGGGGTGACGAGGCAGGGAGTATTTCGTAGATCCCGCCATCCTTGTTGGGTGGAAGCAGGTGGGCCATAAAGAGCCGGCCGGGTAATCCCTCCGGTCCCACCTCGAGCGCAGCAGTCAGATCGAATCGAAGAAGGGCAAGATCGGTGAGGTCCTGCTTAGTCAAACCATTTGCATCGAAATGGGTGTGGATGAATCGAATGCCGCGCAACCGGTTGTGTCCCACACGATAGGCCTTTAATTCGGGGAGGGAAATACCCTTTGCGTCTCCCACCACCACATAGGGGATCTCGCCCTTTCGATTGATGCATACGCCAATCTTCCTGCCCGTGTCCAGGGAGACCTCGGTCATGTATCGGGCAAGCTCAGGGGTGATCACCTCTTCGGGCGGCACGCGGCGCCGAAAAATTCGCTCAATCTTTTTGATTTGGCTGCTTTTAAGTCCGGTCAAATGACCGTATAGTTTGTGAATGGACGCTCCCTTATACGAGAAATGAATACCATCTTCGAATCCGGGTCATTACAGCCCGAATTGCCTTATTCTATTACTAGAATAGCACAATTTCCCTGCCATCCACAACCGGACGGGAGGGGACACCCCATTCCCCTTCCCGCAGGATCGTGGGTAATTTCTATTGACACTGCATATACCATTGTGTTATTTTGCAGTGTATTGAATTGGTGATGGAGAGAAACAGAAGCGAGGGCGGAACAGCATGAAACTGAAAGAGGTCTCCCTATTTAAGGATTTTACCGATGAACAGCTCTCGAAGGTGCGCAATATCACGGTCCCGGCTACCTATACCACCCGGGAGTCGGTAATCAAATATAACGACGAGAGCAATGAATTCTACATCCTCGAAGAGGGGAAGGTGCAGGTTGAGGTCCCCGTCGAGGAGGGGAAGAATATCATTTCCATCCTTCGCTCCGTTTCCATCTTCGGTGAGGTGGGACTCCTGGACGAGGCCCATCGCTCCGCCTCTGTGGTGGCAACCGAGCCCTGCAAGATCCTTATCATCAAAAACAGCGACTTTCTCGCCCTCTTGGATGAAGACAAGGATATGGCCCACAAGTTCTATCGTTCCCTCGGTCAGATACTCTACAAGCGTATGTGCAAGACCACCTCCCAGCTCACCTTCTTCAAGATCGCCTATCGTTTAATGAACGATTGAGCAACGTTTTTGCTACGTACCACCCCTTCCCGTCCAGCGGATCAACTATGTCTGCCCGCGCCCCTTGTACAAAGGTTCACCATGAGCATTGCCCTCCGCTTCCGGCCTCTTGTCTGGCCGGTACCTTGAACCTGTGGTATAATGAAGACATTGAGATTCGAGAGGCACTGCCTGCTCGTGGCTCCTGACGTGTTCAGTCTTGGAGGGGAATAATGCGCGGCAAAACGATAACCCATGGAGGGGAAGCGGCCCTTTTGGCCCTTATCGAAAAAGGTCTGAAGGGAGTTCCCGAACTTCCCTCCCACGCCCCCATAAGGGTCCCGGTTGGATTCGGGGACGACGCCGCCCTGCTCGCTGTGGAGCGAGGATTCCAGATGCTCGTGACCACCGATCTCCTTATCGAGAACGTGCACTTCAGAAATCGCTATGTCTCACCCGAACAGCTCGGGTACAAGGCGCTCGCGGTCAATATGAGCGACATTGCCGCCATGGGAGGCACACCCTTCCAGGCGTTGATCGGACTCGCCCTTCCCCCTTCGACGCCCTTCTCGTTCGTTGAGGGGCTCTACGACGGCATGATCAGGACCGGCAAGGAGTACGGCGTCCGCATTATCGGCGGTGACACCGTACGCTCGCCCGGTCCGGTGGTAATCGCCGTTACCATGATCGGCGCGGTCCAGGAGGCGAATGCGATCACCAGAGGCGGGGCCCGCCCTGGGGACCGGATCATGGTGACGGGTGAGTTGGGGGGGGCCATGCTGGGCCTTGAGCTTCTCGAAAAGGGGGATGGAAAAGCGAACACGCCGGCCACCGCCTGCACCCGGTTTCTCCATCCCGTTCCCAGGGTGCGCGAGGGCGGAATCCTGGCGCGAGATCACCTGGCAACCGCGATGATCGACCTGAGCGACGGCCTGTCTCAGGACCTCGCGCACCTCTGTCAGGCATCCCGTACGGGCGCGCGGATCGAAGGACGTTTGCTGCCGATCGACAGTGCGGTCACGGACCTGGTGAGGGATACGGGAGACGATCCCTTCAGGTATGCATTGTCGGGCGGCGAGGATTACGAGCTCCTGTTTACGGTGCGCCCCGAGAACGCGCAGTTGGTGATTGATCGTGTTTGTTCGGAAACCGGGACCCGGGTGTCCGACATCGGGATGATGTGCCCCGAGGATGAAGGAATCACCCTCATCGATGAAGAGGGTAAGGAATCGCCATTGCTCCCCACTGGATTCGAGCACTTTTTTGCGAAAAAGGCCGATCTTTAAAGGAGAGGATACAATCGTAACGCACCATCGGACCAGATCACAGACACCGCAGACATGGAACTATACGACGTAAATCGCATCGATGCGATCCTGAAATACGAATTCGGAGACATGTTTTTCCCCGTGCTGCGGGGAATCCGTGGGGAAGAGGCGATTTACCAGGGCCGGCTGAAGCCCGGGTCGGGTCTGTCCCTTGAATACCTGATCACCAGGTTTCACGAACTCGGTTACAACGTCCGGGTTTTGAGCTATGAACCCCGCGTTACCCTCATCTTTACCCACCGGGACCAGCAGCAGGCGGAACGGCCCTCCCGCAGGCCACAAAAGTACGGACTCCATCTTTTCCTCTTCCTGCTCACCATTGTGAGCACCCTGTGGGCGGGGGCGATGCAATACAATGTGGATGTCTTCAAGGAACCCCTCAAGATCTGGATGGGGCTTCCCTTCTCGATCCCCCTGCTGATGATCCTGACTGCACACGAGATGGGGCATTATTGTGTTTCACTGAAACATAAGATCCTGTCCACCCTCCCCTACTTCATCCCCTTTCCCAACATCATCGGCACCATGGGCGCGATCATCAAGATGAAATCGGCGATCCCCGACCGCAAGGCCCTCATGGACGTGGGGATGGCCGGTCCGCTTGCAGGCGCCGTCCTGGCAATTCCCACCATCATTGTGGGCCTCAAGCTCTCCACAATCTCCATGAACGCAGCTTCCGAGGCGGCCGGAGGGATCATCCTCGGGGAATCGCTCCTTTTTAAGCTCCTCACATGGCTCGTCCACGGCAGCCTTCCCTCCAGTGCCCAGATCATCATTCATCCCATTGCCTTTGCCGGATGGGTGGGGCTCCTGGTGACCTTCATGAATCTCTTCCCTGCAAGCCAGCTCGATGGCGGACACATCTCGTACGCCCTGTTCGGGCCGATACACAAGACGATCGGAAGGATCACCTGCCTGGTGTTCGCCGTCATGGGGATATTCTACTGGCCGTGGTTTATCTGGATGCTCTTCGTGTTTTTCATCGGGCTGGGACATCCTGCGCCCATCAATGATCAGGTACTTGTTGACAGAAGACGGCGCATCATGGGAATGGTATGCCTGGGGCTCTTTGTTCTCACCTGTACGCCGCGGCCTTTCTACGGTGAGCAGCTTCCCACCAGTCTCCTTTCCCTCATCAGGGCATTCATGGGATAAAGGGCATCAGGGATAGCGGTATGCCCTTCGATAGGCGGTAAAGTAGAGAAGGAGCACGATCCGGTCGGGCACAATCCCCTTCCACCGGGAAACCATCGAGCGGTAAGCCTCCATCTGAGGCCTGTACAGGAGCGCCTCCCGGTCGATAACCGCACCCTCATCCTCTCCCTCGGTGCGAACGGTCTTGTAATCGACGATCCACCAGCGCGAGCCGTCAAAGATGAGCCGGTCCACGATCCCTGATCGAATGACCCCCGCTTCCGGGGAATCCTCGATTCCCCATTCGGCATATGCCTCCGGGTGTCCGCGGTCGAGGATCCATGCGCAGGTCTCCTCTTCCATACACCGGCTGACCTCGTCCAGAATGGAACGGGCAAGTGGGCCCGCCTGGCCTGGACTGATGCCCTCGGCACACAGGGCTGCTGCGATCGCCGGCTCCGCAGGCACCTCCTTTCCCCATGCTGCACCGGCAAGTATCCCATGGGTGACGATTCCCCGCGCCCTCTCCTGTTTTGTCGGACCATGATCCTGTTCGGGGGCCTCCACCGGCCGGGGCACAAAATCCCTTGTTTCCGAAGGGTTCACCACCATGTACGGTACCGGCTCGGGTGTTGTGGGGATGGGCTCCGGAAGGGGAGGGATAGCAGGGGAGGAGTATCGTTCGGAAGAGGGTGGGGGATTGATCCGTATTTCCATGCCGCATGTTCCTTCCCTCCGGATGTCGTGCTCCAGGGGATGGGAAAGGTCCCATGCACCGATCCCCTCGTGCGCCATGACAGCGGCAAGGGGGGAATGCTTGGATCGTGCACAGAGCCTTCCATTGCTCCAGCTCGCCGCCCCGCTCAGATGGAGGCCCCTTTTGGCGCGTGTCACCGCCACATACAGGACCCTTTTTGCCTCCGCACACCGCTTTCCCTCCTCCCTGGAGCGCAAAAGGCCGTAAATGGGATCCTGTGTGCCGTTTCTTCGATCCCTTCTGAGCGCCAGGAGTCCCTCGCCGTTTTTCCCGGTCTCCAGGAGGTAGGGGGGCTGATCGGAGCGGCCTCCGGATAGGGGATTCCAGTCAAGAAAGGGGCAGAACACATGGTCGAATTCGAGCCCCTTGGCCTTATGCACGGTCATGATGGATACCCTGCTGCGGGACGCCTCCGGAGGGCTCGGCAGGTAGGTGCGATCAAGTGACCGTTCCACCCTCTCGATCGTCTCCTCCGGGATCACCCGGTCGGATTCCTCGAGCAGTTCCAGATATCGCAGCACATTGGCAACCCC
>JBLIRN010000093.1:0-7382 GCA_049472315.1 bacterium
CGATCGATCGACGGCACCATCCAAAAGCCCAAGAAAGGAATGGGCAATGTGGCAAAAAAGGCGGGCGCGCCCTTCCTGCCTGTGTATATCGATGGTTCCATGGCCCTGCTCTCCCGCAAAAACCCCGGATTCCGAAGGACCCGTCTCAACGCGCGCATCCTTCCTCCCCTGTTTCCGGAGGGCACCGTCGACGACCTCCTCATGCAGTGGCAGAAGGATCTGCAGCGCTGCCATGATATGCACGCACAATGACCGAGGAGAAAAACCTCCGAACATCCGAGGAAAGGCACCCTGCCCGGACGGAAAAGGGCCATGAACAAGGTGCCTTTCTGCACCTGAAATGTGGAGACAATCAAGGGGAAGAAGAAGAAGGAGGTTCCGGACCGGGGTTCGGCACGAGCGTCTCGATCCTTCTCAGCATGTCGCGCGCCTGAACAAGACCTGGGTTGATCTCCAGGGCCGCCCGGTATTCCTTGATCGCCCCGGCCAGGTCTCGCTGCTGCTGATAGATGTATCCAAGATTGAAATGGGGATCGGCCCAGTTGGGATCGATCTCCGCTGCCTTGTGGAAATGATCCACTGCCTGCTCCCACTGTCGAAGTTGAAAGGCCACCAGTCCGGCAAAGTACCAGGTCTTCGCTTGGTGGGGATCGATCGCCAGGGCCTTGCGCAGGATCGTGAGGGACTCTTCGAACTGTCTCTGATACAGCAGGGTCGAGCCGAGGGTGAGCAGGGCGGAGGTATTATTCGGGTCTATCCTCAGGACGTCCTGTGCAGCGGCAGCGGCATCATTGTACCGTTTCTGCCTCTGGTGGATCACCGCCAGGTGATTGAGGGCCACCACATCGTTGGGGTCTATCTCCAGTGCCCTTTCAAGTGCAGAACACGCTTCATTCAACTGGTTCCTGCGGATGTGAGAGAGGGCGATACCCATGTAGGCCTCCTTGCACCGGGGATTCACCTCAAGGGCCTTCCGGAAGGCGTTCGTCCCCTCCTGATGCCGGTTGCTTTTCATGTATATGGTTCCCAATGCGATGTACACCCGCAGGTCTTGACATCCGAGATCCAGTGCCTTCTCGAATGACTCGATCGATTGGGTGGGTTCATTGAGGGCCCTGTAGGTATGCCCGAGTATGGTGTAGGCATCGACGTCCTGGGGATTTTTGCGTACCACCTTGAGGAACTCATCCCGCGCCTGGCGATACTCCCTTCTTCCGTAATGCTCCAATCCCCGATCCAGGTGTTTGAGGGTATCGATCATCTGCTTGGGATCGGGATATTCACCCTCCTCCTTCGGCTGAGGCGCAACCACGTATCCCAGGCTCCGAAGCCTCTCCTTTGCCTTCTCATCCAATTGGGGCCTTGGAGCCTCCTTGGAAACAGCGGCATGTTCCTTTTTGAGCCGGGCGAGCATATCTGCAAGACGCCGCGCCTCTTCCGGTTCCCTATCGACAAGATTCCTCCTCTCACCGGGGTCCTTATCCAGCCTGTAGAGTTCCCTGGAAGGCGCCTCGATATACTTCCATTGTCCGGTCCGTATCCCCTCCAGGGGGCTCCACCGGTGGCTGAATAGCGGATAAAAACTCTCACAGTACAGGGCCAGATCCGTATCCTCCCCCTTTCCCCGGATCAAGGGGACAAGGGAGACCCCCTGCATATCCTTGTGCGCTTTGCATCCAGCAATCTCCAGGATGGTGGGGGCGATATCAATCAGCCGGGCCAGGGGACGGACCCGCTGTGATTTGGGGAAAAGCGGCGGGCAGGAGATGATAAGGGGCACCTGCAACGTAGTGTCATAGATGAATATCCCGTGGGTCTTCTCCTTGTGATCGCCAAGCCCTTCCCCGTGATCACCGGTCAAAACGATGAGGGTGTCCTCAGACAGCCCGAGCTTCTGCAGGCATTCCATGAGGATCCCTATCCAGTAGTCCGTATAGGCGATCTCGCCATCATACGGATTCCGGGAGTATTCCCTGGAAAAGGGGGGCGGCGGATCATAGTGCATATGGGGGTCGAAGTAATGGATCCACATGAAGAACCGGCCGGGCCTCGTTTCGCTGAGCCATTCCGTCGCTGCCCTGGTCACCGCATCAGCACGCCTCTCCTTGTCCAGAAAGTTCTGCTCGGGATCCTCCGAGAGGATGTCGTCATACACATCGAACCCCTCATCCAGGCCAAAACGCCTGTCCAGGACATAGGAGGCGACAAAGGCCGCAGTCACGAATCCCTCCCCCTTCAGGATCTCGGCGATACTCACCACCGAATCCGGAACGGCGAAGGTACCGTTGTTTCGGACCCCGTGGAACGCCGGATAGGTGCCGGTGAGGATCGAGGTGTGGGAGGGAAGGGTCAGGGGGACCGGTGAGAAGGCATTCTCGAACAGCACCCCGTCTGCTGCCAGTGCGTCGATGTGTGGGGTCTTTATCCGGTCATACCCATAGCAGCCGATGTGATCGGCACGGATGGTATCGATGGTGATGAGCAGGACATTGCGGGGATGAGGGGGGGCTGCCGTGGCAAGGACGGAGCCGAAGCAGAGCAATCCCGCCATTATCGGCGCAATCCATCTCCACTGAGGGATTACGCCGTTCCTCATCGTTTTGGTGCGATATATCGTTGCCATGTAATGTACGAAATATATTTTTTTAACGCCACGTATATTATGGTAGGTCATTCAGGCCATTCCGTCAACCGCGTGCATCCCAAAGATACCATGACGGTTCAACCCAGCACCCATTCGGGAACTTCCATGTCCTATTTTAAACGAATCCTCCAGAAGGCCTTCTGCTCCCATTCATCTTCAATCATATGATCCAAGCCTGTGCCCCTGGTGGATCGAACCGGCCTTGCGAGATCGGGCACGAGCACGATCTGCATGCAAACTGCCGCCGGATGAAGGGGATACCCCTTCCGCAATCCTGTTGCCGGCAAACTCCAGAGGCCGCTGTGTCAAGAAATGAGGCCATCATGTCTTTTAATGATACCATGTTGTGACAGCTCCGAATTGTGCCCTTTGATATATTAACCTTAAAAATCATAAGGTTATACATTTTTTCTTCCATGGCATCCCAATTGCTCTACCAAGCATCAGGGTTGGTCGCAAGGGGATAAAAAAGCACGTATGAATTGCAGGGATGAATTCGATGTACGAGGGAAAAACACAAAGAACAGATGGTCACCTTATCCTGAGCGGTAGTGATAAACGGGGTAAGGGAAACAGTTTGTTCGAAAAAGGCAAATCATCCGAAAGGATGGGACGCAAAGCTTCTGACCTACGTCCTATGCAGCAAGGGATAGGGTAGCAGGGCTGCCGAACAACGCCATCTCCTTGAATGAGCTGTACCATTTTACGGCTATAAAAAAGGAGGTGCTGGCATGCTGCCCGGCAACGCACTTGGAAAACACCACGGCATTCCCTTCGTACACCCATGGAAGGCCCTCATCATAGGATTTTTCGCACTATCACTGTGTGCCATCATACTCGCGGTTGCCTCATCGATACAGGCAAAAATGGAGCCCTTGCGGATGATCGACTACCTGACGGTGCGACCCAACATCCTGATTGTGTTCGATACCTCCGGAAGCATGCAGCGGGACCCGAGCGGGGCGGATCTTGCCACCCCCGATCCAACCTACGGCTCCTCCTACGGTGATCATCCCGCCAGCCGTTTATCCATTGCAAAGACCGTCATTACCGATGTCCTCGAGGAGACAAGAAACATTGCACATTTCGGCCTGATGACCTTCAATCAGACCCATTTCGGGACAAATTGCGACACGAAGGGATACTTTGCCTACTTCCGGGCGGATGAAGGAAAACCGGTGGTGAAGACAAAGTACTGCTCAAAGGAATTCTTGAGAAACTATAACTACACGGTCAATGAATTGCCGCATCAGAGGGCCAACAGCGGTGACCCGGACTATATACCGGTCGCGAGCTTCGCCCACAACCGCATGACCTATTTCCTGAGGGCAACGAACAACAGCAAGTACAAGAGGACCTCCATAAACGGGAAAGAGGTCTTCATGGATTACAACTACTCCGGCTATTACGCCGCCCTCGGCACGCCGAATACCTGGGAGTACAAGGGGAGCTACTACGAGTGGATGCAGAATCCCAAGAAGAACTCGATCGTGTACTTCAACAAATACTACGGCCCCCAGTTCACCGCGGACGGCACGGAGGATGAAAACGGCGGGGCAAGCGACACGGTGGAACCCAGCGAGATATTCGTGTACTTCGGAGGGGTCAAGGATATCGATTTCATGTATCCCTTTACCGCCCATCACCCCAGCCCCTACCCGGTGGAGGCGCCTGATGAGTTCGACGATGATCGGGGAGGGATCCTCCTGGTCCCCATCGCCTTCTCATCGGACAAGGAAGTGCAGGATGAGGTCGCCGACCGTATCGAACAATGGATGGCCCCCCAGAACGACGGCGGGTTGATTGCCAACGGATACACCCCCACGGGCTCCACCCTCAAGAACGCCAACCCGGATACCGAGTATTACGACGATGCATACAGCTACATCCAGAACGAGGTGATTCCACTGGATGAATCCGGATGCCGGAGAAATTTCGTGCTCCTGATCACCGACGGGGAGCCGACCCCTGCCTCTGAAATAGAAGACGCCAAAAACGCGGCAGCAGCCCTGTTCAATGACCTGGATACCCAGGTATATGTGGTCGGGTTCGGTGCCGAAACCGCAGGCAGCACGACTCTCGATGTCATTGCCGAGAAGGGGGGGTGCCTCACCAACTCGCAAGGTCACTATGCCTACTATGCCCAGGATCGGGAAAGCCTCACCAGGGCATTGAGGGAAATCATCTATAGTGCCTCGGCAGGGGACTATGTGACCTCCGCCCCCACCTCGGGCTCGGGCTCCGAGAGACACCTGATCGGGAATATCGGGCTCCTGGCCACCTGCGAATTCCCTGACTGGAAGGGACACCTGACTGCCACCGACCTGACAACGGGAACTACCTTGTGGGACGCCGGAGAGCAGCTCGATGCAAACCATATTGCCTATAATGAGCGAAAGATCTATACCCATGATCCCTCAACAAACAAGCTGGTCCCCTTCTTTTTGAATGATGGCACTCCCAATGGCACCGTTATCCACGGCCTGGGACTGGCAAGCAGTGCAGGTGAGGCAACAAACGCCATAGAATTCATTGCCGGAAAGGTGAGCTTCTGGAGGCTCTACGATATCACTAATTGCACCCCCATCTCCATTGGTCCTCCCTTTGAGCCCGATGACCCGGACGGTATGGAAGGGCACACGGACTATGAGGCCCTTTATGAAAACCGGAAAACGGTCGTATACGCCGGCGGAAACGACTGCATGCTGCACTGTTTCGACATGGACACCGGCCGTGAGGTGTTCGCGTATGTGCCCCCCGATCTTCTCCCGAATATTCACAAAATCTACATCGAAAAGGGGCAGCCTCCGGATACCGTCGAGCACATCTTCGGGGTGGCCGCCTCTCCCAAGGCAACTGACGTCTACCACAACGGCGAATGGAAGACGGTGCTGGTGTGCGGTGAGGGACCGGGCGGGTACAGCTACTTCGCCCTGGATGTAACGCATCCCTCCCCGACCGACAGCGGGTACGATCCGAGCGCCCCGTTCTCCATGCTCTGGCATAGCTATTCAAACGGCCTCACCGGGATATATGATCCCATTCTCGGGGAGACATGGTCGACCCCTGCCTTCGGTATGGTGAACGATTCCGGAAATCCGTTATTCCTGGTATTCGCAGGCTCCGGGTATGACGATCTTGATAGTGGCGATCCTGAAGGGATCACCTATACGGGCATAAAGTTCGATTCCGCCTCCGGACAAGACGGAAGATGTGTCTTCTCGAAAAACGTGGGGGCCGCTGCCACCATCGTAGATCACGGACTGGTGGCGGATGCCGTGTGCTCCAAAATCGGCATGTACACCACGGATGCCTATGCGGTGGACACCGCGGGGAAGATCTGGCATGCAAACACCGAGGATTCCCCCGCAGGTTGGACAATGACAACGTTGTACGATGCAGGGGTTGAGCAACCCTTCTTCTATTCACCTGCCGTGCTCCAGACCGGCACAGAGGATTCCCCGTGTACCGTGATAGCGGCAGGTTCAGGGACATTCGACGATCCGGACATCAACCAGCCCGGATCCACATTCATCTCCACCCTCTACCTTCTCCAGCTCGACAGCGACGACAACATCGCTGAATCCGTCACCATACCCTTCACCACGCTCGTCATGGATCCCAACACCAACACGATGTTCCCTGCCCGCTCACGGATCAACTCCTCACCGGTGATCATCCAAAATGAAAACTCCTCACGAAACGAAACGATCTTCCTGGTGTACGTGCCCCCGGAGGAAGCCGGATGCGATTTCGGCGACACCTACCTCGTGGTGCTACGATTGGGAAATATCGGCGCATGCGGCATCAGTGGATGGACATGGATAACCACCCTGCACGCAGGGGAGGGAAAGGTATCCGGTATCGATATTGTCGGGAATCCCAGCGCGGTCCTGGTGGCGGTTTCCGGCCACGGCAATGACCAGAAGAGCAGCCTGAAGACCGTTCCCTCCACCCCGAATTTCGTTGCAGGAAAGGTCAAGGTGCGCTACTGGAAGGAGATCACCAATCGCTTCTGACATCTGACATACGGCCAACAGCGTGTATCTTATTACACGTAGCGTGGGTCAATGAAGACATTGTCAGGGACCCACGCCAAAAACGTCCGGATTCCGAAAAGTAAATAGACGGGGAATAGGGGAGATTACAGCCATTGAAAAACCCTCATACCAAGCTGTACAAATATACAGGGATTCGGAGGGATTAGGGTATTGCAGACCACAATATTATGGTGTACAAAAGGGACATCCGGGTGCGGAGATCCCGATCGCTTACCAGTAACAAAGAGGGGGGAACTATGAAAAGGATAGTGCTCGTCGTACTGCTTGCAGTGGCCTTGTGTGTCAACGCCTATGCGGCAGACATCGTCCTGGACCCCGTACTCCTGCTCCAGACCGAATTCGAGGATATGAGCAAGGAGTTGGGATTTGCAGTGAGCTATATGCCACTGGCCCCGGCTGCGCCTCTCGGCATCATGGGCTTTAATGCAGGCATCGAGGCGACCCTGCTCGATATCGATCAGGACAGCCTCTACTGGCAGCATGCAACCTCCGGGACCCCTCCCGATTACCTGCCGGTGCCGAAGCTGCATATACAAAAGGGATTCCCGATGAATATCGATGTAGGCGTCATCTATTCCCAGGTCCCCGGGAGCAATATCTCCCTGCTCGGAGGGGAGGCTATGTGGGCCTTGTTGAAGGGACCCCCGGTCACCCCGGCCTTTGCCCTCCGCGCCTCC
>JBLIRN010000094.1:0-7379 GCA_049472315.1 bacterium
GAGAATATGGGAAGCTTCTGGCCCTGCACCAGGGTGTTCATGCCGTCGATGGCGGAGATCCCGGTCTGGATGAAATCCGCGGGGTACTCCCGCACGATGGGATTGATGGGAAGCCCGTTGATGTCCCGGAAATCCTGGGAGATAGGGGAGGGATAGCTGTCGATGGGCATGCCCATGCCGTTGAATACCCTGCCCAGCATGTCCATGGAGACCGGGATCTGCATGGGCCTTCCCTGGAAACGCACCCGGGTGCCGGAGATGGTCAGCCCGCCGGTGCCTTCAAATACCTCGACGAGTGCGGAGCTTCTGCTGATACACAGCACCCTGCCATGCCTGATCTCCCTGGTGCACGTGCGGATTTCCACGACCTCATCAAAACCCACCCCTGTGACATCCTCGATGAAAAGAAGGGGGCCCGACACCCTGGAAACGCCGATATATTCCTTGCCCGATGTATCGCTCATACGACCTCCATGCAGTCCTTCTCAATCTCCGCCGTCTGTTTGTCGATTTGATCGATAAGCCGATCAAAGGGCCCTTCATCCTGGTTTGGGATGTTCTCCTTCATCCGGTGTATCTCGTTGAGAACGGGAAGCTCAATGAGCTTGTATATGGGTATGCGGGTCTTCAGGATCTCGCAGGCCCGGTAATAGAAATGCATGATGACGGTGAGCATCAGAAACTGTTTTTTTGGAAGGGCATAGGTATCCACCGGGTCAAAGGCATTCTGCTGCAGGAAGGCGTCCTTGATCAGCCTTGCCGTCTCAAGGATGAGCCGCTGGGAGTCGGGCAGGGCATCCTCGCCGATGAGCTTGATGATGCGCTGCAGCTTGTAGTCCTGATGCAGCACCTTCATGGCCTCCTCCCGCAGGTCCCGCCACCGGGGGTCCACCTCTTTGTGCCACCAGCTTTGCACCAGGTCCAGGTACTCGCTGTAGCTGTCCATGTAGTTGATGGCCGGGAAATACCGGGCGCTGGCAAGCTCCTTGTTGAGTCCCCAGAAACAGCGTACGAATCGTTTGGTGTGCTGCGTCACACACTCGGAAAAATCCCCTCCCGGGGGGGATACCGCGCAGATGGCGGTGATGGAGCCTGTTTTGTTGTTCATGGTCTGCACCCTGCCCGCCCGCTCGTAAAACTTTCCCAGGCGGCTCGCCAGGTACGCGGGGAATCCCTCCTCCGCGGGCATCTCCTCGAGCCTTCCGGAGATCTCCCGCAGGGCCTCGGCCCACCGGGAGGTGGAGTCCGCCATAAGGGCCACGTCGTAGCCCATATCCCGGTAATATTCGCAAATGGTTATACCGGTGTAGATGCTGGCCTCCCGGGCGGCCAGGGGCATGTCCGAGGTGTTGGCGATCAGGATGGTGCGCTCCATCAGGGGCCGGCCCCTTTTGACATCCACCAGTTTCGGAAAATCCGTGAGCACCCCGGTCATCTCGTTTCCCCGCTCGCCGCAGCCGATGTACACGATGATGTCCGCATCCGACCACTTGGAGAGCTGATGCTGGGTGATGGTCTTGCCGGTGCCGAATCCGCCCGGTATCCCCGCGGTCCCACCCTTGGCGATGGGAAAGAAGGTGTCGATGACCCGCTGTCCGGTTATAAGCGGTGTTTCCGGCAAAAGGCGCCGCAGGTAAGGCCGGGGAAGGCGGACCGGCCAGTGCTGGAGCATGGCGATTTCCTTGGTCCCGTGTGCAGTCGATATTCGCAGGATGGGCTCGTCGATCCGGTATTCCCCTTCCTCGGATACATGCTCGATCCGTCCTTCAAGGTTGGGAGGAAGAAGGACACGATGCTCGAAGATGGGTGTCTCCTGGACGATGCCGAGGACGGCCCCCGGATTCACCGGATCGCCCTCCTTCACCACCGGACGGAACGGCCACCGTTTCTCCCTGTCAAGGGGATGGACCTTGATGCCCTTATCGATGAAATTCCCGGCGTGGGCAAAGATATCGCGCAAGGGCCGCTGTATGCCGTCATAGATATTGCCGATAAGACCGGGGCCCAGTTCAACGGACAGAGGGATGCCCGTGCCGAAAATAAAAGAGCCGGGCTTGAGGCCGGTGGTGCTCTCATAGACCTGGATGGTGCCCCGGGTCCCATCAAGCTCGATGACCTCTCCGATGAGCCGCTCGTCGCCCACCTCCACCAGCTCCATCATCTCAAGGGCATGGACGTCAGCGGCCTTGACCACGGGGCCGCTTATCCAGTCCACGATCCCCACTGCCTTCTTGGACATAATCCTTCATCCTCTTTGTAAATATTCTATTTTTCTCTCTCAAAGATGCACTCTGCGGCAACGCGCCGCATCTGCCGCCGGTTCCTCTCGAATATGGCCTCAAGGGAGTTGTCATACAGGACCCTGAAATCGGAGCGAAGGACAATGACGCCCCCAACGATATCCGCCGTCATTGCATCCAACGACAGGGACCTCTCGCATCTTTTTCCCAGCTCGTCGAGATTCCGAGGGGACAGCAGGGACCGGTCCCGTTCATTGAATCTGCAGACAAATGCGTCGCCATCCTCTTTCAGGTATCCTAATGCATGGATAATCAGCCCCTTTACGACCTCAGGGTACTTCTTGTGACCGGGAAGGGAGAAAAACCTCCCCTGAACACGCCCAAGGACCTCACTCAGTATCTCCTCCTTGCAGCCCAGGATCTCGCTTCGTGCCTGGAACTCCGCCAATGAAACCGCCTTTGCCTTGTTGCACATCAGGTCAATGTGGCCCTTGCCTTTCATGGCCGCCCTCTTCAATTCCTCGGCCCTTCGAATACCCTCTTCCGTTATGGATTCGGATTCCATCCGTGCCTTTTCAAGGATCGACCGTGCCTCGCACGAGGCGTCGTCCATGAGCACCCTCGATAGTATCTCGATATTGTTCAGCATAATGATCCTGCAACCCCCTCGATCGATAAAGACGCCCTATACCTTGACCCCCAGCGCGCAGAGCACGAATTCCTCAATGGTCCTTCCACCCTCCAGGGCGCCGCTCATATCGGGTATCCGGAGAATCAAGGTACACCTCTTTTGGGAGAGCAATTCATCAATGGTAGACCCGATCTCGTCGGCCAGTGTCTCGGTGATAAGTATGATCCCGATGTCCTTCACATTGATGGCCTGTTTGAGGGCCATCAACGCCTCCGTCCGGGAATGCGCCACAGCCCCTTCGACCCCGACCAACGAGAATCCGGCCACGGTATCCTTGTCCCCTATCATATAAAATCTCATGCCGCAAACCTCTGCCTCAATGGAATTTCCCCTTTTGCATCCCTGCCCGCAATCAATTCACCCACAAGGGGATCCCTTGTCCCGATTGATGCCACGTATGGAAACATGGGCTTGGAGCGCTGATCACTCGATATGGTATATGATAGGGTGGTTCGTGGTGTTCCCGAGGACGGGAGGCGAAATACCTCCAGACCGGCCTCCCCGTCCGCCACATACGCATATTGCCCGCTTATGCAGATGCCCAGTGCATACCCCGGGGTTTCATAATCGCCGATATGCAGGATGTCCTTGGGATCCTCGATATTCATGACCCGCATGCCTTCATGCCCATCAACGATGAAGGCATGACCACCGCTTATGGCGATCCCGCGGGCAAACCAGGGGATGGCATAGCTTCCTTTCTCGCTGGGATTTTCCGGATCGGAAATATCGATGATCTTGAGGCCGCTTCCCCAGTCCACCACATAGGCATTGCTGCCTTCCACGGCAAGGGCATAGGCGAATCCGGAGGTGGCAAAATGTCCGAGTTCCCTGGGTTCATCAGGCCGGCTGATGTCGATGATGGTGAGGCCGCTTCCCGACTCCGGCACATAGGAGGTTACACAGACATAGTCTCCGGTTATAACCACCCCCCTGCAATTGCCCAGAATCCGGTGGGAACCGATGCCCCTTGGATTTTCAGGGTCAGCCACATCGATGATCTGGAGCCCGCGCGCGCTGTCGGCTATGAGTGCATAATCCCCGTTTACGGCGATTCCTCGTGCATACCCGGGGGTGTCATACTCCCCCATGCGCTGCGGATTCTCCGGGTCGGAAATATCGATCACCTGGAGCCCGGAGGACCCATCCGCCACATAGGCGAAGTGATCGCTGACTGCAACCCCCCAGGCATATCCCGGGGTCCGGCAGGTTGCGATTCGTCCCGGGTGGACAGGATCGGCAGCATTGATAATTTGAAGGCCGGCCGGACCGGCCGCCACATATGCATGCGTACCTTGCACGGCAACACTCCATGCAACACCGGAGGTCCTGCAGGTCCCCATCTTGACCAGTCCTTCGTCAAACGTCTCATTCTCTGACAGGATCAACAGTTCCCCGGCGGAATGGAAACCCGGCTCCAACGCCCCCGAACTCGGTCCAGGGACGCCGTGGACATGGGAAATGTTGATGACGCATGCAAAGACAACGAAAAAAAATATGGATAGTACATGTTTCCCTTGAAACATCACTCATCCCCCCTTTCAAAACCGGACGATTCACCGGAAGAGCGGTCCGGTTCAAGATCTCTGTTATCTCCCTCCTATACCATCCCCAGAATCATGATGGCCACAATCAGGCCATAGATGGCGATGCCTTCAGCAAGCCCCACAAAAATGAGGGCCCTTCCCGCCATCTCCGGCCTCTCGCTCATGGCGCCCATGGCGGACGAGCCCACGAGCCCCACCGCAATGGCCGCCCCTATGGTGGCCATTCCGGTCGCTATGGCGGCCGCAATGAATGCCCATTTCATGGTGGTGGGATTTTTTTCGGCGTCTGTTATCCCTTCCGTAGCGCCAAAGGCGGTTCCGGCCAGTTGGATCGCAATCATGAAGAGAACGAACACCAGCAGGAAAAAGAGAATAACCGATACATATCGCGATATTTTATAGGTTGAATCAAGCATATCGTTCCCCCCTTGTACACACATCCTTTAACAATAACAACAATCTTTCTTGTACCCTTAAGCTCTTCAATGTCTTATATCCTTCAACTCTTCAGCGGCTGATACAGCTCTCCGCCGCCCTTGAAAAATTTGCTGAAAAACTCGTAGTATTCGAGTCGTATCGTTTGGATGGAGACCACCAGACCTTCAATGACAATAATCCCGATATTCCCCAAAAGGATGATCACCCAATACCAGAGGAATCCCCCCTTCAGGCCCTGCATGGTCTGGGCAAGGGCGAAGACCGCCAGAAACAGCCCGGCATGGGCAAGGGCAAAGGCCGATACCCGGATAAAGGAAACTGTGTTCGAGAGGAATCCGATGATGGTGTCCCCGATCTCGATGAAGGACTCCAGAAAATACATCCCTATGTCTGCGGGGAATATCTTCACCGTTTTTCTCAACACCAGGCGGTTGTAAAGGTTATAGAGCGGTTCCTTGAAAAAGATGACCCCCAGGGGAATGAACAGCAGCCATAGGAGATAGGCATTGTCCAGGAGCAGCTTCGCTCTCACCATATAGATGACCAGCATTCCCACGCACCCCCAATAAAAAAGGAGACCCATGACGCCGAGCTCTCCGAAGATCCCTTTCAGGAAGTCCCTGTTGTGAATCGAATTGATGATGTTCAGCAGGAGCCCCAGACTGATGATGCCGATTCCGAATCCCACGGTGACCTTCATGAAGTAGTAGATGTTTTCCATGGGATGAAACCACAGGGCAGGCAGGACATGCTCGAAGCCAAACACGGAGCCATACAGAAAGCCGAAGATCATCGACATTACCCCGCATTCCATGGCAATAAGCCCTGTCTGGACCATGGCCGCCCTTTTCAGCCTCTTGGCTGCATAAAACCCCACACAAAACAGCACCAGGCCATGGCCCACATCCCCGAACATGACCCCGAACATCAGGAGAAAACCGAGGGCAAAGAAAAGGGTGGGTTCCACCTCATGATAATCGGGTATGTCATATCCGAACACCAATTTTTCAAACGGCTTGATAAAGAAGGGATTCTTCAGGCAGGTGGGGATCTTGATGAAATTCCTCTTTTTCCCCTTTTCATCCTCATCGGACGAGGATGCCGAGATTCTGACCTCCTTGGCAGGGCACGCCTTTTTGATCTCCCTTTCCAACTGGGGGATGATATCCTGGGGGACCCATCCGGCGATGTGGTAATGATTCCCTACCTTATCGAAGGACCTGGCAGCATCCAGTATGATCAGGGAAAGATGAATTTTTTCGTTCATTTCCTCCAGACCCTTTGCGATCCGCCTCTTCAGCTTCTCAAGGTAGTCCTCTGCCAGGTGGATATCGATCTTGAGGTCACGTATCTCCCTGCGCAGGTCATGGAGCCTCGACTCATCCAATCCCTCCTTTATCAGGGAAAGCTCCAGCTTTTTGAAGTAGGCGCTCTTGAACGCCTTCTCCAGTTTTTCCTCATCCTTTTTCGAGGCCAGCACGAAACAGAGCCGCCTTTTACCCAGCGGCGTCGACGGAAGCAGGAGATGATAGATATTGGAGAGGCTGAACTCCAGTCGCTCGATGTTTTCCACGGGGATCAATCCCGCTGCAAGGTAGAGAAACCGGCAGTCATGAAACTGGCTCAGATCGATCCCCAGGCTGAAGATCATCTCCAAGAGCCTGAGCAATTCCTGCTTCTCTTTCTTTGACTCCCGGTTCAATCGGATCTTGCTGAGGATCTCATTGGCGCCCGCCTCCTTCTCCTCCATCTCCTTTTCGAGCCTTACGATATCCCGGAAGGGATCGAAATCCTTGATCATCGGGCAGCACGGGATTTCCTGTTCAATCCCCAGGGATTTATAGAGGTTCTGGAGACGGGTATTCAACTGCCTGTATTTGTTGACGAAGAGGTTTTCCTGATTCATCCCTGAATCGTCTTGCCCCAAGGGCATCTTGCGTACATTTACTATATGCATGCTCTTTTGCTGGGCAATGACCATGGTGGCCTTGGATATGTATTGCTCGGGAATCTGTACATCGATCTTTGTCATCTGGGTGGGTCGTAGCATTTCTCAACACTCCTAACCTTCAATGATCTTCCGGCGCGATTGTTTGTCTGGGCATTTACGTCCCAAAAATGTCTTACAAAAACTTACGCGTTTTGATTCATATACATTCAGCCCGTTGCATGGACCAGATACCTGTTGAAACCTTCCGTTGAAAATCCTATTCGTTTGGCCTCGGTTATGGTCATGAGGCTCCTGACCTCCATCTCCTTAAAGATGAGATAATCAAGGATGACCCCGATCTGAAACGGCTTGCCTACCCAATTCCTCCGGGCCAGGCGCAGGAGATACTGCAACAAAACCGTGTAGGCGACCTCCGGATCGCCGATACCGCTCAAGATCACCTTATACGGTGTATGGTCCAGATTATTGATGATATCGTTGGGGTCAATGGAAAACGCCATCTTCTTTCTCTT
>JBLIRN010000095.1:0-6916 GCA_049472315.1 bacterium
ATGCCGAATATCAGGAGGTGCTTCTCCCAGTCGTGGGCGGTAAGCCTGCCGGGAACAGGCCATCCGGTCCAGTAATAGAAGGGTGCCGATTCGAGGCCGGGCACGATGACCACTTCCCCTGAGCCTGCGGCCCTGTTGAGCATGTCAAAGTACCCCCTGGCCCCGTTTTTCAAAACCGACGGCTTCTCGATTCTCAGGAAGAGGAGGTTTCGGAAGGGAAACAGCCCGTATTGGAGGAGCATGCGGTCGTGGTCGGTGATCAGAAGGGCGTCGATGCCGCGCTCCTTGGCCATGGCAACAAGCTCCTGGGCGGAAAAATCCCCGTCGCTGTATGTGGTCCGGATATCGATGACCCCTGTCATCGGCTCAAGTCCCTGCCCCCCCTCCAGGATGCAGGGAAACAAGAGCAGGATGAAGAGACCTGCAGGAACCAGGATGCACGCGATTGCTCGGATGAGCCGCATGTGTATCGATCCCTCGTTGTGTTGTACGATCAGTTTCACATTGTTCCTCCCTGGCAAGGGAGCACGACGGCACCTCACCTTCACACCAACATTAACAAACCGTTGTCAATTCTTGGATCTGCATCTGTCCATTCAGAAACGCTGAAGCGCTAGCGCTGCCTTTTCATATATTTGAAGAAATCCCCCTCTGTGGTGAGGATCAGGGAGGTATCGGCATCCATCGTATTTTCATAGGTTTCCATGGTCTTCAGGAACCGGTAGAAATCCCGGGCATCCTGGCTCTGGTTGTATGCCTCGTTGTAAATCTGGGTGGCCTTCGCATCCGACTCCCCCATGATCTCCTTGGCCCTGCGGAAGGCCTCGGACTGGATTCGCTTCAGTTCGCGCTCCTTCTCGCCGTTTATACTGGAGGCCTCCCCCTGTCCCTCCGAACGGTACTTGTCAGCGATGCGTTTGCGCTCGGAGATCATCCGTTCGTAGACCTTTTCCTGGACCTCCCTCACGTAATTGATCCGCTTGAAACGAACGTCCAGGACCTCGATGCCCAGGTCCTTTGCCTTGCCGGAGGCATTACGCAGCACCTCCGCTGTAATATTCAGCCTGCCTATGGAGATCTCCTCGAGGAATGATTTCTCCTCATCGAATACCGCCTCTTCCGTGGCTTGAAGGCCCCTGTTCGACGAG
The DNA here is from genome assembly GCA_049472315.1 of bacterium. Lineage (GTDB taxonomy): Bacteria > SZUA-182 > SZUA-182 > DTGQ01 > JAFGSM01 > JBLIRM01. The sequence goes on from JBLIRN010000095.1 coordinate 1,149, forward strand.
CGGACAAGCTCGATGAGGTCATGTTTCGCCACGGCATTGCGGGTCTCGCCGTCCACGATGTCGTCTAGACGTGAATGCGCCCCCTGCTCGTCCCGAACCCGCTGAAAGAAAAGGAGGGGATCGGCGACCCTCCATCGTGCATAGGTGTCCACCCAGATGAATCGCTTGTCCTTGGTGGGTATCTGGTTGGGATATCCGTCCCACTCCAGGAACCGCTTATCGAAGTAGTACACCTTCTGGATGAACGGGGTCTTCAGATGGATACCCGGCTCGGTCACCGGATCTCCCACCGGTTTGCCGAACTGCGTCACTATGGCCTGCTGCGTTTCGTTGACCACGTATGTGGCGGAAAACACCACGATCAGGATAAGGACTGTAACGATAATCAGTATCACGCCGGCTGGTTTCATGGTGTACCCCCTTTCGCCACCTTGTCATCCAGTTGCAGGAGGGGCAGGATGCTCCTCACATCCGGGTCCAGGATGTACTTTTTGCCCACCTTCGGCAATATGGTATTGAATGTCTCCAGATAGATGCGCAGCCTGGTCACCTCGGGCGCCTTTCTGTATTCCTCGAACATGGCGTTGAACAGCGCCACATCCCCCTGTGATCGATTGATCCGGTCCAGTGCATACCCCTCCGCCTGCTGAATGGTTTGTTCGGCCTCTCCCTTTGCCCTGGGTATGACCCGGTTGTACTCCGACAGGGCCTGGTTGATCAGCTTCTCCTTGTCCTGCTGCGCCTCGTTCACCTCGTTGAACGATGGCTTCACCGGGTCGGGAGGGGTTACGTCCTGGAGCACCACCTGCTCGATCCGTATCCCTGTCTCATACTGATCGCACAGCTCCTGGAGCCTTTTTTCCACCTCGGTCGCAATCTCCTGCCTGCCCACGGTCAACACCTCATTCACGGTGCGGTCACCAACCACCTCCCGCATTGTTGCCTCTGACATGTCCCTCAGGGTCTGGGTGGTATTGCGCACCTTGAAGAGGTAACGGTAGGGATCGTTGACACGGAACTGAATGATCCATTCCACCGATGCCACGTTCAGGTCTCCGGTCAGCATGAGGGATTCCTCGTCGTACTTTTGGGAGGAGTACTGGGTCACCACCCCCGCCTTCACCGTGCGGAAGCCGAACTCCTGCTTGAGCTGGCGCTGGACAGGCACCTTGTCCACCTGTTCGATCAACAAGGGGTATTTGAAGTGCAGCCCCGGCTCCACCACCCGGTTGTATCTGCCGAAGCGGAGGATCACCCCCACCTCCTCGGGCCCAACGGTGAACCAGGCGGTGAATACAACGGCGATGATGAGGATCACCAGTGCAACGCCGGCCAAGCCCCCCAAGGAGAACTTGAACTGTCTGAGCCATTGGTTGAAATCGGGATTACGTTTGTTGAATATGCCTCCATTAGTGCGTGAGGGCAGATCGTTTCTCATCGCTTTTCTCCTTCCTTTTGTTGGGATGGCTTATAAACGAAGGCCTTCCCTTTGATTGGATATCTTTCACGCTCGCATGATTCATTATACGTACTCTCCCCTCCTCATCCATCACCGCGCTGAATCCGGTGACCTGCCATCCGTCATTGCCTGCGTCATCGATCCCCCGGTCCTCAGCGGCCTGTCCGGTTTTGATCCCCGCATTCTTCAGCAGGAGGAGTCCCTTTTTGCCGGGAGCAAGATCCTTCATGGTATCGGGATCCACCACCCGTATCGCAAGCTCCCGGAGGGGAGCCCCGAAGACAATAGCCACCGGGGTTCGGAAACCCAGGGACCCTCCCTTTGCCCGTTCCAGGTTCACCGGGATAACGGAGATGGCGTTTCCCCGACCGTTGGAAGATTCTGTGTGGGCGAGGGGGAGCACAGGGTCGGTGCCGGTCGTTTCCTCCTCAGTGAAAAGGCATACCAGTTCTCCCTCTTGTGCTCCCCTGGTTGCTGCGCTCAGGGAGTGAAGGAGGGCCGGTAGGTGATCATTCCCTTCAATCGGGGTCACCCTCATGAGGTGATAGCGTGGCGAGAGGGGCCACGTTTGGAAACAGGCACGCTGAATGAAAAAACGGACAGTGCCCTGGATGCCGGCGGTGATCAGGAATGCGTCGAGTGCGGAAGGGCAGCCGGTCCGCACCAGGATGCCCTTTCCCGGAGCGGGTATATGCTCATTTCCGATTATCCTATATCTGTAGACGAAGTGGGCAAGGAGCCAGGCCAGGGAGCGTATCAAAAAATCGGGGTACAGGGCGATGAACAGGGACACGACAACGAGCGGGGACACGCCCAGGATTACAAACACAGCCGGAACATCCAGCCCGAACACCCGGGTGCAGAAAACGAAGATGACCCATGAGGAGAGTATCCCGCTGGATCTCAGAAAATGCTCGAGCCCGAGTATCCTGCCCAGGGATTCCCCTGGGCTCAGCCTCTGGATGGAAGCGGTGAGGGGGATGACGAACAGGCCGCCGCTCACGCCGAGCAGGAAGAGCATTGAACCGATAATCAAGGGGGACGCAGGTGAGGATGCGGTGCACGAGAAGGAGAGCAGGAACGAAGAGGCCCCCATACCCAGTGCCCCGAACGGCACCAGCCCCGGTTCCACTTTTTTTCCCGAAAGCATCCCCGCAGAGAATCCTCCCAGCCCGATGCCGATTCCCAGTACGGCGAGCAGGTAGGAGGTGGCGGTCTCGGTGAGCACCAGGGATTCCTCAGCATACATCAGGAGGTTCATCTCGAACAGTGCACCTGCCATCCAGAAGTACATCACCCCCATGATGGAGAAAAACAGGGGGCGTTTTTTCCTGACATCGATGAAGGTCCGGGTGAGATCCTTCAGGAAATTGATTTCAAAGGGCCTGCTCGGATCGGCGGCAGGCATGTCCGGTATAAAGAGGCTGGTGAATAACCCCATCCCTGCGACGGCCATGAGAAATATCCCTGCCATCTCCATCCTGCCGTTTGCCCATCCCATGAGCGTACCGATCAATGCAGTGCCCAGGATGATGCCGGTTGAGGTCCATAGTTGCAAAAGGCCGTTTGCCCGGGAAAGGTCTCCATCGGATACCATCTCCGGGAGGATGCCGTATTTGGAGGGGCTGAACAGCGATGCCCGTACCCCCATGCCCACCAGGATCAGGAGGAGCAGGACGACGTCCTGTCGGGTAAGGGCGAGAAACGCCAGGAGCATAAGCACGATCTCCAGGAACTTCGCCCATACCATGACCTGCTTCTTGCTGTACCGGTCAGCCAGGTTTCCCGTATAGGAGGAGAAGAGGATAAGGGGGAGAAGGAAGAGTGCGCCCCCAAAACCGATCAGTTGGCTTGCATGCGCAGGATTTACAATGACCTTGATCGCAATGAGTGCGATGACGAACATGAAGGCATTGTCGTTGACCGCCCCGAAGAACTGGGAGGCCAGGTAGGCCTTGAAACGCCACGAATTCAGGGATACCGGATGTTCCATTGGTCCATGTCGGTCGAAATCATTGTCCCCTGTAAAATGCCATGGTGATCGACACCGTCTTTTCTGTGCACCCCTGTGCGCCTGGCTCGGCCTGCGCGGCGGGGATCACGATACTTTCTCAATATTTTCCGGGAAGGGAACATCCCCCTTCCCTTTACCATTGCAGGCGAAGGCCGCTCAGGTCGTGTCCCTGAGATCGAACATAGATGGCGCGGCGCACCATCCGTATTAACTCCTTCATTCAATGGCGATATCTTCAGCGGCATAAGTATATGCACTATTCCGCTGGCTTGTCAATGAATGTGACCTCAATGGTACCATCAACCCAGTGATTCCATTTTTCTAATCCGTATGCCGCGAGTGAGAACGGACGAACCTGCTCACGACGATACAATGTATGGATCGGAATCGCTGACATCCGTCTGAAAGGCAGAGCGATCTTACCACCCTCTGGTATACTCTCCCGCACATGGGATGCAGGCGACCTTTCCCTCCCGGAGCCGGGCCCGGGATTCGGCAACCTCCTCACCGCAGAATCCGCAGGTGACCGAGGCGAAGATCCTCGCCTTTTCCGGCAATTGGATAGTGGTGTGCCGGATCGCCAGTATTGTGTCCTCCGGCCCTTCCAGAAGCCATCGGGTGCGCTCCTCCCGCTGGCTTTTCATAAATTCCCGATCCTCCTCGGTGGCCTCACCCCTGGCAACGCGTTCCCGGACGGCGCGGGCCTTGTCGTCCTCGTCCCTCCTCCAATTCCCGCTGACAGTGATGCGCACCGCCTTTCCGCTGTTTCTGCACGCCAGGGTGTACACGTGCTTGCCGAAATCACGGAAGATCAGGTTCCCCTTGCCAATGGTGCACCCGGTCAGAAACTGGACGGCGTCCACGCCGCAGGCATCGTTTTCAACAATGGCCACCAGCTCCTCATCCTTGTCCCGTTCTCCGGCAATCTCCCGCAGGCCGGCCTTTGCAACACGGTAGCCGATGGCCAACCCCGGGCATCTATGGCCGTGAAACTCAACGGCGCGTTCCCAATCGGTTTTTTCCGTACACATCTAATTCATCCCTCCTGTAATTTCATTCTATGGCTTAATTTTGCATTCTTCTTATGGATAGTATATGCCTCAGCGTCGCGCCGCAAGGTATCGTGCCAGCCGGTCTATGCCCTCGGCGATATGCTCCAGGGAGGTGGCATAGGAAAAGCGGATGTACCCTTCCGCATTCTCGCCGAAATCGATCCCTGGTGTTACCGCGATCCCTGCGTTTTCGAGCAACTCGATGGCGAATCCCATGGAATCGGAGGGGCAGAATCGCTTGGCATTGGCGAGCACGTAAAAGGCGCCCGTGGGCTCAACCGTGATCCCGAATCCGATCTCCCTGATCCGCGGTATCATGTATTTCCTTCGCTCATTGTAGGTCGCCGCCATCTTCTCCACCGCCGTCGCTGCCTCCTCCATGGTGAGGGCTGCCAGACCCGCATACTGGACAAAGGAGTTGGGGGAGATGAAGAAATTCTGCTGGATGATCTGCATGGGGCGGATGAAGGGTTCGGGCGCGATCAGATACCCCAGCCGCCACCCGGTCATGGCATAGAGCTTGGAGAATCCGTTGATCACAAATGCCTGGTCCGTATATTCCAGGATGGTGTGGGCCTGACCCTCATACACCAGGCCGTGGTAGATCTCGTCGGATATGACCCAGGGACCCAGGCGGCTGATCTTCTGCATCACCTCAGGACTGAGGAGGTTCCCGGTGGGATTGGAGGGGGAATTGATGATGATCCCCTTGGTCCGTTTGCCGATCTTCGACCGGATCGCCGCGGTCCGGTACTGAAAACCATCCGCTTCGTACACCGGGACATTCACCGTCCTGCCTCCCATGAAGTGCACGAAACTTGGGTAGCACGCGTAGTGCGGATCGGAGAGGATCACCTCGTCCCCCGGGTTGAGCAGGGCTGCGAAAATCAGGAACATGGCAGGGGAGGTGCCGGAGGTGACGATCACCTGATCGGGGTGCACGGTAACCCCGTAGTTTGTGCGGTATGCCGCGCAGATCGCCTCCCGCAGTTCCAGTATTCCCAGGCTGTGGCTGTACTTGGTCTTCCCCTCCTGCATCGCGGCGATGGCCGCCTCGGTGATGCAGGGGGGGGTGTCGAAATCGGGCTCCCCCACCTCCAGGTGAATGATCCGTTTCCCCTCCCGCTCGAGCGCCGACGCCCGCTCCAGTATCTCCATGACCAGGAAGGGGGTAATGCCCTGTGCCCGGTCGGAGATCATGACCTTCCTATCCTTATGCATGAACAATCATTCCTCTTCTTTG
>JBLIRN010000096.1:0-6841 GCA_049472315.1 bacterium
GGGGGGAACTCCTCGACCACGATACCCTCAGGTGTTTCCAGGGATTGTATGATCCTCGGCGTATACAGGTAGCCTCCGTTGGCGAAGGCGCTGATGAGACACACCAGTTGTATGGGGGTGACCAGGATATACCCCTGCCCGATGGATGCGGTGATGGTCTCCCCCGGATACCAGCTCGTGCCGATTGTATCCCGTTTCCACTGGGAGTCGGGAATGAGGCCGGCATTCTCTCCGGGCAGTATGATGCCTGTCTGCCTGCCCAGCCCGTAATCGCGGGCGAATTGCGCAATGGTGTCGATGCCCAGCCGGGAGCCCAACTGGTAGAAAAAGGAGTTGCATGAATGCACGATGGCATCGTGGATGCTCAGATCGCCGTGCCCGCCCTTCTTCCAGCAGTAGAATACCCAGTTTCCGCTGGTGATATACCCGCCGCAGAAGAAGGTGCTCCACTCGTCGATGGCGTCGGTTTCCAGGCCGGCGGCGGCAACCACGATCTTGAAGATCGAGCCGGGGGGATAGTGCGCCATGATCGCACGGTTTTGAAGGGGATCCTTGGGATTGTTGACCAGGTCGAACCATTCCGCCCGGCTGATCCCCTTGGCGAACAGGTTCGGATTGAAGGCAGGGCGGCTGACCATGCCCAGGATGTTCCCGTTTTGCGGGTCCATGGCGATCAGTGTCCCGCATCGCTCCCCCAGGATCTCCTCCATTCTTTTCTGAAGCTCCAGGTCAATGGTCAGGATGATGTTTTGGCCGGGTATCGGGGCCAGGTAGCCGATGGTCCTCAGCTCCCTTCCTTCTGCGTCCACCTCCACATGCTTGCCGCCGTCTTGTCCCATCAGATAGGAGTTTGCAACCTTTTCAAGTCCCGCCTGCCCGATGAGGTCACCCGGGCGTGCATAGCGGAATTTCTCCTGCTTGATCTGCTTCGGATTTATCTCTCCCATGTACCCGAGAAGATGCGATGCCAGGCTTTGCTGCGGGTAGAATCGCTTGTCCTCCACATCCACCGTAACCCCCGGCAGTTCATTGCAGTGCTCTTCGAGCAGGGCGACCTCCCTGAAGGACAGGTCCGACTTTATGGTAATGGGCTCGAAGGGAAGCGATGGCGATGCCTTGATGATCTGCCTGACCTCTTCAGGGGGGGTGCCGATCAACTGTGACAGGACGGTGAGCACCGCATCCATATCGTTCACGTCCTCCGGCACTATGGACACGGTGAACGAGGGACGGTTCTGGACGAGGACCTTGTGGTTGCGATCCAGGAGCAGGCCCCGCGGCGCCCTGAGTCTTTTCAGCCTGATCCGGTTTCCTTCCGACAGGGAGCGGTACTCTTCGCCCCTGACCACCTGGAGGTACCAGATCCGGCTTACCAGCAGAAAGAAGAATCCCGCCAGGATCACGATGGTGAACGCGATCTTGTTTTTCGGCTTTGGGCCCCTATCCATCAGGGAAGGCAGATATGCCATAATGCTCCCTCATGCAATTCCGAGTCGTTTGTCAATCCTGGCCAGCACATAGGAAAAAATGGGCCACACGCAGCAGTTGTAGACCGCCTGCCACACCACATAGTAGGCGACCCTCCCGCCGAAGGAGCCGTGATGCCGCAGCATCCAGTCCAGAAGGTGTATGAGCAGGCCGTCACCCATGCTGATGCAGAACAGCAGTCCGAACTGCACGACCGGCGAGTTGGTGTCCAGCCTCAGGTTTGATTTCCCCACCAGGTATCCCCACAGGCTTTTGGAAAAGGCGCCCGAGCCCAGAAGGCCGTTGGAGAACAGGTCCTGGATGAGCCCCCCGATGAATCCGAATACCGTTCCCGGTATGCTTCCCTCCCTGAGGCTGATGACGAAGATGAACAGCAGCACCAGGTCCGGCTTGACGCCGTATATGGACCAGAAATCAAATCGGGTGCCCTGGATGAGCAGGATGATGATGAGCAGCCCCAGGTAGTAAAAGAATGTCTTGTTTTTCACGTGCGTGCGCCCCCGGTGTCTTCGTGGTTCATGATTTTTCGTTTCCTTCCGGTTGATCGTCACCCTGTCCGGGAGGGATGCCCGGGACCGGAGGTTCTTCCACCGTCTTCAGGATGAGCACCTCTTCCAGCATGGAGAAGGGCACCAGCGGGGTTACCTCCGCATACTGGAAAAGGCCGTACGATTTTTTCCCCACCTTTGATATGACGCCGAGCATCAGCCCCTTCGGGAAGATCCCCCCCATGCCGGAGGAAATGACGCAGTCTCCCGCCTGGATGTCAACATCGCGGCTGAGATATTCCAGCACGCAGACCGGGCTGGATTGCCCGCACAGGATGGACTCGGCCCTGTTTTTCTGAATCAGGGCGGCCACGCGGCTGTTCTTGTCGGTGATCAATTCCACCTGGGACGTGGAGGAGGTGGTCCTCACCACCTTTCCCACCAGGCCTTGATGGGTCACCACCGGTTGATTCACCATGACCCCGTCATTCTCCCCCTTGTTCAAAAGGATGCTGCGAAACCAGCTCGTTGCATCCTTCCCTATGATCTGGGCGGAGATAATGACATTGGGAAGGGTCTTCCTGAATTCCAGGAGGGCCTTGAGCCGTTGGTTCTCCTTCTCGATTTCCAGGAAATGGTTGTTGATGGCCTCGAGTTCCGCCACCTGATGCTTGAGTAATTTGTTTTCCTGCCGGACGCCCACCAGGCAGATATACCCGTCCCAGGTGTCCCGGACCCAGTGTACGACTGAGGTAGTGAGCATATGGGTGGGGGCGAGCATCTCCAGGATGACACGGTCGATGATGGCCCTTTGGTCCAATCCCCGGCCGTAGAAGGTCATGATCAGCAGGGAGAGCAGCAGGAAAAAGATCAGGGTGTAAAAGGGTTTATATTTGGCCCATGAATCAAACATCAGCACGTCGCATTAGAGCGAAATCTTCTTAAGCAGATCGATTTCATCCAATATGCGTCCGGCGCCGAGCACCACAGCCGAAAGGGGGTCTTCGGCATAGATGATGGGCAGCTTTGTCTCCTCTCGCAGCAGGCAGTCGAGCCCGGTGAGCAGCGAGCCTCCGCCCGCGAGCACGATCCCCCGGTCCACGATGTCCGCGGCCAGCTCCGGCGGTGTTCGTTCCAGTGCCATCTTCACCGTATCCACGATGGCGGAGATCGGCTCGGTCAGGGAAGACCGGATTTCCTCGTCATTGATGATAAGGGTCTTGGGGACCCCTGCCACCAGGTCTCTCCCCTTTACCTCCATGGTTTTCGGCTCGGGAAGGGGATATGCGGAGCCGATGGTGATCTTGATCTGTTCGGCGGTGCTCTCCCCGATCATGAGGTTGTATTTCCGCTTGAGGTGCTGGATGATGGCATCGTCGATTTCGTCCCCGCCCACTCGCACGGAGCCGCTGTAGACGATACCCGAGAGGGATATCACCGCCACCTCCGTGGTGCCGCCTCCTATGTCCACGATCATGTTTCCGGAGGGTTCCTGGATGGGGAGCCCGGCGCCTATGGCCGCGGCCATAGGTTCCTCGATGAGATAGATTTCCCTGGCACCCGCCTGTAATGCCGAGTCCCTGACCGCCCTTTTTTCCACCTGGGTGATGCCGGAGGGCACGCACACGATCACCCTCGGTCTCACCAGGGCCTTCCGGTTGTGCACCTTGGTGATGAAGTAGCGGAGCATGGCCTCCGCGACCTCGAAATTCGCGATAACCCCGTCCTTCATGGGTCGAATGGCCTCTATCCCTCCGGGGGTCCTCCCCAGCATCTTTTTGGCCTCTTTCCCGACGGCAAGAACCTGCCCGGTGGTTGTCTGGATTGCCACCACCGAGGGTTCGCTGAGGACCACCCCCCTGCCTTTCATGTAGACAAGGGTATTTGCCGTCCCGAGATCAACAGCCAGATCGTTCGAAAATAATCCAAAAATGGAATCGAAGATCATAGGGTTCCTCTTTCTTTCTGAAAATGTGAAAGTGTGGATTGAAAAGAATGAAACGATATTCGGGAGGATGACCGTTTCCCGGAAAAATAGTGCTGTTGTTTAACCATTATTATTGACGTATGCCCGCGTATGCATTGTGGTGAATACTCCATACCCCTTGGATAAAATTGTGGTTCATTCTAACAAAAACCTGAAACCTTGGCAAGCGGTTAGGCACGTTTTCTCAAAACGTTGGATGAACTTTGTGAACTTGCAAACCAGGGGAGGATAGGGTACTATGTATGAGGTTGTTGTATAATGTGATATGCGGTAAATCATACCGTGCATTGCATAATGTTTTATGATGATACAAAGGGGTATTCAGAATGCTCGAAAAGGTTCGAAAGAATGTTAAATCCTTTGGGGTCCAGGCGGTCATCGTCCTCGTAGTCCTGGCCTTTATCGGTACCATATTCCTGGTATGGGGACACGGAGGGAAACAGGAGCGGCAGGGAACCGTCCTGGCAAAGGTATACGGGTTCGACATCACCTATCCCGAATATCAACAGGAGTTCTTCCAGTTGATGCAGCAGTATCGAAATATGTACAAGGAGAAATGGTCCGACCAGATGATCGAACAACTCCAACTCAGGAAGGTGGCGTTCGATAATCTCGTCAATCACCGCATCTTTTTCCAAAAGGCGATGGAGTGGGGGGTCACCGTGACCGATCAAGAGGTCACCGACTATATCAAGACCTCGATACCCGTCTTCCAGATGAACGGGACCTTCAATCCTCAGGTGTATGAACGCTTTCTTTCCATCTCTCGCATGAGCGCCGAACATTTCGAACAGAACATTCGAAGGCATCTGCTGCGGACCAGGATTCAGGAGCGGGTGGTCACCGGATTCAAGGTCACCGACCGTGACGTCATGGAGGAGTTTGGAAAAAAACACGAGAAGATCAGGGCGGATTACATCTCCCTGCCTGGCGACCGTTTTGCCGCAAATGTCAAGCTCGGGCTCGAGGAGCTCAAAGAATACTATGATCGCAACCAGGATAATTACCGCTATGAGGAGCGTCGTTCGATGGAGTATCTCTTTGTAAGCCCAAGGGATTATGAGAAGGATGCAGTGGTGACGGACGAAGAGATAGAGGAATTTTACCATCGTCACGAGAACCAGTTTCTCCTTCCCCGGCAGGTCAAGGCCAGCCACATCCTGTTCAAGGTGCCCGAGGATGCCACCGAAGAACAGGATGCCGCGATAAAGGAAAAGGCCCTCGGCGTGCTCGAAAGGGTCGAAAAGGGTGAGGATTTCCATGCCCTGGCCAAGGCTTACTCCGAATGCCCGAGTGCTCAGCGGGGCGGCGATCTTGGTTATTTCGGCAAGGGCAAGATGGACCCCGTATTCGAAAAGGCGGCCTTTGCCCTCGATGTAGGCGGGGTGAGCCAGGTGGTGAAGAGCTCATTCGGGTATCACATCATCAAGGTGGAGGATATCAAACCGGAGCATGTTCGCCCCCTGGGTGAGGTCAAGGATCAGATCGTGAGGGTGATCAAGGGGGAGAAAGGGAAGGAATTGGCCAGGCTGAAACTCGAGGATCTGGTGCGCAAGATATACAAGGGGAGCACCATCCGGGAATTTGCCTTCGAGGATCGCGTTACCTACAAGGAAGAGGGGCCCTTTATGCGGGGACAACCCATCCCGGGAATCGGCAGGGACAGTAAGGTGATGGAGACGATCTTCACCATGGAGCCCGAGCAGATTTCGCGCATCGTTGAAACTCCCAAGGGATTCGTTGTGTTTCGTCTTTCGGAGATCGAACCGCCCCGGCCGATGGCCTATGAGGAGGTGGAGACGAGGGTCGAGCAGGATCTGAAGCGGGAGAAGGCACGGGAACTGGCGCGGGAGGAGGCGGAGAAGATCCGTCGCCGGCTGGTTTCGGGTTCGGACATGGCAGCCGTGGCCAAGGAATACGGCCTTACCGTTTCCGATACGGGAATGTTCGGGAGGGGTGAATACATAAGTGGCCTGGGGGCACTGGATGATCGGCAGGCCCAGGCCATATTCTCTCTCCAGCCCAAAGAAATCTCTCCGGTGATCGACACCGAACGAGGATACGCGATTTTCAAGATCGCGGAAAAGCAAGGCGTCGATGAGGAGGCGTTTGCAAAGCAGAGCGATTTCCTCAAGGAGCAACTTCTCCAGGTGAGACAGCAGGAGCTTTTCAACGCATGGATCCAGCGGATAAAAAGGGAAATTCCTCTCGAGGTATACAATAAGGATTTTGAAGAATACATCGGCTAAATAACCATCCCGCACGCCGTTAGCGTCTTCTTCGGCCCTGGGCGTGCGGGATCTCGCCTTTACCACTACGCGTCATTTCCTCCGGAATAAAATCCATTATATCCCTCTTTTTTTTATTGTATAGTGTGCATAACGATATCAATGAATGCAGTAAAGTAAGTAATTTCGGGGATCGCCGTCTAAATAGGTGAAAATGAGATAATTAAGCGAGGTTTAAAGGTTTTTGCAGTTGTATTTATAGGAGGTGACGTGAGATGTTACAGAGACTGATGAATATGGAAGCCTATGAAAAGGTAATTATCCTTTGCTGCGGCTCTTTCAGCATGCTCATCCTGATTCTGCTTCTCAGGCAAGGGTTTTAAATATCCCCTGTGATTGTTGGCACACGTGTGGTGTCACGGATCAGGCAATGAGAAAAAAACCACGGACTGTCCAGCGCCCGAAAATCGGAAAGTCGTCAATGCTGTAAAATCAACGGGAAGGCTGAACAGTCTTTTTTTTGCCAGTGGAATTGGGGAATTGGGGTCAGGTCTTGAATTATCAGTTTTTGCTCCGAAAATAGATTTACATGCTTCGTGGCGGCACGAAGTGGCATGAGCGTTTGCTCTGAAAATATAATCATATTTTAA
>JBLIRN010000097.1:0-6804 GCA_049472315.1 bacterium
CAGTGTCCCCAGGGAGATAACCAATAACCGTTGGTGAACGGTTTGTATTCATTACAGAAAGGAGAGGATATTCATGCTCAAGGAAAGGAGTTTGGAGCGTGCGGTCATTATGGTGTTTGCATCGTTCTGTTTACTGATCCTGATTGCCGCCCCCGTGAAGGCGCAACTCCTTCCACCCGGCTCCAGCGTTTCCGTGGTATCCGCGTATCCATTCGGCGTCACCACGCAGAATTCGGGCTCATATTTCGACCTTTTGAGTCGCTATACCTTTGATGAGCGAACGGTTACCACGCCCTTTTCAACCCAGGCCACCTCCGTGTCCTCGTACGCCGATATCATCAGCCAGGCGGGTTCCCAGTCATGGATGTACAGCGATATCCTGGGGATGAACTACCAGAAGGGAAGTGCCTATTATGTCAATCCCGTTACTACGGCAACCGGGCAGTACAGCAGGATGGCCTCACCGTACGGGGGGTTCAGCTCTGATACCTCTCTGATCTCAACGCCCATAGGCTCTGCCAGCCACGTGAGCAGGGAGCTGAGCACGCCCTGGTTTTACTACGGCACTACCATCGATACGGCGGTGGGTGCCGGTGCAATGGGTATCCTGCCGGTTACAGGGAGCGGAACCAGTGTGTCTCACGCATCCTTCGGCCTCCCCATGCCCACTGACTTGATGGGAATAAGCAACCATCTCAGAGGGGTTGTGGCATTGGAGACATTTGGGCAAGAAGCCTCCGCCATGAACAATGCATGGGGGTGGGACTATGCGTACACCAAGGAAGGGATGGCATTCGTTCCGAATTTCGCTTACTACAACGAGGCGAATCCCACCGGGTGGTACTTCGGCGCAGATGTCAGCAATGTGGAGACAGGGACGGTAACGGGCCCCGGCATCGCCACCGGCTATGCCATGGTGAACGAGCTTCCCGAGTCCGCTGCTGCCGGCGCCGGCCTCCTGGGCCTGTTCGGTCTGGGTGCCATGGTTTCCACAGGTGGTGCATTCGAAGGCACAAGCGACCTGTCAGCGACTGGAGGGCTCTTCATGCCGTTCGCCGGTGGCTTAGGCTTGATGGGCGGCGGCTTTGGCTTGATGGGTGGCGGCTTTGGCTTGATGGGTGGCGGCGGCTTCCTCATGGGCGGCGGCCCCGTGTTTGGCGGCGGCATCGGTCCCAGTGCGGCCTTTGGTCTCGGAGGAGGCGGCGCAGTGAGCGGCGGGTTCGTCAGCGGCGTAGGTATCAGCTATGGAGGGATCCCCGGACTCGGCTGGTAGTGTATCCTTCATACAAGGCCGGGGGGACGTCTAAAGGCACTCTTCTCGATACGGAATGGGTTACAGGGAGATTACTGGGCTCATTCATACCGCAATGCCTGGATGGGATCGAGAAGTGCAGCGCGGCGTGCCGGGTAGAATCCAAAAAATATCCCCACTGCAGCCGAGAAGAGCAGGGCGAGCAGTATACCCTGCACCTGGAGCAGCGTGGGAAAATCCAGCAGCCGCTCCACCACGAACGCACCTCCCACCCCCAGAAACACGCCGAAGACACCGCCGAAGAGGGTGATGAGCACCGCCTCGATGAGGAACTGCTTGACGATGTCCCTGTCCTTTGCGCCGATGGCCTTGCGAATGCCGATCTCCCGGGTCCTTTCGGTAACGGTGACCAGCATGATGTTCATGATGCCGATCCCGCCGACCAGCAGGGAGATGCTGGCGATGCTGCCGAGGAGAATGGTGAAGGTCCTGGTAAAATCGGTGGCAGTGCGGAGCATCTCGGCCTGATTGTGGATGCGGAAATCATCAGGGTCCTCGGGAGGAATGTCATGGCGTAGCCTGAGGAGCGTGGTCGTTCCTTCCTGCACCTCTTCGAGGGCATCCCTCGCCGTTGCCTGTATGTCTATTTCATGAAGGTGATCAAGGCCGAACAGGCGTTGCATGGCCGTGGAATAGGGAACCAGAACCTGATCGTCGGGATTGAACCATCCCTGATCACCCTTGGATTCCAATACCCCTATCACCCGGAAGTTGATCCCCTTTATCTTGATGGTCTCCCCCACCGGGTCACTCACCCCAAACAGGTTCCGTGCGGTCACCGTGCCGAGAACGGCCACCCGTGCCATGCCCTCCGTCTCCCGTTCGGTGAATCCCCTCCCCTTCTCAACGGTAAAGTTGCGGATATCCAGATAGGTAGGCGAGGTTCCGATAATGCTCCCGGGGGTGTTCCTGTTGAAGTACTTGATCTGTGCGCCCCCCCTCACCACCGGGGCAACCTGACGCACGAAGGGGACGTTCTCCAGGATCGAACGGGCATCCTCTATGGTCAGGTTCTGCTGCGTGCCCGAAACCACACCCCGGTGGGAACCCCGCTGGCCCGGCCGCACGATCAGGATATCGGTTCCCATGGCGGCGATCCGCTCCATGACCTGATTACGGGCGCCCGCCCCAAGGGCGAGCATGGAGATCACCGCCCCCACCCCGATGATGATCCCCAGCATGGCCAGGAATGACCTGAGTTTATTGGCCCAGAGGCTCTTCAGCGCCAACTTGACGATCACCCAGATCAGCATTTCCTGACTCCTTTCCCGGTCAATCCGTGTCCACGATACGGCCGTCCCTCAGACGGATCCGCCTCTTGCAGTGTCTGGAGATATCCTGCTCGTGGGTTACAATGACCACGGTGCGACCCTGGGCATTGATGTCACTGAAAATCTGCATCAATTCCTCGCTCGATGTGCTGTCCAGATTGCCGGTAGGCTCATCCGCGAGGAGGAGATCAGGGTTCGTCACGATGGCCCGCGCCACGGCGACCCGCTGTCGCTGCCCCCCGGAGAGCTGGGTCGGCTCGTGGTGCATCCGGTCGGCAAGGCCGACCAGCTCCAGTGCCTTCTTGGCCCGGCCCTTCTCCTCGCTCCTCCCCGCATAGAGGAGGGGCAGTTCCACATTCTCCAGGGCGCTCATCCGGGGCAGCAGGTTGAAGGTCTGAAACACGAAGCCGATCTTTCGATTGCGGATCTCAGCGAGGCGGTTCTTGGGCAATCGCGCCACATTCTCACCCATGAGCAGGTACTCCCCTTCATCGGGACGATCAAGGCACCCCAGGATATGCATGAGGGTGGACTTTCCGCTGCCCGATGCACCGGTTATGGCAAGCATATCCCCCCTGGAGACCTTGAAGGAGACGCCATCCAGCGCGCGAATGGTGTTTTCGCCCATCGCGTACGACTTCGCCAGGGACCTGGCCTCGATTACCGTCTTCTGAGATGCCTCCATGACCTGCCTCCGCCGGATGCCTGCCACGCGCCCGCTTGTTCCTCCCCCTTCACCATCACCGCATCCCCTTGCTCCAGCCCCCCGGTCACCTGGACCATCACCCCATTGTTTATGCCGATCTCCACGGGACGCTCCTTCGCACCGCTCCCCCCATCCGCCGTCTCGACCATGTATGATCCGTTCTTACGAAAGACCGCCTCAAAGGGTATGAGCAGGGCATTTTCCTGCCGCGCGATAATAACCTCCACATTGGCGGTCATCTCGGGCTTGAGGGCGTGCCGCTCCTCATCCATCACCTCCAATTTGACCTCGAAGGTTACCACATTGGAGACGTTTTCACCCTTGGTGGCGATACGCACGACCTTCCCCTGAAATTCCTTTTCGGGAAAGGCATCCACAGTGATCACGGCGCGTTGCCCCACCGCCACACTGCCGATATCGCTCTCGTCGACCGAGGCAAGGACGAAGATGTGGGACAGGTCGGACAGGGTCATGACCGTGGTGCCTCCGCTCACGTTGGTGATGCCCGAGGAGATGATCTGACCGATCTGGACGTTGCGGGAGGAGACCACGCCGTCGATGGGGGCGAATACCTTGGTGTCCTCCAGGCGCTGCCGGGCCATGGAGAGGGATATCCTGTCCGATTCCACCTGGGCCTTGGCAAGTCTTACGTCCTGTTGCTTACGCTGGAGATCGAATCCCTGCACCTTCAGCTCCTCCATCTGTATCCTCGCCTTTTCGAGATCTGCGGCCGCCTGGATCGCGGCAGTCTCGGCGCTGTCGAATTCCTCCTGGCTGATGAGCCTCTTGTCCAAAAGCTGCTTCTGGCGCTCCAGCCTCACGGAGGCAAACTCCGCATTGGCACGGGCGGATTTCAAGGCCTCAGCGGACCGGCGTTCTTCAAGTGCAAGGGCATCTTCCGCCCGCTGCACCTCCAACTGCGCCTGCCTGAGCCTCGCCTCGGATGCGGAAAGGCTTATTCCCGCCTGATCGACCTGGCGTTGCTCATCCGTGGGATCAAGCTCGACCAGGAGGTCTCCTTTCCGTACCTCATCGCTCACATCATAGGGAAGACTCACCACCTCCCCACTTGCCTTGCACTTGATCTCCACATCCAGATTCGGCACCACCCGCCCGGTCGAGTAAACCTCCTTGGCTATGGTGCCGCGCATCACCTCCACCCGGGTGAGCCGCTGCTCCCCTTCTCCCTTCTCAGCCCGGCTTCCCTTCCAGTAATATACGATCACTGCGGAAACCGTGAGGATGATGCCGAGTATAATAGCCAGCCTTTTCATAACCATTCCTCATTCCGAACGGATCACTCGAAAACCGGCGATCCGAGACAAACTCTCATGCCCTTTCAGGGCACCACGAAGGATGAAAATCTATTTTCGTAACAAAAACTGATAATTCAAGACCTGACCCCATAATGATGACCCTCATTCCGAACGGATCGCTCAAAAACCGGCAATCCGAGACAATATCAAAAAAACCTTATGGTTATTATAAGGGCATGGGTGCCGGGAGACAAATTCCCCTGGCATAACTCCCGGAAACATGAAGGTTTACGCCTTTTTAGACGAATATCATGATAGGTGGTATATCCGAATTTCGTGCTGTCTTTTGATGGCGGGATTGACCCATATTCGAGAAAAAACGGGATGAGCCGTCCCCTGATCCCTTTGAAGAGAGCATAAACATTGAGCAAAGCGGATATCATAAACGGAAAACACGCTGAGATACTGGAAGCGGCGTGGTACCCGGAACAGGTCATGGAGAGGACCTGCGATCTGGTTTCCAGATTCACCATCAAAAGGGGCTCATGTGTCCTGAACATCGGCACCAAAACGGAGGCCCTCCCTCCCCTGCTCGAACGGAAGGTGGGAAGGGACGGCAGAATATTCGCCATGGATCGCTCCTATAATGCACTGAAGAAGGTGAAAAAGGGGGAAACCACAGTGCCCTTCCTTTACATTCAGGCTGACATCGAGCACATCCCCCTGCCGGATGATTTCTGCGACCTTATCATCTGCTTTGCGGTCTTTCCCAATCTTCCCGATAAACGGAAGGCCCTCCTCGAGGTGACCAGGGTGTTGAAAAACAAAGGCACCGTCCTTATCGCGCACCTCATACGCGATCCAACCATGGGGACCAGCAGGATCCTCATCTCCCCGATCCCGGAGATTTCCTGAAAAAGCATAACCATTACTTTCCTTGTCTCCTGCAAAAGGGTATACTGACATATGCTTGCAGGAGGCAGGTGCATATGGATATACGACCAAGGAACACCGTTTGCCGGATCATTGTCGTCCTGTTGACTCTTGTGCTCGCCGAATCCCCTCTTTTCCCCGCACCCTCAAGCAGGGTCGATCCCGAACATCAATACACGGAGGACACAAACGGGGATGGTCAGCCGGACCTATGGGGGCACTATTCCCCGGGGGGCCGTCTGGAAAGGGTGGAGATGGATGCAGATTTCGACGGCAACGTGGATACATGGCAGCACTTCCAGGGAGATGATCCGGTACTCATTACCCGGGATACCAATGCGGACGGGATTCCGGACACCTGGGATTTCTTCGATGGGAACAGGCATTGCCGCCAGGAAAAGGACAGAAACCGGGATGGAAACGTCGATCAGTGGGTCTATCTGAATGCGGAGGACAAGGTTTTCAAGACCCAGCTCGACGAGAATCATGACGGGCAACCGGATGTCAGGATACTCCTCGATGACGCGGAAAGGGTGCAACAGGAGGAACGTGACACGGACCTTGACGGGAATATGGATCTCGTCATGGTGTTTGCCGAAGGAATCCTCGCCGAGACCCGTAAGGACAAGGATCGAAACGGGGTAATGGATGTCTGGGACTATTACATCGACGGGAATCATACCCGGCAGGAAAGGGATGAAAACGGGGACCGGGAAGTGGATACATGGCTCTTCTTTGATCAAAACGGCCTGGTGAAGGAACAAAAACTGGACGCGGATTACGACGGAAGGATCGATGAAATCCACGAATACCGCAATGGCACAATGGTGAAAGCGGACAAGGATACCGACGCGGATGGAAGGTTTGACCGTACCTCCTTTTTTCAGGGAGGGATATTGATCCGGGAAACCAGGGATGAAAACGGGGACGGGGTCCACGATGTGGAGTTCTTCTACGATGATGCGGGGACGATACGGCACGTCGTCACTGACGAGAATGCGGACGGGACAAAGGACTGCTGGTGTGACTACGAGGCAGGCATGGTCAGGAAATGCCGGATGGACAGGGATGCGGATGGGAGAGTGGACATGTGGATCGACTATCGAAACGGGGCAATCTCCGGCATAGCGCAGGATACGACGGGAAACGGGAAACCGGATGTGTGGGAAAACTACGATGCGGACGGAAACATCCTGGAGAAGCAGAACGCCGGCCATGACAACCGGGTGGATCCATTGGAATATGGTGACGGGAACAGGGCGGCGCTGAAAAGGAGACAGGACCTTGTCAGTGACGACAGCCCCGATCTCCCCGGTGAATACAACT
>JBLIRN010000098.1:0-6682 GCA_049472315.1 bacterium
ATACCCGTATCTCCCATTCGGCATTGAGATAGGTTCCGTGTTCGACGATGAGGATTTCCGGATAGGTGATGTAGTACCGGTATTCCTGATTAAGGAATAGTCCGAATTCCGGATGTTTCTGTTCCAGCCATTGTATGAATAGATCCCGTTTTTCATCCAGGTTGGGATTGTCACATGCCTCCCATTCGAAGATCTCAACCTGTAACTGCATCCTCTGAACCGATTGCACATACAATCCATCTACATGGACCGCGGCGAGCTTGATGTACTTTGTGCCCGGACGGATAGTGCTGCTTGGCTCGACGGTGATCTCTGTAACCAGCGCGCCCCGGTTCAGCACCTGGCTCTTTAACTTGGCATTTAAGCGGGCAGGCGCTACCAGGTTGAGAAACACCGTGCCGGTAAAATCACTGGCAGGTTCGATATAAACGACGAATATCCCGCCGCCGTTCGGATAGCTTCTGATATAGTTATATGTCGCCTTCAGCTCAAATGCCCGTACGGTTTCACAAGCCACGGGGCGTGAAGCCACCGTAAGGGATACACATAAAATCATGAGTACCACAAGTCCGATACGCCTTTTCATTGTATGCCTCCTTGTTGTGAGGGATTTTGAATGGATCATATATTCATTCCTCCGCATTTTTTATAACCATCTTGAGAGAAATACCTGTGCCTCCTCCTTTCTTTTCCAAAACCTTCCTGCTTTGGTGTACCATTTCGGTGAAGATCCCCCCACGTGTCTTGCGTGGGGACGGCATAGAAATCCCCGTTCAAGGATTGCCTGCCTGGTGGTGAAATAACAACGATAGTGAAACGTCACCCGCGTGCAGAACTGCCGTTACAGCGATGACGTGACCGTGATATATGGTAAATTCCTCGAGGACACTTTCTGAAGATACTAAGAGCAAGGCCTGTGCCAAAAAATTCCATGGATTCGGATCCGGGTTCCCATCGAGGTGCACTCTGGACGACGATTTTGAGTCATGGCGGAATGGATTCACTGCGGGGAATATCAGATTTCTGAGGATTGTTATCAAGAATTTGAGGGTGAAGCAATCATGGACTTTCGATTCGCGAATGATGTGCCTTGGCATGGGAGAAAACAGTCGACTTATATTTTGTCCCACTGTGAAAAATTTAAAGATTTTGACTAATAGAAAGCCATTCAATGGACAAAAATGAGTTTTTTCAGCTCCTGACGAGACGTTTTTCTACCATTCGTCTGGAGGCAGGCGCATTGCCCTCCGATTGGCCTGTGAGAATTGGAATATGCTGTTGTGATGGATTGGTTGTAATCTCGGGATGCAGGAGGGGATGAGGGCATGAACTTGCAATTTTGCATTTAAAATGCATAATTACAGATATGGAGGTGTGCAATGGTTCATACATATATTAAGAGATCGTTGGAACCGGTTTTGACAAAGGCTGCGACCGAGTTCCCTGCGGTGATTTTGACCGGGCCCCGTCAATCCGGCAAGACCACGCTGTTAAGGCATCTTTTCAGTGAGAATTGTCGATACCTATCCCTGGAGCTTCCTGATGTAAGGGCGTCCGCGATGGAAGACCCAAGAAGCTTTCTGAAGATGTATCCGCCGCCCGTCATCTTTGACGAGATTCAATATGCCCCTGATATAATCCCGTATATAAAGGAAAAAATAGATGCCGACCGGGACCGCCCCGGGCAATATTTCTTGACGGGTTCCCAGAACCTGCTGCTCATGGCGAGGATTACCGAATCCATGGCAGGCAGAGCTGCCATACTGCGGCTTTTGCCGCTTTCGCTCAGAGAGGCCGAAGGTCGGCCGGATGCCCCTTTGCCCTGGGAACCGGGCAGAACAAATAGTGTTGCAAAGAAGGATTCATATCATCAGGCAATCTGGCACAACCTCCTCCGTGGAGGCTATCCCGAACTTGTGGCTGATCCCGACCGCGATATACATATGTGGCATGCGGGGTATGTTCAGACATATCTCGAACGAGATGTAAGGACCATCCGTCAGATCGGGGACCTCTCCCAGTTCCAGATCTTCCTGAGGGCATTGGCGGCAAGGAGCGCTCAGCTTCTCAATCTCACCGATCTTTCAAAGGATCTCGGTATCGCCGTGAATACGGCTAAGGCATGGCTGTCGGCGCTTGAAGCCACCTATCAGGTGATCGTGCTCCGGCCTTACTTTGCCAATATCGGCAAAAGACTCGTCAAGACACCAAAGGTATATTTCATGGATACGGGGACGCTCTGCTATCTCACCGGCCTAAAAGACCCTGATCACGCGGCCTCAGGCCCTATGGGAGGGGCTATCATGGAAACGGCGGTGCTTGCAGAGATCGTCAAGACGCTCACCCACAGGGGCATGGGTCCGGAGGTTTACTTTTGGAGAACGTCCACGGGTACGGAAGTGGACATCGTGGTTCAAGCGGATGCGAGGCTCATTCCCATCGAGGTGAAGCTTTCGGCGACCCCTCGCCCTGGCATGAGTGCCGCGATCAAAACATTCCAGGAAGACTTTGGCGAGAAGGCTACGCCAGGTTATGTGGTTCATCCGGGCGATATCAGGATTCCTCTCGGATCGCAGGTGACTGCATTGCCATTCGCTGAGTTGTAAGCCTGTCGCCCCGTGCATTGATGACCACCTTCTCCATAGGAATGGCCCGGCCGGCCGCCTCCATACCCTTTTGCACGATGCGGGGGAGTCCCTGGCAGCAGGGCACCTCCATCACCAGCACGGTGACGTCCCGTATCGTGTTGGTGGTGAATATGTCGGCGAATTTTTGTACGTAGGGCCCCGGGTCGTCGAATTTCGGGCACCCGATCATGACCACTCTGTCTTTCAGGAACTCATCGTGGAGGTTCGGGCATGCCACTGTCGCACAGTCTGCTGCAATCAGAAGACGCGCCCCCTGCAGGAAGGAGGCGGTGGCGGGCACCAGCCTGATCTGTACGGGCCAGTGGGTAAGGCAGGAGGGTGCCTTCGATCGGGCGCCTGCCTTATCCTCCCCTGCGCGGGCCGATGCGGATTCGAATTCCTGGATATGGGTGGATGGACAGCCGCACGCCATGGTGGCCTCTTTGGTTTCAGAGGTGGACTCAGAGCCCTTCAGGTACTCCTCAACGGCAGCGGCATCGAATGCGTCCGCCTCCCGCTCGACGATGCGCACGGCGCCCTGGGGGCATTCGCCGATGCACGCCCCGAGCCCGTCGCAGTATTTCTCCGCCACCAGCCGCGCCTTCCCGTCGATGATACGGATCGCCCCCTCCGAGCAGGCCTCCGCGCACAGGCCGCACCCGTTGCACAGGTCCTCGTCGATCTCGATGATCTTTCGTGTGATTTTCATATATGTTCTCCCTTTAATCTCTATTGGGATACCCCCGCTCCCATGGGCCTCCCATGAATATTTTTTTGTGACACCGCTGCGTGCGGCGGGTTGGTTGTATCGATCTATATTTATTTCCCATTGTTGACCAATAGGTCACGGAGGGGCAGCCGGTAAAAGCACCTCCCTTGCCAAATCCCTTCCGCCTCCCGTGAGAAAGCGGGTGGAGATCAATTCCTCGATCTTGCTCTGGTCAAGGGGATTCTCCTGGTGCGCCTCCTCCAGGTTGACCAGGGCATCCGCATCGGAGAGGATTTTGAAATTGAGCGTTTCGTCGGCCCCGGGGGTGTGGTGGTGAGCAATGATAGCGCATACCTCTTCGATGAGTTCCGGGACTGCATTGAGCCCTTGGAGGATCTCCCGGGCGATCCCTGCCCCCAGTTCCTGGTGACGGCCGGATTCCTCCTTGCCGAACCTGTGCTCCGCCTCTATGATCCCGATGTCGTGGAGGTAGGCTGCGGTGAGGACAACGGCGGGGTCCCCCTTTTCCGTGTGGAGGATCTGCTCTGCATAGCGCGCCACATTCGCCGCATGGCCGATGCGTCTGAAGTCCTTGTTGAAATACCGTTTCATGGCAATGGCTACCCGGTTCTTGAAAAGCTCGTCCCTTTGGGCCAGAAGCTCGTCTGGAAGCTCCCCCAGGCATTGCTCGGCAAACTTGCAGTATGCAGCGCATCCGAAATCCATTCTCGGGTTCACAAAGCGATGGCCGCAGTGCTTGCACCGGCGTGAGGGCTCGTCCTTGAAGAATTCCACCGTTTTCCCGCATTGGGGGCAGGGCGCCTCAAAGATGTCCTCCGGCTTCCAGTATCGGGTATCCTGTCCCGGGCATCTCATGCCGTATCCTCCGTATACTAAGGGGTTGTTTGTATTTTCTCCAGGGGCCGGCCGATTTCCCAGAGGCCCCTTATTGTGGATTCTATTATTACTATAACTGTTGTTTCATAAAATGGCATTGACATAAGTCAATTATCAATAAAATGGGTACACGCGAATCAGGGGATCTTCATGAACCGTCAGGAGCTGCCGCTGTTCACGGCATGCAGGGCAGGGTGTTTCTGGGTGAAGAACACCATCCTGGCCGGAGAGACGAGATCGGAAAAAAGTGCGCGGCTTTCCTTTCCTGCCTTGCTGTCGATACGCTCCGCCATGGTTTCCTCCTTCATTCATGACCGATTGATGGGTGTATACCCTCGATGCCTTCCGGCCCCTTGTTCGTGACACACACGGAAAAATTAGGCCATTCACCTCAACCATTGAATCCCGCGGAATGATCATGGAACTGATACCGATCATTGATTTATCCACGGGGCATGCGTGATAATTATATTATGCCCTGAACGGTGTTCGGTTGTAAAAGGAATGAATCGAGCAATTCCCCTGTCGTTTGTTCCGCTGGTGGCCGACAGGCTCCCCCTGGAAGGTTTCACCCGGAATTCCGATAGAGAAGATAGGGGATTCGGTTCCCCGTATCAGTGCGCAATGTTCATGATTTATCATCAATCGTCGTCAATCCGGTAATCCGGCACAAGGAGGCACTATGACAATTGCCGAGATGACCCTTCGTCTGGGGATTGCCGCTGTCCTCGGGGGTATAATCGGGATCGAGCGGGAAAGACACGGCAGGCCTGCCGGGTTCAGGACGCACATTCTGGTATCACTGGGCTCTGCACTCATCATGATGGTGTCGCTTTACATCTACGAGATATTCATCCACTTCCAGACCGCCAACTATGCGAGCGGTGTTGATCCCGGCCGGGTGGCCTCTATGGTGGTGGCGGGTATCGGATTCATCGGCGCGGGTACCATCATGCAGAGCAGGGGAAGTATCTGGGGGCTGACCACGGCGGCATGCCTGTGGGTCTCCGCCGGAATAGGCCTTGCTGTAGGATGCGGGTATTACACCCCGGCGATCATCGCCACCCTGATCTCGCTCATCACCCTGGTCCTTCTAAAGCGGCCCGTGGAGCACCTGATCAGGAAGGACTGGTACTACCAGCTCGATGTAGAGATGGAGGATAACGAGGAGGGATTGAAAAAGATCAAGGGGATACTGGAGGATTACGGGGCAAGTATCCTGAAGATAGACTTTCGCAAGGATGTCTCCCAAAAGGAAATCCTCTATATGGTCAATATACGCCTGCGGAAGATTATGGAATATGTCCTCATCAGCCGGATATCCAATCTCGAAGGGGTACGAAGGGTCGCCACCTCATAACATTACCGCATTCCTCGAAACTTCTCCTGACGCACACAAATGGGGTCAGGTCTTGAATTGACAGTTTTTTTGAATAAACCCTCATGCCACCTTGTGGCACCACGAGGCATGAAAATATGATTCTATTTTCGGAACAAACCCTCATGCCCTTTCAGGGCGCCATGAATAATGAAAATCTATTTTCAAGACAAAACTGATAATTCAAGACCTGACCCCAAGACCCTTGGAGAACCGGTCCCTTTGTGTGCTACAATATCGTTGTAATCCGCCTGGACGCTATCACCATCGGAAAGGACATGCCGGAAAACCATGCGGCCGGTACGATTCATCCATTGCAGCGATCTGCACATCGATACCCCCTTCAGGGGGATCGGCGAGGTCCATCCGGACCTGAGGGACCTTCTCCATCAATCCACCTTTCGCTCGTTTGCCGGGATCGTGGAATGCGCCATCAGCGAGTCGGTTGATTGCGTCCTCATCGCAGGGGACATCTTCGACAGCGCGGAGAGGAGCCTCCAGGCACAGATAAAGTTTCGCGACGGCCTCAAGCGCCTCTCCGATGCCGGGATCCGGAGCTTCATCGTATACGGCAACCATGATCCCCTGGACGGCTGGTCTGCAACCCTCACCTGGCCGGAAGGGGTTACCATCTTCGGGGGAAGAGGGGTGGAGAGCCATGCCCTGAAAAGGGACGGAAAGACGGTGGCGATGATTCACGGCATAAGCTTTGCGACCAGGGATGTATATGAGAACCTGAGCCTCAGGTTCGAACGGACCGAACCGGATGTCCCCGCCATCGGGCTCCTCCATGCAAACGTCGGGAAGAACACCGGTCATCTTCCCTATGCCCCTGCCTCGCTCCAGGATCTCTCCTCGCGGGGGATGGACTACTGGGCACTGGGACACCTCCACCAGCACCAGATCCTGAGGGAGAGTCACCCGGCGATTGTGTACCCGGGGAATTCCCAGGCGCTCAATCCGGGGGAGAGGGGCCCCAAGGGATGTTGCCTGGTGACCCTCCATCCGGATGGGGCATGCGAGATTCGATTCGTCCCCACCGATATGGTGCGCTATGCAGGGGAATCCGCG
>JBLIRN010000099.1:0-6585 GCA_049472315.1 bacterium
GAAGATCTTGGAGAACAGGCCCGCCTCCCGGTACAAGGGATGCCGGGTGCAAACATATACCCTATCCGAAAAATCCCATGCCCAACACAAGAGGTGCTGCTGGAGAAAGCGTATCTGGGCATCCCGAAACCGCTCCGCCTTTTTGAGCTCCCCGTCAGTGTATGCCGCCAACTCCTTCTCGATAAGGTATGCCATGAATTCCGTTTCAATGGCGATGTGATCGGCAGGCTCCGGATGATGCTCCCCCAGATCGACGTCGAACTGCCGGTAGAACTCCCTGACCCTTACCGTGGTCTCGCCGATCACCAGATGACCGTTGTTTACGTGGACTGATTCATAGGGCTTTGCAGGCGAACCGTTAAAGGAATTTATAAAAAGCCGGGTATATTCCACCTCAAGGTCCAGCAGCGAATCGGCAATGCCCCGATGCACCATATCCGCAATGGACTCGAAGGCCTTTTGGGCATCCCTGCCCGCAAGGCCCATCAAATCATGGGACTCGGGTGAAAGGGTAAATGCCTTTAAAAAATGCACCGTCTCAGGTCCCGGATAACTATAGATGGTATGAAGAAGGCGATATGCGGCACACCGGGCAGTCTCCTCTTTCAACCATTCGCCCGTTTCCTTTTTTCCTGTTTGCACTGACAGGGACATCGGCATCAGACCTTGGAAATCCTGACCAGTATGTCCGAGTCAGCGGCATTGGCCGAGGGGTCGTTAATTTTTATCATTTCCTGCAATGGGATGTCATTCATGAGATCACCATCATTGGCGCCCTGGTAGGCGGCCCTGGTCAGGAATTTGGACCAGTGGCCATACCCATGGGGCACGCATACCGTGTCCGGACGGATCCCCTCGGTGAGAAAGGCCCTGAGAACGATCTGCCCGTACATGGATTCCACCCGCACCCTGTGACCCTGCTTGATCCCCAGCTCCCGTGCCTTGGCTGCGTTGATCCACGCCATATTCTCAGGGACCATCTCATGGATCCAGGGGATATTCTCTGTGGTGCAATGAAAATTAAGGGGCGACCGGGTGGTGGTAAAATAGAAGGGATAGTCCTTTGTGGGTGTCAGCACCCACGCCTCCCTGAAAACGGGCAGCGGGTCGTATCCATGCTGATCGAAAAGCTGGGAATAGACCTCTATCTTGCCCGATACGGTGGGCAGCTTGGTGAGGTCCTGGGGCCGAAACCGCTTTCTGAAGGTCAGAAGCCCCATGCCCTTCAACTCCTGGTAGGTCATCTCCAGGTATTTCAACTGCTCGTTCAACGCGGCCTCACCGTGCTCCGGCATATACTCGGCGATACCCATGCGCTCTGCGATCCCCGCCTTGATTTCATCCAGTTCCCTGGCCTCGTACAGGGGCTCCACCACCGGCTGAAACACGGAGATCTGAGGTGACTTTGCATAGAGGTTCCTCGCGTTGAGCTCCTTCCGCTCCAGATAGGTCCTATCCGGCAGAACTATGTCGGCAAGGCATGCCATCTCATCCGGATATATATTGATATTCACCACAAACGGGACCTTTGCGAATGCCTTGGCCACGCGATTCGGGTTTGAAAAGGCGAACAGGCTCTGTTTGTAAACGATCAGCGCCTTCAGGGCATAAGGGTCCTCGTTCAGGATGCCCTCGGCGATGGTGTGAATCAGTCCGTCTCCTGAAAGGGGATGGGGATTCAGCACAGGGAAATTCTGAGCCCCGTCGATCCTGAGATAGGTGTCCAGCTCCGGGGGTTCCTTTTTGGGCCGGTTCCTGACCACCCTGGGGGTACGGGGGAAAAACATGCCTCCCACAACCTCGATGTTTCCGGTGATGGCGCAGAGGATATTCTCGGCGTGGACCAGGGAAAGGCCTTCCCGTCTCATGACATGAACGCCCCGCTTGTAGTGGGGAAGGCATGCGGGCTTGGTGGTGGCGAATTCCCGGGCGATCCTTTCGATGGTTTGCGCAGGGACGTCGCTTACGAGGGCAGCCCACTTTGGGGTTTTATCCCTCACCGACTCCGCCAGGCGGTCGAATCCGTACACGTTTTCTTCAACAAAGGCCTTGTCATAGAGCTCGTTGCGGATGATATAGTGGATCATGGCAAGGGCCACGGCAATGTCCGTGCCGGGACGGATGGGGATCCATTCCGCAGCCATGGCAGCGGTGGCGGATTGCCTGGGATCGAAGATCACCGCCTTGGCGCCATTTGCAATCCCCTCGGCAAACGGGCCGGCAAATACGTTTTTCGCCTTACCGGGCATATCCCAGCCAAATCCGAGGATATACCTGGTTTCACTCAAATCAGGGGCCAGATAGCGCTGCCCGAACACCCCCATATTGCCGATAACCCTGGCGCTGTTGCACTTGGTGTGATGACACAGATCATTGGGACTCCCCAGGGCGCGCAGCAGGTCCTTGCCCACATGATATCCGAGCCATGCGATGCTCCGTGCACCGAACTGATCCCTGGCTGTGGTGAGCTCGGTCGCAATGGTATCCAGTGCCTCATCCCAGGAGATACGCTTCCATTTCGGGTCCACCCCAACACCCTTTTCGGGGTTTGTGCGTTTGAGGGGATATTTCAACCGGTCGGGATCATACAGGAGGCTGATTCCGGCATTCCCCTTGCCGCATAAACGGCCACGTCCATGTTGATCATCCGGATTCCCCTCCAGTTTGATCAGCCTTCCGTCCTTCACCGATGCGATCATCGCGCAATGGCTGGCACACATGCCACAGGTGGTGTACAGCGTTGCAGTTCCGGATGCATCCTGCGAGGAAGATGCCCCTTCCTGAAGGGCTTGTGCAGGCAAGGGGATAAGGCCGAGGGTGCCCGCCCCTGCGCCCATGATTTGAAGAAATCTTCGTCGTGTCAATTCCACAATCGTATCCCCTTATCGATCTTCTCCACCGCCCCGGGTGGAGGGCTCATGTGCCTTATCACCCGGACTCCGCCGCCTCGTTGATAATACCGAGTTTTTTAAGGGTGATTGCCTTTTCAAGCCAATCCCTGGCTTGAGCGGAATCCCTGCTGATGTCAAGGGCCATGCGGAAATTTTTGATTGCCGTTTCATAGTAGCTGTCGGAAACCGAGAGCTTTCCGCGGGCCATGAAAAGATTGAACTGATACTCAGGCGTGACCGTTTGATCGGACCGCGCCCGGACGCGTGGAGACGATACGAGAATGAGTGAACACACAATGGAAATAACAAGGACGAGCCTGATCGTGTTGAGCCTATTGTTTCGTGTCATCGAATTTACCTGATCGAGCGTCATCGTCAATGATTCGGATGGTTACCCTGACCGGAACATGTCACGGATGACTATGTGTCAAAAAAATTCATCAGGGGGACCGCAGGGGTGCAACATCCCGGACAGCCCCCCTGATTCATCATAATCGTTGTTACGGCCTGTCCGGGGAATAGATATACTGGGGATCAAGATCCTGAACCTTCATCATATAATCCACGGGAAGTCTTTCCGCCTTCCAACCATTCTCCTCTTCCAGTCCGCCTAGAATATTGATCACGTCCTTATACCCGGCCTTGACCATCTCATCCGCTGCCTTTGCGCTCCTGCTTGAGGTGCCGCAATAAACGATGATGGTTTCATCGGGCTTTGCCAATTCTTTGACATATTTCATGAAGTCCTGATTTTTCACGAACTGGTATCTGTTCATGGGCGCCTTCATCATCTCACCCGGGGCATACTCAAACTCCTGACCCTTCAACATGAATTTCTCGGTCATGAACCAGTAGGGTATGTTATAGGCCCCCTTGATGTAACCCTGAAACTGGAATTCGGTCGGGGTCCTGACATCGATCACCTTTATTTTGGGGTCCTTCGCAAGCATCTCGGAGACCTCTTGAGCGCTCATATTTTCAGCAAGCTTCGCACTTGCCGCCCACACGACATCCATTGAGAAAGCTATGAGCATTATAACCACTGCCACAATCATCCATCGTCTTAAAGACCTCATGACATCCTCCTGTTTGTTTTAGGAACACTTCGATCCATGCACCCGGAAAAAATACAATCAATGCCCGAATACGCTGTCACATGCCCTTCCTACATATTCCCGCCCCCTCTCACATGGCGGTCAATATTTTTTATTCTATAATTGAAAGGGGTATAAGATTGGATAATTAATGAATTAATATATACTAATATAATCTTACATCCCTGTCAACCCCCATAGGACACAATATCAGATTGAACATAATGATTCTTTGGCGAATGGGCCCCACCAGTTCACGCACAGGGGTATTGCCGGAATGGCCCCTCTTAATGGCATTACCTTGACATATCAAAAAATATTGTTTAGGCTATACACATTGGGAGGTGTATAACTATGCGCACAAATATCGTCCTGGATGAAAAACTTGTTCAAACGGCATTCAAATACGCACATGTAAAAACCAAGAAGGATCTGATTACCTTGGCCTTGAAGGAATTCGTGGAAAACCACAGCCGATTGGATCTCCGTGATTTGCAAGGAGAGATTGAATTCAGCAAGGATTATGATCATAAAAAGCTGCGACAAGGAAAAATGTAATGGTCTTGGTTGATACATCTATTTTTATCGATTTCTTTAAAAAAATTAGAAACAAGGGCGTTGAAAAATTCAGTGACATCCTGTCCAGAAATATCCCTTATGGAATAAATACCTATATCTATCAAGAACTATTACAGGGAACTGCGTCAGAAAGGGACTATACATTATTAAAAAGGTACCTGGATACGCAAGTATTTTATGAATTACACAACGGAAGGGAATCATTTGCCGAGGCCGCCATGATATATTTTAAATGCAGGAGGGCGGGTTTTACCATACGCAGCACCATAGACTGTTTGATCGTACAGACCGCGGTGGAAAACAATGTGGCATTGCTGCACAACGATTCTGACTTCGATCGCATACAAGGGATCATCAATGGATTGACGATCTATTAATTAACCGATTACCAGTCTTTCCCCGAGAACGCGTGCCTGCGCAAGGCTCGCCGGCTTCTTCAGGACGTCGCCCTTACCACCTACCCCCGGCACCAGGACCTTGCCTACGAGATCCATCTCCAGATACGCAAGGCTCTTCTCAAAGAATACCACCACAGGCCCTGCCATCTCCGCACCCTCCTCTTCATACGGAACGGCTATGGCTGCACGCTTGCCCCGTATCCCGGCGTGATTTTCAGGACAGTTGAAGTACACGAACCGGTCAACAAATCCCTTCATCAATGCCGTTGGCCCATACCAGTAAACCGGCGTCCCGAAAACAAGTGCATCAGCCTCGATGATCCTCGGGTAGAGCGTATTCATGTCGTCCTGTTTGCTGCACCCCTTCCCCCTCCAGCAGGCATGACACCCGTCACACTCCTTGATCTCGAGGTCATCGAGGAAAAGGACCTCCGTCGCGGCCCCATGCGCTGCCGCACCTTCCAGAATCGTGGAAACCAGGATATGGGTGTTTCCGTTCCTGCGCGGACTCCCCA
The DNA here is from genome assembly GCA_049472315.1 of bacterium. Classification (GTDB taxonomy): domain Bacteria; phylum SZUA-182; class SZUA-182; order DTGQ01; family JAFGSM01; genus JBLIRM01. The sequence continues at coordinate 5,478 of JBLIRN010000099.1, forward strand.
CAACCCCGAGTATCTTCCTCATCCGATCCTCAGACATGTTCACATTGCCCCATCATGTAAGCATGAGTACCATTCGCAGCAACCCCATCGCCTGCAATTCTGAGAGCCTGGGACACCTTCCTGCATCAGTGACCATAGCAGGGAACATGAGTAAGGAACATGCCGTAAGACGAGCGCATACCGTTTTTTCAAGCCCTTATCACTCCATTGTGAGTATGTGTAGGCCCTTGTCTCCGTCCGCCACATAGACGTATTTATCATCAGCGGCGATCCCCCTGGCGGTCCCCGGGGTATCGAATCCGGCAATGAATCGCGGCGATGCCGGGCTGCTTATATCGAGCACCTGCACCCCTGCCTCGCAATCGGCTACAAAGGCACGATCCCCCATGATCGCAACCTCGCAGCTATTTCCCGGCGTATCATATGCACCGATAATTGCAGGGTTCTTCACATCATGAATGTCCACCACCTGCACGCCCGAGTCCCATGAGGCAATGTAGGCATATTCACCCTTTAAGGCAACCTTGTGTGGTCGCCCCGGTATCTTCAGCAGTCCCATCGGCCACGGGACCTCAGGTTTCTTTACATCCACGATCTGGAGGCCCTTATCCTTATCCGCAAGATACAGAAGGTCCCCGTGCAAGGCGATCCCGCAGGTGTCACCAGGTGTTTCACATTCACCGACAAAGACGGGTGCCGCCGTATCCTTGACATCGATTATCTGCAGTCCCTTTTCACTGTCCGCAATGTACGCATAATCATTCCGAAAGGCCACCCCGCATGCATAGCCGCCGGTTTTATGCTGCGTGATACCCTGTGGTGCCGAGGGGTTGGTCACATCCACGATCTGAATCCCCGCGCGGCAATCGGCTATGACCGCCGTATTCCCGGAAACGACCACGTCACAGGCGTACCCCGGGGTGTCATACGTGCCGGCAAGGCGAGGCAATGTGGGAGTCGAAACGTCGATAATCTGGAGCCCGCCATCACCATCCCCCACATAGGCATACGAGCCCATGATGGTTACCGAGCGGGCGTCTCCAGGGGTATCGTACCCCCCTACCCTGCGCAGTACAGCCGTTTTTTCACCTGAGGTTGATTCAGCCCG